>NZ_LMNZ01000007.1:30081-315778 GCF_001423445.1 Rhizobium sp. Leaf311 | reverse complement strand
CGCCTCGCCGCAACGCCTTGCGGTGTATCCGAGGGCGGAACGGGAGAATTGTGCTTCAGGTGCAGAGGGTGTGAATGAAATGCAGAAAGAATTTTGAGGGTTTTTGCGGGGGGAAGCGGCAAGGTGTTGATTTGGCGTGGGTATTTTTGTGCGGCGCCACCCCACCCTCCGTCACCCCGGACTTGACCCGGGGTCCAGCAGGCGCGCGTCTGCGCGCCGGGAAACGTCTTCGTACGACCGGCCCGTCGTTTGAGTCCTCTCGCCTTGCAGACGCAAGGCGGCTGGATCCCGGATCAAGTCCGGGATGACGGAGGAGAGGGGGTGCGTTCGGGACGCGGAAGAGAGGGAGTGGCCGGGTTGTTGATGGAGGCAGAGAATTATCCGGGCACTTGAGAGAGAGAACGCGGGTACTCTTCAAAGCATACAGGGGTGATTGTGAAAGTGCGGTCCGGTCAGGAATTGGCGCGTCCGCGCTAGCTATTTTACCGCCGCGCCCGCCCCACCCTCCGTCACCCCGGACTTGATCCGGGGTCCAGCAGGCGCGCGTCTGCGCGCCGGGAGAAGTATTCGTATGACCGCCCCGTGGTTGGAGTCCTCTCGCCTTGCAGACGCAAGGCGGCTGGATCCCGGATCACGTCCGGGATGACGGGGAGAAGTGGTGCCTCAAGATGCCGACGGAAGGGAGTTGCCGGGTCGTTGATGGATGGCAAGTGTCCCGGTGCGACGGACGATAGGAGACCGGGTGGCAGGTCGGGAATAGAGATGGGCCGTGAAGACCCGGAAGGTGGATGCCTTTGGTAATGATGAGAGTAAGCCGTGGCGGTTGATTGAGGCAGAGGGTTATCCGGGTGCTGAGAGGAAGCGGGGACGCGGAAAGAGTGCCGATGGCGCCCTTCAAGACACAGAGGGGTCATTGCGCAGGAGCAGTCACTGCTGCAAATAGCCAAATGCCTAGTACGGCGACCTCAACCGGACACCGCCGCGCCCACCCCACCCTCCGTCACCCCGGACGTGATCCGGGGTCCAGCAGGCGCGCGTCTGCGCGCCGGGAGACGTCTTCAACGGCGGCCCCGTGGTTGGAGTCCTCTCGCCTTGCAGACGCAAGGCGGCTGGATCCCGGATCAAGTCCGGGATGACGGAGAGAGGGGGTGCCGTAAGACTAACGTGGGCAGGAGGGAGCCGTGGAAGCCTTTGGCGAGACGGCCGTCAGGCTGCTGCGGTCAGCCTTTCTCCGGCGATGCGGTAGGAGATGGCTTCGGCGAGGTGGATTCGGCTGACGATCGATTTGTCATCGAGGTCGGCAAGGGTGCGGGCGACTTTGAGGATGCGGTGATAGCCGCGGGCGGAAAATTTGAGCTTTTCGGCGGCGTCGCGCAGCAATTGCAGCCCGGGGGCATCCGGTTCGGCGAATTTTTCGATGAGGGCGGTGGAGCAGCGGGCATTGGTGCCGATGCCCTGGAACCCTGCCCTGCTGTAGCGGTCTTCCTGCTTGCTTCGCGCCTGGGACACGCGTCTTGCAACATCGGCGCTGGTTTCGGCGCTCATGGGACGGATGAGGTCGGCTGCTGACACGGCGGGGACTTCGATGCGGATATCAATACGGTCCATCAAGGGGCCGGAGATGCGCTGCTGATAATCCGTGACGCAGCGGGGGCCACGGGCGCAGGTGAAGCCCGGCTCTCCCGCCATGCCGCATTTGCACGGGTTCATGGCCGCAACGAGCTGGATCTGTGCGGGATAGCTGACGCGGTGATTGGCGCGGGCGATGATGCATTCCCCCGTTTCCAGCGGCTGGCGCAAGGCATCCAGCACCTGCGGTGAGAATTCCGGAAACTCGTCCAGAAACAGCACGCCGTGATGCGCAAGCGATGCCTCCCCCGGTTTTGCCCGCAGGCCGCCACCGACCAGAGCTGCCATGGTGGCGGAATGATGCGGCGTGCGGAACGGGCGACGGTCCGACAGCTTGCCGCCGGCCAGTTGCCCCGCAATGGAATGGACCATGGAGACTTCCAGTAATTCCCCCGCAGAAAGCGGCGGCAGGATGGAGGGGAGACGCGAGGCGAGCATCGACTTGCCCGAGCCGGGCGGCCCGACCATCAAGAGATTATGACCTCCGGCAGCTGCCACCTCAAGCGCCCGCTTGGCGCTTTCCTGCCCCTTGATATCGGCGAGATCCGGCAGATTGGCGGGGTTGGCACGAATGGAGGGCATGGGCCGGGACAGGCGCTGCGTGCCGCGAAAATGATTGGCAAGCGCGATGAGGCTGCGTGGTGCCAGAATGTCGATGTCGCTGCCGGCCCAGGCCGCTTCCGAGCCGCTCTCGGCCGGGCAGATGAGCCCCTTTCCTTGGGCATTCGCACCGATGGCCGCAGGAAGCGCGCCGGATACCGCACCGATGGTGCCGTCCAGATTAAGCTCACCCAAGGCGACATAGGCATCCAGAGCATCCGCCGGAATGGCACCCAGCGCCGCCATCATGCCAAGCGCAATGGGCAGGTCGAAATGCGAACCTTCCTTGGGCAGATCCGCCGGGGCCAGGTTGACGGTGATCTTCTTTGCCGGAAGTGCTAGCCCTGACGCGTGTAATGCGGCCTGCACCCGCTCCCGGCTCTCGGCAACCGCCTTGTCCGGCAGACCGACAATCTGCATCCCGACCTTGCCGGGCGCGACCATGACCTGAACCTCGACAGGCACACCCTCTATGCCCTGAAACGACAGCGTGTTGACGCGCGCAACCATGCAAGCCCCCATATGCGGACTTTAGAAAAATATAATAAAAAGTGTATTCGTCCGTTCATGCAACCTTGCACATTCTGCAAGCCGACACAAGAACAAGAAGTGAACATTTTTCGCCTGAGGTGTTAGCCGGGTGTCTGCGCGCAACCCCGACCAGGCTGCCGCTCAAACGCCGGTGGAGCCGAAGCCGCCTGCGCCGCGCAGGGTTTGCGAGGTTTGCGTGACCTCGACAAGGGTAACCTGCGTGACAGGGGCGATGACCACCTGGGCGATGCGCATTGCGCGTTCGACCACGAAATCCTCCTGCCCGAGATTGGCGAGGATGACTTTGACCTCTCCCCGATAATCGCTATCGACCGTGCCGGGCGTGTTGAGGCAGGTGATGCCGTTCTTGATGGCAAGGCCGGAGCGTGGACGGATCTGCGCTTCGTAACCCTCAGGCACTTCAAAGACGAGGCCCGTGGGCACCAGCGCGCGGGCACCGGGTTTCAACACCAGCGGTGCGCCCTCCTCCACCGCTGCGCGCAGATCCATACCGGCTGCTCCCGCGGTTTCATAGGACGGGAGCTCAAGGCCTTCGCCGTGGGGCAGACGGAGGAGATTGAGAACGGGGCGATTTTCATTTTTTACGGTCATGCGGCATTAGTTTGCCGTGTGAATGCCAAGGTCAATTGCAAAAGCGGCCCCGAAACGTTAGATAGCCCGCAATTCCACAGGATTTGTCTAATGCCCGAAACACTCGCAGAGGCGGTTTCCCGCCGCCGCACCTTCGCCATTATCGCGCACCCGGACGCCGGTAAGACGACACTGACCGAAAAGCTGCTGCTGTTCGGCGGTGCCATTCAGCTGGCTGGCGAGGTGAAGGCCAAGAAGGATCGCATCCAGACGCGGTCCGACTGGATGAAGATCGAACGCGAGCGCGGCATTTCGGTCGTGACCTCTGTCATGACCTTCGAATATGACGACAAGGTCTTCAATATTCTCGATACGCCCGGTCACGAAGACTTTGCCGACGATACCTATCGCACGCTGACGGCGGTCGATGCCGCCATCATGGTCATCGATGCCGCCAAGGGTATCGAGCCACGGACGCTGAAGCTGTTCGAAGTGTGCCGTATGCGCGATATCCCCATCATCACCTTCGTCAACAAGATGGACCGCGAAAGCCGTGATATCTTTGAAATCCTTGACGAGATCGAGGAAAAGCTGGCGCTGGACACCGCGCCCGTGACCTGGCCGATCGGTCGTTCCAAAAGCTTCTGCGGCTCCTACCATCTGGCGAGCAACCGGGTGCGCGGCTCCGACAACGAGGTCGAGGCGACGCAGGTCAACGGACCGCAGGCGGTGGCGGACCGGCTGCCGGAGAATGAGCGCGAGGCCTTTATTGGCGAGACGGAACTGGCGCTGGAAGCCTGCCGCCCGTTTGACCGCACCGCTTTTCTTGAGGGGCATCTGACGCCGGTCTTCTTCGGCTCGGCGCTGCGGAACTTCGGCGTGCGTGACCTGATCAATGCATTGGGTGAAATCGCCCCGCCGCCGCGCGACCAGGTGGCCGATACCCGCACGGTACATGCCGATGAAGACAAGATGACGGCCTTCGTCTTCAAGATTCAGGCCAATATGGACCCGAACCACCGCGACCGCATTGCCTTTGCGCGCATCTGCTCCGGCAAGCTGGAGCGTGGCATGAAGGCGCGGCTGGCACGCACGGGCAAGCAGATGGGCCTGACGGCACCGCAATTCTTCTTCGCCTCGCAGCGCCACATTGCCGATACCGCCTTTGCGGGCGACGTCGTGGGCATTCCCAACCACGGCACATTGCGCATTGGCGACACGCTGACCGAGGGCGAAAACCTTGTCTTCCAGGGCGTGCCGAACTTTTCGCCGGAAATTCTGCGCCGCGTGCGGCTGGAAGATGCGATGAAGGCGAAGAAGCTGAAGGAAGCCCTGCACCAGATGGCCGAAGAAGGCGTCGTGCAGCTTTTTTCGCCCGAAGATGGCTCCCCCGCCATCGTCGGCGTTGTCGGCGCGCTGCAGCTGGACGTGCTGAAGGAACGGCTGATGGGCGAATATGGCCTGCCGGTATCGTTCGAAATGTCGCGCTTTTCGATCTGCCGCTGGATTTCTTCGGACCAGCCCGCCGATATGGAAAAGTTCCTGACCGTCAAGCGCGGCGATATTGCCCGCGATCTGGATGGCGATCCGGTGTTTCTGGCGCAGGATGCCTTTTCGCTGCGCTACGAGGCCGAGCGCTACCCATCGATCAAGATGGCTGCAATCAAGGAATATCACGTCGCCAAGGCGGCGTGATATTTGACGTCATGACCCGGCGCCCAGTGCGATCAGGCCTTTAATCGGAGAAGAGTCTTTTCGTCTGGCAGACGCAGGACGGCTGGACCCCGGATCAAGTCCGGGGTGACGGAGGTCGGAGCAATCAGCCCTGCGCGTCGCGCTTGCGCTCGATGGCATCCCACAGCAGGCTTGCGACATCGGCACCGCCGAACTTCTTGACTTCGCGAATGCCTGTGGGTGATGTGACGTTGATTTCCGTCATGTAATTGCCGATGACATCGATGCCGACGAAGAGGAAGCCGCGCTCGCGCAAGGCAGGGCCGATGCGCTCACAGATTTCCTTTTCGCGGGCCGTCAGTTCAGTCGGCTCCGGGCGGCCACCGGCATGCATGTTGGAGCGGGCATCATTTTCCGCAGGCACACGGTTGATGGCACCCACCGGCTCGCCATCCACCAGCAGGATGCGCTTGTCACCCTTGCGGACGTCGGACAGATATTGCTGGGCGATGTAGGGTTCGCGGAACATCTGGCCGAACATTTCCAGAAGCGACGAGAAGTTGCGGTCATCGCGGGTGGAGTGGAACACGCCAGCGCCGCCATTGCCGTACAGCGGCTTGAGGATGATATCGCCCATTTCTTCGCGGAAGCGGGCAATCTCGGCCACATCCTTGGTAATCAACGTGGCGGGCATCAGGTCGGCAAATTCGGTGACGAAGATTTTTTCGGGCGAATTGCGAACCCATGCCGGATCATTGACCACCAATGTCTTGGGGTGAATGCGCTCCAGCAGATGGGTGGAGGTGATGTAGGCCATGTCGAATGGCGGGTCCTGACGCAGATGGATGACATCCATGGTCGACAGGTCGACGCGCTCAGGCGCCGAAAGGGAGAAGTGGTCGCCCTTGATGTCGCGCAGCTCCATCTGTTCGACGGTTGCATAGATCTTGCCATCGCGCATGGAGAGCCGATCCGGCGTGTAGTGGAAAAGGCGGTATCCGCGCGCCTGCGCCTCAAGGCTGATCGCGAATGTGCTGTCACCAGCGATGTTGATGCCGGAGACATGATCCATCTGGATCGCGACGTTCTTGATTTTGGCCATGCGCAATTTCCTTTTGAAAGCCCGGAATGTGTAGGGCAGGCAAACTTCAAAGGCAACTGCTTCGAGATGGCCTATCTATGAGTTTTATTGAGGCATCCTGCACTCACAGCGACGGTGTCGCGGCAGGCAGCAGCCTGTTCTTGACGCGGTAGGCAATGGCGATGGGTGTCGGGAACGGACGGCGCAGAAAGGCGACCTTGCGAACGTAAGTTTCCACCCGCCATGTGGCCCAGGTGCCCGCCTTGAAATAGGCGACATCGCCCGCGCGCAGCTCATGCACCGATCCATCCTCGGCGGTCACATGCACCTCGCCTTCGAGAATATGGACCGTTTCATCCCAGCCGAAATACCAGCGGAACGTTCCAGCCGTGCAATCCCAGAGGGCCGTGTAGGAGGCGCGGTCATCGCTGCGGGAGTGATCCGCCATACGGGCCTGCGGCTCACCGGCAATGATCCAGTCCGGATTGATCGGGGCGGGACGCATCTCCAGCGCGCAGGAGCTGGCAGAAACCACCGGCTGCGGCCGCATTCTTGTGCCTGGCACGGGTCTTCCCGGCACCGCACGCGCCGCAAATGCCGCCACCGCTGCAATCATTCCATGCAAAACCATCTCTTGTCCCCAACCTTTGCAACGACGGGGTCATAGCACAAATGGAGTGTTCATGCCCTTCCAAAAAAACCTTCAATTTTAATGGAAGGGCGAAGCGAACCGCTCAATGGGCTGCCGCGAGGCTTTGCACGGGCTGGGGCTGCACCTTGGGCGCATTGCCTTCGATGCGCTTGCCGCTTTCCATATCGAAGAAATGCAGTCTGTCCGGCGTGATGGTCAGCACGAGATCCTCCGGCAGTTCGGTTTCTGCCGAGGTAGCGAAGGTGAGCTGCTGATCGCCCAGCATACCGTGGACGAGACGCTGCGAACCGAGCTCTTCGATATAATCCACCCGCAGGCGCAGCCCCTCCTCACCGGCACCGGCGAGGCGCATGTCCTCTGCGCGAATGCCGACCGTTACCGGACCCGACGCTGGCGCATAGCCGTTGAGCGAAAGCACAACCGGGCCCATGGCGAGACGATCTCCATGCAATTCGCCGGACAGCAGGTTCATGGCCGGAGAGCCGATAAAGCTTGCGACAAAGGTTGAGGCCGGGCGGTGATAGACCTCCAGCGGTGCGCCGATCTGTTCGATACGACCGGCATTGAGCACCACCAGACGGTCAGCCAGCGTCATGGCCTCCAGCTGGTCATGGGTGACATAGATGGAGGTGGTGCCGAGGCGGCGTTGCAGGCGCTTGATCTCACCGCGCATGGAAACGCGCAGCTTGGCATCGAGGTTGGAGAGCGGCTCATCGAAGAGAAAGGCTGCGGGCTTGCGCACGATGGCACGGCCCATGGCTACGCGCTGACGCTGACCGCCAGACAGGGCACGCGGCTTGCGATCCAGATAGGGCTGAAGCTCCAGCATCCGCGCCGCCTCCGCCACCCGCGCATCAATCTCTGCCTTCGGCGTCTTGCGGTTCTTCAGGCCATATTCGAGGTTCTGGCGAACCGACATATGGGGATAGAGCGCATAGTTCTGGAAGACCATGGCGATGTCGCGATCGGCGGGTTCCATGCGGTTGACGATCTTTCCAGCGATTGACACTTCGCCGTCAGAGATCGTTTCAAGGCCAGCGACCATCCGCAACAGCGTAGACTTGCCGCAACCGGACGGCCCGACGAGAACGATGAACTCGCCATCGGTGATATCGATCGATACGGCATTCACCGCGCGGGCACCACCTGAGTAAATCTTCGATACATTGGCTATCGTGATGGGAGCCATGTTACTTCTCCGTCTCTGTAAGGCCGCGGATGAACAGCCGCTGCATGAAAATCACAATCAAGATTGGTGGCAGCATTGCCAGAACGGCGCCTGCCATAACGATATTCCATTCGATGACGCCATCTTGCACGGTGACCATGCGCTTCATGCCCATCATCAAGGTGTAGTAACCCGGGTCTGTCGTTACGAGCATGGGCCAGAGATACTGAACCCAGCCATATATGAAGAGGATGACGCAGAGCGCACCGATATTCGTGCGTGACAGGGGCAGCAGGATATCGCGGAAAAATTTCATAGGACCGGCGCCATCGACACGCGCTGCTTCCAGCATCTCATCGGGAACAGTCATGAAGAACTGCCGAAAGAGGAAAGTCGCTGTTGCCGACGCAATCAGCGGGATTGTCAATCCTGCCCAGGAGTTCAACATGCCAAGGTCTGCCACGATCTTGTAAGTCGGCATGATGCGCACTTCAACCGGCAGCATCAGCGTAACGAAGATGATCCAGAAGGCCAATTGCCGAAATGGAAACCGGAAATAGACGATGGCGAAGGCCGACAGGATGGAGATGGCAATCTTGCCCACGGTGATGACCAGGGCCATGATCAGTGAGTTGATTGCCATGCTCGAATAGTTGGGCAGACCATTGGCAGCCGAGGCCCCCGTCAATATGTGGCGGTAATTCTCGATGAAATGCGAGCCTGGCAGAAGCGGCATGGAGGAGCCGACCAGGGTGGCGGTGTCATGCGTCGATGCGATAATCGCAACATAGACCGGGAAAGCAACCACCAGAAAGCCGCAGAGCAGGAAGGCATGCGTGAGAAAAGTGAGGAAGGGGCGATTTTCGACCATTGTCGTTCCTTAATACTGGACGCGGCGTTCGACATAACGGAACTGAATGAAGGTCAGGACCATCACAATCAGCATCAGCAAGACTGACTGCGCAGAAGATGATCCGATATTCAGGCCGAGATATCCGTCGACAAACACCTTGTAGACAAGCGTGGTCGTGGACTGCGCCGGTCCGCCACCGGTTGTCGCGTCGATGATGGGGAAGGTGTCGAACATCGTGTAATTCACATTGATGATGAACAGGAAAAACGTCGTGGGCGAAATCAGCGGCAGTGAAATGGTGAAGAAGCGTTTCACCGGACCGGAGCGGTCAATGGCCGCCGCCTCCATCAATGATTGGGGAACGGATTGCAGACCGGCCAGGAAAAACAGGAAGTTGTAGGAAATCTGCTTCCAGGCAGCGGCGATGACGATGAGGATCATGGCGTGGGTGCCATTGAGATCGTGATCCCATTCAACGCCGATAAACTGCAAATAATAGGGCAAAATACCGGTCGAGGTGTTGAACATGAACCACCACAGCACACCCGCAATGACCGGCGCCACAGCATAGGGCCAGACGAGAAGTGTCGTATAGACCCGGCCGGTGCGAACGAGGCGATCGACGGCGGCGGCAAATGCCAGCCCGAGGACCATAGAAAGCACGGTTACGGAGACGGCAAAGACCGCAGTTCTCGCGAGTGCATCGAGATAGTTGGGGTCGGCAAGAAGATTCTGGTAATGGGTGAGCCCGACGAAAACCGTGGCATAGCCGAAAGGATCTTCACGCTCGAAGGATGATTTGACTGCCTGTGCTGCGGGCCAGATGAAAAAGACAAGAGTAATGATCAGCTGTGGTGCCAGCAGCAGGTAAGGCAGCAGGCGACTGTCGAAAGTGGTTCGTTTGGTTTCCATGAAGCCTCGCACGGCGTGCTGAACAGACAAGAAGAGGACCGGCGCTAGCCGGCCCTCTTCCAGAGCATCAAAGGTGGTTAGTTTGCCGCTTCGAATTCACGCAGAAGCGTGTTGCCGCGCGTTACAGCGCTGTCGAGTGCCTGCTGAGCGTCTTTCTTGCCAGCGAGAAGCGACTGGAATTCTTCATCCACGATGGTCCGGACCTGGGTGAAGTTTCCAAAGCGCACGCCCTTTGAATTGGCGCTTGGCGTGCCACGTGTGATCTGCTCAATCGCAATGTCGGAACCCGGATTCTTTGTATAATAGCCCTGGGTCTTGCCAAGTTCATAGGCAGCATTGGTAATTGGCAGGTAACCGGTGGCCTGGTGCCATTCGGCCTGCACTTCAGGCTTGGAGAGGTAGCTGAAGAACTTGGCGACGCCCTTATAGGTGGCCTTGTCCTTACCGTTCAGCACCCAGAGAGTTGCGCCGCCGATGATGGAGTTTTTTGGCTCCTTGATCACGTCATCGTAATATGGAAGCGGGGCAAAACCGGGTGTGAAGGTTTTGGCGTTTGCGATGACGCCCGCACGGCCAGCGGACGAATTCATCGTCATGGCGCATTCCTGCGCGTAGAACATGGTGGCAGCCTGGTCACCGCCTACAGGGCCGCCGTACTTGAAGAGGCCTTCATCCTGCCACTTCTTGAGGTTGGACCAATGTTTGACCTGAACCGGGCCGTTGAACTTGAACTCAGCATTAAAGCCACCGAAGCCGTTTTCCTGCGTACCGAAAGGCTGATCATGCAGGGCCGACAGGTTTTCCGTCTGTACCCAGGTGATCCAGGCCGATGTGAAGCCGCACTTTGCAGCGCCCGATGTGACGATCTTCTTGGAAAACTCCTCGACTTCTTTCCATGTCTTTGGAGCTACTTCAGGGTCAAGGCCGGCCTTCTTAAAGACGTCCTTGTTGTAATACATGATAGGCGTGGAAGAGTTGAAAGGCAGCGACAGGATGTTGCCGCTGGTATCGGAATAATATCCAACAACCGGCGCCAGGAACGACTTGGTGTCGAACGTTTCACCTTCGTCTGCCATCAGCTTGTAGACAGGATATACCGCGCCCTTGGCGGCCATCATAGTGCCGGTGCCAACTTCAAACACCTGAACGATGGCTGGCTGCTGCTTTGCACGGAAAGCGGCGATCGCAGCGGTCAGGGTTTCCGGGTAGCTGCCCTTGTAGACGGGCACGACCTTATATTCGCTCTGCGTCTCGTTGAAATTCTTTGCGATGGCTTCGAGCTTTTGGCCCAGCTCGCCGCCCATGGCGTGCCACCAGGTTACTTCGGTCGCGGCAAGCGAAGACGACGCAGACAGAGCGACAGCCAAAGCCGCCATGGAAACATTCTTGAACATGATAATATCCTCTACCGCCCTTGTTGGGTGAGGATGCGAATAGGCTCGTTCCGTGACGGGGTTTTTACAGTTTCATGGCAGATTTATAACAGGCTGAATCGATTAGACTGGGCGATATCAGCTTTTTGCAACCTTAAAAGGCATCGATGAAATGTCTGGGCAGGCGGCGCGGGATGACGGCGATGATGTCGAAGCGCAGGGAGAGTTTGGCGGCGTCCCGGCGGCGGGAGAGCCAGAGGTCTGCGGCGGCGCGGATGCGGTTTTGCGAGGTGTGGCTGACGGCATTGACAGCGCCGGTTTCCGTTGTGCGCGCCTTGACCTCTACGAAAGCCACCACATCCCTTTTGCGGGCGATGAGGTCTATTTCTCCCAAGGGCGTGCGGTGCCGCAGCGCCAGAATGCGGTACCCCTTGAGCATGAGATAGGCGGCGGCCCAATATTCCGCCGCATGGCCTCGCCTTTCGGCGAGGCGCTTCCTGTCACGCCACCCCTCAGCCGCCATCGCTGCCCTTCATATCCAGAATGCGCTGGTAAAGCTCCTTGCGCGGCAGGCCGGTGAGTTTCGACGCCTCTGCCGCCGCCTTGGCGGCAGGCATGGTGGAAACGAGATCTTTCAGCAGCTTTTCCACGTCTTCCATATCGGGGATTTCATCATAGGAAGGTGGCTCGATGAGCAGCACGATCTCGCCCTTGACGATGCGGTCTTCGTTGTAAAACTCGGTGAGTTCGCCCAGCGTGCCACGGCGGAATTCCTCGAAGGTCTTCGTCAGTTCGCGGCAGACGACGGCGCGGCGGTTAGGCCCTAAGACTTCCGAGGCGACCTTGACGGTGGCGCTGATGCGGTGCGGTGATTCAAAGAAGATCATCGTCGCCGGTATCTTGGCGAGTTCGGAGAAACGGTCGCGTTTGCCCTTGTCCTTGACCGGCAGAAAGCCCGCAAACATGAAAGCGTCGCTCGGCATTCCCGAGCCGACGAGCGCGGCGAGCGGTGCGGACGGGCCGGGAATGGGCACGACCCGGTGTCCGGCCTCAAGCGCCATCTGGCCCAGCCTGTAGCCGGGATCGGAGACGAGTGGCGTGCCGGCATCCGAAACCAGAGCCACGGATTTGCCGGCATCGAGCGCGGCGATGAGCTTGGGGCCTGCCTCTTCGGCATTGTGTTCGTGATAGGAATAGGGCCGGTTGCGGATGCCGTAGCGATCCAGCAGAATGCGGGTGACGCGGGTATCCTCGCAGGCGAGCACATCCGATGAGGCCAGTGTTTCCAGCGCACGCACGGTGATATCGCCGAGATTGCCGATGGGAGTCGCGATAAGATAGAGAGCAGCTTCGATGGGGCGTGCAGGCACGGTGAAGCCGCCGACCTTGAAGCTGCGCCCGGTGCCCTCTGCCTCATCCGTGGTGTGGTCGCCCAAAGCGTCGTCTGTCACTGCGTCATTCCCGTTCTGTCTCGATTGCCTGCCTTTATGGGCAAGACGGACCGCGTGAACAAGGCCGATCTTGGTTAAGGCACCGCTCTAGCCGATGTATAGCGGGGAAAATGCGGAAATGACGCATCGTGGCCCCTTGCATTTTCTAGGATAACTCTGCCATTTTGCCCGTCCACATTATCCGGCCCACGCCGGAGACACTATCTTGGCGATCCCTCCCTTCAGGATCGCATCGGTTGAAAGCGGGCATGTCCATGCGTATTACTCTCGAGCGGTCGAACCTTCTGAAATCGCTGAACCACGTTCACCGTGTGGTGGAACGGCGCAACACGATCCCTATTCTGTCCAACGTATTGCTGCGCGCTTCCGACGCGAAGCTGGACATGAAGGCGACCGACCTTGATCTGGAAATTACCGAAGCGACACCAGCCATGGTCGAGCAGGCCGGTTCCACCACCGTGCCCGCACATCTGCTTTATGAAATCGTGCGCAAGCTGCCCGATGGCTCCGAAGTTCTGCTGGCGACGAACCCCGATGGTTCGACCATGACGGTGGCCTCGGGTCGCTCGAAATTCTCGCTGCAGTGCCTTCCCGAGACGGATTTTCCGGACCTGACGGCAGGAACGTTCAGCCACAGCTTCAAGCTGAAGGCATCGGACCTGAAGATGCTGATCGACCGCACGCAGTTTGCGATTTCCACCGAGGAAACCCGCTACTACCTCAACGGCATCTTCTTCCACACGATCGAAAGCGGCAGCGACCTGAAGCTGCGCGCCGTTGCCACAGATGGTCACCGTCTGGCCCGCGCCGACGTGAACGCGCCATCGGGTTCCGAGGGCATGCCGGGCATTATCATTCCGCGCAAGACGGTTGGCGAGTTGCAGAAGCTGGTCGACAATCCCGAGCTGGAAGTCACCGTCGAAGTCTCCGACGCGAAGATCCGCATGACCATCGGCGATATCGTGCTGACCTCCAAGCTGATCGACGGCACCTTCCCGGATTACCAGCGCGTCATTCCGACCGGCAACGACAAGGAAATGCGCGTCGATTGCCAGACCTTTGCCAAGGCCGTGGACCGCGTTTCGACCATTTCTTCCGAGCGCGGCCGCGCCGTAAAGCTCGCCATTGCCGACGGGCAGCTGACGCTTACCGTCAACAACCCGGACTCAGGCAGCGCGACGGAAGAAGTCGCTGTCGGCTATGAGCATGACGGCATGGAAATTGGCTTCAACGCCAAGTATCTGCTTGATATCACCGCCCAGCTTTCCGGCGAAGACGCCATCTTCCTTCTGGCCGATGCCGGATCTCCGACGCTGGTGCGCGACACCGCAGGCGATGACGCTCTCTACGTGCTGATGCCAATGCGCGTATAGCGGCTGAGAGAGATGACTGAATGACGAAATGCCGGTGATGCCCTCACCGGCATTTTCGTTTGCGGAATTTTTATAGTTTGTTAAGATTTTCCAGTTGCGACATTTTTCATTGGCTTTACGACAGAACGAGACAACATATCGCCATAGTTTCAACAAATGTTGTGTTGACGTGAACAGAGGGGACGCGGATGGGATTGAGCCTTAAAGAACGCTTCGGCAGAAAATTCGAAGAGGAAATCCGTTTCTTCAAGGGCATGGTGAACCAGCCCAAGAAGGTGGGAGCCATCGTTCCGACATCGGGCGTCACGTCCCGCCGCATGGCAAGCGTCATCAACCCGCATTCCGGCCTGCCGGTGCTGGAGCTTGGACCGGGCACCGGCTGTATCACCAAGGCCATTCTCGGCCGCGGCGTAAAATCCGAGGCCATCACGGCCATCGAATATTCGACCGACTTCTATCAGCAGCTTCTGCGCAGCTATCCCGGTGTCAATTTCATCAATGGCGACGCTTTCGATCTGGACAAGACGCTGGGCGACCAGAAGGACCAGATGTTCGACTGCGTGATTTCTGCCGTGCCGATGCTGAATTTCCCCATGGCCGCGCGCATTCAGCTGCTCGACGACCTGCTGAAACGCATTCCCAAGGGTCGTCCGGTGGTACAGATTTCCTATGGTCCGGTCTCGCCCATCGTGGCGCAGCCGCACCTCTACCACATCCGCCATTTCGACTTCGTGGTGCGCAACATTCCACCAGCGCAGCTGTGGACCTATACCCGCGCCTGAGTTAGGCTTGCGGGCATGTTTGCGCTCTATATCACCCATCCACAGGTCAGAATTGAAGCGAATGTGCCCGTTCCTGAATGGCAATTGTCCGACATAGGACTGGAGCGGGCGCGCAGGGCAAGCCTGACGCCCTGGGCGAAATCGCTGCGTCGCATCGTTTCCAGCAGCGAGACAAAGGCGCTTGATACCGCAAAGATCATTGCGCGCGGCGCCGGTATCCAGCCGGAAACCGCTGACGGGATGCATGAGAACGACCGCAGCGCCACGGGCTTTCTGCCACCGGAACAGTTCGAGCGGGCCGCCGACTGGTTCTTTGCCCACCCCATGGCAAGCTACAAGGGTTGGGAAACGGCGGCGGATGCGCAGGCGCGCGTCGTTGCTGCCATCGAGGCTGTTCTCAGCCGCCACGATCCAGCAGCCCCGATTGCCTTTGTCGGCCATGGCGCGGTGGGCACCTTGCTGAAATGCCACCTGTCGCGCGAGATCATTACGCGGCGGGAAGACCAGCCTGCGGGCGGCGGCAATCTCTTCTGTTTTTCCCTTGCGGACAGGCGGCTCACATGCGACTGGACAGCGATGGAAACATGGCAGGGAATGACGCAATGACCGCACGCGAGCGCCTGATTGTCGGGCTGGACCTACCGACGGTAAAACAGGCCGAAAGCATCGTCACCGCATTGGGAGATGAGGTCATCTTCTACAAGATCGGCCATCAGCTAGCCTTCGCGGGCGGGCTGGAATTCGCGCGCGAGCTGGCCGCAAGCGGCAAGAAGATCTTCCTCGACATGAAGCTTCTGGATATCGACAACACCGTTGCCTCGGGCGTCGAAAACATCGTCAAAATGGGCATGACCATGCTCACCCTCCATGCCTATCCGAAAGCAATGCGCGCCGCCGTCAAGGCAGCCGAGGGCTCAGGCCTGACGCTTCTGGGCGTGACCGTGCTGACATCCATGGACGATGCCGATCTGGCTGAAGCAGGATATGCGGGCGATGCCCGTTCGCTGGTGCTGAAGCGTGCCGAACAGGCGCGACAGGCCGGCATGGGCGGCATTGTCTGTTCCGCCGAGGAATCGGCTGCCGTGCGAGAGATCGTCGGACCGGACATGGCGGTGGTCACACCCGGCATTCGCCCCGCAGGTGCCGATGCCGGTGACCAGAAGCGGGTTATGACACCCTTTGACGCCATCAAGGCGGGTTCAAGCCATCTCGTGGTCGGTCGCCCCATCGTCAAGGCAGTCGATCCAGCCGCAGCCGCCCGCGCCATTCTGGCTGAAATGGCTGACGCCATGGGCCCGACCCGTTCTTGAAGCGCTTCCCTGATCTGAGGGAAGCCCCGTAACAGGAGACCACCATCATGGCCAAGGGCTATTGGATTGCCAATGTCGATGTGCGAGACGCCGAGCGTTACAAGGACTACATCTCCACCGCCAAGCCCGCTTTCGAGCGCTTCGGCGCCAACTTCCTGGCGCGCGGCGGTGCTGTGACCCAGCTTGAAGGCAAGGGCCGCGCCCGCAATGTGGTCATCGAGTTTCCTTCGATGCAACACGCGCTGGATTGCTACAATAGCGAGGAATACCAGCAGGCGCTGAAAATACGTCAGGAGGTGGCGGACGCTGAACTGATGATCATGGACGGCGTTTGATAAGCGTCAAGCATCGCTTCATTCTGGTCAAAAGCGCATACTGTTCTCTCTTCCCGTTGCTTCGGCTTTGAGCTAAGAGACGGAAACGCTATATTCAACGCTTCGCAGGAGCCTCCCATGCCTTTGGCCAACCTTCCCCCTCTCGTGACCGTATTCGGTGGCTCGGGCTTTGTCGGGCGGCATGTGGTGCGCACTCTGGCAAAGCGCGGTTACCGCATTCGCGTCGCCGTTCGCCGCCCTGATCTGGCCGGTTTTCTGCAGCCGCTGGGCAATGTCGGACAGATTTCCTTTGCCCAGGCAAACCTGCGCTACAAGGAGTCCATCGCCAAGGCCGTTGCAGGCGCAGACCATGTGGTAAACTGCGTTGGCATTCTGTTTGAAAGCGGACGCAACACTTTCGATTCCGTACAGGAATTCGGTGCGCGCGCCGTGGCGGAAGCCGCCAAGAATGCTGGCGCGACATTGACCCATATTTCCGCCATCGGTGCCGATGCGCAGTCTTCCGTCGGCTATGCCCGCACCAAGGGCCGCGCCGAAGCCGCCATTCGCTCCCTTCTGCCTGAGGCCGTCATCCTGCGTCCTTCCATCATCTTCGGACCGGAAGACGACTTCTTCAACAAGTTTGCCGGAATGGCCCAGAAGATGCCGTTCCTGCCGCTGATTGGCGGTGGACGCACGAAATTCCAGCCCGTCTATGTCGAAGACGTGGCCGAGATGGTTGCAGAGAGCGTTGATGGCGCCCTCAAGTCCGGCGCGACATATGAGCTGGGCGGACAGGACGTCATGACCTTCCGTGACTGTCTCGAGGCCGTTCTGGCTGCGACCTACCGCCAGCGTCCTTTGGTAAACGTGCCCTTTGGCATTGCTTCGCTGCTCGGCACGATTGCTTCCATGGTCCCGCTGATTTCGCCGCCATTGACGGCTGACCAGGTGACGATGCTCAAGACCGACAATGTGGTTTCGGGCGATGCTGAAAAAGCAGGCCTGACGCTCGAAGGCGTTGGCATAACGCCGGTTCGTGTCGCCTCGGTTCTGCCATCCTACATGGTGAGCTACCGCACGAACGGCCAGTTCAGCAATGCAGGCAAGGCCGCCTGATTCTATTGCGCAGAGCGAATGGTGTGACGCTTTGGGGTCATCGGGCTCGACTGGGCCTGATGGCGATCTCTGCGTCTTTCGTGCGCTTCACGGGCAAAGGCCGGGTTCTGTTCGACGATCCGGCTTTCTGCCGTAAAAATTTCATAAAATTAGATTGCAACCATTCCCGCAGTCGTGAGTTTAGCTCGCGACTGCCAGCGGCCTTGCCCGCTGATCAATTCCAATGTGGGGGCACATCATGAAAATCGCATTTCGTCGTGGTCAGCGTGGCACAAGCGCAACTGTGGACAAGAGTTCGCATTAACCCGGTGTTCAGCAAGCTGATTTATTGATAGACGCCACATCCTACACACATCCCGAACCTAAAAATCATAGCGCAACGGCTTGGACCGTTTGGTTAATCGTCTGAAAGGCAAGTATAAAATGGGCAGGTCTATCGCACTCTTTTTTGCGTGTGCGGCTTTGGTTGTTCTGGCAGGTTCTTTCATGGCACCGGGTACAGTCGCGGCTGGTAAAACCGGTTGTTCGCCAGCCTATGGCGTGGATCCATGCGCTACGAGTTCGATCTCGGCAAACTGATCGCCTCAAGCAACGCGCTTGATCCGGATCTTTCCAAGAAGCGCCATCGATCCCACGACGGCGCTTTTTTCATGGCTCAAGCAGCCATTCGACAGGAAACTGCAACGGCAAATGGATTGTCGTTAAACTGGTCTTAAAAAAGCTGAACTTATAGTTTCTGCACAAGACGCAGTTCTTGCCTTCTGGCGATCTCGAAAAATCAGTCACCAGAGCGTTTCCGCTTTCTTCGAAACGCGAAAATGTTCTCGATCCATGTTTCATGCGATTCCAAGTGCAAAGCGTTCTTCATCTTGCCGGGATTGCTCAATCGAAAATTTGAGTACCGATGCCAACTCTGTTTCATTCCCCCATGTCGACCGCTTCCCGATTCGTTCGGCTCATCCTGTCGGAATACGGTTTCCAGGCGGATCTGATCGAGGAGCAGCCTTGGGAAAAGCGGCGCGAGTTTCTTGCCCTCAACCCAGCGGGAACATTGCCTGTCTATCTTGACGACAATATGCGTTCGCTCTGCGGTCCCTACGTGCTGGCCGAGTTTCTGGACGAGACCCATGGCGTGCTGAAGCGTGACCGCCGTCTTCTGGCGGAAGACCCGTTTCAACGGGCCGAAATCCGCCGCCTGACGGAATGGTTTCTGCAGAAGATGGAAACGGATGTGACGCGGCCGCTGGTGCGGGAGCGGGCGTACAAGCTGCAAATGTCCACGGCACAGGGTGGTGGCCCGCCAGACAGCAAGCTTTTGCGCACGGCGCGTTCCAATGTGCACCAGCACATGAAATATCTGGAATGGCTTGCGGGTTCGCGCACATGGCTTGCCGGTGATCGTCTGAGCTATGCGGACCTTGCCGCTGCTGCCTCCGTTTCCATTCTCGACTATCTCGGCGAAATCAAATGGCTGGAAGCACCCATTGCCAAGGAATGGTACCAGCGCGTCAAATCGCGCCCTTCCTTCCGCCCGCTTCTGGCCGAGCGCGTGCCACGGCTTGCGCCCTCCTCGCACTACGCGGACCTCGATTTTTAGCTCTGACATCCGCGCGTGCTATATAATGGCGTGAAGATGTGGCGGAGTGCTGCATTCGGCGCAGGAGATGAGCCATCGACACGGCAACGGACAAGCGAGAGGCACGTGCCCGAAAGCTGACGGATTTTATCCGGGCAGAGGCAACCGCGCTTGGCTTCGATCTCTGTCGTGTGACCTCGGCCGATGCCATTCCTCAAGCGCCCGCAAGGCTGCGCGAATTCATCGATCAGGGCTATCACGGCACGATGGGCTGGATGGAAGAGACCGAGGAGCGCCGGGCAAGCCCGAAAACGCTGTGGAGCGACGTGCGATCCGTGGTGATGTTCGGGCTGAATTACGGGCCGGAGGAAGACCCGCGCGGCCTGCTTGCGCAGCCGGACAAGGCGGCCATCTCCGTCTATGCCCGCAACCGCGATTATCATGACGTCATCAAGGGCCGACTGAAGGAAATCGCCACCCGCTTTGGTGCGCGCGCCGGCGAAGACGTCAAGGTGTTCGTGGATACCGCACCCGTCATGGAAAAGCCGCTGGCGCAGGCAGCGGGTCTAGGCTGGCAGGGCAAGCATACCAATCTGGTGAGCCGCAGCCACGGCTCCTGGCTGTTTCTGGGCAGCATGTTCACCACCGCCGAACTCTGTCTGGACGAAGCCGAGCGCGACCATTGTGGCTCGTGCCGCGCCTGTCTGGACGCCTGTCCGACCGATGCCTTTCCGGCACCCTACAAGCTCGATGCGCGGCGCTGCATCTCCTATCTGACCATAGAGCACAAGGGGCCGATCCCGCTTGAATTCAGGCCGCTGATCGGCAACCGCATATATGGCTGCGACGACTGTCTTGCGGCCTGCCCGTGGAACAAGTTTGCCGCTTCCGCATCAGAAATGAAACTACAGGCGCGAGACGATCTGAAAGAGCCTGAAATCGCCTTTCTGCTGACCCTCGACGATGCGCAATTCCGCTCTTTCTTCAGCGGATCCCCCATCAAGCGCATTGGTCGCAACCGCTTCATCCGCAACGTTCTGATTGCCGCGGGGAACTCCGGCAACGCCGATTTTATCGCTCAGTGTCAATCGCTTAGCCAGGACGAAGCGCCCGAGGTGCGCGGTATGGCGGTGTGGGCGCTGTCAAGATTGATGGACAGGGACGGCTTCAATGCCTACGCTTCGTCGCGCATGACCGAAGACGATTCGGACGTGCTGGAAGAATGGCGCATGGCAGGAGAGTAAATGTCGCATCTGATGATTTTTGGCGCCGGATATTCCGGAAAGGCCATCGCCAGAGCGCTTCGAGGCAAGATGGAGCAGGTTTCCGGGACAACCCGGGGAGAAGGCAATGTTTCCACGCTGCTATGTCAGGCCATCGCACCTTTCATTTTCGATGGGGGAGCCCTAAGCGAGGACCTGCGCAGCGAATTGCGCGGCGTGACGCATCTGGTGCAGTCCATTGCGCCCGGCGCTTCCGGCGATCCGCTGCTGCGGCTCTGCAATGGCGACCTCAAGAGCCTGATGCCACAGCTGGCTTGGACCGCCTATCTTTCCACCGTCGGTGTTTATGGCAACCATGATGGCGAATGGGTGAGCGAAGACACGCCCTGCCGACCGGTCTCGGTCCGCTCGACAGAGCGCGTGGCGGCGGAAGAAGCCTGGGCGGAAGCGGCACGGCAGGCGGATGTTCCGCTTGCGATCCTGCGGCTTTCCGGCATTTACGGACCCGGACGCAACGGCTTCGTCAATCTCGAAAAAGGCACGGCGCGACGGCTGGTCAAGAAGGACCAGGTCTTCAATCGCATCCGCGTGGAGGATATTGGCGCGGCAACGGCCTTCCTCATCGAGGCGCATGAGGGCGGCATCTTCAACATCACCGACGACGAACCGGCACCGCCGCAAGACGTGATTGCCTTTGCCGCGGGGCTGATGGGTGTGGAGCCTCCGGAAGAGCAGGATTTCGAGACGGCTGAGCTGAGCGCCATGGCACGATCCTTCTATGGCGAGAACAAACGCGTCTCCAACGCCAAGCTGCGCGCCCTCGGCTTTGATTTTTCCTACCCGAATTACAGGGTTTCGCTGCGCCAATTGTGGGATGACGGCGTCTGGCGAGATGAATAAACGTTCATCTTAGAGGCGATGAAAAATCCTTCCAAAGGCGTTTTAGCGGAAGGTTTTATTCTTAATTTAGCCATTTAACCTTTCGTTAATGCGCAAATTTGGCTAAAATTTTCGGACTTTGGAAAAATATTTCACCACCAATTTGTGATCCGAATCCATTCCGGCATCGTCAGCAATGGGATTCCTGTTTACCCTTGATTCTACATGAATTTTTTCTCAATGGATCGAAGGCTATCTAAATTCTCGACCGCAGATTTTCATCACGAATGTTACAGTCTGTAATACTTCGTGATTGGCACTTGGCCATTTTTTGCCATTTTTCCCTCGCCCTACACTCACCTCAGTTCAATTCGCCTAAGTTCATCGGCGCGGGGCCGAGTATCAGGGAAGCACAGTTTGACGAATATCCGACGCATGACTTTTGCGGCTGCAACTATAGCCGTCTGTTCCATCATCGTTCCACTTGAAGCCAGCGCCGGAACCGGCTGCGGCGGCGCATCCTGGTATGCGCTGACTTCCAAGACAGCTTCGGGTGAACGGATGAATCCTTCCAACCTGACCGCTGCGCATCGTTCGCTGCGCTTCGGCACCAAGGTCAAGGTGACCAATGCCCGCAACGGCAAGGCCGTCGTGGTGCGCATCAACGACCGTGGCCCGTTCATCAAGGGACGCGTTCTCGATCTCTCCAAGGCAGCTGCCAAGAATATCGGCATGGTCAGCTCCGGCACGGCCAAGGTCTGCTACGAGATTCTGGCGGCCAACTGATCGCCTGCGGCGATCGGGCGTTTTTTAGGGAATGATCAGTGAAGGCTTGCCCTCGCCAGCATTCGCGTCTACCAACCCGGGCACAGTGTTTGTGAGGTAGAATATGCGTTTG
The DNA here is from genome assembly GCF_001423445.1 of Rhizobium sp. Leaf311. Taxonomy (NCBI): domain Bacteria; kingdom Pseudomonadati; phylum Pseudomonadota; class Alphaproteobacteria; order Hyphomicrobiales; family Rhizobiaceae; genus Rhizobium; species Rhizobium sp. Leaf311. The sequence goes on along the minus strand of NZ_LMNZ01000007.1, from coordinate 293,789 downwards.
GGTGGGCGTTTGGCCGGGGCTATGGAAGTGTTGGCGGATATAGAGGCGCGCAGGCGTCCTGTCGCTGACGCACTCAAGGACTGGGGACTGGCACATCGATTCGCCGGTTCCGGCGACAGGGCCGCCATCGGCAACATCGTTTACGATGCCCTGCGCATGAAACTCTCCCACGCATGGCTGATGGATGACGATAGCCCAACCGCTCTTGGCTATGCCGTGATGCTGCGCCAATGGGGCAAATCCGCCGAACAGCTGGCATCCGAATTCGAAGACGACAAGTTCGCGCCCGCACCCATTTCCCAGGACATGCTGACCGCCTTCGCCTCGCGCGCGCTTTCCGACGCGCCGGCCCATGTGCAGGGCGATATTCCCGACTGGATAGAGACCTCCTTCAAAGCCGCATTCGGCGACGACTGGCTTCGCCAGGCAAAGGCGCTGAACGAGCGCCCGACGCTCGACCTTCGCGCCAATACGCTGAAAGCATCAAGAACCAAGGTCATCAAGGCGCTGGAAGATGCCAGCGCCGAAGCCACACGCATTGCCCGACAGGGCGTGCGGATTGCCGCCGGCGAAGGCCCCTCGCGTCTGCCCAACGTAACCGCCGAGCTCTCCTTCCAGAAGGGCTGGTTCGAGGTTCAGGACGAGGGATCGCAGATCGTTGCCGATCTGGCGGGCGCACAGGAAGGCGAACAGATTCTCGATTACTGCGCAGGCGGTGGCGGCAAGACGCTGGCCATGGCCGCGACCATGAACAATAAGGGGCAGGTTCACGCCTTCGATGCCGACCGCAAGCGGTTGGCACCCATCATCGAGCGGCTGAAGCGCGCCGGTACCCGCAATGTGCAGGTGCATGACCGGGCCGAAGGGCTGGAACGCTATGTCGGCAAGTTCGATCGCGTTCTGGTTGATGCGCCCTGCACCGGCACCGGCACATGGCGTCGCCGCCCTGACACGAAATGGCGGCTGACGCAGCGCAATCTCGAAGAACGTGTCGAACAGCAGGCCCAGGCGCTGGAGCAGGCGAAGTCCTTCGTGCGCGCAGGCGGTGAGTTGATCTATGTGACCTGTTCGGTTCTGCCGGATGAAAACGAGCGACAGGTTCGCCGGTTCTGCGCGGAAAACAGCGAATTTTCGATACGGCCTGCCTTGCCGCGCTGGACAGAGACATTTGGGGCGGACGCCATCAAGCCGCATTCGGCAGATGGCGAGACGCTCACTCTGACCCCCGCCACGACGGATACGGACGGCTTCTTCTTCTGCGCCATGAAGCGAAACGCCTGACAAAATTCCGGCAAACGCCCACAGGAATTGAGGAAGGACAAGTTTCCAGCCGCTGGTTGGAAAGCTTCTAAACTAGAATGTTTGACACAAGTTTGTGATTGGTTCAGAACTCGCCTTCACGGCCTCGCGACGAGAGGACCGACAGGAGAGATCATGTTCCGCAAATCACTTACTGGCGCAACGCTTGCGCTTCTGGCCACGTCTGTGACCTTTACCGCCCTGCCCGTGCGTGCTGCAACCGATCCGGCGGCAGTGGTCAAGCACTATGCGGAGCTTGGCCATGCGAAATATCAGGATGCGCTGACCACGGCGCAGGCGCTGGACAAGGCGATCGATGCGCTGATTGCCAAACCAAGCGACGAAACGCTGAAGGCCGCCCGGCAGGCATGGATCAAGGCCCGCGTGCCCTACCAGCAGACGGAAGTCTATCGCTTCGGCAACCCTATCGTCGATGAGTGGGAAGGCAGGGTCAATGCGTGGCCGCTGGACGAGGGCCTGATCGACTATGTCGACGGCGCCTATGGGACCGAGAGCGACGAGAACGAGCTCTATACCGCCAACATCATCGCCAACAAGAAGATCACGATCAGCGGCGAAGAGGTCGATGCCTCCAAGATCACGCCGGAGCTGATCCAGAGCCTTGCCGAAGCCGGTGAAGTTGAAGCCAACGTCACGACGGGCTACCACGCGATCGAGTTTCTGCTGTGGGGCCAGGATTTGAACGGCACCGGCCCGGGCGCCGGAAACCGTCCCTACACCGACTACGACACCAAGAATTGCACCGGTGGCAATTGCGACCGCCGCGCCGATTACCTGAAAGCGGCCTCGACGCTTCTGGTTGCCGACCTGACCGAAATGGTGGCCAACTGGGCACTGGATGGCGAAGCTGCAAAGACGGTGGAAGCCGACCCCAAGAAGGGCCTGACCGCCATTCTGACCGGCATGGGTTCGCTGTCCTATGGAGAGCTGGCGGGTGAGCGCATGAAGCTTGGTCTTCTGCTGCACGATCCCGAGGAAGAGCATGATTGCTTCTCCGACAACACCTATAACTCCCACCTCAATGACGCGATTGGCATCGCCACAGCCTATACGGGCGAATACAAGACCGTTGACGGCAAGACGCTGACCGGACCTTCGCTCTCCGACCTCGTTGCCGCCAGCGACAAGGCGCTGGATGCCGAAATGAAGGCGAAGCTGAACAAGACGCTGGATGCAATGCACGCGATGGAAAAGCGCGGCCAGACGGTGGAAGCCTATGACCAGATGATCGCCGAGGGCAACAAGGACGGCAATGCCACCGTGCAGGCGGCCATTGACGGACTGCTGGACCAGACCAAGACGGTCGAGCGCGTGATTGCCGCTCTCGACCTCGGCAAGATCGAGCTGGAAGGCTCTGAAAGCCTCGACAGCCCCGACAAGGTCTTCAAGTAAGACCATGGAATGCAGGCCGCATGGGTGACATGCGGCCTGCCTGCTGCTGCCAGACCATTTGCAGGCGGATCATTTTGCGAAGAACGCGGTTTGTCTCCTTCCGTCATCCCGGCCTTGAGCTGAGATTGAGCAGCGCCATGTCTGCGGCGCGAAGGCGTTCTTTTGCCGTGCAGACGCAATGTCTCCGGATCGAGAAGCAAGGCGGGGCTGAGGTCAAAGCCGCACTTTCGGTAGCGTTTCATGGTCTGCCTTCATGATACGCCTGCGGCCACGCCATCTCATCTATCCCCTGCTGATTGCAGCTGTGGGCGCTGCGGCGCAGGCCGAGACCGCAGCCCGCCGTGACCTCTCCGGCAGCGACCAGAGCCGTGTGCGGCAGGTGACGCGCCCGACCACCGATTTTACCAGGGCGGAAACCTTCGAAGCCATGTCTGCGGGCGCTGCGACGACGACCGTTTTGCGAGACCCGTTTTCTCAAGCTTCCGCCAATATGCCGCTTGAGCGCGGGCAGGATTTCAAGCTCGGCAACGCGCTGTTTCAGAAATTATGGGTTTCATCGCCCTCCTCCACCCAGGCATCCGATGGGCTTGGGCCGCTTTACAATGCGCGCTCCTGCCAGAGCTGTCATATCAAGGACGGTCGCGGGCGGCCGCCCGAGGGTGGCGAAGATGCCGTTTCCATGGTCCTGCGCCTCGCCCGGCCCGCGCGGACCCCGGAGGAAATCAAGGCGACAGGCGAGCATGGTGTCGTCAATTTCCCGGATGCGACCTATGGTCGGCAGCTTCAGAACCTTGCCGTGCCCGGCCTCAAGGCAGAGGGGCGGCTGGCTGTCACCTATGCCGAGCAGACGGTGACGCTGGCTGATGGCGAAACCGTTTCGCTGCGAAAGCCAGGCTATGCGATAGCCGATCCGGCCTATGGTCCGACCGGCGTGGACACCACACTGTCCGGTCGCATCGCCCAGCCCACGCTGGGTCTGGGGCTGATAGAAGCGATTGCCGAGGCGGATATTCTCGAAATCGCGGACCGCCAGAGCGCAGCGAATGATGGCATATCCGGCAAACCGGCCTGGGTGCGCGACCATCTAACCGGCGCGCTTGTGCTTGGCCGGTTTGGATGGAAGGCGCAGAACGGAAGCGTTCGCGACCAGGCGGCAGATGCGTTTTCCAACGATATCGGCATTTCCACGCCAGACGCGCCGAATGCTTATGGCGACTGCACAAAGGCTGAGAGCGACTGTCTTTCCCTGCCCAGTGGTGTGCAAAAGCGGCTGGGCGATGTGGAAGCCCCCTCCCCCGTTCTCGATCTCGTGACCTTCTACACCGAAAATCTGGCAGTTCCGGCGCGCCGAAATGTGGACGGCACAGAGGTGCTGCGTGGCAAGCAAAGATTTTACGAGGCGGGGTGCGCTTCCTGTCATGTGCCGAAATTCGTTACCAGACGCGATGCGAAGGATGCGCTGCATTCCTTCCAGCTGATCTGGCCCTATTCCGATTTTCTGCTTCACGACATGGGCGAGGGATTGGCGGATGGCCAACAGGTAGGCGAAGCGACAGGTCGCGAGTGGCGGACCCAGCCGTTGTGGGGACTTGGCCTGACGCAAGCGGTTAACGGCAACGGATTTTACCTGCATGACGGGCGCGCCCGCAGCCTGACAGAAGCCATTCTTTGGCATGGCGGCGAGGCGCAAGGCGCGCGCGACGCCTTTGCTGCCTTGCAAAAGTCTGACAGGCAGGCTTTGCTCAGCTTTCTCTCTTCTCTTTAATGGAAAATGCGATGCGAAAATTTCACGGCCTTCTGACGCTCGCCTTTCTTTGCAGCTTCGGCTCGGCACTGGCGCAGGATGTTGAATTGATGCCGCCACCGCCGCTGGACCCGGCAAAGGTGCGCACCGTCATGGAAAAGGCGGTCGATGGCTTCATCCGCCCCGGCTATGATGCCTTTCGCGACAGCGGCACGGCGCTTGAGGGCAAGATGGCAGCGCTTTGCGCCACACCGTCCGCCGACACGATGGCCGCAGCCAAGGCGGGCTTTGCCGATGCGGCGCAGGCCTGGGCCCGGATCGAGATCGTCCGCGTCGGCCCCGTTATCGAGCAGAACCGTTTCGAGCGCGTGCTCTATTACCCCGACAGGAAGGGGCTGGGCCTCAGACAGGTGCAGCGATATCTTTCCGAGCGCGACGAAAGCGTGACCACGCCCGCGGGTCTGCAGGCAAAAAGCGTCGCTGCACAGGGCTTTGGCGCGCTGGAATATGTGCTTTACGGCAAGGACACCGATGAGCTCTTGAGCACAAAAAACGGATTTCCCTGCCGCTATGGCGCGGCGATTGCGGGCAACATAGCCAAAATCGGCACCGAGCTTTCCGATGCGTGGGACGCGCCGGATGGGACCGCCCGGCACTGGAAGGAACCGGGGCCGGACAACCCGGTGTTTCGCGATGAGCGGGAGGCGTTGGTGGGTCTTTTGGGCATACTGGTGCACGCAGCCGAGGCCATTCGCGACCAGCGCATCGAGACTTTCTACAAGGGGCCGGACAATGCGAAATTTCCGCGAACCGCGATTTTCTGGCGCTCTGGCCTGACCTGGAAAAGCATCGCCGACAATATTTCCGGCGTCCAGACGCTGATGAGCAAGGCCGGAATGAGCGATCTTCTGCCGCCTGACCAGAGATCGATCACCGGCTCGATCGACTTCATCACCAAATCCATGGTCCGCGTGGCCGGTAACATCGACCCCGACATTGAAAAGGCATTGGCCGACGATGCTCAACGCGGCAAGGTCGATTATCTGCTACTGAATGGCAAAGACCTGATCTATCGTATCAACGACCAGTATGGCGGCGCAATCGGCCTGAGTTCCGGCTTCTCCTTCTCGGATGGGGATTGACCCCATGGCCAACGACAAGCGGCTGCTGATCGACCGGCGCGCCTTCATCAAGGCGGCGGGTCTGCCGTTTCTGGCATCGCTTGCGCCGCGGTCTCTCCACGCACTGGAGCGCACGGACGCCGTCTTCGCCTCGGCCTTTCGCGACCGCAATGGCGCTTACGGCGTAGCAACGGTCAGCGAAGCGGGCGAGATCATCGACCGGCTGGTTCTGCCCGCACGCGCCCATGGCATGGCAACCAGCCGTGCAACGGGTGTGACGGTTGCCTTTGCGCGAAGGCCCGGCACGTTTTTCATGGCTTTCGACCCGGCCAGACGCCGGGAACCAATCGTGATGCACACGCCGCCAAACCGGCATTTCTACGGTCACGGCCAGTTTTCACCCGATGGTTCCCTCCTCTATGCCAGCGAGAATGATTTCGACAAAAACCGTGGCGTCATCGGCCTTTATGACGCTCGCGACGGTTTTCGACGCATCGGCGAACACGACGCCTGTGGCATCGGCACGCATGACATGACGGTGAGCGAAGATGGACGGATGCTCATCATCGCCAATGGCGGCATTCAGACCCATCCGGATTTCGGGCGCACGAAGCTCAATATCGACGCCATGGAGCCCTCGCTGGTGCTTCTGGATGCGGCCACGGGACGACTGATCCAGAAGCATGGACTTGGAGGTCCGCTGGCGCAGCTTTCTACCCGGCATGTGGATCTGGGCCGTGACGGGCGCATCTGGTTTGCCTGCCAGTATGAAGGGCCGCGCAACGATCTGCCTGCGCTTGTCGGGCATTTCTGCAAGGGTGACGACCTGCATTTCATTGACCTGCCACCGGAAACGACGGCGCGGCTCGCCAATTATGTGGGGGCGATTGCGGTAAACCGTCGCGACGGCATCGTCGGGCTGACATCTCCCAACGGCAATGCAAGCGTGACGCTGGATGAAAAAACCGGCCGGATATTGAGCGAGGCTGCACTGCGCGAAGCCGCCGGCGTGGCACCTGCGGCCCATGGAATCGTTGCCTCCTCCTATGACGGACATTTCGGTTCAAGGGCAAGCGATGTCGCCTGGGACCAGCATATTGTCAGGCTTGCAGGATGAATTGCTGAAATAACGCTGGAACGAATAGCGTTTCCGTGCATTTCATGGCGCATGAAAAAAGCGCTGGTCTACCTCATTTTCATACTCGTCGTTGTGACGACAGGTGCGCTGATTGGCATGAACAACGTGCCTGGCGAATGGTATCAATCGCTCAACAAGCCCCTCTTCAACCCGCCCAACTGGATTTTCGGTCCGGTATGGACCGCGCTCTACATCATGATTGCGGTAGCAGGCGCACGCACATGGCTGCAAAGCCGCATGGGCGGGCGGATGCAGCTGTGGGGCAGCCAGATGCTGCTGAACTTCATGTGGTCGCCGATTTTCTTTACCATGGAGAGCCCGGTAGGCGCGCTCATTCTCATCGTGCCCATGCTGGTCTGCGTTGTCGCCTTCATCATCATGACCGCGACGCGCGACAGGATTTCCATGTGGCTGTTCGTGCCCTATGCGGCATGGGTCGGCTTTGCCACGCTTCTCAACGCCAGCATCGTTTATCTGAATTAACTGCAACGTGCCCTTGCGTTCGCGGCCACCTCGCGCCATGTCTTTTTAAAAGCGGAAAGGCAGGGGAATGGAATTTACCGATTCCGGCGACTATCGTCAGCGGATAGAAAAAAGCTTCAAGCGCCAGGGCGTCGTGCAGGCCATCAGGGCGGATCTTTCGCGCATCGAACATCGGCTGGTGGAAATCGAACTGCCGTTCCACCCAAAGCTGACGCAGCAGCATGGCATTCTGCACGCGGGCGTCATCGCCGCTGCACTGGATACGGCCTGCACCTATGCCGCCTACACGATCATCGCCCCCGAAAGCTCGTTGCTGACCATTGAATTCAAGGTCAATCTGATGTCGCCCGGTCGGGGAGATCGTTTTCTGTTTCGCGGCGAAATCACCAAGCCCGGCAGCAACATCATCGTGGCAGACGGTCGCGCCTATGCGCTGACGGACGGCCCTGCCAAGCTGATCGCCTCGATGACGGGCACGATGATGGTGATGAAAGACCGCGAGGGCTTCGAAGAGTGAGCTACGAGATCCTGGAGATTGCGGGCAAGCGCCTGCTATTCGTCATGGCTGCGGATGCGGAATATGGCCCGCAGCTCAAAGCCCGTTTCAAACCCCTGATGACAGGTGTGGGGCCCGTGGAAGCGGCGGTTTCGCTGACCGTGACGCTCGCCACTCTCGACAGCGCGAACCGGCTGCCCCACCTCGTCGTTTCGCTCGGATCCGCCGGATCGCGGGTGCTGGAGCAGGCAGAGGTCTATCAGGCCACGTCCGTTTCCTACCGGGACATGGACGCATCCGCCTTTGGCTTTGAAAAGGGCTGCACGCCGTTTTTAGATCTTCCCGCTGAAATTTCTTTGACGCTCAGCATTCCCGGCGTGGCAAAAGCGCGGCTTTCCACCGGCGCCAATGTTGTCTCCGGCTCAGGCTACGACCATGTGGATGCCGATATGGTTGAGATGGAGACTTTCGCTATCCTGCGGGCTTGTCAGCGGTTCGGTGTGCCGATGATCGGGCTGCGGGGCATCTCCGACGGCAAGGCCGAGGTCAGCCACATATCCGACTGGACCGCTTATCTGCACGTGATCGACCAGAAACTGGCGCAAGCGGTTGACAGCTTGTGCGCTGCGATACAAGAGGGTGAGATTGCTCTGTAAAGCTTGCGCAACCGCTTATGTTCTGGCTTTTCAGGCCAACTCCCGGGTTGCGTTGAGGCCCGGATTTCTTTAAAGGCTCGCCATGACCCAGATAGCCCATCCCGACAGCATCCTCATCATCGATTTCGGCAGCCAGGTGACGCAGCTTATTGCGCGCCGTGTGCGCGAAGCCGGAGTCTATTGCGAAATCCATCCCTTCCAGAATGCGGCGGAAGCCTTCGAGAAACTTCAGCCGAAGGGCGTGATCTTCTCCGGCGGCCCGGCATCGGTAACCGCTGAAGGCAGCCCGCGCGCTCCACAGGCGGTGTTCGATTCCGGCATTCCGATCCTTGGCATCTGTTACGGGCAGCAGACACTGTGCACGCAGCTCGGCGGCACTGTCGAAGGCGGACATGCGGCAGAATTCGGTCGCGCCGATATCGAGATCAAGAAGGCAAGCCCGCTGTTCGACGGATTCTGGGATGTCGGTGGACGTTACCCGGTGTGGATGAGCCATGGCGACCGCGTGACGCAATTGCCGGCAGGTTTCGAAGTGGCCGCGACATCGGAAAACGCGCCCTTCGCCATCGCCGTCAATGAAGAGCGCCGCTACTATACCACCATGTTCCACCCGGAAGTGATGCACACGCCAGATGGCGCAAAGCTTCTGTCCAACTTCGTGCACAAGATCGTCGGCCTGAAATCCGACTGGACCATGGCGGCCTACCGCGCCGAGATGATCCGCAAGATCCGTGAGCAGGTTGGAACCGAGCGGGTGATCTGCGGCCTGTCTGGCGGCGTCGACTCCTCCGTCGCGGCGGTGCTGATCCATGAAGCGGTTGGCGATCAGTTGACATGCATCTACGTCGATCACGGCCTGATGCGCCAGGCCGAGAGCGAGCAGGTCGTCGGCATGTTCCGCGATCATTACAATATTCCGCTGGTGCATGTGGATGCCTCCGATCTGTTCCTGACGGAACTGGCAGGCGTTTCCGACCCGGAAGTGAAGCGCAAGACCATCGGCCGCCTGTTCATCGAGACCTTCGAGGCGGAAGCTGCCAAGATCGCCTCTGACGGCAAGGGCGCTCCGGCGTTTCTGGCGCAGGGCACGCTGTACCCCGACGTTATCGAGAGCGTATCCTTCTCCGGCGGCCCATCTGTCACCATCAAGAGCCACCACAATGTCGGCGGTCTGCCAGAGCGCATGAACATGAAGCTGGTCGAGCCGCTTCGCGAATTGTTCAAGGACGAGGTCCGTGCACTTGGCCGTGAACTCGGCCTTCCCGAAAGCTTCATTGGTCGCCACCCCTTCCCGGGTCCGGGTCTTGCCATTCGCTGCCCCGGCGTGGTCACGCGTGAAAAGCTCGACATTCTGCGCAAGGCCGATGCGATCTATCTCGATGAAATCCGTAAAGCCGGTCTCTACGACACCATCTGGCAGGCCTTTGCCGTGCTGTTGCCGGTACAGACCGTGGGCGTCATGGGCGACTACCGCACCTATGACTTCGTCTGCGCGCTGCGCGCCGTGACTTCGGTGGACGGCATGACGGCGGATTTCTACCCCTATGACATGAACTTCCTGGGTCGCGCGGCAACCCGCATCATCAACGAAGTCAAGGGCATCAACCGCGTCGTCTACGACGTGACGAGCAAGCCGCCCGGCACGATCGAGTGGGAATAAGTCCAATCGGGCTTGAACGACACAAACCGGGCTCCGTCGAAAGACGGGCCCGGTTTTTCTTTGCGGCATTGATAAATGCTTTAAATCAGCTATCTTACTTCCGTCTTACCCAAGGTGGATATGATGTCGCAGCCGGAAAAACTCACCACGACCGTTTCTACAAAAGGACAGGTCATTCTTCCCAAAACCATACGCCAGCACCGCGACTGGGGGCCTGGAACGCGTTTAACGGTCGAGGAAACCGCTGACGGCGTCCTGCTGAAGCGCGCTCCCGCCTTTGCACCGACGACATCGGAAGACGTGTTCGGAATGCTACCGTTCAGTGGAAAGCCAAAGACGTTGGAAGAAATGGATGAGGCCATATTGGCTGAAGCGCACAGACATCATGATCGCGATTGATACCAACGTCGTTGTCCGCTACCTGACGGGGGATCACCCTGAGCAGTCTGTTCGTGCCCGCACCATCGTGGATGGACAGTTGGTGTTTGTGGCCGTGACAGTGGCACTGGAAACCGAATGGATTTTGCGAAGCGCCTATGGATTTAGCCGCATACAGGCGGTTGGCGCACTCCGCGCGTTTTGCGGGCTACCGACCGTCAGCGTCGAGGACGCAGACTGCATCGCCGAGGCACTGGACTTAACAGAAAAATCGATGGATTTTGGCGATGCTCTGCATCTTGTCAGAACTGCTCACTACGAGAGATTTGTCACGTTTGATCGCAAGTTCATAAAGGCCGCTCAGGCGGCAGGCATGAAACACGTCGTCGAGGCCTGAAGCGCTCTAGCGTGTAAGCACAGGCGAAGTCCGCCTCATGCCAAGGCGAGGCCATCATGCCTCGCCAGCGTCGAGATCAGAATTTAGAGCTGAACCTTGTCGAAAGCCTTGCGGTCGATGCCCAGAGCGTCAAGGTCAGCACCAGCTGGCTTGCGATGTGCACGAACAGCAGCGGAAACGGCAAGAGCTGCGCCGAAAACGGCAAAGGTTTCGCCGATGAAGTTACGGGATGTCTTGGCAACGTTACGCATATGCGTTTCTCCTTTGTGTTGCTTAGAATATGAGCATTCCCGAGCAATTCTACAACTCATGATACAGCAAGCGAGCCATGCAGCTTAGCTCGAACTCATTCAGATGACAGACCATGCAAATTTGCATAGCTCAGCGGCTGTTTGAATTCCGGCCAGAGTTTGCTATTCCGGTGGTCTTCCATGAGAGGCTGTTTCATGACGATCACTATCTACGGCATCAAGAATTGCGACACGATGAAGAAGGCCCGCACATGGCTGGAGGCCGAGGGCATCGATCATAAGTTTCATGATTACAAGACAGCCGGTATAGACGCCGCGCATCTGAACGCATGGTGTGATGCGGCAGGCTGGGAGACCGTGCTGAACCGGGCCGGGACGACCTTCAAGAAACTCGAAGATGAGCAGAAGACGAATCTCGACCGCGACAAGGCGATTGCGCTGATGCTGGCGCAGCCATCGATGATCAAGCGGCCGGTGCTGGAGGCGAAGGGCAAGATCACCGTCGGGTTCAAGCCGGAAACCTATGCGGCCCTGTTTCGCTGAGATCTGCCATGTCGAAGACCACCCGCGCGACACAGATGCTCAGCAAGGCCGGTATCGTCTTTACCGCCGTGACCTATGACTATGATCCGAATGCCGAGCGCATCGGGCTTCAGGCGGCGCAAGCCATTGGGGCTGAGCCGCATCTGGTGTTGAAAACGCTCATGGCCGAGGTGGACGGCAAGGCGGTTTGCGTGGTCGTACCATCCGACCGCGAGGTGAGCATGAAGAAACTGGCGGCGGCCTTTGGCGGTAAATCTGCGCAAATGATGAAGCCTGTAGATGCCGAACGCGCAACCGGTTATCACGTCGGCGGCATAAGCCCCTTTGGCCAGAAGAAGCAGGTGCCGACAGCCATCGAGATACAGTCCCTCGGCCATGACGAAGTTTACATGAATGGCGGCCAGCGGGGGCTGCAGGTACGGCTTTCGCCTAGGGATGCGCAGGCCGTTCTGAAAGCCGTCGCCGCTCCCCTGGTTGCCGAATAGCACAAAGACGGTTGGCTTTCGCGACGAATGGGCTATGTTTTGCGCCTCGCAATGAAGACATGTGAAGGCGCATCATGACAGTTTCTCCCATCGATCCCGTCAAACTCGAAAAGCTGGCCGAAGTCGCCGTCAAGGTCGGGCTGCAATTGCAGAAGGATCAGGATCTGGTCATCACCGCGCCGCTTGCGGCGCTGCCCCTGGTGCGTTTCCTGACCAAGCACGCCTATATGGCAGGCGGCGGTCTGGTCACCACCTTCTATTCCGACGAGGAAACGACGCTTGCCCGGTACAGGCACGCAAGCGACGCCAATTTCGACCGGGCATCCGGCTGGCTGTATGAAGGCATGGCGAAGGCCTATGCCAATGGTGCTGCGCGGCTTGCCATTTCCGGCGACAACCCCATGCTGCTGGCCAATGAGGACGCTTCAAAGGTCGCCCGCGCCAACAAGGCCAATTCCACGGCCTACAAACCGGCGCTGGAGAAGATTTCCAACTTCGACATCAACTGGAACATCATTTCCTATCCCAATCCTTCCTGGGCAAAACAGGTGTTCCCCGGCATTCCCGAAGATGAAGCGGTGAAAAAGCTGGCGGATGCGATTTTTGCGGCGTCACGCGTCGATGTCGCTGACCCCGTGGCGGCATGGGCTGAGCACAATGCCAACCTTGCCAAGCGCTCCTCATGGCTGAACGGCGAGCGTTTCGCCTCGCTGCATTTCACTGGCCCCGGCACCGATGTGACGATTGGTCTTGCGGACAATCACGAATGGCATGGCGGCGCATCGGCAGCCAAGAATGGCGTGACCTGCAACCCGAATATTCCGACCGAGGAAGTCTTTACCACGCCGCACGCGCTGCGGGTGGATGGCTATGTTTCCAGCACCAAGCCGCTGTCGCATCAGGGTACCTTGATCGACGACATCAGGGTGACGTTCGAGGCAGGCCGCATCGTGGAAGCCAAGGCATCCAAGGGTGAGGCCGTGCTGAACAAGGTGCTGGATACGGATGAAGGTGCGCGACGCCTTGGCGAAGTGGCGCTGGTGCCGCATTCCTCGCCGATCTCGGCCAGCGGCATTCTGTTCTACAACACGCTGTTCGATGAAAATGCATCCTGCCACATCGCGTTGGGACAATGCTATTCCAAGTGCTTTATCGATGGCGCGACGTTGACGCAGGACCAGATCAAGGCGCAGGGCGGCAATTCCAGCCTGATCCATATCGACTGGATGATCGGCTCCGACAAGGTCGATATTGACGGTGTCAGAGCCGATGGCTCGAAGGTGCCTGTGATGCGCAAGGGCGAATGGGCCTGATGACAGCTATTTCGGCGCCTGGCTCTTCTGGCTGAGCCAGACGCTTGATAGCACCATGACAAAACCGGCAATCTGCGCTGGCGAGAGGTTTTGACCGAGCGCCAGCCAGCCGAGGAGCGTTGCCGTGACCGGGCTGAGGAAGCCGAGCGAGGCCGCAACCGAGGGCTCTATGCGGGCCAGACCGCGAAACCACAAGAGATAGGTCAAAGCAGCACCAAACAGGCCGAGATAGGCAAGTCCGAGCAGGTTTACAGAGGTAAGGGGCGGCAAGGCAGGCTCAAAAAACAGGGCTATCGGTACAAGCATCAATCCACCCGCTGCCAGCTGCCACGCCGTGAAGGTAAGGCTTGAGACCGGCGGCTGCCATTTGCGCGCCAGAACGGTGCCAAAGGCCATGGAGACTGCACCGGCGAAAGCCGCCGCAACGCCCACGGGGTCGAGCGCGGCCTGCGGTGTCATCACCAGAAACGCCACACCCACGATACCGACGACACCGGCCATGACCGTGAGCGCGCGGATGGGCCGCCCGAGATAAATGCGCGACAGCCCGATAACGATCAAGGGCTGCACCGCGCCCACGGTTGCCGCCACACCGCCCGGCAGGCGATATGCGGCAACAAACAGCATCACCCAGAAGAAGGCGAAGTTGAGCGCCGCAAGGATGAAGGTGCGACCCCACCAGATGCCTGTTGGCAGCTGCCGCACGAGAAGCAGCAGCAGCAAGCCCGCTGGCAAGGCCCTGAGCATGGCGACATGCATGGGATAACCCTGCGGCAGAAACTGCGTCGTGACATAATAGGTGCTGCCCCAGACGGCCGGGGCAAGCCCGGTCATGGCGACGTCGGCAAGGTAATTTAGGTTTCTCTTCATTTCAAGATTCTCGATGTCAAGATATATCCACCATATGACATTTTATCTTGACGTCAAGACAAATAATGGTATCCCTTGTCGCCATGACCAAAGATGCCTCTCCTGACCACGTCGACAAAATTCTGGCCCAGTGGGGGCGGGAAAGACCCGAGCTCAACGTGGAGCCGATGGGTATCATTGGCCGGCTTCACCGGCTGACGACCCATCTTGGCCGCGAGATCGAGGCCGTGTTGATGCAACATGGCCTTTCGATTTCAGCTTTCGATGTGATGGCGACGTTGCGGCGCGCAGGAGCGCCCTACCAGCTCTCTCCCGGGGAACTGCTGGCCATGACCATGGTCAGTTCCGGCACCATGACCAACCGCATCGACCAGCTGGAAAAGGCGGGCCTTGTGGAGCGGATCAACAATCCGCAGGACCGGCGCAGCGTGCTGATTGCCCTCACCGACAAGGGCTTTGCCATTGTCGACGAAGCTGTGACGGCGCATGTCGCCAGGCAGAATGAGCTGCTTGCGGGCGTGAGCGAAGGTGACAGACGGGAGTTCGACCGGCTGCTGAAGGTGTTTCTATCAGATTTCGAATGAGGCACGCGGCTCTCTGTGCAACGCCTGCCCTCGCCTATTTACGCCTTAAAACAGAGTACCCTGATCAACGAGACCGGATGAGGCCGGTTTAGCGGGCTTCTTTTTAGGCGCGGGCGCGGGGCCTTCCGGGGGTGAGGCATCGGCACCACCCGCCACGGCAGACACGCGCCCATCGGCAAACTCCATCGACACCACAGCACCTGATACGACTGCGGCAGCGCGGGTCAGCGGGCGGTTATCCTCATCGCGAATGACCGCATAGCCGCGCTTGAGCACATTCTTGTAGGACAGGGATTGCAGGATGCGATCATGGGCGGCGATGCCGGAACGGTTCTGCGCCATGCGGTGCAGGACCGCGGTATCCGTACGGCGGATGGCACCGGCAACCCTCTCCTTCTGCCGTTCCAGCTGGCCGAGAAGGCGGGCGGGCAGAGCGCGCAGGGACGAATCCGACGACGATACGCGCGACTGCGCCTGCAGAAGTCGACGCTCCACCAGGCTCTCGGCACGCTGCATACGTTCCTGAATGCGTTGTCGCTGCTGCTTGAGACCGTGCGCCAGAACATCAGGGCGCAGGCCCGAAGCGGTGCGCTCAAAGCTGCGGCGCTTGTTGAGCGTGTTCAGCTCCAGCCCGCGGCCAAGCCCGCTGGCTGCCTCATCGAAACGACGGCGTGGAAGAGCCAGCAATTGATCAAGCGAAGGCAGTGCGCGAACGAGTGCCCTCACACCCTGGCGGCGATTGTCCATCTGGCGCGACATGGAGCCGGAAAGCCGCGCAGAAAGACCGGCAAGCTGGGCTTCCAGATCCGCGCGAACCGGCACGGCCATTTCCGCCGCCCCTGTTGGCGTGGGCGCGCGCACATCGGCGGCGTGGTCGATCAGGGTCGTATCGGTCTCGTGACCCACGGCGGATATCAGCGGGATCTGGCTTTCGGCCGCGGCCCGAACGACGATTTCGTCGTTGAAGCTCCAGAGATCCTCCAGACTTCCGCCGCCGCGCGCCACGATCAGCACGTCAGGACGGGGAATCTCGCCGCCGACCTCAAGCGCGTTGAAGCCTCTGATGGCGTTGGCGACTTCCTCGCCGGAACCCTCGCCCTGTACCTTGACCGGCCAGACGAGCACATGCACCGGAAAACGATCGGAAATACGGTGGAGAATATCCCGGATGACGGCGCCGGTTGGCGAGGTCACAACGCCGATGACCCTAGGCATGTAAGGCAGGCGGCGCTTGCGGGCCTGATCGAACAGGCCTTCCGCTGCCAGCTTGCGACGGCGCTCTTCCAGAAGCGCCATCAGCGCACCAGCACCGGCAGGCTCAAGACTCTCGATGACGATCTGATATTTCGATGAGCCCGGGAAGGTCGTGATCTTGCCGGTGGCGATGACCTCCATGCCCTCTTCAGGGCGGAATTTCAGCTTGGAAAAGCTGCCTTTCCAGATGACGGCATCGATACGGGCACGGTCGTCCTTCAACGAGAAATAGGCATGTCCCGATGTGTGCTGCCCGCGATAACCGGAGATTTCCCCGCGCACCCGCACCTGATCGAAGGCGGTCTCGACGGTTCGCTTGATGGAACCGGATAGTTCCGACACGGAAAATTCGGCAAGGTTGGTGAGGGGCTGGCTGAAAATATCGCTCATGCCCGTTTCTACCCTATGGTCCGTGATTTGCAAATCGCGCCGATAACACTGAGTTGACAATTTTTGGTCGAATGAATTTCACAAAATTGCAACAATCTGATACAGTCCATCGTTGAGAGTGCATGCCTTGGAGGAGAATAAGGGTTTTTGGGGATGACGATGCCTTTCCTCAAGCCCTCAGGAGGAGGAGCGGCATCATGGTATTTTTTCTAGGAATCTCGCTCGGCGTTGCCGCGCTGGCTTTGCGGTCCATGTCAGCGCTGGCGCTGATTGGCGTGATGAGTGCAGGCATATTTGCAGTTTCGGCAATGGTTTCGGCATCGGGAGTGCCGGTCCTGTCGCTTCTCATCGCACTTGCCGGTTATAATCTCGGGATTGCCGGTGGCTTTGCTGCCATGCTAGCGGTGATGAGGCTAAAACTGGTCTGAACGAGGATATTGCATCTTAGCGGCCCTGACTGGCCAGCTTGCCTTACCGCGAGGATGATCCCGTTTGAAAGCTATGAACCCGCTTTTTCCTTTCTGCGCGTTGACTGCGCTGGACGGAGCATTCTCTTACGTTTGCGTCACACATTATGGTTTTGGGCCAGTGCTCGCGAGAACCCTGAGTGCTGCGCTTTCCTACGCAGTGCTTGCGACCGCCCTATTCTATCTTGGTCGGCCAAGTTCAATCTCACTTTTTTCTGCGCTTGCTGTCAGCTTCATCAGCCTTGCCGTGAGCCTGGCGGTATTCACCCTCATTATCATCAGAAATCCAGCCGTTCACTGGCCGATCGCCTTTGTTGCGGGCGCTATCGCCAGTCTGGCCTTTGCCGCCTTCGGATATGCCCGAGCGGCAAAGGCCATGCGTTCCGGGACTTGAGAAAGGGGGCTAGACCTTCTCCCAGCCCTCCTGCTCGGCTGCGCGGTAGATGGCATCGATGAATCGCTGGCTGTTCCTGGAGCTTTCCAGCGTGACGACCTCCCCGCCCTTTCCGCTGGCCGCTGCGGCAAACGCTTCGATTTCCCGCCGATACTGGCGGCTGTCCTGAAAGCGGAAAATCTGTGACTGGCCGTGATCCTGACTGGTCAGTTCCACCTCTTCTGCGCCCCAGCGGTCTGCGTTGAAGGGGGACTTCACTTCGATATAGCCCTTCGTGCCGTGCAGCACCATCAACTGACGCCCGGCAAGCTGCGTAGAAATATAGAAGCTGAGTTCGAAGTCGCCAAAGTCTGCCCTGACGCTGGCATAGATATCGGTGCCGAAATCCGGATCGCGCTCCACCGTTGCCTGAACGCGCTGCGGCTCCTTGCCCGTGGCAAACCGGGTTGTAATGGTCGGGTAGACGCCGATATCCGGCAGCGCGCCGCCTCCGAGTTCCGGAATATTGCGCATGTTGGAAGGGTCGCGGTTGAAATAGGTAAAGGCACCCTGCACGTGCTTCAACGTGCCGATGGCGCCCGAAGCCAATAGTTCCCGCACCTTTAGCCAAACCGGCGCATAGGTAACCATATAGGCTTCCGATACCAGCACCTTGTTGCGATCTCTGGCCTCTATCAAACCGTCGATCTCATCAGCCTTGAGCGCGATCGGCTTTTCGCACAGGACGTGCTTGCCCGCATTGGCGGCCTTGATCGACCACTCCACATGCTGCGACGTCGGCAGCGGAATATAGACCGCGTCGATTGCGTCGGAAGCCAGCATCTCCTCGTAGGAACCGAAGGCATGGGGAACGGAGAACCGGTCGGCAAGCGCCCGCGCCTTTGCCAGATCGCGGCTGGCAATGGCGGTGACAACGGCATTTTCCGCGTCCTGAATGGCCGGAATAACGAGTTCGCGGCCAATCTTTGCCGTCGACAGAATACCAAAACGTAACATGCCTATCTCCCATTGTAGCGGCGGGCACCTTACCATGCCAGAGATGGCTGGCAATGGGCACAAGGCCGCTCATACTCAGGCTATGCCATGGCTGGATATGTCCCATACTCGGCAGGCTGGTGTCTTTCGCCTTCCAACCAAATGGTAAAAACTGTATCTATTGAAATCAGGAGATACAGAAAATGTCCCATCCGAACACGGCACTGCTGGTGATAGATGCGCAGGAATCCTTCCGTCACGCGCCCTATTTCGATGAGAAGACCCTGCCAGCCTATCTTTCTGCCCAGCAAAAACTGATCGATGGCGCGGTGGCGGCTCACATACCGGTCATTCAGATCTTTCATGTCGATGGTGACCGCGCCTTTGGCGAAGACAGCGGCTTTATCCGGGCCATCGAGGGGCTCGCAATCGAGCCCAGCGTAACCTTTCGCAAGAACCGCCATTCGGCCTTCGTCGGCACGGGGCTTGACGTGTGGTTGACCAGCCACGGCATCAACCGGCTCATCGTCTCCGGCATCAGGACAGAACAGTGCTGCGAAACCACCACGCGGCAGGGCTCCGATATGGGTTACGGCGTCGATTTCGTGACCGAGGCAACGCTGACCTTTCCCATGACCCACGCGTCCGGAAAAGTCTTTTCCGCAGAGGATATCGCAACCCGCACGGAACTGGTGCTGGCGGGTCGTTTTGCGCGCATCGTAACCGTCGATGAAGCATTGAAGACGCTGGAGAACGCCGGATGACAGATGTGAGCGACGCCTTGCGCGGCAGGATCATTCCAGTCTTCGTGGTTTTGCCGCCAAGGACGTTGCTGATGGATGTCGCAGGGCCGGTGGAGGTGCTGCGCTATGCCAACGAGTTTCAGGATGAGGTCCGGTTCGACTTCACCTATCTCTCGGTCGGCGAGACGCAGACAACGACCATCGGACTGTCGCTGTCTGGCCTGACACCCCTGCCTGACGCCCTGCCTGCCAATGCCATGGTCATGATATGCGGCGGGGCACTTGGGGAGCGCGGGGATGCCGAGCCTGCGCGGGAACGACGGCTGCTTGCCGAATGGCTGCGGCGCGTCGCCCGTGATGACATGACGCTCGTTTCCATCTGTTCCGGGGCCCTGATCGCCGCACAGGCAGGCCTGTTCGATGGCTACCAGTGCACCACGCATACCGACTGCATTTCGCAATTGCGCAGATTGTCTCCGCTGGCGGATGTGCGCGACAACCGGTTGTTCGTGGAGGATCGCAAACGATTTTCCAGCGCGGGAATCTCGACAGGGATCGACCTGCTGCTGCACATCGTATCGGGGCTGACCAGCCCTGCAACTGCCGCCCGTATCGCACAGACCATGGTCATCTATATCAGGCGGGCTGCCAAGGACCCGCAGATTTCACCATGGCTTTCAGGCCGCAACCATATTCACCCCTCAGTCCACAAAGCGCAGGATGCCATCGTGGCAGATCCTTCCGCAGAATGGTCTCTGGAACGGCTTGCCCGCGTTGCGGGATTGAGCGAGCGCCATCTTTCACGGCTGTTCAAGGACCATGCGGGTGTCAGCGTCGTTGATTATATCAACCTGATGCGCGTCAATCTCGCCCGGGACATTCTCACCAATTCCCGGCTCGATATGGAAGCCGTGGCAGAACGGTGCGGCTTTGCCTCTGCCCGCCACATGCGGCGTGTGTGGCAGCAGCATCATGCACAGCCGCCAAGTTCCTATCGAACCCTTTCCTCCTGAATGTCGTTTCCATCACGCAGGCGGCGGCTCGACATCACGTAAATTCAATGGTTATGCCGTCTTGCGCTTGCTACTGCTGATATCCAACGGAACAACAAAGGGAGTACTGCCCGTGGAGAAACGCGCGCTTGGCCGAACCGGCCTTTCCATCGCCCCAATCGTTTTTGGCGGAAACGTCTTTGGCTGGACTGCGGATGAGAACACTTCCTTCCAGCTGCTGGACGCGTTCTTCGATTCCGGCTTCAACACCATCGATACCGCCGATGTCTATTCGGCCTGGGTGCCGGGCCATGAAGGTGGCGAGTCGGAAACCATCATCGGCAAATGGCTGAAGCGCGGCAGCGTTTCGCGTGACAAGGCGATCATCGTTTCCAAGGTCGGATATGACAAGGGACTGAAAGCCCAGCGGATTGCAGATGCGGTTGATGCTTCGCTCAAACGCCTGCAGACCGATTATATCGACCTCTATCTTGCCCACAAGCCGGACCCGGAAACGCCGATCGAAGAAACGCTTGGTGCTTTCACGAAGCTGAAGGAACAGGGCAAGGTGCGCGCCATCGGCTGCTCCAACTACGATGCGCCGGAATTGAAGGCGGCACTGGATGCTTCCGAAGCAACCGGGCTTGCCCGCTTTGATGTTGTGCAGCCCGAATACAATCTCTACACCCGCGAAAGATTTGAAGGTCCGCTTGCCGAATTGACGGCACAGGAGGACATCGGCGTCATCAATTACTACAGCCTGGCCGCCGGGTTCCTCACCGGTAAATACCGCAGCAAGGCAGACACCGAGGGCGTGGCGCGATCCTACCGCGTTGGAGATTATGTCAATGCACGTGGCTTGGCCATTCTTGGCGTGATGGACACGATTGCGGCAGAGACCGGCGCGAAGCTTGCCGATATTGCGCTGGCATGGCTGCTGGCGAAAAAGTCCGTGACGGCACCGATTGCGAGCGCAACCAGCCTTTCCCAGCTTGAGAGCTTCAAGCGGGCTGTGGATTTGAAACTGACGGACGACATGGTGACCCTTCTGGACAAGGCTGGCGCATAATGGATTTGAGCATTCGCGATGCCCGCAGCGACGACCAGGACGCATGGTTGAAGCTGTGGAATGATTATCTGGCATTCTATAATGTCGATCTGGCCGAGGATGTGACTGCCCACACATGGGCGCGCATCATCGACCCGGCATCCCGTGTCAGCGCGCGTCTGGCAATACAGGATGAAAATGTCGTCGGCTTTGCCATCCACCATTTCCACGACTCGACCTGGGTCAAGACGCCGGACTGCTATCTGGAAGACCTGTTCATCGACGCCCACATCCGTGGCCGGGGCATTGGCCGCGCCCTCATCGACGATCTGATTTCCATCTGCCGGGAAAAGGGGTGGTCGCGTCTTTACTGGCATACGAACGAAGACAATGAGCGGGCGCGAAAGCTCTATGACAGCTATGTTTCCAGCGATGGCCACATCCGATACAGAATCAAGTTCTGACTTCAGGACTTGACGCGGAAAAAATCCACGAAAGCCCTCAGCGCCGGTCGCATCTGCCGGCGTGAGGGGTAATAGATGTAGAAGCCATCGAATGGTGCGCACCAGTCCTTGAGCACCTGCACCAGACGCCCGGCCTTCACATCCTCTTCTATGCCCTGTTCGAACACGAAGGCAAGTCCGGCACCATCCAGTGCTGCGGCGCGAATGAGGCTTTGATCGGACAGGACCAGCGGGCCCTGCACATCGACAACCAACGGCTTGCCATCCTTCTCCAGTTCCCAGCGATAGATCAGGCCACTGGAGAAACGCCGTCTGATACAGCGATGTTGCATCAGATCGCGTGGGTGCTGCGGCACCGGATGCGTTTCGAAATAAAGGGGCGAACCGACGATGGCGCCGCGCCAGTTTCCGCTGGCGCGCACGGCAATCATATCCGCCTCCAGATTTTCACCCAGCCGCAAACCGGCATCGAAGCCCTTGGCGACAATATCTTCGAAACGATCATCCGTGGAAATCTCAAGTGCTATATCCGGATAGCGGCTGAGAAAGGCACCGAGCTTGGGCATGATGACATCTTGCGCTGCCAGGCGCGGCATGGTGATGCGCAAAGGACCTGCGGGGCGCCCGCCATGCTCTGCCAGTGCACCGATGACGGCATCGATATCGGCCAGCGCCGGCGCCAGCGTTTCGAGGAGGCGCCTGCCTTCCTGTGTGGGAGAGACGCTGCGGGTTGTGCGGTGAAGCAGCCGCAGACCAAGGCTGAGTTCCAAGGCAGAGATGGCATGACTGACGGCAGAGGGCGCAATGCCCAGCTCTGCCGCTGCCTTTCGGAAGCTCAGACTTTCAGCCACAGTGGCGAGGACGGCGAGTTGGGAGAGTTGCACACGGTTCATTGTTCTAAATGATAGAACAAGCCAACACGAAAGCCAGCGATTATTTTTGCCGTCTTGAAGGCGTATCCTGTTTGTATGCCCCATCACGGGCAGACCCTTTCTGGAAGGACATAGAGATGCAGAACAGAATTCTTGGAAACCAGCTTTCGGTCTCCGCCATCGGGCTTGGTTGCATGGGCATGAGCCATGCCTACAGCCCGGCTGTCGATGAAGCCGGCTCCATCGCCACGCTTCATCGGGCAGTGGAACTCGGCGTGACGTTCTTCGATACGGCGGAAGTCTATGGCCCCTACGCTAACGAGACCCTTGTCGGCAAAGGCCTGAAGCCCTACCGCGACCAGGTGACTATCGCCACCAAATTTGGCTTCAAGATCGATGCAAGCAAACCATCCGGCCAGATGATGGTCGGCACCGACAGTCGGCCGGAAAACGTCCGCGCCGTGGCCGAAGCCTCTCTGAAACGACTTGATGTCGATGTGATCGACCTCTTCTACCAGCATCGTGTCGACCCAAACGTGCCGATTGAAGAGACGGTGGGCGCCATGGCCGATCTGGTCAAGGCAGGCAAGATCCGGCATCTGGGCCTTTCCGAAGCCAATGCGGCAACGACACGCAAGGCGCACGCAACGCACCCGATCACCGCACTGCAGAGCGAATATTCACTCTGGACCCGCGATGTCGAGACCAACGGCGTGCTCGACACCTGCCGCGAACTCGGCATCGGCTTCGTGCCCTTCAGCCCGCTTGGCCGTGGCGTTCTGACCGGTGCGTTGAAGAAGCTCGACGGCCTCTCCGACACCGACTTCCGCCGCTCCCTGCCCCGCTTCCAGGCAGAGAATTTCGATGCGAACCTGGCACTCGTTACTCTGCTGGAAGACATGGCGGCTGAAAAGGGCGTAACCGCAGGCCAGTTGGCGCTGGCGTGGGTGCTGGCGCAGGGTGACTTCATCGTGCCCATTCCCGGCACCACGAAAATCGCCAATCTGGAAAAGAACGTCGCGGCAGCGGATGTCACGCTCAGCGCCGATGAAGCCGCAAAGCTCGGTGAACTCTTGTCTCCGACCAAGGTCGCGGGCGGGCGCTATCCCGAGCAGATGGCGGCAATGGCCAACCGTTAAAGAACGCAACGAGATGTCACCATTGCGCACGCGGCGGTGGTGACATCTCCAGGCGATCTCTCATCTTGCGCAACGCCGCCGGAAGCGCGCTCAACTCGTCAGCCTCAAAGCTGAGCCCCAAATGGTAATGGGCGATTTGCGCAGCGACGTTGCTCTGCTGTCGGTCTCGACGCTTTTTAAGCGGATCACGATCCGCCTTTTCAGAAAGCCATAGTTTGTGCAGCGCAAACACCCTCGGATCTATCGTCACAATCCTTAAGGGCAGACCAGCTTCATCAAAAATGATGGCCTCGCTCTTTGGGGCGCTTACAAGCCAGGCCAAGCCCTCAATCGGTACGCTAACAAGATCATCCTGATGACTTGAAATTCCACTCTCGGATTGATGCACAGGGGACTTCGAGAGAGGCTCGATCAAATCCACCATGAAACCACTCTGGTTCACAGCCCGGAAGCTGCCTTGGCGCACAGCGGCGAAACTTGGATCGACGTCTTTCAGTAATCCCACCAAGCCGCGTTCGCTTACGCCATTGGCGGTCAGGCTAATTCGGCGGCGGGCATCCCTTAAAAGATCGATATCTTCTGTTGCGATGACGTCCGAAACGATGCGGACGCCCGCCATTGCCTCATAGGCAAACAGGGCATTCGTCCCGACTACTACAACGCCTTCGCCAAGCCAGCGCGCCGCATCCAGTCGTCGGAGTATTCGTGCCGGTATCGATGGAAGACGGCCAATACCCCGGGCTGCCATGAGTGGCGCACGAGCCTCTATTTCCGCCTTCAATCCGGCGATGCGCGCCTCTATCGCAGCTTTTTCTGTTTGAAATTTGTCGAGCACCATATCGGTCTGCGGCGTTCGCGCTCCCAAAGAGCGGTCCGATTTATCGACACGGCGAAGAAGATACTGTTTGCCAGATCGTTCCCCGTATCGCATCGTGCCACGGAAGCTGTGCCAGTGCTGATGCTGAAGGTCGACCAATACCTCATAGCGCTGCCTGACATCGACTAGCGCACGCACGTCATCTCCACTTAAAGCATTGATTTCCAACATTTTTACACTCAAAAACGGAATTTCCGCATTCTGAGTGTAAAAACGAAAAAAATCAATGCCTTAATTCGGTAAGATGGAATGAGCCCCTAGCGGGGCTCAACCGTTCTGTCAGGCGCGCAGCACGCCGCCTGTCGACTTCTCGACATTGCCGACGATTTTTGCCGTCAGCGCTTCGAAGTCTTCATCCGTCAGGGTCTTGTCGACCGGCTGGATCTGGACTTCGATGGCGATGGACTTCTTGTTTTCACCAACGGATGCGCCTTCGAAGACGTCGAAGACATTGACGCCGGTCACGAGTTTACGGTCGGCGCTGGTTGCGGCCTTGATGATGGCGCCGGCTTCGACCGTGCGATCAACCACGAAGGCAAAGTCGCGTTTGACGGCTTGGAAGGGCGACAGTTCGAGCGCAGGCTTGGTGCGGGTCGCCTTCTTCTTCGGCTCCGGCATGGCATCGAGATAGATTTCGAAACCGGCATAGACGCCCGAGACATCCAACTCGGACAGGGTTTTCGGATGGAATTCACCGAAATAACCGAGGATGACCCTCGGGCCCATCTTGATCGTGCCGGAGCGTCCGGGGTGATACCAGCCCGGAGCGCCCGCTTCGATCTGCACATTGCTCATGGGCAGGCCGCAGGCTTCGATGACAGCCAGCGCATCCGCCTTGGCGTCATAGACATCGACGGGCTTACCGCCGCCCTTGGCCGCGTTGGACCACATGCGACCAGAACCGGCAATGGATGCCGTGCCACGACGCACGCCACCGGCGACGCGACGCTGGCCTTCCGGCATGTCACCTTCATAGGTGCCGGAGACTTCGAAGATCGCCACATCGCCGTGGCCCTTGTCGGCATTGCGCTGTGCGGCGGTCAAAAGACCGGGAAGCAGCGAGGGGCGCATATCCGACATGTCGGCTGCGATGGGGTTGGCAAGCTTGAGCGCGGGCGTGCCGCCCCCGAAAAGCTTTGCCTGTGCTTCCGGGATGAACGACCATGTTACGGCTTCCAGCATACCGCGCGAGGCAAGCGAACGCTTGGCCGTGCGGGTGCGGATCTGCAGCGTCGTCAGGATGCGGCCATTGACGGCACCGAAGCTTTCCAGCGGCTCCGGCTTGATATTATCGACGCCATGGATGCGCATGACCTCTTCCACCAGATCAGCCTTGCCATCCACATCAGGACGCCAGGAGGGAACCGAGACGCTGACGCGCTCGCCTGAACCTTCGACGCCGAAGCCGAGGCCCTTGAGGATATCGAGCGTTTCCTGCGCCGACACATCCAGACCTGTCAGCCGCTTGACTTCGGAGAGCGGAAAATCGATCCACTTGGGCTCGAAGCCCTTGTAACCGACGATCTTCGCTTCGGCTGCCGTGCCGCCGCATAGTTCGAGCACCAGCTCCGTCGTGCGCTCCAGGCCGGGGACCATATATTCGGGATCAACGCCGCGTTCGAAGCGGTAACGGGCATCGGTGATGATGCCGAGCGAGCGACCGGTCTTGGCGATGTTGATAGGGTCCCAGAGCGCCGACTCGATCAGCACATCCGTGGTGTTTTCATCGCAGCCGGAATGCTCGCCACCCATGACGCCGCCGATGGATTCGATGCCGTTATCATCGGCGATGACGACGTTGGCGGGACCGAGCTTGTATTCGCGCTGATCCAGCGCAAGAATGGTTTCGCCTTCCTTGGCGCGGCGAACCACGAGATTGCCCTTCACCTTGGCCGCATCGAAGACGTGCATGGGGCGGCCCTGATCGAAGGTCATGTAGTTGGTGATATCGACCAGCGCATTGATCGGGCGAAGACCGATGGCGAGAAGACGCTGCTGCATCCATTTCGGGCTTGGGCCGTTCTTGACGCCACGAACGAGACGCAAGCTAAAGCCGGGGCAAAGTGCGGCGTCATCAAGATCAAGCGTCACATCGACGGTGGTCTGACCTTCGACCTTGAAGCCCGGTGCTGACTTGGTCTTCAGCTTGCCGAGACCCGACGCTGCAAGATCGCGGGCAATACCGTAGATCGAGGTGCAATCCGGGCGGTTCGGGGTGAGGTTGATTTCGATGACGGGATCATCAAGACCGGCATAGCTCGCAAAGGACGTACCAACAGGCGCATCGTCAGGCAGATCGATAATACCATCATGGCTGTCGGACATGTTGAGCTCTTTTTCCGAGCACATCATGCCATGGCTTTCGACACCGCGGATCTTGCCGACAGCAAGCGTCACATCGATACCCGGAACATAGTCGCCCGGACGCGCCAGTGCACCGACGAGGCCGGCACGCGCATTGGGCGCGCCGCAGACGATCTGAACCGGCTTGCCGTCACCAGCATCAACGCTCAGCACCTTGAGACGGTCCGCTTCGGGGTGCTTTTCAGCCGTCAGGATCTTGGCGATGACGAAGGGCTTGTAGGCAGCCTTGTCATCCACGTCCTCGACTTCGAGACCGATGGCGGTGAGGCGTTCGCAAATCTGTTCGAGAGACGCATCGGTTTCCAGATGCTCTTTCAGCCAGGAGAGTGTGAATTTCATGTGTGTCTGTCCTTAACGGTATGTGTCTCTTCTGGACTGGCTATCTTGGGCAATGACTTCAAAGAACGGTCTGGCAATCATGCGGCTTGCTGTGGCGCCTTGGCGCCTGGGGCCTTGCGACCCTTCAACATCCCATCGACTGAAAGATCTTCATCGACATCAGGCCAGTGAACGCCCGAAAGCATCAATTCAACCGTGTTGCGTTGAGCGGGCGTCGCATTCAGCAACCTCGGATACCACCACAGCGGCGTGGAAACATGTCTTCCATCGGCCAGCCGAACATGGACTTCGTGCGGATCGCACCATGCTTCAACGGGACGATCACTTTCCGGGTATGCATCATCCGAAGTACTCATGCCACGCCTCCATCATCTGATGTCTGTGTTCCTCAACCGTTTCCAATATACGGGTGATGTCTTTCTGATTGAAGCCCTTTGCTTTCGCCAGTCTCACTGCGTCCAACCAGACCTTTGCTTCGCAACCGTTTCCATCCACATGAATATGCGGCGGCTCATGGCCATCACCCGAGTAGAAGTGAAAACGAAGGCCATATTTGCGAAGCACGGTCGGCATGACTTATGCGCTCAAGCCACCAAACAGGGTCGGCATGTCGAGCGGGCGGAAGCCGTAATGGGTCATCCAGCGCACATCCGCATTGAAGAAGTCGCGCAGGTCAGGCATGCCATATTTCAGCATGGCGATGCGGTCGAGACCCATGCCCCAGGCAAAGCCCTGATATTCGTCGGGGTCGAGACCACCGGCGCGCAGGACATTGGGGTGGACCATGCCGCAGCCGAGGATTTCCATCCAGTCCTTGCCTTCGCCGAACTTGACGATGGGCCCGGAGCGGTCGCACTGAATATCCACTTCGAAAGACGGTTCTGTGAAGGGGAAAAAGGACGGGCGGAAGCGCATCACGACACTGTCGACCTCAAAGAAGGTCTTGCAGAACTCTTCCAGCACCCAGCGCAGATTGCCGACATTCGACTTCTTGTCGATCACGAGGCCTTCGACCTGATGGAACATGGGCGAGTGGGTTGCGTCCGAGTCCTGGCGATAGGTCTTGCCGGGAATGACGATGCGGATTGGCGGCTTCTGGGCTTCCATGGTCCGGACCTGCACCGGCGATGTGTGCGTGCGCAAAACCTTGCGCTCACCGTTCTCATCCGGCTGGAAGAAGAAGGTGTCGTGCATCTCACGGGCCGGATGTCCCTCCGGGAAATTCAGCGCCGTGAAGTTGTAATAGTCGGTTTCGATATCCGGGCCTTCCGCGATGGAAAAACCCATATCGGCGAAGATGGCGGTAATCTCATCAACAATCTGGCTGATCGGATGGATGCGGCCGCGCTCGGCAGGCGACTGTCGCACCGGCAGGCTGACATCGAGCGTTTCCGCCAGAAGACGCGCGGAAATGGCCGCATCCTTCAGTTCCGCTTTGCGAGCGGTAATGAGGTCGGTCACTTCGTTCTTGAGCTGGTTGATGGCGGCGCCGCGCGTCTGGCGCTCCTCCGGCGTCATGGAACCCAGGGTTTTCAGGAGTTCGGAGACCGAACCCTTTTTACCCATTGCCGACACGCGCACAGCTTCGATAGACGCTTCATCCGCGGCGGCGGCGATGTCCGACATCAATTGCGATTTCAAAGTATCCAGTTCGGTCATATTTTCCTGCCTCGCCGGGCTTATGCCTGCGGCTTCGGGTTCACAGCATTCTTCAGATAATCGGTCGCCTTGATAAAGCGTCGCAGATCACTACCCATCTGCACTCGCCCAATCAACCGTGCCAAAGGCAAAAAGCGGCCTAAAACATGCACCAGCCGGCGCAATTCCGCGATTGCCGCATCCGGCGCACGCGATGCCCAGGCCTCGTAGGCCGCATCAAGCGATGGCGTCCCTTTGATCGCCCTTTGCGAAAGAGGCAAAAACAGCAGCCAGAGATCGCGCGCCTGCGCTGTTTCCAGCGGCATGACGGCTTGTGGCGTCTCTTCGAAATCCATGAAACCGAGCCGTCCGTCACGCATATAGAAGTCCCGCACATGCGGGCGCCCGTGACACAGGCCGGCTGAATGCAGGTCGCCAAGCCCGGCCGCCACACCGATGAGCAATTCGTCATGCGCATCCACGTCGGTCGTCTGCAACCGATCCAGTTGCTGGGCGATGGTCAGGCCGACATCTTCAAGAACGACAGCCGTTGTCGATGAATAGACGATTTGCGGCACGGGAAAGCCCCGCGCTTCAAACAGCCGCATCGTATCCACCTCTCGGCGCATCATGCCTGCGGGGTCGAGCACAGGAGACGGGCGCATGAAGGAATAGGGCAGAAACTTCGACAGAAAGGACTGCGCTTTGGGTCCCCAGGACGGCTTCTCCGTTCCCTGCCGCTTGATCCAGACAGATCCGGTGGAGAGGCTGATTTTCTGTATGCGGCGCTTGCTATTGAGCAGGGCATACATCAGCGCTGTTACATCTTCGTCTTCGAGATGCACCTCGAAGCCCTGCGCTTTTTCATCTGCACTGGCTGCAAACATGATCGCCACACCTTTGCGGATCGTCGCACCCGCCTATTGTTCCATGCAAAGGAACCCGACAATAACAAAACCCGCACCGGTGGCCCGGCGCGGGTTTCAAATGAACAACGATTTGTCCGCGCCGTAATTACTTTACAGCGGCTTCAAACTCGTTGGCGGTGCCTGCGTCCTTGAGGTACTCAAGAGCCTTCTTTGCAGCAGTGACGAGAGCGCCGAATGCAGCAGGTTCATGGATAGCCATGTCGGACAGAACCTTACGGTCAACTTCAATGCCAGCCTTGTTCAGGCCGTCGATGAAGCGGCCATAGGTCAGGCCAGATTCGCGAACGGCAGCATTGATACGCTGGATCCAGAGCGCGCGGAAGTTGCGCTTGTTAACCTTGCGGTCGCGGTAAGCGTACTGCTTGGAACGATCCACAGCAGCCTTTGCTGCGCGGATGGTGTTCTTGCGACGGCCGTAGAAGCCCTTGGCTGCCTTGAGTGTCTTGGTGTGCTTGGCGCGGGAAGTTACGCCACGTTTTACGCGTGCCATGTCATGATCTCCTTAAAAGTGTCCAAAAATGCGGAAGAGTCTTAGAGACCGTTCGGCAGGTAGTTCTTGACGACTTTCTTGCCGTCAGCTTCGGCCAGAACCATGGTTCCGCGCGCGTCGCGAATGAACTTGTTGGAACGCTTGATCATGCCGTGGCGCTTGCCGGCAGCGGCTGCGAGAACCTTGCCAGTGCCAGTGATCTTGAACCGCTTTTTAGCGGCGGACTTCGTCTTCATCTTGGGCATTTTGCTACTCCATTATTTGTATCGAAAGACAGGCAGACGAAGCCTGCTTTCAAGCTATTCTGGAACGGACACGGCATGCCCTGCCGGACCGTTCGGACGCGCTCCTATAACCGCGTTCACGGCAAAGAGCAACGGGGAATGAGAAATTCCCCTGCCACTTCGGCAAAACGCCTGCCCTGCAGACGTTTCTGGACTTACTTCGGCGCCAGAACCATCATCATCTGACGTCCTTCGAGCTTTGGCTCGGCTTCAACCTTGGCAATTGCCAGGGTGTCTTCCTTGACCTGCAGAAGAAGCTTCATGCCGAGTTCCTGGTGGGCCATTTCGCGGCCACGGAACTTCAGCGTTACCTTCACCTTGTCGCCTTCGTCAAAGAAACGGTTCATCGCCTTCATCTTCACCTCATAGTCATGGGTGTCGATGTTGGGGCGCATCTTGATTTCCTTGACCTCAACGATCTTCTGCTTCTTGCGCGCTTCGGCCGCCTTTTTCTGGGTCGAGTACTTCAGCTTGCCAAGATCAAGAATTTTGCAGACCGGCGGTTCCGCGTTCGGCGAAATCTCAACCAGATCAAGCCCGGCATCTTCTGCCATCTTCAAAGCCTGGTCCGTCGGCATGACGCCAAGGTTCTGGCCTTCTTCATCAATCAGCTGAATCTTGGGAATTCGAATTTCCCTGTTGGAGCGCGGGCCCTCTTTGACGGGGGCATCGGCTTTGAACGGTCTGCGAATGGTCGTATTCTCCTGATCTGTTTCGGGATCGCGTCGGCAAAAACAGCTTGTCGGTGCAAATGGCGGAAATGTCGTGAATGCCGCCGCGAAGTCAATAGCACGTCCGCGCAAAAAAATCACCTCCTGTCGTGCTTTTTAAGAATCTGCGCTACAGGGAGAGTGAAAAGCAGGAGAATTGGGCACCGATGACTGAAGATATGGTTGAATATATTACCGTTGGCAGCGCGCAGGATGCGCGCGACATCGCCATCCTCGCCCGCAAGGCCGCAACACAGGACGACGCCCCTGCACTCGTGTGGCTGGGCGGCTATCGTTCCGACATGACGGGCACCAAGGCTGTCGAACTGGACCGTTACGCAAAAGAGGCAGGACTTGCCTGCATTCGCCTCGACTATTCCGGCCATGGCGCTTCCGGCGGTGACTTCAACAAGGGAACCATCTCGCGCTGGCTGGAAGAAACCATCGCCGTCCTGCGCCACAAGGGTGCAACGCGCATCATTGTCGTCGGATCCTCGATGGGCGGCTGGATTGCGCTGCGGCTGATCCAGGAACTTCGAAAGGATCCAGACGGTACCGAGGTCGCCGGTCTGCTGCTGATCGCCCCTGCCCCGGACTTTACGGCAGAACTGATCGAACCCAACCTTTCCGACGAGGAAAAGGCATCGCTCGCTGAGCGCGGCTATTTCGAAGAGCCCTCGGAATACAGCACCGAGCCCAACATCTTTACCCGCGACCTCATTGAAGACGGGCGCAACAATCGCGTCCTCACGGGCATCATCGAAACGGGCTGCCCCGTCCACATCCTGCAGGGGATGCGTGACGACGACGTACCCTATACCCATGCGCTGAAACTGCTCGACCACCTTCCGGCAGACGACATCGTGCTCAGCCTTATCCGCGATGGAGACCACCGATTGTCGCGTCCACAGGATATAGAGCGGATGCTGGCTGCCGCCCAATCCCTTGTTTTCTCGGCAAAACCGCAACGATCTTAACCATATTATTCATCTTGCATTCATGAATGATGAGTTCCGATTGACTCCCGCCCCTAACCTTTTTAACTTTTCGTTAAGATTTTAAGGGACGGGTTTCATGATGAATGCATCACGGGCGCGGGCGCTGCTTCTGGCAGTTGCGACCGGAATAATGTCTGCGGCCTCTGCGCAGGCAGACAACATCGGCAGCCTGTCCATGGTCACAGGTGGCATTACGTCCCAGCCAATCGGCCATTATGAGTTCTGCCAGAAATACATGGACGAGTGCGACATTCGCAGCAAGCTGACCCCGCCGCCCCGCGTGACGGAGTTCGGCTGGCAGGTCATTCGCGACGTCAACAAGGAAGTGAACGCCTCCATCGTCGCGATGACCGATCTGGAAGTCTATGGCAAGGACGAAGTCTGGGAATATCCCAAGACCGCCGGAGACTGCGAAGACTTCGTGCTTCTGAAGCGTCGCAAGCTGATGGAACGCGGCTTTGCGGTTTCGGACCTTCTGATTACGGTCGTTCGCAAGCCGGATGGCGAAGGCCATGCCGTGCTGACAGTGCGCACCAATAATGGCGACTTCATTCTGGACAACCTGTCCGACGATGTGAAGCTGTGGACGGACACCAACTACACCTATCTCAAGCGTCAGGCGTCCTTCAACACCGGCCGCTGGGTCTCGATTGAAGACGGCCGCGACGTTCTGGTCGGCGCTCTGCGCTAAGCCCCACAGATTTGCGGCCCGGGGCCGCCAATCATTTCGCCAGCAAGCCTGATGCCATGAGCTGAAATACCTCTGCGGCCTTTGCAAAGGCCGCCTTGGGATCCTCGGCGGCGGCGATCCAGAGGGCGGCGTTCAGCACGGCGCCGTTCAGCAACCATGTCGCAGCCCTTGCATCGACTTGGGCCAGCGTGCCGTCATCCACCAGCGACTGAACCGTTTTTTCGATACGTTGCAGGCAGGCGGTCTGACTTGGCCATTGCGCCGGATCGCCCAGCACGGCCGGACCATCCAGAAGCATGATGCGCTGGATTTCGGGCTCCAGAGCCATTTCAATATAGGCGAGACTTTCGGCAATCAGGCCGTCCCATGGGGATTTTGCTGCCTGCTGGACAAGATGCATTCTTGCCAGCATTTCCGCATCGATCTGATCGATCACGGCCCTGAGCAATCCCTTCTTGTCGCCGAAATTATGGTAGAGCGCGCCGCGCGTCAGGCCTGCCTCCGCTGTGAGATCATCCATGGATGAGGCCGCATATCCCTTTGTTGCAAAGGATGTTCGCGCCGCAGCAACAAGCTTGGCGCGCGTTTCCTCCACCATCTGCGACCGCGTTCTTGCCATGGGGCAGCCCTTCTGATTTTCACATACGTCGCGTATGCTATTGACATACGCAGCGTATGTCTATTATCTGAACATACGGGCCGTATATCAGTTTCCATGACCGCTCGTAAAGCAATGAAACACCGGCGAACCACCCGCCCGCATCTTGCGGATTGCGGGAAGGATATCGCTGTGCATCGATCTGGAGATCACGATGACCAAACGCGAAGCAATTTTCCCGCCCAACCGTCACGCACTTTATGAAAAGCATGGCTATTCCGCCGCGATCCGCTCAGGCGATCTGCTGTTTGTTTCCGGTCAGGTGGGCAGCCGCGACGACGGCTCAGCCGAACCTGACTATGCGAAACAGGTGCAGCTTGCCTTCAACAATCTGAAGGCGGTGCTGGCGGCTGCCGGTGCATCCTTCGATGATATCATCGACGTGACCACCTTCCATACCGATCCGGAACAGCAGTTCGAGACCTTCATGGGTATCAAGGAACAGGCTTTTTCGGAAAAGCCCTATCCGAGCTGGACGGCGGTCGGCGTCAACTGGCTTGCCGGTTTCGACTTCGAAATCAAGGTCATCGCACGGCTTCCCGACGCCGGATAATTGGCAGCACCGTGACTGTCAGCCGCTGCCGATGAGAATGCCCGCCGCAAGAACCAGCGAACCGCCCAGCACCACCTGGAAGACGGCGCGCAAGAACGGCGTCTCCATGTAGCGGTTCTGGATGAAGGCGATGGCCCAGAGTTCCAGAAAGACGATAACGGCGGCAACGGCGGTTGCCGTCCAGAAATGCGAGATGAGATAGGGCAGCGTATGTCCCAGACCGCCGATGGTGGTCATGATGCCCGATGCCAGCCCCCGCTTCAACGGTGAGCCGCGACCCGACAGCTTGCCGTCATCATGGGCAGCTTCCGTAAAGCCCATGGAAATGCCCGCACCGACGGATGCGGACAGGCCGATGAGGAAGGTCTGCCATGTATCCTGCGTGGCGAAGGCGGCGGCGAATATCGGGGCCAGCGTCGAGACCGAACCGTCCATCAATCCGGCCAGACCGGGTTGAACATAGGTGAGCAGGAATTGACGCTTTTCGGTTTCACCCTCCTCAGCTCTCGCATCCTCGGGCAGGTGCTTGTCACCCAGCATGGCGGCCACATCCTCATGTCCGCGTTCCGCCTCGGCAAGATCACCCAGCAGCTTGCGCGTGGAAGCATCGGTGACGTGTTTTATCGCCTCGTCGTAAAAGCGGATGGCCTGCGCTTCCATCCGTTCCGCCTCTTCGCGAATTGTTTCGAGCGGCAGATTCTTGACGAGCCAATCCGGCTTGCGCTCGTAAAAGCCACGAACATGCTCGCGCCGGATAAGCGGAATGACCTCGCCAAACCGCGCCCTGTGCTGCTCGATCAGCATATTGCGGTGGGCCTGCTCGACCTCAGCCATATCATCGAAAATGCGCGCCGACTGGGGATATTGCGTTTTGAGATGCGCCGCGTAGGACCGGTAAATGCGGGCATCATCCTCCTCGGAGGAAATGGCAAGGGCGAGGATTTCCTGCTCGCTCAACGAGGAAAAGGGGCGCTTGGAGAGGGAAACGAGGCTGCGAAACATGGGATCACCTATTTAGAATAATTCTAAATAATACGAATGCGGGGATTTCACAAGCCTGTTTAGAACCATTCTAATTCCAGCCCGACAATGTTAAAACGTCGCATTGTGAATTGGCGGTGGCGGGCAGATAGTGCAGGCCTTGCCGAAGGGGTATCCATGACCGAAAAAATCACCGCGCGCGCCGCTCCCCATGCTGAAAGCCAGAGGGAGGCGCAGATTTCCATGGCGCAAATGGGCGTGGATGCCGCCTTTATCGACCGGCTGGTCGAGACCTTCTATGGGCGTATTCAACGGCACGAAACGCTCGGTCCCGTCTTTGAAAGACGTCTTGCGGGGCGGTGGGCCGACCATATGGAGAAGATGAAGGGTTTCTGGTCCGCAATCGCCTTCAAGACGGGCGCTTATGGCGGCAAGCCGGTTCAGGCCCATTACGGTATGGACGGTTTGAGCGAGGCCCTGTTTGCGCAGTGGCTGGAGCTGTTTTCGCAAACGCTGCGCGATATCGCGCCCAACCGTGAAACCCATGACTGGTTCATGGCAACCGCCGAGCGCATCGCACGCAGCCTGATGCTGTCGCTGTTCTACAATCCCGCCCTTGATGACCCGGCCCGCAAGCGGTGACGCGGCAACGATTGCGTTCATTAGAAAACGGGCATTCTTGACGCAATATGACCAAGTTTATCTTGAAGGCTAAAGGCGGACATGATTAGTAGTTCGCGGGAGGCGTACCAGGCGGTTCGCCTTATAGTCTTCATTCAGGGCAGAATCGAAATGGATCGCAGATCATTCATCCGCAATGCAGGCGCCGCAGGCGCTGGCATTACCGCAACAGCACTTGCCGCACCGGCCATCGCCCAGGAAAATCCAAAGATAACCTGGCGCATGACTTCGTCCTTTACCAAGGGTCTCGACATTCTGTTTGGCGCTGGCCAGATCGTTGCCGACCACGTCAAGGAAGCGTCCGGCGGCAACTTCACCATCCAGCATTTTGCCGGCGGTGAAATCGTGCCGGCCCTGCAGGCCGCGGATGCCGTGACATCGGGCACGGTCGAAATGGCCCATACCTGCTCCTATTACTATGTCGGGAAAGATCCGACCTTCGCTCTGGGCACCTCCGTTCCCTTCGGTCTCAATGCGCGCCAGACCAATGCATGGTTCAACCAGGCAGGCGGTAACGAGCTGCTCAACGAATTTCTGGCCAAGCACAACATCTATTCCATCCTGCTCGGCAACACCGGCGCCCAGATGGGCGGCTGGTTCCGCAAGGAAATCAACACCATCGATGACCTGAAGGGTCTGAAGATGCGCATTGCCGGCCTGACCGGCCAGGTCATGCAGAAGGTTGGCATCACGCCACAGCAGATCGCAGGCGGCGACGTCTATGCGGCGCTGGAAAAGGGCACAATCGATGCGACGGAATTCGTCGGCCCCTATGACGACCAGAAGCTTGGCTTCTACAAGGTTGCGAAATATTACTACTATCCCGCATGGTGGGAAGGTGGCCCGGCCTGCCACGCCTTCGTCAATCTCGAGAAGTTCAACAGCCTGCCGGAAAACTACAAGCGCATCCTTAAGGATGCCTGCGCTGCCGGAAGCGCCTCCATGCTGGAGCGTTACGATGCGCGAAACCCGAAGGCCCTGAAGGAACTGGTCGCACAGGGCGCGATCCTGCGTCCATTCAGCCAGGAAATTCTTGATGTCTGCCACAAGGCGGCGCTCGAAACCTATGCGGAAATCTCTGCGGTCAACGAGAACTTCAAGAAGATCTATGAAAGCCAGCAGGCCTTCAAGAAGGATGCCTATCTCTGGGCGCAGATCTCCGAATATACCTATGACACTTACATGATGATCCAGCAGCGCAACGGCAATCTGTAATCATCAAAGTCAAAAAATCGAGGGGCCGTCCGATTATGCCGGGCGGCCTTTTCTGTCTGTGGACACAAGCTTCCAGACCTCCCGCTCGCGCCATGCCAGCGGGCTCATGCCGGTGATGCGGCGGAACTCACGATTGAAGTTGGACTTCGTCTGGAAGCCGCTTTCAAGCATAATGGATGTCACCGACTGATCCGTCTCTTCCAGCAGGCGGCAGGCATCCCTCACCCGCAACTGGTTGATATATTGCGAGACATTGCCGCCGGTGGCCCGATTGATGGCCTGCGAAATCTGCCGGCTGGGCAGAGACAGCTTGCGGGCAAGTCGCGTCAGATTGAGGTTCTCATCCCTGTATACGTGCTGCCGTGCCATCAGCTCCTCCAGACGCACCATGATCTCGTGATCCTCCGCAGTCGGACCTGATGGCGGCGGCTCCGCCTCGGTCACACGACGCGATGTTTCCGGCTTGCTGTCTCCTGCGACCCATGCCGTCAGGCCGATCATGAGAAGGCCGAGCAGGTTGCCATTGCTGATGATGATGCCCGCATTGACGCCCCTCGCCCATTGAAAATCCAGGAGGACGACGACATCGAAGACGGCGGAAAAACAAAGTGCGGCGGCAGCGATGTAAAGCGCGCGGTGCACCGATGTAACGCTGGCAAATTGCGCTTCATCCAGGCCGTCCGGTCCACGCCGCCCCAGCAGAACAATGGCGATGGCATAACCCACGAAGAGCGCGATCAGGACCAGATCAATAGCGACCGGAAAGACGGCCAAGGTAACAGCGACGACCAGTGGCGGCAGCGTAAGGCTCGCAATATTTGCTACACGTTTCATCTCCCAGCCGCTGATCAGACTGCGGAAACTGGCATAGGCCAGGGGTGGCAACAGCGACGCCATGAGCGGCAGGGCGAATTTCAACTGCTCGATGCCATAGCCCCAGCGAAGGCCAACGAGTGCCGATTGGGTTGCGCTGAGAGCAAGCAACAGGAGAAAGGGGTGATTGGCCCTGCCTTCGCCTTTCGCTCTCAGGACGGACAGAAGAAGCAGAAACAGAAGCAGTGCGACGACGATTGGCAGGGGTAGGAAAATCACGGCGGACAACCTGAAACGAAAGGATCATGCTTTTCCATGGACCAGATCGCGTTGGCGCACGACCTAAAACATGTTTGAGGGCGTGAAAAACAGGGGCTCGATCACAATGGGATACGTTGTTTCAACCCCATGAGGTCCACCATGCGTTTCCTTCTCTCTACCACCCTTCTCCTGTCGGCGCTGGCTTTGCAACCCGCTCTGGCAAGCGAGCCTGTCGGCACAGGCGACATCGCCGTCCCCTCGCCCGCCCGTGCCAAGAATTTGGTCGTCACGCTCTGGTATCCGTCCGATGGCAAGGGCGAACCGGTGAAGGTCGGCGATAACAGGATTTTTAAAGGTGCCGCAGCCTTCAGGAACGCAGCCATTCAACCCGGAAAGCTGCCTGTCGTCATCATGTCGCACGGCTCCGGCTCTCGCGGCATCGCCATGGCCTGGATTGCGCAGGAACTGGCCGAGGCAGGCTTCCTCGTCGTGGCGCCCGATCACCCCGGCACGACCAGCGGCGATTCCACCCCTGCCGACACACCCAGTATCTGGGAGCGTACGGATGATATCTCCACCATCATAAGCTCGCTCTCGTCTGATGCGGAATGGTCGAAATCCGTCGATGCTGACAGGATCGGTGTTCTCGGATTCTCACTGGGTGGCAGCACGGCGATGGAGCTTGCGGGTGCACGGGCCAATCTGGATGCCTATGTCCAATATTGCGTGGATTATGCGCAATCGATGGATTGCACATGGTTCTCCGGCGGGCGTGGCTTTAAGGACGGCGAAGCGATCAGCGTGCCGAAATTCGATCTGCGCAGTGTGGATAGAGCGCGTTTCGAACAGTCCAACCATGATGGGCGCATCCGCAGTGCCGTTCTGGTCGATCCCGGACTGGAAGTCGCTTTCACGAAAGACAGCCTCAAGGCCATCGATATCCCCCTGACCTTCATCAATCTGGGCAGCCAAGGCAAGATCCCTGTTTCCGTTCTGTCCGATCAACTGGCCAAGGATGTGCCTGGCGCAACCTATGCGCAGGTTGATGACGCGGATCATTTCAGCTTCCTGCCGGTCTGCAAGCCGGAGGCGGACGCGTTTCTGAAGTCGGTGGGAGAGATCGATCCGATCTGCGTTTCGACTGGCCGCGACCGGGCTGACATTCACCGGCAGCTGGCGGAACTGATCGTAAATGCTTTTAAAGAAACTTTGAAAATTAACAAATGAGCTTCGGCAAGACGATTGCAACAACAGTCCATGTTGAGGCCGGCACAGAATGCTGGCCTCAACCATGTAAAGCTACACCCCTAAAATTAATGGATTTTTCAAACCTTGGCTGCACAAGTTCAGGGACGACGATCTCATCAGAAAACAGAGACGTTGGTTCAAATTGGGCCTTGGGGAAAATTAATGATAATTGATAATTTGCTGGCGCGGTTTAAAATCCAAACCAAAGTCATCGTCTTCATTGCGCCATTCGTGGCGAGTATTCTTGCGGTTGGTTTTTCGGGTCTATACGCGTCGAACCTGCTACAAAGCCGAATGGATGTTTCCAACACGATCCTCCAGTCCTTGACAGGTTTCAAGGAAGTCTATGGTGGAATGACATCGTTTCTTACCAATACTAACGAAGAGACCCGCGGCTCCCTGAACCGCCAACTTGCCGAACAGGCCAATTTTCTGCGCGCAACGGAAGATGGCGAGTCAGGCGAGATAAAAGATGCCATCGCACGAACAAAAATTATTACCGAACAGGTCGATCAATTGTGGTCGAGTCACCAGAAGGAAGAAGCCCTTCGCGCGTCCATGAGCGGCGACCTCGCAATTGTCCTGAAGGAACTGAACGGCCTTCTCGCAAACGCGACAAACATCCGTAACACGCTGCTGACCGACGAGACGAAGGCCAAGCTGCTGTTGCGCGAGGCGGACAAGTTGAACCGCGGCGCCAATCTCATCGCAACCGTCGTAACCGACTTCAACCGCGTGACCTCACAGGAAGAAAAGACGGCGGTGGTGAAGGCCGCCATCGGCACACTGGAAGCGACCATCAAGGAACTCGT
Source organism: Rhizobium sp. Leaf311 (assembly GCF_001423445.1). Classification (NCBI taxonomy): domain Bacteria; kingdom Pseudomonadati; phylum Pseudomonadota; class Alphaproteobacteria; order Hyphomicrobiales; family Rhizobiaceae; genus Rhizobium; species Rhizobium sp. Leaf311. The sequence continues at coordinate 253,678 of NZ_LMNZ01000007.1, read as the reverse complement.
TGCCATCGCCTCCGTCGATCAGAAGATGATCATCGAGCAGCTTGCCGAAGGCGTGACGCAGATCCGCGCGCAGCTGGACATCGGCATCATCAACGACGCAACCGTCGGAACCATCGAGCGCGTCGTCAACCTCATGCGCCCTGCTACGATCCGTCTGCAGGGTTTTGCGACAGTGAAGTCGCGGCAGGCGACGGAAGTCTTCGGCCAGCTTGACCAGCCAATCGAACAGGCAACGACATTCCTGGCCACCGCCCGACAGATTGGCGACGACGCAAAGAACCTTCAGCTGGAAATGGCCGGCTTCGTTGCCGCCCCCACAAAGGCTGGGTTGGAAAAGTTTCGCGATGTGGCATTCCGCCTGAACGTCTCGGCTGGTGCCATGACCGGTGATGCCGCAGTGTCGGACGCCGCGCGCAAGAGTGCGCAGGCCATTGACGACAGTGCAACCAAGCTGGACCGGGCAGCAGCAGAGCTTTTCGCCTTGTCCGAACAGCGCAAGGTCGCCTTTGCCAACGCCGAAGAGGAAATTCGCCGCGTCTGGACCAGTCTCACAGGCTTTGCCGAAAAGCAGCGCACCGCCGCCGATACCGAACGCAGCAAGGCCGATGGGATTTCGCTGTCTGCAATGGTCATCGGCGTGCTGGTTGCGATTTTCGCCGGCATCGGCCTCGTTCTGACCTTCAAGGGACCGATACTGGGTATCGTCGGCGCCATGAAGCGTCTGGCGACGGGGGATGTCGATATCGCGCTCGAAGGAAAGAACCGCCACGACGAAATAGGCGACATGGCGCGCGCCTTGGAAGTCTTCAAGGAAAATGCAGAAGAGCGCATTCGACTGGAAGCGGCAACCGAAGAGCAACGCGCTTCTGCCGAGGCGCAGCGCCAGTCCAACGACGCCGAACGCAAGGAAGTGGAACGCCAGATCCAGTTTGCGGTCAGCGCGCTGGCAGCGGGTCTGGAGCGCCTTTCCTCCGGCGATATTTCCACCACCATCGACACACCCTTCAACGGTCGTCTGGAACAGCTGCGTGTGGACTTCAACCAGTCCATGCTGCGACTGCGCGAGACGATCGGCGGCATCCGCGAAAATGCCGGTGCCATCCGCGAGAATGCGCAGCAGATGTCGGCTTCGGCAGTGGATCTGGCCCGGCGCACCGAGCGGCAGGCCGCTTCCCTTGAGGAGACGGCAGCGGCGGTCGATGAGGTCAACTCCAACATGCGCAATGCCGTCGATCGCGCACGTGAGGCAAACGCAATCGTTGACCAGACACACCGCAACACCGAGGAATCGCTGGTCATCGTGCGCAGTGCCGTATCCGCCATGCAGCGGATAGAGAATGCATCCCAGACCATCGGCAACATCACCGAAGTCATCGACTCCATTTCCTTCCAGACAAATCTGCTCGCGCTCAATGCGGGCGTTGAGGCGGCGCGCGCCGGGGAAGCGGGCAAGGGCTTTGCCGTTGTTGCCCATGAGGTGCGGGAGCTGGCACAGAGATCTGCAGCAGCGGCCAAGGAAATCCGCGAATTGATTGCGGTTTCATCCAGCGAGGTTGCCGCAGGCTCCAGGCTGGTTTCCAAGACCGGGGAAGCTCTGGCCAAGATCGGCAGCCAGATTTCTGACGTCAGCGACCAGGTCAAGAGGATCACGCAGGCGACACAGGACCAGTCCGTTGCCATGCAGCAGATCAACAGCTCCGTCGGTGAAGTCGATCTGCTGACACAGCAGAATGCTGCGATGGTGGAAGAAACCAGCGCCGCAAGCGAGCAGTTGACCGAAGAGACGGATCAGCTGCTGGCACTTCTGGCTCAGTTCCGCCTTGCCGCGTCGCAGGAGGTTCACAGAGCCAACCGTTTCGCCGCGTAAGCAGCAAGCGAATTCACACGAAACGCGCGGACCCAGAAAGTCCGCGCGTTTTTTATGCGCTCACGCCGCAATAGCGTGATGGTGATGGCGAAACCGCTTCGGTCCGGCCCGATCTCTGCCGGGCGTAAAGATTGCATTCAGCCTTTTTTGATAATTTGTCGTTAGTCATAGTTTTTTGGGTCTCAGGGTGGTCGCATTGTGCCTGCCCGCTTGTTTTGCGTACGGGTTCTCATGCATCGATCGACAGTGCCAGCCTTTGTCCTAGCCTGCCTATCCATTACGGGCTGTACGTCCAGTTCAGGGCCGGAAGCCCTTGTGGCAGGCATTCCCTCCAGGGAAACCACGAGTTCGGTTACGCCGACAGCGCCAGTCCCGCAGGCAAGCGTTGGCGAAACTCGCGCGCCATTGCGCGCCGAACCGGCACAGAAGGTGCTGGCCTGGGGCGGCCCCATGCCTTCCGGCTCGCCCGCTTTTGCAGCCGTGGACCAGCAGACTGCAGCAGCGCCGACATTGCCGCAACCGCGCGCCTCCATCGCTCCGCAAATCGGCGCAGCCCTTCCCAATGAGCGACCCGTCCAGCTTGCCATGGCCGGCGCGCCCGCCATCAGCGCCGGGTCTGCCGTTCGCTCGCGCATCTTCAGATCGAATTTCAGCGACGCAAAGCCGATCAATTTCGGCAAGGTCACGCCCCGCCATTTCCCCGTCCACGGTGTCGATGTCTCCCGCTGGCAGGGCAATATCGATTGGGAACGCCTGCGCTCCCGCGGTGCGAATTTCGCGTTCATCAAGGCGACCGATGGTGGCGACCATCTGGACCCCATGTTCAAGACAAACTGGAACCGCGCCAAGGCAGCGGGCGTGAAGCGTGGTGCCTACCACTTCTTCTACTGGTGCCGAGCCGCAAGCCACCAAGCCGAGTGGTTCATTCGCAACGTACCGCGTGACCCCGACGCGCTGCCGCCGGTCATCGACGTGGAATATAATGGCGAATCCAGCTGCAAGATGCGTTTGCCGCGCGCCAAGGTTCTGGAAAAGATGCAGGTCTTCATGGACATGCTGGAGCGCCACTATGGCCAGCGGCCGATCATCTATACCGCGCCGGACTTCTACAAGGACCACCTGTCCGGTGAATTCCTGAATTACCCCTTCTGGCTGCGCGCAGTTGCCCAGCATCCGTCGCGTGTCTATCCGGACCGCAAGTGGTTGTTCTGGCAGTATTCCGGTTCCGGCCTTTCGCATGGTGTGGAAGGAAAGATCGACCTCAACGTCTTCAGTGGCAGCGAAGAGGCATGGAACAGGTGGTCGCGCGGCGGCAACGGCTGACCGCCCTCACCCTATTTCGAAAACTTCCTGGCACCCGCCACGCAGGCGACAACCCCGAGCGTGACGCCGACCATCGCCACGCTGACCGGTTCGCCCAACAGCGTGGCGGCAAGCGCCAGGCCGAAGAAGGGCTGCAGCAATTGCAGTTGCCCAACGGCTGCGATGCCACCGAGCGAAAGCCCGCGATACCAGAAGATGAAGCCGATCAACATGCTGAAAAGCGAGACGTAGAACAGTCCGCCCCAGGCGGCACCCGTTATATCCGCGAAGGAGTGCGGCGCCAGAAACACGGCAAGCGGCAGCATGACCGGGAGCGACAGGACCAGGGCCCAGGAAATCACCTGCCAGCCGCCCAGACGTCGCGACAGCGCCGCACCTTCCGCATAACCAAGCCCGCAAACTATCACAGCGCAGACCATGAGACCGTCTCCAACCATGGAGCCCGCCATATCCTGAAGCAGCGCAAAGCCTGCGACAAGGATGCTTCCGAAGCAGGAAAAGAACCAGAAAGCCGGGCGAGGTCTCTCACCGCCACGCAGGACCGCGAATATTGCCGTCGCGAGCGGCAACAGCCCGATAAAGACAATGGAATGCGCGGAGGTTATTTCCCTCAGCGCCAGAGCCGTCAGCAGCGGAAAGCCGATCACCACGCCAAGTGAAACGATGGAGAGCGACGCGAGGTCGGACTTCGCGGGCGGTTTTTGCCGGAATATGCACAGAATAGCCAGCGCCAGCACGCCCGCAATGCTGGCCCGGGCAAGGGTCAGAAAGGCGGGATCGAAGCCTTCTACGGCAATACGGGTTGCGGGCAACGACCCGCTAAAGATCACCACCCCCAGAAATCCGCTCCACCACCCGCTCGATGTCTTGCTCATGATACCACTCCCGCTCATGCACCGGTCATGCCCCAGCCCCCATGGCCATGACAGTGACAATGCATTACAATTTCAAAATACTGTAATGGTACGGGAAGCAGTACAGATGCACGGAAGCAACGATGGACATAGGCAGGCGGCGCCGCGAACCCATGCGGTGATGATGGAAATAAGGCGTCGCATCGCATCGCGTGCCCTGCTGCCGGGGGCGCGATTGCCTTCGGTCCGCAGCTTTGCCAAGTCAATGGATGTCTCCACGTCAACCGTGGTGGAGGCCTATGAGAGATTGGTCGCGGATGATGCGATCCGGTCACGCCCGGGGTCCGGTTTTTATGTTGCCAATGCCCTTGCTCCGCTTTCCCTTGCCGATCTTGGACCGAGGCTTGACCGGGCGATCGATCCGTTCTGGGTATCGCGTCTTGCACTGGAGGCAAGCGATGCGATGTCGAAGCCCGGATGCGGATGGTTGCCCGCCTCCTGGATGCCGCAGGAGGTGATGCGTCGCGCCCTGCGCAGCGCTTCACGCGGGCAGGAAGCCGATTTGAGCGACTACAGCAGTCCGCTTGGTCTTCTGCCATTCAGGGAACTCCTTTCCCGCCGCTTGAGCGAGCAGGGTGTGATGGCAGGACCAGAGCAGATCATGCTTGTCGATTCCGGCACTCATGCCATCGATCTCCTCTGTCGTTTCCTGCTGGAGCCTGGGCAGACCGTGCTGGTGGACGATCCCTGCTACTTCAATTTTCATGCGTTGCTACGCGCTCACAGGGTAAAGGTCGTCGGCATCCCCTATCTGCGGGATGGGCCGGATGTGGCGCGGTTCGAGCAAGCGCTGAACGAGCACCAGCCGCGCCTCTACATTACCAATTCAGCCATTCACAACCCGACCGGTTCCGTTCTTTCACCGGCGACTGCGCATCGGCTGTTGATGTTGACCGAACGGGCGGGCGTGACCGTGATCGAAGACGATATCTTTGCGGATTTCGAGGAACAGAAAGCCCCTCGCCTCGCCGCTTTCGATGGCTTGCGGCGAAGCGTGCAGATCGGCAGCTTTTCCAAAACGCTCTCGGCTTCAGCCCGCTGCGGATATATTGCAGCGCCACGTGACTGGATCGAGCCACTGACGGACATCAAGATTGCGACCGCATTTTCCGGAAACCGCATCAATGAGACGATCGTCTTCAGCGCACTTAAGGACACGCAGTATCGCCGCCACATGGAAAGCGTCAAAATGCGGCTGTCACAGGCCCGGCTGCGGGTTTCTTCGCAATTGAGCGAGGTCGGCATCATGCCCTGGATGGAGCCTGCGGCCGGTATTTTCCTGTGGTGTCGCCTGCCTTCCGGCATCGATGCCGCAGCGGTTGCACGTCATGCCTTGACGAAGAACATGGTGCTTGCCCCCGGAAATATCTTCAGCCAGGGGCAAATATCTTCGGGCTTCATGCGCTTCAATGTTTCGCAATGTGATCATCCTGAGATGATTAAAATCCTCAAGGAGGGGATAGCGGCCGCGCAGTGCTCTTCCTGAGGGTATATTTCGTCTTTCTCACGTATCTGGAACAAATTTAGAAGATGTGCATTTTCTCCCCACAGCAAGAGGAGAGAAAACATGACTTTTGACCCTAACATGCCACGCGATCCCAACTTGAGACCTGACCGCCCTGAACTGCGCACAACGCCCGAAGCGGCGCGCAAGTCCGCGGGCTGGGCACCTTGGGCAGCCATCATCGCAGTTCTCCTGGTCGGCGGCTTCATCTGGATGCAGATGAGCGCCCCGTCTACGACGGACCCGACCACAACGTCCTCGACGACGGCACCGGCAGCAACCGAGCAGGCACCTGCACCGGCACCGATGACGCCAGCAGCGCCTAACAATACGGCTCCTGCCTCGCCGAACACTGGTGGCACGTCCACACAGCCGTAACAGCGTAGTGTTATGAATGCGAAAGAGCCGCTTGCGACATGCAAGCGGCTCTTTTCGTTTGGTACATGCCTTTGCGGCGCGTTGAACAGTCGCGAGGTTTTGAGCCTCAGTCGTCCTTCATCTTCAGAGCTGCAATGAAGGCTTCCTGCGGAATGTCGACCTTGCCGAACTGGCGCATCCGCTTCTTGCCTTCCTTCTGCTTGTCCAGAAGTTTGCGCTTACGCGTGGCGTCACCGCCATAGCACTTGGCGGTCACGTCCTTGCGCATCGCAGAAATCGTTTCGCGGGCGATGACGTTGCTGCCGATTGCCGCCTGAATGGGGATCTTGAACATGTGACGCGGAATGAGATCTTTCAGCTTCTCGCACATGTCGCGGCCACGCTTTTCTGCAGCCATGCGGTGGACGAGCATGGACAGCGCGTCGACCGGCTCTCCATTGACCATGATCGACATCTTCACGAGATTGCCTTCGCGGTAGCCATCCAGATGATAATCGAAGGATGCGTAACCCTTGGAGATGGATTTCAGCCTGTCGTAGAAATCGAAGACGACTTCGTTCAATGGCAGCTCATAGGTGATCATCGCGCGCTTGCCGACATAGGTCAGCTCGGTCTGAATGCCGCGACGGTCCTGGCAGAGCTTCAAGATGCCACCGAGATAATCATCCGGCGTCAGGATCGTTGCCTTGATCCAGGGCTCGCGAATTTCCGCAATCTTGACGACATCAGGCATGTCGGCGGGATTGTGCAACTCGCGCTCGGAACCGTCCGTCATCGTCAGCTGGTAAACAACCGATGGAGCGGTTGCGATGAGATCGAGATCGAACTCACGCTCGAGACGTTCCTGAATGATTTCAAGGTGAAGCAGGCCGAGGAAGCCGCAACGGAAGCCGAAACCGAGCGCCGCAGACGATTCCATTTCGAACGAGAAGGATGCGTCGTTCAGACGAAGCTTGCCCATGGCGGCGCGCAGATCTTCGAAATCCGCGGCATCGACCGGGAACAGGCCGCAGAAGACCACGGGCTGCGCGGGCTTGAAGCCTGGCAGCGCCTTGGCCGTCGGGCGCTTGTCTTCAGTGATCGTATCGCCAACACGGGTATCGGCCACTTCCTTGATGGAACCGGTGATGAAACCGATTTCGCCCGGACCGAGACTGTCGACCGCGACCATCTTAGGCGTGAGAACGCCGACGCGTTCAACCTGATATTTTGCATCCGTGCCCATCATGCGGATGGTCTGGCCCTTGGTCAGGACGCCATCAAGCACGCGCACCAGAACCATGACGCCGAGATAGGTGTCGTACCAGCTGTCAACCAGCAGAGCCTTGAGCGGGCCCTTTTCGCCAAGTTCGCTCTTGGGCGCCGGCAACTGATGCACGATGGCTTCCAGCACATCTGGAATACCAAGACCGGTCTTTGCAGAAATGAGGACCGCCTGCGAAGCATCGATACCGATGACCTCTTCGATCTGTTCCTTGATCCTGTCAGGTTCGGCGGCAGGCAGGTCGATCTTGTTGAGAACGGTCACCAGCTCATGATTGTTGTCGATCGCCTGATAGACATTGGCCAGCGTCTGCGCCTCGACACCCTGAGAGGCATCGACAACCAGCAACGAGCCTTCGCAAGCCGAAAGCGAGCGCGAGACTTCATAGGCAAAGTCGACGTGGCCGGGGGTGTCGATGAGGTTCAGAACGTAGGTTTCACCGTTATTCGCCTTGTAATGCAGGCGCACGGTCTGTGCCTTGATCGTAATGCCGCGTTCCCGCTCGATGTCCATGTTGTCGAGCACCTGCTCGGACATGTCGCGCTCGGCAAGCCCGCCCGTCGACTGGATCAACCGGTCGGCAAGGGTCGATTTGCCATGGTCGATATGGGCGACGATGGAGAAGTTGCGGATATGGTCAAGCGGTGTGCGGGTCGATTGTGTGCTCATGCTCCGCGCTATAGCAGGGGCTCTTGCGCCGGAAAAGCGGGAATTTGGTTAAAAGCCTTTAAAGTTGGGCTTTTCCAGTCGGTAACGCAGCTTAAGGGCCGCGAAATGAGTGCAGTCGAGACCCGCGTCAAATACAGCTTCTGTATCTGCCACTATTTTCCACGATCCGGGATATTGACTCCATCATATGAGATAAATAATCTCACATGATGGAAAACGAAACCGGTACATTCGAGCGCTCCATCGCAGAGCGGATCAAGCATTTGCGCATTGAGGGCAACCTCACGCTGGACCAGTTGGCGAGCGCGTCCGGCGTCAGCCGCGCCATGATTTCCCGCATCGAGAGGGGAGAGGCAAGCCCCACGGCAGCACTTCTTGCGCGCATCTGTGCGGCTCTCGGTCTCTCGCTTTCCGGCTTTTTTGCCGAGGATGACGAGGTGGTATCGCCAATGGTCAGGGGTGCAGACCAACCCACATGGCAGGACCCCGAGACGGGCTACATACGTCGCGCCATTTCTCCTCCCCGAGTTGGCTCCGATGTCGATATTGTCGAGGTTCATCTTCCTGCCCATGCCAGGGTCAGCTTTCCCCCTCACACGGCCAGTCGCGGCATGACGCAATATGTCTGGCTGCTGGAAGGTGCGCTGAAGATGACGACCGGCGATGAAGAATACCTGATGTCCGCTGGCGATTGCCTTTTCATGCCGGTGGGCGACGGACACGCATTCCACAACCCGTCCGACACAGCCGCCCGCTACGCCGTGGTGCTGGACCAGCGCAAGCGCTGACATTGCAAGGAGAGATAAAATGGCAACAATCCGGATGTTGAACAGCGAAGAAACACTCTCGGCGCTGCCCGATCTGTGCGACATCCTGTCGGACTGCGTGAATGGTGGCGCATCGGTGGGCTTCATGCTGCCCTTCACGGACAGGGAAGCGACAGCTTTCTGGCAAAAGGTGGCAAAGTCCGTCGGCAATGGTGACACCATCCACGTTGCTGCGGAAATGGATGGGAAAATTGTCGGCACCGTGCAGGTGGGTCTGGCAGATAAGCCCAACCAGCCGCACCGTGGCGATCTGATGAAACTTCTGGTGCACCGCCGCGCGCGCGGCCTTGGCCTTTCGCGCAAACTGACCGAACGGGCAGAAGCCGAGGCGGTGGCAAAAGGCCGAACACTTCTGGTACTCGACACCGCAACCGGCAGCGAAGCCGAGGCGATCTACCCGAGGCTGGGATGGCAACATGTGGGCATCATCCCCGACTATGCGCTTTTTCCGGATGGGCGTTATTGCGACACGACGATATTCTACAAGCGGATCGGCCAGGTCGGGTCGCAATTGCCACTGCAAAAAACCGACGACTGAACAGCCCTGTTACAAAACACCTTGAAGAGGACCGCCATGTCAGACGCAGCACCCAAGCCCCGGATTTCCATCATCTATTGTACCCAGTGCAACTGGCTGCTTCGCTCAGCCTGGATGGCGCAGGAATTGCTGCACACATTTTCCGACAGCCTTTCGGAAGTGGCACTGGTTCCAGCGACCGGCGGGCGCTTTGAAATCCTTGTTGACGGTGACGTCATATGGGAACGCAAGCGCGACGGCGGATTTCCGGGGCCGAAGGACCTCAAACAGCGTGTGCGAGATGTCATCGAACCAGACCGCGACCTTGGCCACCTGGACCGATCCAACAGTGACGGAGCCGACAGCTGATTCTGGCCAAGGGAGGCACCGCGCATGGGGACCGCCCCCCTAACCGCTTTCCACAATCAGTTTTTCTGCTGAAAAATCAAAGATCGTCACAAAACTTCAAAATCTCTGTTGACACCAGACGGCTGCCCCCGTACATGGCTCCTCGTCGCCCAGATGGCGGAATTGGTAGACGCGCCAGCTTCAGGTGCTGGTACTCGAAAGGGTGTGGAGGTTCGAGTCCTCTTCTGGGCACCATTCCATTTTGATCTTAGCCAGATCAACAACTTACCGAAATTGCAACAGTGAAAATCGCCCGCCGGGCGGACGTCACGCGCTGCTTTTTCCAGCCGCGCAACAGGCATCGCTTCCACCACCGCGCGCTTTTCCGGCAGGGCTTCGTTCTCACGTTAAATCAGTAAAATTGGCCTATTGGCTCGCGCTGGTTCCTGCAGATGCGCTCTCGTTGGGAGAGTGCTCTTCGCAATTGGGCGTGCAGGACAGAACGGTCCGCGCTGTCTGGCGAAAGACGCGCACTGTGTTGCCTTCATCGATGGAAACGATGACCCGCTCGTCCACGATCGCGTTGCCCTGCGCATCCAGAAGAACGAGATTGGTCGTACCGAAGCTGCGGCCTGTCAGCACAATCGTGCGGGCATCTGCCACGGTCGCATCCGCCACCTTGGAATTGCCGATAATGACCTTGCTGACGGGTCTGTCCAGCTTCAGGACGCGCGCATGGTTCATGGACACACGCAGCATTTCATCACTTGCCAGGACCGCGGTGGCCGGCATTGCGGCAAGCACGGTCAGAACAACAGCGATTCGAGCCTTGGAAGCGGACGACATTTACCTGGGCAGCCTTGAACGGAAGATCGGATGCTTTCACCATGCGCGGGATTGGTGAATGAAGCGTTAAGCTCGAATCCCATAATGGTATTGCGCCAGAGACGATTTCCATTACGGGACAAAAGCAAAGGAGTTGCTTCATAATAGCACAGCCCCGAGCATCCTTTTGGGGCAGGAAACAAGCCGTTTGAAGCCCAGGAACCCATAATAATAAGCGGTTTTTCATCTCATTAAAATTTGAAAATATACTTGAATTATCTGTTTACTATTTACATCGCAGGGTCTGTTTAATCATTTTTTAAGGAGATTTTTTAAGTGGTTGGAAATCCAACTTCTGTAGCTTCACCAGCAACCGAACAACGGCAAACAGTTGTCGGCGTGCTGAACAAAGTTGAAAGAGTTTAGGAGAAACCGCATGACACAGATTTTCGCTCGCTTCATGAAAGACGAGTCCGGCGCGACCGCCATTGAATACGGCCTGATTGCCGCCCTGATTTCCGTTGCGATCATCACAGGCGCTACGACAGTTGGAACACGCCTTGGTCAAATGTTCACGAACCTCGGTGCTCGCCTGAACGCAAACATGCCTGCTGCCACAAACTAACAGACTCGAGTCTGCGGCATAGACGCCGCCCTCCTGAAGGGCGGCGCAATGCTATTTAGAATAGGTCAGTCACGTCAGAGGCGCTTCATGGTAACCGCAGCCATATTTCTCATCGTGCCGCTGTGTCTTGCCTTTGCAGCGCTGAATGACCTTTTCACGATGACGATCCCCAATCGCATCTCCATCATCCTGGCCTTGTCCTTCGTGGTCGTCGCACCACTGTCCGGCATGGACATGCAGACCTTCGCCATGAGCCTTGTTGCGGGCCTTGCCGTTTTTGCGGCAACCTTTGCATTGTTTGCGTTGAATACGATGGGCGGCGGTGACGCAAAACTGCTGACCGCATCGGCCATCTGGTTCGGCTTTGATCAGGCGCTGGCGGTCTATATGGTTGCCGTCGCTCTCTTTGGTGGCATCCTTACCGTTGGTATCCTGTTCATCCGGTCCTACCGCCAGGAAATCATGATTACCGGCCTGCCGGTTCCCGATTCGCTGCTTGTTGCCAAGAAGGTGCCCTACGGCATCGCCATTGCCATTGCCGGACTGCTGACCTATCCCGAGGCGCCCCTGGTCCAGCTGGCCATGCAGCACATGATGTGATGCTGGTCTAACGAGGTCGAACCCTCGTTTATTTCTCATTAACCAGTCACGAAGACAATTTATTAACCATAATTACACGAATGGCAGGCCATGGTGGCAGAAGAGATTCTGATCCCCCTCAAGGCCTGTGCATGAAACCGTCGCGCGTCATCATTCTTTCCGTAGCCGTTGTTGCCGCCGCACTTGCCGGTCTTCTGGCCATGCAGCTGGCAAGCCCTCAGCAGGTCGTGGAAAAAGCGGAAGCCATCATCCAGAAGGAACCGACGGTCAATGTGCTGGTGTCGTCGGCCAATCTCCCGGTCGGCAGCCGTCTGGCCGCTGATTCGATGCGCTGGGCGCCATGGCCGCAAGGTGCCATCAACGACAGTTTCGTCACCGAAAACAAACGTCCCGACGCCATCGTCGAATTGACCGGCTCGATCGTTCGCCTGCCGCTGTTTGAAGGCGAACCGCTTCGCGCCGAGAAAGTCGTCGATTCCAGCACGCGGATCATGTCCTCGCTGCTTCCGGCAGGAAAGCGGGCGGTGGCGACGGAAATCTCTGTCGCGACCGGTGCTGGCGGCTTCGTGCTTCCCAATGACCGCGTCGATGTCATCATGGTGCGCAAGGGCGAGGGTGGATCCTTCCTGACCGAAAATGTTCTCAACAATGTCCGCGTTCTCGCCATCGATCAGCAGATCAAGGAAGGCGAGGATGGCACCAGTGCCGTCGTGGGCGCCACCGCAACGCTGGAACTGACGCCTGAACAGGCCAAGATCATGACCGTCGCCCAGCAGATGGCAGACCGGCTGACGCTTGCCCTGCGCTCGGTTGCCGATGCGCAGGACAATGACACCACCGCTGCGGATTACCTGCTGAGCGGAAGCAGCGGCCAACCGGCGATCCAGGTGATCAAATCAGGCTCGATCGTCCGTGAAGGACAGGGAGGAGCTTCGCAATGACCAGCTTTTACTCAAGCGCGCGTCTTGCCCGGGCCATGCGGTCATCCGTCGCTGGCGGCTTGGCCTTTTGTGTCGCCTTTGCGGGCTTTCCCGGAATACCGGCCTCTTTCGGCACGCCCAGCAATGAAGCTTTGGCACAGAGCGCCAGCATCGTGCGTATCAACGAAAGTGGACAGGGTGTTCGCAAGCGCCTGAAACTCGGCCTCAACAAGGCTCTCGTCATCGACCTGCCTGAGGATGCGCATGACATTCTCGTCGCAGACCCCGGCATGGCGGATGCTGTGACGCGCAGCTCGCGGCGCATCTACCTGTTCGGCAAGTCCGTCGGCCAGACCAATATCTTCATCTTCGGTGATCAGGGTCAGGAAATCGTCAGCCTCGATCTGGAAGTCGAGCGCGATATTTCCGGGCTTCAGGCCAATCTGCGCCGGTTCATTCCCGAATCGGATATTCGCGTTGAAATCGTCTCTGACAACATCGTTCTTTCCGGCAGTGTGCGCACCCCGCAGGATTCTGCCCGTGCCGTGCAGCTTGCCTCCGCGTTTCTGAAGGGCGGTGAAGCCACCACCCGCAACATCACCGAGACAAGCCAGAGCAATGGAGATGGCGCCGTTGCCATCTTCGCCGAAGACCGGCAGCAATCTTCCATCGTCAACATGCTGACCATCGAGGGCGAGGATCAGGTAACCCTGAAGGTAACCGTGGCTGAAGTCAGCCGTCAGGTTCTCAAGCAACTCGGCTTCAACGGCTCGATCAGCGGCTCCGGCAGCGATCTGAGCGGACGCATCTCCTTCTCCAACCCGGCCAATCTGGGCAATGCGGCCAGCCTGGCCGGTACCGGCAACATTGCTGGCACAATTGGCAAGGTCGCACTCAGCAGCTATTTCAATGCCATGGAGCAGGCTGGCGTCATGCGCACGCTGGCGGAGCCCAGCCTGACTGCCATCTCGGGAGAGCAGGCCAAGTTCTATGTCGGCGGCGAATTTCGTCTGCCGGCCGAACAGGAAGTTACGATCGACAGCACGACCGGCCAACCCACCGTCACGCGATCCACCGACACGGTTGACTACGGCATCGAGCTGAATTTCCGTCCGGTGGTCCTGTCGCCTGGACGTATCAGCCTGAAGATCGAAACCAATGTTTCCGAGCCCACCTATGAGGGCAGCGTTGCGACCGGCAACGGAAGTACCATCAGCGTACCCGGCAGCACCTATCTATCCATCCGTAAACGCGAGGCCTCCACCAGCGTCGAGCTGCCATCCGGTGGCTCCATCGTCATTGCCGGTCTGGTGCAGGATAATGTGCGGCAGGCGATGTCCGGAATACCGGGTGTTTCCAAGGTCCCGGTTCTCGGCACGCTGTTCCGCAGCAAGGACTTCATCCGCAACGAGACGGAGCTCGTCATCATCGCCACGCCTTATCTCGTGCGTCCGGTCTCGCGCAACGAAATCGCCCGGCCCGACGACAATTTCAATCCGGAAGCCGATGCGGCGATGTATTTCATGAACCGCGTCAACAAGGTCTATGGCAACAGGCAGCAGGCTCACACACAGCCCTATCAGGGCTCGGTAGGGTTTATCTACAAATGACAAAGATGCATTCGATGAAACCTGTTTCTCAACCGCTGCGCCGGACCGGCCTTACAGTCGCGGTTCTGGCCGCCGCCACGCTGCTGCAGGCATGTGCCCGCGACCCCATGTCGACGGGAGCAATTCCTGACGACTATCGCACGCGCCATCCGATAACGCTTTCGGAAGCGCAGCATTCGCTCGATATTCCGGTTTCCTCCGGCGACAACCGCCTAACCATTGCGATGGCCGATAACATCAAGGGCTTTGCGCAGAGCTATACGGCAACGTCGTCAGGCGTTGTGCAGATCCAGGTGCCGACGGGATCGCCAAATTCCGCTGCGGCCTCGATCCTCAAGCGCCATGTGCGGTCCGTGCTTGCTTCTTCCGGCGTACCCTCAGGCAAGATCGTCGAGACCCATTATGGCGCTTCGCCAAGCGGAGATGCCGCACCCATCCGGCTCAGCTTCATTGCGATGACCGCCATGACCGGGCAGTGCGGGCAATGGCCAGAAGATCTTTCCGACAATACCTATTCCAACAAGAACTGGTACAATTTCGGCTGCGCATCCCAGAACAATCTTGCAGCACAGGTGGCAAATCCGATGGATCTGGTCGGGCCCCGTGGCATGAGCCCGATCGACGCCGAGCGGCGCTCCGTCGTGATCGGCAATTATCGTTCCGGCAAGACCACGGCAACCACGGATTAATGTTCACGATGGACCGCACGCGCCCACAGGAAGCACAATGAGCCCGGTAGACTACGATATTCACCGCGAGGAACCGAACGAGGCCTATGCCGAGGAGCCCGTGCGCGCAGGCGATCTCGATGCGCTGAGGCCATTGCCGCGCATATCGGTTCACGCATTCTGCGAAAGTGACAGCGTCCAGAGGCTGATGGAGCGCCTTTCCAGCGACCGTCGCATGACCAAGGTGAGCATGAGAATCACCAATGGTGAAATCGAGGCGGCGGCGACGATGTTCTCGTCCAGTCCGACACCGAACCTCATCATTCTCGAAACCGGGCGTGAGCCTGCAACCTTGCTCAACGATCTGGCGCCGCTGGCGGAAGTCTGTGATCCGACGACGCGCGTCATCATCATCGGCCGCCATAACGACATTGCACTTTACCGCGATCTCATTCGCAACGGAATTTCGGAATATCTCGTTGCGCCCATCAATCTGCCGGACCTGCTCTCATCCATCTCGGCGATCTTCGTGGATCCCGAGGCAGAGCCGCTTGGCCGCAACATCGCTTTCATCGGCGCCAAGGGTGGTGTGGGATCTTCCACCATTGCCCATAATTGCGCGTTCGGCATTTCCAGCCTGTTCTCGACGGAAACGATTCTTGCCGATCTGGACCTGCCCTTCGGCACCGCCAATATCGATTTCGACCAGGACCCTGCGCAGGGTATTGCCGAAGCGGTCTATTCTCCGGAGCGGCTGGACGAGGTCTTCCTCGATCGCCTTCTGACCAAATGTTCCGAACATCTTTCGCTGCTTGCCGCCCCTTCCCTTCTGGACCGGCCCTATGATTTCGAACGGCTGAGCTTTCAGCCATTGCTGGAGCTTCTGCAGCGCAGCACGCCGGTGGCCGTGCTTGACGTGCCGCATATCTGGTCCGAATGGTCGCAGACCGTGCTTGCCGAAGCTGACGAGGTGGTGATTACGGCGGTGCCGGATCTTGCCAATCTGCGAAACACCAAGAACCTACTCGACGCGCTGAAGAAACTGCGGCCGAACGACAAGGTCCCGCATCTCGTGCTCAACCAGGTCGGCATGATGAAGCGCCCTGAAATTTCACCTGCGGACTTCTTCGAGCCACTGGAAATCGAGCCGATTGCGATCATACCCTTTGATGTCCAACTGTTTGGCAATGCGGCCAATAGCGGGCGGATGATCAGCGAAATCGACGCGAAATCACCGATTGCCGAAACATTCTCGCAAATTTCACACATCGTCACCGGCCGTTCCACCGTGCGCAAGGCAAAGCGTGCGGGTCTCGGCAAATTCATGGACCTCATCAAACGCAAGTAATGCATCGCTGCCTGCGCAGCGATCTGCCGGAAGAAAAACATGTTCGGAAAACGTGGCAACGAAGGCTTCCCCAGAGCCACAAACAACAGTCCGGCCGCCGCCGCGCCTGTGGCGGCTCCTGTTGTCATTGCTCCCCGCATAGAGCCCGCCGAAAGGGTTTCTTTGGCACCGGCTCCGACACAATCCTTATCTCACGCCCCTGCGCAGCAACCGCGTAAGCGTGCCAGGACTGAGGATTATTACCAGACGAAGGCGCAGGTTTTTTCCGCGCTGATCGATACGATTGACCTCTCGCAGCTCGCCAAGCTCGACACAGAAAGCGCGCGCGAAGAAATACGCGATATCGTCAACGATATCATCACCATCAAGAACTTCGCCATGTCGATCTCCGAGCAGGAAGAGCTGCTGGAAGACATCTGCAACGATGTTCTTGGATATGGTCCGCTGGAACCGCTTCTCGCCCGCGACGATATCGCCGATATTATGGTCAATGGTTCGGGCCAGACCTTCATCGAAGTCGGCGGCAAGACCATCGAATCCGATATTCGCTTTCGCGACAATGCCCAGCTTCTGTCGATCTGCCAGCGCATCGTCAGCCAGGTGGGCCGCCGCGTGGACGAATCGAGCCCGATCTGCGATGCGCGCCTGCCCGATGGATCGCGTGTCAACGTCATCGCCCCGCCGCTTGCCATCGATGGCCCGGCGCTGACGATCCGCAAGTTCAAGAAGGACAAGCTGACACTTGACCAGCTGGTTCGTTTCGGAGCGATCACGCCCGAGGGTGCAGTGCTGCTGCAGATCATCGGGCGTGTGCGGTGCAATGTCGTCATCTCTGGCGGCACCGGCTCGGGCAAGACGACGCTTCTCAACTGCCTGACAAGTTACATCGACAAGACCGAACGTGTCATTACCTGCGAGGACACAGCCGAACTGCAGCTTCAGCAGCCGCATGTGGTGCGCCTGGAAACCCGCCCGCCGAACATCGAAGGCGAAGGCGAAATCACCATGCGCGATCTCGTCAAGAACTGCCTGCGTATGCGGCCTGAACGCATCATCGTCGGTGAAGTGCGCGGACCTGAAGTCTTCGACCTTCTGCAGGCGATGAATACCGGCCATGATGGTTCCATGGGGACGATCCACGCGAATACCCCGCGTGAGTGCTTAAGCCGCATGGAATCGATGATCGCCATGGGCGGCTTCAGCCTTCCCGCCAAGACGGTGCGCGAGATCATTTCCTCGTCGGTCGATGTGGTCATTCAGGCCGCCCGGCTTCGCGATGGTTCGCGCCGCATCACTCAGGTCACGGAAGTGCTTGGCATGGAAGGCGATGTCATCATCACGCAGGATCTCATGCGCTACGAGATGGAGGGAGAGGACGCGAGCGGTCGCATCATCGGTCGGCACGTTTCCACCGGCATCAGCAAGCCGCATTTCTGGGATCGCGCCCGTTACTTCAATGAGGAAAAACGCCTGGCGGCGGCGCTCGACGAAATGGAGAGCAAATCCCAATGAGGCACCTTGGCGCGCAGCGCAGGACACAGACTGGTCAGGGCGGACACTAGATGAACATGTCGGTGATGCTGCTTATCGTTCTCGTCGCCATATCGGCAGGAGCGATTGCCTACGTCTTCCTGTTTTCCCAGATAGAGGTGGAGAAGAAGACCGCAAGCAGGGTAAGCCGTGTCAAATCCGCAGAAACCGACCACACCAAGATCAAGGCCGCGCGCGACCGGGTGCAGGAGCTGAGCAAGCGCCGGAAATCTGTGCAGGATACGCTCAAGGATCTTGAACGCAAGCAGAGTGAAAAACTAAAAGACCGGAAGGATACGAGCCTGCGCGGCAGGCTGGTCCAGGCTGGTCTCTCCATATCCGTGCGAAAATTCTACCTCATGAGCGGCGGTCTTGGACTGGTCGTGTTTTTGGTAGCCCTGCTGTATGAAGCTCCATTGCTGCTGGCGTTGGGCGGCGGATTTGTCGGCGCACTCGGGCTACCAAGATGGGTCTTGAGTTTTCTCGTCAAACGGCGCCAGAACAGGTTTCTGGAAGAGTTTCCCAATGCGCTGGACGTCATGTACCGCTCCATCAAGTCAGGCCTTCCGCTCAATGACTCGGTGCGGTTGATTGCCTCCGACGGCCAGGAGCCGGTCAAGAGCGAGTTTCAGCGGGTCGTGGAAGCGCAGCAGGTTGGCATGAGCATTCCTGAGGGCATCAACCGCATGATGCTGACCATGCCGCTGTCGGAAGTGAACTTCTTCGGCACTGTCATCACCATTCAGGCCCAGGCGGGCGGCAATTTGTCGGAGGCTCTCGCCAATCTCTCCAAGGTCCTGCGCGAAAGGCGCAAAATGAAAGCCAAGGTTTCCGCCCTGTCAATGGAGGCGAAAGCTTCGGCGGTCATCATTGGCGCGCTTCCCTTCATCGTGGCAATGCTCGTCTATTTCACCTCGCCAGACTACATCATGGTGCTGTTTACCGATACGCGTGGACATCTCATTCTGGGCGTATCGGCGCTCTGGATGTCCATCGGTATTCTCGTCATGCGCCAGATGATCAACTTCGATATTTGAGGCAGTCATGACGGATCAACTTCTTTCCAGCCTCACCAATCTGCATCTTATCGTTGCCGTGCTGGTATCCATCGCGGTCTTTGCCACCTTTTACACGCTGGCCGCTCCCTATTTCGACAAGGGTGACCTCTCCAAACGCATGAAGGCCGTCTCGACGGAGAGAGACCAGATCAGAAGCCGGGAGCGCGACCGCATGAGCGAAGCCTCCAAGGGGGGCAAGGCCACACTGCGCGCCAACAACAACAAATCGGCAAGCAAAATCGTTGAACGCTTCAATCTGCGCGAAGCACTCGTCGATGCCAATACGGTCAACAAGCTCAGAGCCGCCGGCTATCGCTCGCAGAATGCGTTGAATACCTTCCTTGCAGCACGTTTCATTCTTCCCTTCGTCTTCCTCATCCTGGCGTTCCTGTGGGTGTTCATGATGGGAAATCTCGGCGAAAGACCCTTCGGCCTGCGCCTCATGGTCGTTCTCGGCTTTGGATATCTGGGGTTCTACGCGCCCAACATCTTCGTTTCCAACCAGATGTCCAAGCGACAGAAATCCATCAAGCGCGCCTGGCCGGATGCGCTGGACTTGATGTTGATCTGTGTCGAGTCTGGTGTTTCCATGGAAGCAGCCATGCGCCGGGTGGCCGAGGAAATGGCCGACCAGTCTCCGCAACTGGCCGAAGAGATGGTGCTGACGACCGCCGAATTGTCGTTCCTGCAAGACAGGCGTACGGCGCTCGAAAACCTCGGGCTTCGAACGCAGCTGGATGGTGTGAAAAGCGTTGTGCAGGCCCTTATCCAGGCGGAACGATATGGTACGCCGCTGGCGCAGGCCCTGCGGGTTCTGGCGCAGGAAGGCCGCGACGAGCGGATGAACGAGGCGGAAAAGAAAGCCGCCGCCCTGCCCCCGAAACTGACCGTGCCGATGATCCTGTTCTTTCTACCCGTCCTGGTGGCCGTCATTCTCGGCCCGGCGGGCATTCGCATCGCCGACACATTCTGACACCGTCCTTAGGCAGGGTCGACGGCGAAGGCTTACTGAAAAAGCGATGAGACCGGATCAGTTGGTGGCGGTCTTCTTGTTCTTGTCGGAAAGCTGCGACCAGGCATTCTGCTGGGCCAACATGCCACGCAGATATGCGAGATTTGCCTGCGCCTGCTGGGCGGACAATTCCTGCATGGCAATGCGTTGCGCCTCTTCGAAACGCCCCTGAAGGCCCACCACCAACGCCAGGTTCTGGCGGATGCGGCTATCGGCACCGGGCTGCGACGCTGCGGAGCGAAGATAGGTCTCGGCGGTGCGGGGATCGCTCTGAAGCACGTAGGACATGCCAAGATTGGACAGAATGCTCGGATCGTTCGGCTTTAGATCCAGCGCCTGACGGTATTTGGCGCGGGCTTCGTTCGAGCGGCCGAGCTGGTCCAGAACCGCCCCTTCGGCTGAAAAAAGGCGCCAGTCCGGACGATCCGGCGTTTGCGCACGGTTAATGGTGTTGAGCGCCTGCTCCAGCTGACCTGCGGCTGCCTGCGCCTTGCCATAGGATGCCAGAACCTCGCGGTCTGCCGGATAGGCGATGGCCACCTGCTGCATGACGGCCAGAGCCTGCGTGTTCTTGCCCGTCATCATCAGAAGATTGGCGTAGTTGAGGCCAGTGTTGCGATCCTTCGGGTTGCGCTCATAGGCCTTGCCCATGGAGGCTTCCGCCTGTTTCAACTGCTCCATGTTCATCTGATCATAGGAGTGAGAAACCGGAGCCACTGACCCCGTCGAGATGCGGTCAGGCTTGTTGGTGGCACCGCAACCGCCAAGAAAAAGCGCAAGAGCAACCGCGCATGTGCTGCGAAGCAATGTCGTCCGACACGCTGAGATGTTAAAAACAGCAATCATGACATCGCCCCGGTTCGGTTGCAGATAGGGCTTTGGCCGCGTGATTCACGCGACGCAACCCTCGCTCCAGCAATAATCTGTTAACCCTAACAGAGTGTTAATTTGCCGATTCTTGAGCTTTACGAAAGCAGCCTATGGCCCTCTATCAATATATCGAACGCACCACGCCTTTCAGTTCCAAAGCGGGCAAGACGCTGCCTGTTTTTGCCGTGACGCCGGCCCATATCGAACAGGGTGCGATTGATCCCATCGCGCTGGACTGGGCGAAAAAGGCGGGTTTCAAGGCCGATGCGGGCGCGATTCTGTTGATCCCTTCCGCAGAAGGCGCGCTAGGGGGCGCGCTTCTCGGCCTCGGTACCAACCCGTCAGAACTGCCCTTCATTACCGGCAAGCTGGCCCGGGAACTGCCCGAAGGCGACTGGCACATCGAAACGGCACCGCTGACGGTCAATCGTCTTATCATGGGCTTTGGCCTCGGGGCATATCGCTTCGACAAGTACCGCACGGTCAAGGGAAGTGGCGCAAAGCTTCTCATCCCTCGCGACGCTGAAGATGCCGAGATCAAGCGTGTTCTGGCCGGGGTCTATCTCGCCCGCGACCTGATCAACGTGCCTGCCAACGACATGGGCCCGGACCAGCTGGAAATCGCATTTCGCAGCCTTGCAGCGCATTACAAGGCGCATGTATCGGTCGTTGCCGGGGAGGATCTTCTGAAGGAAAACTTCCCGCTCATCCATGCGGTCGGTCGCGCCAGCGAGAGTGCGCCACGGCTCCTGGAAATGACATGGGGCAAGAAGGGTAATCCACGTCTGACACTGGTGGGCAAGGGTGTCTGCTTCGATACGGGCGGCCTCGACATCAAGCCATCGTCATCCATGGCGCTGATGAAGAAGGACATGGGCGGCGCCGCCAACGTGCTTGGCCTGGCCTTGATGATCATGGATGCGCGACTGCCGGTCAACCTGCGGGTCCTCGTGCCTGCGGTTGAAAACTCGATCTCTTCGAATGCCTTCCGTCCCGGCGACATCTACCAGAGCCGCAAGGGCCTGACGGTACAGATCGACAATACCGATGCCGAAGGCAGACTGGTTCTGGCCGATGCCCTGGCCTATGCCGATGAGGATGCGCCGGATCTGATGATCGATATGGCGACACTGACGGGTGCTGCCCGCGTTGCGCTGGGTCCGGATGTACCGCCCTTCTTCACCGACGACGAGGATCTGGCGCACAGCATCGCCGAAGCCAGCATCGATGTCGATGACCCCTTATGGCGGCTCCCGCTCTATATGGGCTATGAAAAGGATATCCGCTCACGTGCAGCCGATATTACCAACGCGCCCGCCGGCGGCATGGCAGGGTCGATCACCGCCGCACTCTTCCTCAAGCGTTTT
Source organism: Rhizobium sp. Leaf311 (assembly GCF_001423445.1). NCBI lineage: Bacteria > Pseudomonadati > Pseudomonadota > Alphaproteobacteria > Hyphomicrobiales > Rhizobiaceae > Rhizobium > Rhizobium sp. Leaf311. The sequence goes on along the minus strand of NZ_LMNZ01000007.1, from coordinate 231,634 downwards.
GTAACGCAGACGAAGAAATGGGCACATTTCGACATCTATGGCTGGTCCTTGAGCGAACGCCCGCATTCTTCCATAGGCGGCGAAGCGCAGGCCATACGCGCCTTGTTCCACTATATCTCACGCAGCTTCGCGAAGAAGTAGGCGCGACCGCGAGGGCGTGCAGACGCCCTCGCTTCACACCCGGACGATCTGTTCCTTGCGGTCTTCCTGACCGAAGAATTTCAGATAACGCTGGACCTCATGCGGCTCGCCCGTCGCTTTTTGCGGATTGTCAGACAGTTTGACGGCGGGGCGACCATTGGCATCGATGACCTTGCAGACAATCGATATGGGCTTCAAGCTTTCGATGGTCTTTGGCGCACATCCGGCAAAATCATTGGTCAGGTTCGTGCCCCAACCGAAACTCATCCGCACACGCCCTTCAAAGTGTTTGTAGGTGTCGATGATCGCATCGACGTCCAGACCATCGGAGAAAATGAGCAGCTTTTTCTTCGGGTCACGGTGCATCTTCTGCCACCACTCGATGATTTTCTCGCCGCCCTCCTTGGGAGGCGCGCTGTCGGGACGAAATCCCGTCCAGTCGGCAACCCATTCAGGGGCGTTGCGCAGAAAGGCCGCGGTGCCGAATGCATCCGGCAGGACGATCAGCAGATTGCCGCCATAGAGACGGTTCCAGTCCTTCATGACCTGATAGGGCGCGGCCGCCAGTTCTTCGTCGGTCTCAGCAAGGGCCGCAACCACCATGGGCAACTCATGCGCATTGGTGCCGACCGCTTCCAGATCGGAATCCATAGCCAGCAATACATTGCTCGTGCCGGTGAAGGCCGGGCCGATGCCTTCCTTCAGGGCTTCCACGCACCAGCGCTGCCACAAAAAGCTGTGGCGACGGCGTGTGCCGAAGTCGGAAATGCGCAGGCCCGGCAACTCTCTCAGGCGCTCGACCTTTTCCCACATCTTGGCCTTGGCGCGGGCATAGAGCACGTCGAGCGTGAAATAACCGAGCGACCGCATGGCGCTGCGTGACCGCAACTCGTTGATGATGGCGAGAGCCGGAATTTCCCATAGCGTGGTATCCATCCAGCGCCCGTGAAAATTCAGCTCATACTGGCCATCGCGCTTGAAAAGCTCATATTCGGGCAGCTGGTAGCTATCCAGCCATGACAGGAATTCCGGCTCGAAAATCTGCGAGCGACCATAGAATGTGTTACCCGCAAGCCAGATGCTTTCCTTCTTGGAAAGCCGCAGGCTGCGTGCATGGTCCAGCTGCTCGCGCAACTCCATCTCATCGATCTCATCGGCAAGCTTTACGGACTTGGTGCGATTGATGAGCGAGAATGTGGCATTGACCTCCGGATAGAGTTTCCAGATCATCTGCAACATCAACAGCTTGTAGAAATCCGTATCGATGAGGCTGCGGATGATGGGGTCGAGCTTCCATGTGTGATTGTGTACACGGGTCGCGATATCTGTCTTCGTCATTGCTGCTGCTATCCCCCGAACCGGACCTCGCCGGTATCGCCGCGCATTTCGAAAAGGCCTTGAGCCTTCAAGAGCCTGATCTGCTCCGCAAACAAAGACTTATCTGATAAGACAGCGGCAAGTCCAGACCGGTTGCAGCAGAGATGGTTCTAAAGCTGCCCGAAGGAACGTGCTGGCAGAAAACCGCATGGAGCGGCGTGCGATCAGAAATCAACCGCTGGCGGATTGATGCCGGGATACCAGTCCTTCGACGTGGGCACGCGTGTTCCGGTGGCAGAGGCACCTGCAGAGCCTGTGCAACGATAACCCTGAACGGCCAGACCGCTGCTACCGAACACATCGCGATACGGGCCATCGGGATAGGATGATGCGACCGACGTCGTGTGGCAATTGTAGCGTTCTTTCGGCTGCAGGGTTTTCGGATCCTTCACGCCCGGCAGATTGGCATAGGCGTCCGGCGCTGGCATATAGCCATTTTCATAGACCGTCTGCGCCTGAACCGCCGAGGCTGCGAAAAGACTACTGAAAACAATTACCGGGATGATTGCTGATCGTGCCATCGTCTGGTCCTGCGGGAAACATCTCTGCCCCATATATAGAGCGGCGCATGGGCGAGAACAGCCGATGCGCCAAACGTTTTCGTGAAGCTCAGGGGCGACGAAAAGCAGTGGGCAATTCGTAAAGCCAACCGATGCGCTTGATCGCTTCGTCGAGATTTTCCCGTGCCACATTCATGGTATGGCCATTGGCGTGGAGAAGCGTTTTCTCGTCTTCCATGATGCCGACATGCCCCTTCCAGAAAACAAGGTCACCGCGGCGGAGATCCGCGCGGTCGATTTCGGTGCCGACGGATTTTACCTGCATATCGGTATCCCGCAGGACCGATTTACCCGTCATCGCCATGGAAAGCTGGACGAGACCGGAGCAATCGATACCGAATCCCGAGCGACCGCCCCAAAGATAGGGCGTTTCCAGAAACCGGAGGGCGATGGAAACATAGTCGCCGGTCTGTGCCTCTTCGACGCTCTGGCAATGGGCGGCAATGACGCCCTCGCCCTTTTCCGTCATCAGGTAACGGGTGCCGCGTGTTTCCTCTTCACCGACGAAGCGGACAAGGCTTCCCATGGACAGCGCCGCAAGCGGTGGCTTGCGGAGTTCGGCCTGCGGGTAAAGGAAGGTGCGCGGCGCTGAGATGCGGTGTGTGGCAACAACGGTTTCACCGAATGCCGTCTCCGGCAGGTAGCCCGCATAGCCATCCGCATCGGCCTGCACCCAGGCCCAGCCATTGCTTCTTTCGAAGACCTGCAGTGTTTCGCCCAGAAGCAGTTCCGTATCGATACCGGCGGTCAGATCCGGCTTCGGTCTCAGCCCGATGACAGGAACCGTTATCTGCGCGGGTGAGCCTTTAACAAAACGCTCTGCCGTAACCTTGCCCTGAAGTTTTTCATCGGCCAGATCGGGACGAAAGATATTCAGGCGACGATCGAGTTTCGTTTCGGTTTCTGTCATTTCGGCCTACCTCATGTCTTTCAGTTTTACCGGAATACACGTTTCGGCACCGCCCGCTAAGCCCTCCGGGCCTGTTCGATGATGAGATCGCCGAATTTTTCCAGATAGAGAGCACCGCTGACCGTGCGTTTGATGATGACATTGCGGCGGTCACGGCTATCGCGCTCGCGGTCAACCAGCCCCATCGCCCCCATGCTGTCGAGCGCTCGCGTAATGACCGGCTTGGTGACGCCCAGCACGCTGGCAAGCCCTCTGACCGTGTGCGGCGGCGGAACGAGGTAGATGTGAAGCAGCAAGGCCATCTGCCGTGATGTGAGATCAGGCGCATCCTGCTCGACCTGTGCAAGCACGACCCTGTGCCAAAGGCCCAGCGCCTGACTAGGGGACAGTTCGACAGACACGTTCCAACTCCGTTTCTTTGCGTGGCGTTGTCATATCCGCCAATCTTGGCGCAAATCAGTGAACAAAACGAAACCGCCGCCAATCACGAAGGCCAAAACTGGCGCATCGGTCTGGCGGCGGCTGCTGTGCTCATTTTGAGCGACATGTCCCCTCTGGACTTGACAGTAGAGAAGCATCAAACGTGCCAGTTGGATTAAGGCGCCGAAACACCATCTTTTCCGGGCGATGGAAAACAGAAAGGCTCCGATGACGTAGTCACCGAAGCCTAGATTTTAAGCGATATTTTTGCCTCGCACAAAAATGCGCCGCCCGATAGAGCAGGCGCATTCTTTGAGAGGTTAAATCTCTGCGCCCTGTGCGCCTTCAATCTCCCGTGCCCGCTCCTTTTTGTTGTAGCGGATGGAGGACCACAGGGAGAGACCGATGAGAGCCGCACCACCCAGACCGGTGATGACCTCAGGAATGTGGACAAGGCTCTGGACGTACATGATGACCGAGAGGATGAGGATGGCGTAGAATGCGCCGTGCTCGAGATAGCGGTACTCGGCCAGAGTTCCCTTTTCGACCAGCATGATGGTCATCGAGCGCACATACATGGCACCGATGCCAAGACCAATGGCGATGATGAACAGGTTGGAGGTCAGCGCAAAGGCACCGATGACGCCATCGAAGGAGAAGCTGGCATCCAGCACTTCGAGATAGAGGAACGCGCCGAAGCCGCCCTTGGCTGCGCCTTCCAGCACCTGCTGGCTGCGGTCCAGAATGCCACCGAGAACTTCGACCAGAAGGAAGGTCAGCAGACCCCAGATGGCTGAACTGAAGAAGAGGGTCGCAGCTTCGGGACCGAGGCTCGGATCATCGCTGTTGCTGATGATGCGCGAGAAGATCAGCATGACGACCAGAACAAAGGCGATCTCGATGCCCTTGATCGACGAATAGGTTGCGATCTTTTCCTCAAACCAGCGAACCCAGTGAACGTCCTTCTCATGGTCGAAGAAGAAGCTGAGGCCAACCATCATCAGGAAGGTTCCGCCAAAGGCCGCAATCGGCAAATGGGCATCCTGCATGATCTGGGCGTAGCGCTCAGGCTCCGTCGCGGCCATGACCATGGCGCTCCACGGACCGACATTGGCCGCGATGACGACGATGAGCAGCGGGAACACGATACGCATACCGAAAACTGCGATCAGAATGCCCCATGTCAGAAAGCGATGCTGCCATTCCGGCGTCATTTCTTTCAGCTTGTTGGCATTGACGATGGCATTATCGAAGGAAAGGGAGATTTCCAGAACCGCCAGAACGGCACAGATGAAGAAGATCGTTGCGGTGCCGCTGATCGTTCCCGTCATTTCCCAACCGAGCCAACCGCCCAGCAAAAGGCCGACGACGGTAACGATGAAGGCCCATTTGAAATAGGTGAGTGAGGATTTTGTTGTCGGTGTCATCACAGTGCCCCCGCGCTTGCTGGCCGAACGGGAAAACGTGGAGCAGGCATTGCGCAAAGCGCACGCATGGAATGCATGGACAGATTATTCATGGGTTTAAATCCGCCGGCGTCATAAGCAGGCGGTACCGACATCGCGAGAGCGCCGTAAAACTCTCGCCAGAGGGGCCCGGCACCAAAGTTCAATCAAGGCCCGATGTCAGGGGCCATGTCAGGCTGTAGTCTCTCAAAGTTTTGATTTCGTCAAGTTTAAAGTTGTTTTTCGCGGCCAATTCAGATTAATCGCGGCTAATATAGCCGATAATGCAAATAAAAGTTGCATCTCCATCTTTGCGACCAAGATCGCGCCGCTTTGACCGGATGCTTCTTTCACCATGGGAAAATGGCGGCGGGAACGAGCTAGACGACGTCCTCGAGCGGCGCGTTTGCGGCTGTTGCCAGCCTGCGTTTGAGCGCATTTTCCCGAAAGAAGATGTAAAGACCGGACAGAACGATGAGCCCCGCTCCGATGACAATGCTTGGCTGCGGAATATCGCCAAACATCAGCCAGCCAAAGACGACAGCCCAGAGCAGCAGCGTATATTGCAGCGGCGCAACCGTCGCTGCATCGGCCAGCTTCAGCGCCCTGTTGACGAGCATATGTGCAGCCATGGCGACGATACCGAGAAGGGCAAGCAGGGAGAGATCGAAGCCTGATTTCAACGGCACCCATCCGTCTGGCGTGACGGCAATTGCGACGATCCCGGCAAGGGCCGCACCGATGATCTGCCAGAACGCAAGCACGGTATCCGGCGTATTCCTCAGCTGACGGCCTGACAGCATCATGAATGCAAAGGCGGCGCTGCCCAGAATGGAGAAGAGTGCGGCTGGCGTGAGCGAAGCCGAGCTTGGCTTGAGCGCGATGAGCACGCCCACAAAGCCGATGGCGATTGCCGTCCAGCGCCGCCAGCCGACCTTTTCCCCCAGAAGGAAAGGCGACAGTGCCGCAACATAGATCGGTGCGGCGAGCCAGTAGGTCATCACATCCGCCAGGGGCAACGCCTTGACGGCAAAGTAGAAGCAGAACAGCTCTGCCGTCGAGAACATGGCACGGGAAGCCTGCAGCATGGGGCGCTCGACGCGCAGGACACTGGATATGTTCGCACGCCAGAGAATGGGAACCAGAATGATGAGTGCAGCGGCGCTGCGGATCAGGATGACCTGGCCCAGACTATAGGTGGAGACCAGCCATTTGCCCATGGCATCGTTCAACGCAAAAAGAAGCATACCGAGCAGCATGACAGCCACCCCAAGACCGGTGGGGGAAAGCTGGCGAATGAAATTGGGCATTATCTGCACTCCCTGGAGATTCCATGGATCGATGAGGCCCTTTTCCAAGTCAAGCCCTGGGGTGAGCAGATATGTAATTTAGGGATATCTATTTCAACATGAGGTCTCTCATGGCCGCGAGAAAGCGTTTTGAAATGACGTCACGCTGCACGTGCCGCCCGTTGCGCACAACCGGCCTGCCATTGATCCAGACGGTGTCAGGCTTTGCGAGACCGGCAAATATCCATCCGTCCAGCACATCGTCACGGGTCAGGTAGGGTGCTGCCGATGTGTCGAGCGACAGGAAATCTGCCGAAAGGCCCTCTGCGATGCCTGCCCTTGTTCCCAGAGATTGCGCGCCACCGGCAATGGCGGCATCGAACAGGGCTCTGCCGGTCGATCCGCCCGCGGGCGCCAGCACGCTGCGCGCGCGATCAGCCAGCCTTTGTGAATATTCCAGCTGCCGCAACTCATCGGCAACGCCGATCAGCACATTGCTGTCGGACCCTATGCCCAGCGCCCCACCGGCATCGATGAACTGGCGGGCGGGAAACGTACCGTCACCGAGATTGGCCTCGGTTACCGGGCAAAGGCCCGCGACTGCGCCGCTGCGGGCAAGGCCAGCCGTTTCTTCCTGCGTCATGTGGGTGGCGTGGATCAGGCACCACCGGTCCGTCACATCGGCATTGTCCAGCAGCCATTCCACCGGTCGCTGGCCGGACCATGCAAGGCAATCTTCCACTTCCCGGACCTGTTCGGCGATGTGAATGTGCAGGGGGACCGAAGGTGCGAGCCGGGTGGCGAAGGCCAGTTCTTCCGGCGTTACCGCGCGCAGGCTGTGGGGAGCCACGCCAATGACGCCACCGGGCAGCGTCGAAACCACCCGTGTCGCAGCTTCGAAAAGCTGCGCAAAACTATCGGGACCATTGATGAAACGCCTTTGCCCTTCGACCGGTGCCAGCCCGCAAAAACCCGCATGGGCGTATAAAACGGGCAAGAGTGTCAGCCCAATTCCTGTGTGCGACGCCGCCGAGGCGATGCGCTCCGACAGTTCGGCAATGTTGGCGTAATGTCCGCCATCCCTGTCATGGTGGAGATAGTGAAACTCGCCGACACGCCCAAAACCCGCCTCCAGCATTTCCATGTAGAGCTGCGCGGCGATCGCCTCCATCTGATCCGGCGTCATGGTCAGTGCGAAATGATACATGAGCTTGCGCCAGCTCCAGAAACTGTCGGCCGTCTCTCCTCGCCTTTCGACCAGACCTGCCATGGCGCGTTGGAATGCGTGGCTGTGGAGGTTCGGCATCGCAGGCACAAGAAGCTGTTGCCGGTCGTCACCAGCTTGCGCCGGGACACCGGCGGCGACCGAAGCGATCCTGCCATCGACAATTTCGAGCCTGACATTGTTCTGCCAACCCTCTGGCAACAAAGCGGTTTCGGCGTGGATCCACATTCGAGCACCTCAATTTCCTGATCATGGCACTTGCCTACGGTTCTATTATGTATATACATATTAAACCCAAGGGAAGGAAAATCTGGCATGACCGCAAACTTCGATTCAACCGTCGGCGGACAGGAAAACAGCATCTCGCTTTGGTACAATGCGAGGCTGGCGACCCTCGCCCCAACCCTGCCCGGCCTTGGAATTGTTGAAAACGGTGTGATTGCCGTTCGTGATGGAAAAATAGCCTTTGCGGGGCTGCAGGAAGAGCTTCCCGGTGACCTTGCCATGGCTGGCGAGCGTTTCGATTGCGCCGGGCGCTGGATTACCCCTGCCCTCATCGATTGCCACACCCATCTGGTCTTCGGCGGTGATCGCGCCATGGAGTTCGAGATGCGGCTGAATGGCGCTGTTTACGAGGAGATCGCCAGGGCGGGCGGCGGTATTCTTTCCTCCGTGCGGTCCACCCGCAGCCTTTCCGAAGAGGAACTGACGGAGCAGGCACTGCGGCGTCTGGATACGCTTCTTGGCGAGGGCGTTTCGACGGTGGAAATCAAATCGGGCTATGGCCTCGATATCGAAACGGAGCTGAAAATGCTTCGCGTCGCGCGCAGACTTGCAAGCTTGCGACCCGTGCGGATCGTCACCAGCTATCTGGCGGCTCACGCCACCCCGCCCGAATACAAGGGGCGCAACAGAGATTACATCGCCGACATTGTCTTGCCCGGTATGGAGCGCGGCCATGCCGAGGGGCTGATCGATGCCGTCGACGGCTTCTGTGAAGGCATCGCATTTTCCGTCGAAGAGATGCAGCCTGTCTTTGAGAAGGCGAAGGCACTGGGCCTGCCGGTCAAACTTCACGCCGAACAATTGTCCAATCTCGGCGGTGCGGAGCTTGCGGCGTCCTATTCCGCCCTGTCCAGCGATCATCTGGAATATCTGGACGAGGCGGGGGCAGGCGCGCTGGCAAAGGCAGGCACGGTTGCGGTCCTTCTTCCCGGCGCGTTTTATGCCTTACGGGAAACACGCAAACCGCCGGTGCAGATGCTTCGCGACCTGCGCGTCGACATGGCGCTGGCGACCGATTGCAACCCCGGAACCTCGCCCCTGACTTCAATTTTATTGACCATGAACATGGGCGCAACCCTGTTTGGTCTGACGGTCGACGAATGCCTGACGGGCACGACCCGAAACGCGGCGAAAGCCCTGGGCCTCTCGGCGCAAACCGGCACTTTGGAGACCGGAAAATCAGCTGACTTCACGATCTGGGACATCGAACGACCTGCCGAGCTTGTCTACCGCATCGGCTTTAATCCGCTTCATGCGCATGTTTTCAAAGGACGGACCATCAAACCATGAGCATCATTCTTCACCCCGGCTCCGTAACGCTTGGCGATCTCGCTGACATCTACTGGAACAATGGCGCGGCAAGGCTTCATTCGTCCTTCGATGCGGGCATTGAAAAGGCCGCCCGGCGGATTGCGGAGATCGCAGCCGGCAACGCCCCGGTCTACGGCATCAATACGGGCTTTGGAAAACTGGCATCGATCCGTATCGATGCTGCGGATGTGGCAACGCTCCAGCGCAACCTCATTCTTTCGCATTGCTGCGGCGTGGGCGCGGCATTGCCGGAAAATGTCGTTCGTCTGATCATGGCGCTGAAGCTGATCTCGCTCGGTCGTGGAGCCTCCGGCGTCCGGCTGGAACTCGTGCGGCTGATCGAGGACATGCTTGATAAGGGCGTGATCCCGTCCATTCCGGAAAAGGGATCGGTCGGCGCATCCGGCGATCTGGCACCGCTTGCGCATATGGCCGCCGTTATGATGGGTGAAGGCGAGGCATTTTACGGCGGCGCCTGCATGAGCGCCGCAGACGCGCTGGAGAAGGCCGGTCTCAAGCCTGTCGTCCTTGCGGCAAAGGAAGGTCTGGCGCTCATCAACGGCACGCAGACGTCCACTGCGCTGGCGCTGGCCGGGCTGTTTCGGGCACACCGGGCGGCACAGGCCGCGCTGGTGACAGGCGCTCTCTCCACCGATGCCGCGATGGGGTCTTCCGCACCGTTCCACCCTGATATTCATTCGCTGCGCGGCCATAAGGGCCAGATCGACGCCGGAGCTGCGCTTCGCAGCCTGCTGGAGGGTTCGGAAATTCGGGTGAGCCACATCGAGGGCGATGAGCGCGTGCAGGACCCGTATTGCATCCGTTGCCAGCCGCAGGTGGATGGCGCTTGCCTAGACCTTCTGCGACAGGTCGCGCGTACCCTGGAAATCGAAGCCAATGCGGTCACCGACAATCCGCTTGTTCTCTCCGACAATTCGGTTGTTTCCGGGGGCAACTTCCATGCAGAGCCGGTGGCCTTTGCGGCCGACCAGACGGCGCTGGCGATCTGCGAAATCGGTGCCATCGCCCAGCGCCGTATCGCCCTGCTGGTCGATCCCGCCCTGTCCTACGGCCTGCCCGCTTTCCTGTCGAAAAAACCCGGGCTCAATTCCGGCCTGATGATTGCCGAGGTAACGTCCGCAGCCCTGATGAGCGAGAACAAGCAGATGTCTCACCCGGCCTCGGTCGATTCCACGCCCACCTCTGCCAATCAGGAAGACCATGTTTCCATGGCGTGCCACGGGGCGCGGCGGCTTTTGCCGATGACGGAAAACCTGTTTGCCATTCTCGGCATCGAAGCATTGTCTGCGGTGCAAGGCGTGGAATTGCGCGGACCGCTGAAGACCAGCCCGGAATTGCTCAAAGCCGTTGCCGTGCTGCGCGGCGTCATTCCCTCGCTGGATGATGACCGTTACATGGCTCCCGATCTGAAGGCTGCATCGGAATTGATCGCATCCGGCGCGCTCGTTTCGGTCATTTCGGACGGCATTCTGCCCAAACTGGAGGGATGAGGATGCCGGTTTTCGAACTCCATCAGGGATCATCGCCGATCATTTTAGGGCTGCCGCACACCGGCACCGAAGTGCCAGCGGACATATGGGAGCGGCTGAACGGCAATGGCAGAACCCTTGCCGATACCGATTGGCACATTCACGACCTCTACGCCGGACTGCTGGATGACGCGACGACCGTTCGAGCCACGTTCCACCGCTATGTCATCGATGCGAACCGCGATCCTGCGGGTGTGAGCCTCTACCCCGGCCAGAATACGACCGGCCTTGTGCCTGAGACGGATTTCGATGGCAATCCGATCTGGAACGAGGGAGAGGAGCCGACCGATGCGGATATCGCAAAGCGGCTGCAACAGTTTCACGCGCCCTATCACGCAGCCCTTTCGGCTGAAATTGCGCGGGTGAAGGCCATCCACGGCATTGCCATTCTCTATGATTGCCACTCGATCCGCTCTCATATTCCGTTCCTGTTCGATGGCGCGCTGCCAGATTTCAACATCGGCACGGATATGGGCCGCACCTGCGACCCTGCCATCGAAACGATCGTCCGCGATGGTGGGGCGGAGGCGCAAGGCTACACCTCCGTGTTGAACGGCCGCTTCAAGGGTGGGTGGACGACACGCCATTATGGAAAGCCTGAAACCGGCGTTCACGCCATCCAGATGGAACTGGCCCAATCCACCCATCTCGCAACGGAAACGCCACCTTTCGCCTATGACAGCGACAAGGCCTCAAGGCTACGCATTCATCTCAAGGACATTCTGCAGCGCCTGGAAAAATTCGCGCTCGATGCCAAGGACAGGGGAGTAACAGCATGACCAACCCGCGCCACAATGAACGCGAGGTCCGTGCGCCACGCGGACCGGAGCTTAACGCCAAAAGCTGGATGACCGAAGCGCCGCTGCGCATGTTGATGAACAATCTCGACCCCGATGTGGCGGAGCGCCCGCATGAGCTGGTGGTCTATGGCGGCATCGGTCGCGCCGCACGCACCTGGGAGGATTTCGACAGGATTCTCGCCACCCTGAAGGACCTCAACGAGGATGAGACCTTGCTGGTGCAATCCGGCAAGCCCGTGGGCGTGTTTCGCACACACAAGGACGCGCCGCGCGTGCTGATCGCCAACTCCAACCTGGTTCCGCATTGGGCAACGTGGGAGCACTTCAACGAACTGGATAAGAAGGGGCTGGCCATGTATGGCCAGATGACCGCCGGTTCGTGGATCTACATCGGCACCCAGGGCATCGTGCAGGGAACCTATGAGACCTTCGTGGAAGCCGGTCGCCAGCATTATGACGGCAATCTGAAGGGCAAATGGATCCTGACCGGTGGCCTTGGCGGCATGGGCGGGGCGCAACCTCTTGCTGCCGTCATGGCCGGCGCCTGCTGCCTTGCCGTGGAATGTGACGAAACCCGCATCGATTTTCGGCTGCGCACGCGCTATGTGGACGCAAAGGCGCATACGCTGGATGAGGCGCTTGAGCTGATCGACCAATGGACGAAGGCAGGTGAAGCCAAGTCCGTCGGTCTTCTCGGAAATGCTGCCGAAATTTTCCCGGAGCTCGTCAGACGCGGCATTCGTCCTGATATCGTCACCGACCAGACCTCGGCGCATGATCCTGTTCACGGTTATCTGCCGATCGGCTGGACGGTTGCCGAATGGCGCGCCAAACAGGAGAGCGACCCGAAAGCCGTGGAGGCGGCGGCGCGCGCTTCCATGCGGCTGCAGGTCGAAGCCATGGTGGATTTCTGGAATGCTGGCGTTCCCACGCTCGATTACGGCAACAATATCCGCCAGGTTGCCAAGGAAGAGGGCATGGAAAACGCCGTCGCCTTTCCCGGCTTCGTTCCCGCCTATATTCGCCCGCTCTTTTGTCGCGGCATAGGCCCCTTCCGCTGGGCGGCTCTTTCGGGCGACCCTGAGGATATCTACAAGACGGACGCCAAGGTGAAGGAGCTCACGCCGGGCAACACCCACCTGCACAATTGGCTCGACATGGCTCGGGAGCGCATCGCCTTTCAGGGCCTTCCCGCCCGCATCTGCTGGGTTGGCCTTGGCGACCGCCATCGACTGGCGCTGGCGTTCAACGAGATGGTCAAAAGCGGGGAGTTGAAAGCGCCCGTCGTTATCGGTCGCGATCACCTCGATAGTGGCTCCGTGGCCTCGCCCAACCGCGAGACGGAAGCGATGAAGGATGGCTCGGACGCTGTGTCCGATTGGCCGCTGCTCAACGCCCTCCTCAACACGGCCTCGGGTGCGACCTGGGTCTCCCTGCACCACGGCGGAGGCGTCGGCATGGGATTCTCGCAGCATTCGGGCGTTGTCATCTGCGCCGATGGTACCGATGATGCGGCCCGCAGACTGGATCGTGTGCTGTGGAACGACCCCGCAACGGGTGTCATGCGCCATGCCGATGCCGGTTACGACATCGCGCTGGATTGTGCGAAGGAAAAGGGCCTGCGCCTTCCCGGCATTCTGGGCAACTGAGCGCCATGGCACTCTTCCGCGCAAGCGAACACAAGCGGATGCCGTGGAAGAACGGTGGCGGAGAGACGGTGGAGATCGCCGTTTTTCCTCCCCATGCATCGGTCGATGATTTCGACTGGCGCATCAGCATGGCGACGGTTGCCAGCGATGGTGCGTTTTCGATTTTCCCCGGGATAGATCGCACACTATCCATCCTGGATGGAAACGGCATGGGGCTGGAGATTGATGGCAAAGCGGCCGTGCTGCTGATGCGTGAAAGCCAGCCGCTGACATTTGCGGCGGATGTGCCTGTGGTGGCAAGGCTGGTCGATGGACCGATTACAGACCTGAACGTCATGACAAGGCGAGGACGTTTCAGTCACAGCGTAGAGCGCGTAACGGGTCGTTTCTGCGTCAGCAGGAATGCACCAAGCGACCGTGTTTTCGTGCTGGCAACGGGTGATGCTTTTGCCGTGTCGGCTCACCAGTCCTTTGCCTTGGGGGCACTGGATGCGATGTCGATTGACGTCGCGACGGATGTTCAGGCCGATGACATCGTCTGCTATGTAATCCGTCTCACGCCGCAGGGCTGAAGATGGACCTTTCGCCTGCGACGATGTCCTGCAGAAATTGCGCCACGGTTCTGACGCGTGCCAACTGGCGGGCGTTCTCATGGAAGGCGGTCCAGTAGGAGCGGTGGATTGAGATGCTCGGCAGAATACGCATGAGGTCTCCATGGTTTCTGGCGATATAGTCATGGAGAATGCCGATGCCTGCGCCGGATCTCACGGCTTCCGTCTGTCCTATGGCGCTGGATATGGCAAAGCTTGCTCCCCAATCGCGCAGGATTTCGCCGGTGTAATTGAGCGACGGCGAGAAGATGAGATCTTCGACATAGCCGATGCGGCGATGGTCCTTGAGGTCTTCGACCGTCGTCGGCACGCCATAGCTGGCCAGATATGACGTCGACGCATAGAGGCCAAGCGAGTAGTCGGTGAGTTTCGAAAACACCAGCCGCCCCTGTTCTGGCCGCTCGATCGTAATTGCGATGTCCGCCTCTCTCTGCGACAGCGAGAAGGAGCGCGGCACCGGCACCAGCTCGATTGTCAGATCGGGATGAAGCGCTGTCAGCGCGCCGAGACGCGGCGCCAGAAACGAGACGCCGAAGCCATCGGGCGCACCAATTCGCACGGTGCCAGTAATTGCGGCATCCCCGCGCCCGAGATCGGACTGCACGCTCAGCATTTCCGTTTCCATCCGTTCTGCGGAGGCCAGAAAGCGCGTGCCATCCTCCGTCAATGTGCAGCCGGTGGTGCTGCGCAGAAACAGCTGACAGCCAAGCGTCGCCTCCAGCGCCGAAACCCTGCGGCTCAGCGTTGCGTGGTTGACGCCCATCTTTCTGGCGGCCGCCAGAAACTGCCCGCTTCGGGCCACGTTTAAGAAAAAACGCACATCGTCCCAATTCATAGCGCAACCCTTATGCCTATTTCTGCACAATGGATGATTATTGCAGGCCATTGATTTGCGCAATTCAAAGCGCAAAACTGGGACCATCATTTTATGGAGGAACGACCCGTGAAGCAGATCGGCCATTTCATTGACGGCAAGCAGGTGGCAGGCACCAGCGGCCGCACGTCCAACGTCTACAATCCGGCAACCGGCGAAGTGCAGGCCACGCTGTCTCTGGCAAGCGATGCGGAAATTCTCGCCGCCGTCGAAAGTGCGAAAAACGCACAGCCAAAATGGGCGGCCACCAACCCGCAACGTCGCGCCCGTGTGTTCTTCAAGTTTGTCGAATTGCTGAACCAGAACATGGACGAGCTTGCCACGCTGCTTTCCAGCGAACATGGCAAGACGGTGGAAGATTCCAAGGGCGACATCATCCGTGGTCTAGAAGTCTGCGAGTTCGTATGCGGCATTCCGCATCTGCAGAAGGGTGAGTTCACCGAAGGTGCTGGCCCGTCCATCGACATGTATTCGCTGCGCCAGCCTGTGGGCATCGGCGCTGGCATCACGCCTTTCAACTTCCCCGGCATGATACCCATGTGGATGTTCGCCCCGGCCATCGCCTGCGGCAACGCCTTTATCCTGAAGCCTTCGGAGCGCGATCCGTCTTTGCCTATCCGTCTAGCGGAACTGATGATGGAAGCTGGCCTTCCAGCCGGTATCCTCAATGTCATCAATGGCGATAAGAGCGCGGTTGACGGCTTGCTGACCAACCCTGACATCGGCGCAATATCCTTTGTCGGATCGACCCCAATCGCACGCTATGTTTATGGCACGGCAGCCATGAACGGCAAGCGCGCCCAGTGCTTCGGTGGTGCGAAGAACCACATGATCATCATGCCGGATGCCGATCTCGACCAGGCTGTCAGCGCCTTGATGGGTGCGGGCTACGGTTCTGCCGGTGAGCGTTGCATGGCTGTGTCCGTCGCCGTTCCCGTTGGCGAGGAAACCGCAAATCGCCTCGTCGAAAAGCTCATTCCGCAGATCGAGGCGCTGAAGATCGGCCCTTACACCGATGACAAGGCCGATATGGGCCCGCTGGTGACGAAGGAAGCACAGACCCGCGTCAAGGGACTGATCGACAGCGGCGTCGAACAGGGCGCAAAGCTTCTGGTCGATGGTCGCGATTTCAGGCTTCAGGGTTATGAAGACGGCTATTTCGTCGGCGGCTGCCTGTTCGACCATGTCACGACCGACATGGACATCTACAAGCAGGAAATCTTCGGACCGGTTCTGTCCGTCGTTCGCGCCAAGAACTACGAGGACGCGCTTGAGCTGCCGATGAAGCATGAATATGGCAACGGCGTCGCGATCTTTACCCGTGATGGCGATGCGGCCCGCGACTTTGCCAGCCGCGTGAATGTCGGCATGATCGGTATCAACGTTCCGATCCCGGTTCCCTTGGCCTACCACTCCTTCGGCGGCTGGAAGGCTTCGAGCTTCGGCGATCTCAACCAGCACGGCACCGACTCGATCAAGTTCTGGACGAAGACCAAGACGGTCACGGCGCGCTGGCCGTCCGGCATCAAGAGCGGCGCAGAATTCGTCATGCCGACGATGAAGTAGTTTCGATGTAATCGTTTCATTTTTCTTACAAGAAAGGCGATCTTTTAAGGTCGCCTTTTTTTGTTATCAGGACTTAATTCGTATTTTCATAATTCCTTTCTATCGCTTCATTTTCTCAGAAAGGATTATTTGAATGGCTAAAACAGTTATGATGAAAAACAATGAAAATGGCGTCCTGAGAAAGGGCTTCTACGGTTTTTCATGGACATACTTATTCTTCGGCTGGTTCGTTCCACTCATCAGGGGCGAACTGGGAGTTGCCGTGCTGCATTTTTTTCTGGCGATTTTCAGCTGTGGGATCGCGCAACTGATTTTCTGCTTCCTTTACAACAAGCAATTCACGCAGCGACTGCTGGAAAAGGGTTATCGCTTCGCCGATCGGCCTGAGGTGAACTCGGCAGCAGCCGTAGCAATTGGGGTTGATCTTTCCGTCAATGCCGTTCCGGCTTGAAAAAGCAGAAACGCCGCTTTTGGGCGGCGTTTCTGACGGATGCTGATAACAAGCAGTCCGATAGACTTCGAAATTTGATTACTTGGTGCCGTACATGCGGTCGCCCGCATCACCCAGGCCGGGCATGATATAGCCCTGCTCATTGAGGTGGCTGTCGATGGCGGCGGTGTAGATTGGAACATCCGGGTGGGCTTCGCGGAAGTTCTTGATACCTTCCGGGGCGGCCAGCAGGCAGAGGAAGCGCATATTCTTTGCGCCGCGTTCCTTCAGCTTCTCGACAGCGGCGATGGACGAATTGCCGGTTGCCAGCATCGGATCGACAACGATGATCAGGCGGGCATCGAGATTTTCCGGTGCCTTGAAGTAATATTCCACCGCTTCCAGTGTGTCATGATCGCGATAGACGCCGATATGCGAGACGCGAGCGGAGGGAACGAGTTCGAGCATTCCTTCCAGAAGGCCGTTGCCAGCGCGAAGGATGGAAGCGAAGACAAGCTTCTTGCCTTCCAGAACCGGCGCTTCGATGGTCTGCATCGGCGTTTCGATGGTTTCCATCGTCATTTCCAGATCGCGCGTGACCTCGTAGCACAAAAGCGTGGAAATTTCGCGCAGCAGGCGGCGAAAGCCTGCCGTGGAAGTTTCCTTCTTGCGCATGATGGTAAGTTTGTGCCGCACGAGCGGATGATCGATAACGGTGACGCCGTCCATGAAAACTGGCCTTTTCTCTGATCTATGATGTTTTCTGTATTTCACCGAATGAGGGGATTTCGCAAGACCGGAAGCGCATTTTGCCCTGCCTTCGCTTGATCGATGCTCAGGCGGTTGCGTGCGCATCCAGCTTCGCCAGAAGTCGCGCCCGCGTTTCCTCGTCCACGAACGCAGCCTCCAGCGAGGTGCGGGTCATGGCATCGATCTCCGCATCGCTGAAACCGAAGGCATGCCGGGCAATCTCATATTCCTGCGCCAGCGAGGTGTGGAAAAACGGCGGGTCGTCGGAGCTGATGCAGACGCGCACGCCCGCATCGCGAAGACGCTTCAAGGGGTGGCTTTCGAAATCCGGGTAGACGTTGAGCGCGATGTTGGAGCCGGGGCAGACTTCCAGCACCGTGCCGAGTTCCACCAGCCGCGCCACCAATGCATCGTCTTCGATGGCGCGCACACCATGGCCGATCCGCTGTGGTTTGATAAGATCGAGCGCATCGGCCACGCTGAACGCGCCGCAGACTTCGCCCGCATGAATGGTCAGCCCCAGCCCGGCATCGCGGGCGATATCGAAGGCACGGGCATAATCCGCCACCCGGCCCATCCGCTCTTCGCCCGCCATGTTGAAGCCCGTTATCAGCGGGTGTTTGACGCGCGCCGCATATTCCGCAGCGGCAATCACGCTGTCCGGGCCGAAATGGCGCTCGCCGGTAACGATGATGCGCGCCTCGATGCCGGTCTTTTCCTTTGCCGCCGCAATGCCTGCAGCGATGCCGGAGAGATAGGCATCCGCGCCCAGGCATATGCGGTCGCCGTGATCGGGCGAAATGATGAGTTCGCTGTAGATGGTGTTTTCACCGGCCAGTTCGGTCAGATAGGTCTCGGTCAGAAGCGCGTAATCTTCCTCGGTCTTGAAGACTTGCGCCACGGCGTCATAACAGCGGATGAATTCGGCAAAATCGGTCCAGATATAGGCGCCATCGCGCAGGAAGCTGCTGCTGTCGATGCCGTATTTCCGGGCCTGCATTGCCACCAGCGCGGGCGGGGCGGCACCTTCCAGATGGCAGTGGATTTCTGCTTTCAACAAATGCGACGTCACATGAAACTCCTGCCGTGGCGGCCGGTTGGGATGCTGAGATGGGAGGCGATGCTTTCGCCGATATCGGCGAAGCTCGAGCGTATCCCGATATTGCGTTCACGAATGCCGGGGCCGAAGGCCATGATCGGCACTCGCTCACGCGTATGGTCCGTGCCGCGCCATGTCGGGTCGCAGCCATGGTCGGCGGTAAGAATGGCGATATCGCCCGGATGCATCTTGCGGTGAATTTCCGGCAGACGGGCGTCGAATGCCTCGAGTGCTGCGGCATAACCTGCCACATCGCGGCGGTGGCCATAGATCATGTCGAAATCGACAAAATTGGTGAAGACGAGATCGCCGTTTTCGGCCTCTTCCATCGCCTGCAATGTCGCATCCATCAGCGCCTCGTTGCCATTGGCCTTGATGACGCGGGAAACACCCTGATGCGCATAGATATCGCCGATCTTGCCGATGGCGAGAACCTTGCGGTCCATTTCCACCAGACGGTCGAGCAGGGTCGGTTCCGGCGGCAGAACGGAAAAATCGCGGCGATTGCCGGTTCGCTCAAACGTGGTAACGGTTTCGCCGGTAAATGGCCGAGCAATGACGCGGCCGATATTCAGGGGATCGACCAGTTTGCGCACCGTCTGGCAAAAAGCGATCAGACGCTCCAGCCCGAAATGCTGCTCATGGGCGGCGATCTGAAACACCGAGTCCGAGGAGGTATAACAGATGGGCTTGCCGGTACGGATGTGCTCGGCGCCGAAGCGGGCAATAATTTCGGTCCCGGATGCATGGCAATTGCCGAGAATGCCGGGAACCTCGCCCTGTTCGCAGATGGCCTCGACCAGTTCGGGCGAGAAGGCGTCACCTTCCGTCGGGAAGTAGCCCCAGTCGAAGCGCACCGGTGTCCCTGCAATTTCCCAATGGCCCGACGGAGTGTCCTTGCCCTTGGAAACCTCATTGGCGCAGCCGTGAATGCCATAGATGCGTTCCGGCGGCTCCATTCCCGCTGGCGCCTCTCCGCTCGAGAGATGGGCGATATTCAAAAGCCCAAGCGCCGACATGTTCGGCAGCTTCAAGGGGCCGGAGCGCAGGCCTGCGCGATCGGCAGCACCGGCCGCACAGAATTCCGCGATATGCCCAAGCGTGTTGGAACCGAGATCACCATATTGCTCGGCATCCGGCGCGCCACCCACGCCGAAGGAATCAAGAACGAGAAGAAAGGCCCGTGCCATGCGTCACCACAAAAAGCGCGGCGCAGAGGGCCGCGATAACAAACGAGTGATATAATCACCGCGGGAGAAAAGGGGAAACGCTTTCTTTAAGCACTGTCTTGTGCGTCGGACGCCGGATCACCGGCTCTGCCTGCCTTCGGCGCATTAAGATTACGCGTGACGTACCAGCCCGCAGCCACGACCATGCCTGCCAGGATATACCAGGTAATGGCATAGGACAGGTGATTGTTGGGGAAGGTCAGCATGGTCTTGCCGCCGATGGGAAGCCCGCCCAGATTGGGCGTTGCATCAGCATCGACGTAAAAGGGTGCGGCATTCGCGATCTGTCTGGTCTCGGCAATCTGGGCGATATTGCGCGAATACCAGCGATTGTTCTGCGGATCGTTGGTGCGCAGGAAAAGCCCGCCGGTCTCAGGCGCGCGCATCAAACCAACAACATCGACACGGCCTTCGACCTCGCCTTGCGGACGCGTAGACGGCTCGCGCTTTTCGGTCGGCACGAAGCCGCGGTTGACGATGACGGAGGAACCATCATCCCGTTGCAGCGGCGTCAGCACCCAGTAGCCGGGGCCGAGATCGGAGACCGTATAGACCTGCACCTCGTCGCGATGGCGGAATGTGCCGGACAGGTGGACGCGGCGATATTCGTATTGCGATGGGTCGGTCATGGCAGTCCATTCGCTAACCGCAGGCACCTCCACGGGGGCGGCGTGCGCACGCTCCTCGACATTGGCAATCAGGTCCCGCTTCCATGCCAGCCGGTTGACCTGCCATGTGCCGAGCGCCAAAAGGCAACCGGTCAGCACAACGGTCATGAGGATAACGACGATGGCCGCAGGGCGGATGCCCCTGCGCGGCGTATTTTCATTTTGAATGGTCATTCGAGCTTTCCCGCTCAACAGAAAACCCCATGAATCCGATCTCCGATTCATGGGGTTTTGTGTCTCTCGGAGAAGAGCGGCCCGCTTGTTGCGCGGGCCGCCAGAAGGTTGCCGCGATGCCGGTTACGGCATGTTGCGCATCTGCTCCATCGTCATGGTCGGCATCATGTTCTTGTTCATGTTGTACATGACCCAGAGCGAACCGACGAGCGTGATCATGACGACGACTAGCGTGAACAGCAGCGACATGAAGGTCCAGCCTCCCTGCGACTTGGTGTTCATGTGCAGGAAGTAGATCATGTGCACGAAAACCTGGATGACGCCGAAGATCATGATGACGATCACGGTTGTCGTGCGGTTTTCGATGACATCACCCATGACCAGCCAGAAGGGTATTGCCGTCAGGATGACCGAGAGAATGAAGCCGATCATGTAGCTCTTGAAGGAACCGTGATCCTCACCGCTGTCGTGGTGGTGATCATGACCGTGATCATGCGCGTGGCTATGGTCGTGTGCGTTCGAACCCATCACAGAACTCCAACCAGATAGACAAAGGAAAAGACGCCGATCCAGATCACGTCGAGGAAGTGCCAGAACATGGACAGGCAGGTCAGGCGACGCATGTTTTCAGGATGCAGGCCGAACTTCTTGACCTGCACCATCAGCGTCACCAGCCAGATGACGCCGAAGGTGACGTGCAGACCGTGCGTGCCGACCAGCGCGAAGAAGGC
Source organism: Rhizobium sp. Leaf311 (assembly GCF_001423445.1). Lineage (NCBI taxonomy): Bacteria > Pseudomonadati > Pseudomonadota > Alphaproteobacteria > Hyphomicrobiales > Rhizobiaceae > Rhizobium > Rhizobium sp. Leaf311. The sequence continues at coordinate 210,540 of NZ_LMNZ01000007.1, read as the reverse complement.
CGACAGGAAGGCGGAGCGCTGCGGCGTTGCACCCTCGTGGATCAGGTGGGAGAACTCGTAAAGTTCAAGCCCGAGGAAGGCGAGGCCGAACAGGCCGGTAATGGCCAGCCACACCAGCGTCGTGTTGACGTTCTTCTTGGCTGCCTCCAGCATGGCGAAGCCATAGGTGATGGAGGACAGAAGCAGGAAGGCCGTGTTGATCGCCACCAGCTTGAGATCGAACAGATCTGCGCCGGAAGGACCGGCCGCATAGCTGCGGCCGACGACGGCATAGGTTGCAAAGAGCGTTGCGAAGATAAGGCAGTCGCTCATCAGGTACAGCCAGAAACCGATGGATGTACCGTTTTCCGGGTGGTGGTCTTCCTTCAGGTAGAAGACCGGCTTTTCTGCGCCATCGGCGCTCTGGGCAGGTGCTTGAGACATTCTGTTACGCCTGAGTTGCCAGCAGCTTCGTACGTTCTGCTTCGACTTCCGTCACATCCGAAACCGGGATGTAATAGTCGCGATTGTAGTTGAAGGTGTGGGCGATGGAGACCGCGATGATCGCAACCATCGAGACGATTGCCAGCCACCAGATGTGCCACACCAGTGCGAAGCCGAGCACGACGCTGATCGCGCTGATGATCACGCCAGTGCCGGTGTTTTTCGGCATGTGGATGGGGATGAAGCCATCGACCGGGCGTTCTGCACCGTGCTTCTTCATATGCGCCCAGGCATCGATTTCATGCACGACCGGCGTGAAAGCGAAGTTGTAGGCAGGCGGCGGTGAAGAGGTGGACCATTCCAGTGTACGACCGCCATAGGGATCGCCGGTGACATCACGCAACTCTTCACGGCGCAGGAAGCTGACGATGAGCTGGATGATGAAGGAGGCGATGCCGAGTGCGATGAGGAATGCACCGAAGGCAGCGACGATGAACCAGATCTGCAACGAGGTGTCTTCGAACTGGCTGAGGCGGCGGGTCACGCCCATCAGGCCGAGAACATAGAGCGGCATGAAGGCGAAGTAGAAGCCGACGAACCAGAACCAGAAGGACAGCTTGCCCCAGAATGGATCCAGACGATAGCCGAAGGCCTTCGGGAACCAGTAGGCAATACCGGCCAGAACACCAAAGACGACGCCGCCGATGATCGTGTTGTGGAAGTGGGCGATCAGGAACAGCGAGTTGTGCAACACGAAGTCCGCTGGAGGCACGGCGAGAAGAACGCCGGTCATGCCGCCGATGACGAAGGTGATCATGAAGCCGATGGCCCACAGCATGGGAACGTCGAACTTGATGCGGCCCTTGTACATGGTGAAGAGCCAGTTGAAGATCTTCGCGCCCGTGGGGATCGAGATGATCATCGTGGTAATGCCGAAGAAGGCATTGACGCTGGCGCCCGAGCCCATGGTGAAGAAGTGGTGCAGCCACACGACATAGGCCAGAATGGTGATGACCACCGTCGCATACACCATCGAGGCATAGCCAAAGAGGCGCTTGTTGGAAAAGGTCGAAACGATTTCCGAGAAAATGCCGAAGGCAGGCAGCACGAGGATATAGACTTCAGGGTGACCCCAGATCCAGATGAGGTTGACATACATCATCGGATTTCCACCAAGGTCGTTGGTGAAGAAGTTCGTGCCGACGTAGCGATCGAGCGTCAGAAGTGCGAGCGTTCCGGTCAGGATCGGGAAGGAGGCCACGATCAGGATGTTGGAACACAGCGAGGTCCACACGAAGATCGGCAGGCGCATCATGGTCATGCCCGGTGCGCGCATCTTGATGATGGTGGCGATAAGGTTGATACCTGACAGGGTCGTTCCCACACCGGCGATCTGCAATCCCCAGATATAGTAGTCGACACCCACACTCGGGCTGCCCTGAATGCCCGACAGTGGCGGATAGGCGAGCCAGCCTGTCTGCGCATATTCACCGATGAACAGCGAGATCATGGTGATGATGGCACCGGCAGTCGTCATCCAGAACGAGAAGTTGTTGAGGAACGGGAACGACACGTCACGCGCGCCGATCTGCAACGGAATGATGTAGTTCATCAGGCCGGTGATCATCGGCATCGCCATGAAGAAGATCATGATCACGCCGTGGGCGGTGAAGATCTGGTCATAGTGGTGCGGGTTGAGATAGCCTTCCGAACCGCCGGATGCGATGGCCTGCTGAAGACGCATCATGATGGCGTCGGCAAAGCCGCGCATCAGCATCACGAGGGCGAGAATGATGTACATGATACCGATCTTCTTGTGATCGATACTGGTGAACCATTCCTTCCAGAGATAGCCCCAGAGCCGGAAATAGGTGATCGCACCCAGAAGGGCGGCCCCACCAAGGGCCACGACCGCAAAGGTCACGATCAGGATTGGCTCATGGAGGGGAATTGACTCCCACGTCAGCTTCCCGAAAAGGAACGACGTTTGATCGGTATTGACGACCATTTTAGCCTCTTGCGATTTTCTGGAGCGCAGCCGTCCAACGGGACGACAACAATCACTCCACATCATTGAATTTACGCACCGGACGATCCGACGCTCAGGGCTGCGCGAGTGCCGCGCACGCCCCCATGCAATTCACCTGGTCAGCCAGCGCTTTTGCTGGCGGGCTGCAGTTGCGCTTTCGTGTCAGCAGGCAGAGCAGCCGGCTGGAATGTCTGGCCTTCGATCGCTGCTGGCAGAGACTGCGGACCGGACGCCACGCCGTAAGGCGAAAGAGGCGTGCAGACGACAGAGTTCAGCGCCTTGGCAACATCGATACCTTCCTTGCCGCCGCCGCCATTGGCGTCGATATGCATCATGTCACGCATGCACAGCTTGTTGGGTTCGACGCAGCGGTTGAGGATTGCGTCGTAAAGCTCAGGATCGACATTGGCGAAATACTGCACCGGCTCACGCTCGCTCGGCTTGGCAAACTCCAGATATTCCATGCGGCCGAAGCCCTTGCCGCCTTCCTTGGCCTTGGCAACCCACTGGTCAAAGCCTTCCTGGCTCAAGCCATGAAACTTGAAGCGCATGTGCGAAAAGCCGGGACCGGAGAAGTTGGCCGAAAAGCCGTCATAGACGCCCGGCTTGTTGATGACCGCGTGCAGCTTGGTCTGCATGCCACCCATGGCATAGATCTGCCCCGCAAGCGCCGGAACGAAGAACGAGTTCATCGCCGTCGTGCCGGTGATCTTGAAGTTGATCGGCACGTCGACCGGTGCTGCAAATTCATTGACGCTGCCAATGCCCAGCTCTGGATAGAAGAACAACCACTTCCAGTCCATGGCGACGACTTCGACCGTGATCGGCTTCATGTCGGCCGTCACCTGACGGTCTTCGTCGATCCGCTCGATCGGGCGATAAGGATCCAGACGGTGTGTCGAAATCCACGTCACCGTGCCAAGCATGAGAATGATCGCCACCGGAGCGGACCAGATAACCATTTCCAGACGCGTGGAATGGTGCCACTCGGGATCATAATCCTCGGCCTTGGCAGACTCTCTGTACTTCCAGGCGAAGAACAGGGTGAGCGCCAGAACCGGAACGATGATCAGCAGCATCAGGACCGTAGAGGTGATGATGAGATCTCGCTGCTGGACGGCGATGTCTCCGGATGGATTCATCACAACGAGGTCACAGCCGCTCAGGAGCAGCATGGACGAAATAGCCACGAGGGCTGGGGGTAATTTCATAAGCGTGCGCACGTTTTGGGACTCGTACTGTTTTGGGTATTGTGGCGTATACTTAGCAAACGTCATAAATGACATGAGGTAGTTTGTCGCGGTGCAACATAAGTTTCTGACCGCGCTCATCGCGGCTACCAGAAATCGGCCTTTTATGCAGAAGTCGCTGCATTATCTCACAGGATGCCCTTTGGGCAACCCTTGGCGACAAACTTCATTTGACGAGGTGAAACCCGTGTGTGACAATCCGCCGCAGTGATGTGAACGGATGAGGAGCCGTGCGCGTTACTGACATGGCAAGACCATACGCAGGAGGGAATTTTATGAGTTATGTCGACACGGCCTCATCTTACAAAGACGGAAATCAGATAAACGGCCAAGCCAAAGCGCCTGTCGCTGTCGATCCGGACCGCATCACGATTGCGGTCATCCTGGCAAGAATGACTGAGTTTTTTGACTTCTTCGTCTATGCCATCGCCTCGGCACTTGTTTTCCCTCACGTCTTCTTCTCTTTCGTCGATCCGCTTACCGCGACCCTCTATTCTTTTGCGGTATTCTCGCTTGCCTTCATCGCCCGCCCGATTGGCTCGCTCATCTTCCTCCAGATAGACCGGAAGTTTGGTCGCGGCGTGAAACTCACAGCTGCCCTGTTTACGCTGTGCGGCTCCACCATGGCCATCAGCTTCCTGCCGTCTTACGCCGAATCCGGAATGATAGCGCCCATCCTGCTGGCCGTGTTCCGCATAGGTCAGGGTATTGGCCTCGGTGGCGCATGGGATGGCCTCGTGTCGCTTCTGGCCATGAACGCGCCGGAAAGACAGCGTGGCTGGTATGCGATGATGCCGCAGCTTGGTGCCGCCATGGGCTTTGGCCTTGCCAGTGCCTTCTTCATCATCTTCACGACGCAGCTTTCCAATCCGGAATTCCTCGCCTGGGGCTGGCGCTTCCCCTTCTTCGTGGCTTTGGCTCTCAACGTGCTCGCCCTGTTTGCCCGCCTGCGCATGATCGTGACGCCCGAGTTCCAGACCATGCTGCAACAGCATGAGCTTGAGCCCAAGCCCATGTTCCAGATGCTGCGCAATCAGTCCCGCGTTGTCTTGACCGGCGCCTTCGTGCCGCTTGCGAGCTTCGCGCTGTTTCACCTTGTGACCGTATTTCCCTTGAGCTGGGTTTCGCTCAACACCAGCCAGAGAGTGTCCGACTTCCTGTTCGTCCAGTTCGTCAGCGCCATTATCGCTGGCGGCATGATCGTCGTTTCCGGCGTACTGTCCGACAAGATCGGTCGCCGCAAGCTGATCGGCATCGCGGCAGCCCTGATTGCCATCTTCAGCTTTGCAGCGCCGGTGCTGCTGGCCTCGGGTGACATCGGACGTTATCTCTTCGTGCTGATCGGCTTTGCCCTGCTCGGCCTGTCCTTCGGTCAATCGGGTGGTGCGCTGGCGTCCCGCTTCAGCCGTGAATATCGCTACACGGGTGCATCGCTGACGTCGGATATTTCCTGGCTGATCGGTGCGGGCTTTGCACCACTCGTGGCTCTTGGCTTCTCGTCCAAGTTCGGACTCTTCGCAGTCGGTATCTATCTTCTGTCTGGCGCCGTCTGCACCATCGTCGCGCTGTATTTCAGCCGCACGCTGGACATGCCGTCCGAGTGAATATCGGCAATCAACACCGCAGAGTGACGACCACTCTGCGGTGTTCTATTGTCCGAAAAGAATATCGAGACTGAAATTGCTGTCAGCAATCGCCACAGGTGATGGGGTCAGCTTCGCGCTTGGCGAAATAGTAGTCCCGGCTGATGGTTATCGGCGTTATCGTCGATGACAGCGAGGACATGAACATCAGCAGGGAATGAGGGATCGTCAGTTCGGAGTGAATGATGAAGCCGTTCGCCTGCTTGAAGTTATTGGGAATGCTGACAATCGTACCTTCATTGTAGGCCGGCTTTCCGCTCTGTTCCCATGACCAGGCGATCCTGGCGACCTTGTTCGCGTCGATCTGGATACCGCTGATCTTCAACGTCATCCCGGTGGTCTGGTAGGGGGCGAAAACAGCCGATGCCACGTCCGTCATCGTGGCGAGATAGGCCTTGTTGACCGTCTGCGGCTGCGAAACCAGATCGGCTATCGCTCCGGCTGCGCGCGTTGCCCGCTTATAGACGCTAAAGCCGATCGTCAGCTCAAAGGCCGTGATATAAAGCGAAAGCAGGATCGGGAAGATGATCGCGAATTCAACCGCGCCCAACCCCTGACGATCACCTTTGAGCCTGTTCAGCGTTCGGCCAAGCGCGCTCAGCATCTTTTTTGACCGTGTCATCATCTGTCGGCGCTCACTGATAGGCTTCATTGCGGAAGGCGTCCGTTGCAACGATCAGAAAGTGGGATGGCATCGACCCGTCCAACGGGCGGATTTTCGTCAGATAGGGACGAACCAGATCTGTGATGACCGGCCAGCGATAATAGACCCGCAACATGTTGATGGATGACGGACCTCCTGGTGAAAAGCCGAAAGCCGACGTATCGAGATCGAAATACTGTCCGTTTGGAACGAGCGCGATGTTTTTTGGAATATCCGCAAAAGCGTTGAACCGCCTCAGATCGATATAAAGCTTCTGCGGTGTTCTGATTTCATCGGCCGAGCAGGTGATGAGAATGGAAACTTCGGCGCAGAACTGTTTTCTGAAGTCTTCGCGGGTGATGGTGTTGGAAATCTGTCCGGTGCGCAGCTTGCGTGCCAGCGTATCTGTCGCGTTGGTCACCAGCTGCTCGCCCACCAGCGCCAGAAAGGTCTCGATGATGGCGAAGACAACGAGAAAATAGGGAATTGCCAGAATGGCAAACTCTATCGCTGCCGCCCCCTCGCGCGAAGCCGCGAAGCGCCGGGCAAGTCTGGCTTTCGAAACAAGTAATCGCATCGAGCTTTTTCAATCTTCATGACAGGAAAGCATTTCTGCCCGAAAGCGTTTATGCGAGACAAAGCATATGACGGCTTCGTTTACATTTTCTTGCACGAAAACATCGCATTGCTTCGATGAAACGATTTCCAGACGACCAAAGCCTTCAGGACCTCATATCAATATCCTCTGGAAATAATATAAATATTGCCTATTGCGTGGAATTACGGGATATTTGCGCGGGAAAATTAAAGTCGAGGTCGCGGAAACACGCCTCAATATTGCCTGGAGTGATGGGTGGCCAGCTTGAACGAAAACATCGAAGGCAGCACGAAAGAACAGTCATCGATCGGCCGCGCGGGCGGTTCGCTCGTCACCCAGACCGCCGACGCCTTGCGTCATGCAATCCTTTCGGGCGAATACAAACAGGGTGACAAATTGCCAAGCGAAGCAGGCCTGACCGAGATGTATAAGGTCAGCCGCACCGTCGTACGTGAGGCTGTGGCGGCGCTGCGAGCCGACAAGCTGGTGGAAGCCCGACACGGAGCGGGCATATTCGTGCTGGCCCTTCCCGCGCAGCAGGCGCAGCCTTTTCAGGATGTGGACCACGACCGCATTTCATCCATCATTGAGCTGCTGGAGTTGCGCGCCGCTGTCGAAACGGAAGCGGCGGAACTGGCTGCCATTCGCAGATCCCCTGCTCAGGAAGAGGCGATCATGCGCTGTCTTTCCGTCGTACAGGACTGTATCGAGAAGGGACAACCAACCGCAGAGGCCGACTTCAAGCTTCACCTCGCCATTGCCGATGCCACAAACAATCCGCGTTTTCGCGAATTCCTTGAGGTGATGGGGCAAAACGTCATTCCGCGTGCGGCACTTCGGGCATCGCAATCGGAAAAATCTGCGGCGGCCTATCTCAACCAGCTGCAGAATGAACATGAGACGATCGTCAATGCCATCTCCGATGGCGATTCCTCGGCAGCGCGCGAAGCGATGCGACAGCACCTCAAGGGCAGCCAGCAGCGGTACCGGGCAATGCTGCGGCACGTAGACCGCTAGGTCGCAGCAAGAGCGGCCAGATCGACACTCCCCTAGCCCCACCCAGTCGTGCCGAAGGAGCGGAGACGTCATGACAATCATCAGAACATTCGAGGGCAGGCAGCCGGGTATCGCTCTGCCGAAAGGTACGATCGATACGCAGATGCACATGTATCTGCCGGAGTTTCCCGGACAAGAGGGCGGGCCTCCCCTGCCCGAGGATGCACCCGGTCCCGAGGAATACCGCCGGCTGATGCAATGGCTTGGGATTGATCGGGTCGTCATTACCCAGGGCAACGCCCATCAGCGCGACAATGGCAACCTGGTTGCCTGTCTTCGCGCCATGGGGCCCGCGGCAAAAGGCGTGGCCGTCATTACCCGCCAGACCTCTCCGGACCAGTTGCAGGAGCTTGCCGAAGCTGGCGTGGTGGGCGCGCGTATCATGGACCTTCCGGGCGGTGCCGTCGATCTTTCACATCTGGAAGAGGTGGACGATATGGCAAGCCAGCTTGGCTGGTGTATTGCGATTCAGTTCGATGGGTCGCGGCTGCTTGAACACGAACAGCGCCTTTCCGGCCTCAAGAGCCGCTGGATTTTCGATCATCACGGAAAATTCTTTGCGGGCGTTACGCCCGATAGCCCGCAAATCGAGGCACTGAAGCGACTGATCGATCGCGGCCGCTGCTGGTTCAAATTCGCAGGCTGCTATGAATCCAGCCGGTCCGGAGGCCCCGATTTCGAGGATATCGCCGCTGTTGCACGGGCGATGGCCGCGCACGCGCCCGAACGCATCATCTGGGGCACGAACTGGCCGCATAACAACGCAAAAACGACGGCTGACTATCCAGACGATGCAGCACTTCTCGACACGGTGTTGTCCTGGTTGCCATCCGGGGAGGCGCGCTACAGAGCGCTCGTCACGAATCCGGAAGAGCTCTTTGGCTTTGCGCCAGCCGACCGGTGACACAAAAAAGCCCGGCTGAGCCGGGCCTTTGAAGGTGATGAGACGTCAGCTATTCGCTGTCAGCATTGTGAAGCACGTCGAGTGTCGGGATCGAGGTGATGTTGAAACCGCCATCGACATAGTGGCATTCGCCCGTGACGCCCCGCGAGAGATTCGACAGGAGGTAGAGTGCCGATCCGCCGATATCATCGATATCGGGCGTACGACGCATGGGCGCGTTTTTCTGATTCCACGAAAAGATCGCGCGCGCGTCCGAAATACCGGCGCCGGCAAGTGTGCGCACGGGGCCAGCGGAGATGGCATTCACACGAATGCCCTTCGGACCGTAGTCAGCAGCCAGATACCGCACCGACGCCTCGAGTGCTGCCTTGGCCACGCCCATGACGTTGTAATTGGGGATGACCCGCTGCGATCCATTATAGGTCAAGGTCAGCATGGACCCGCCATCCGTCATCAGCGCTGCGGCACGCTTTGCGATTTCGGTGAAGGAGAAGCAGGAGATCACCATGGTACGGCTGAAGTTTTCCCGCGTCGTATCGGCGTAAAGGCCCTTCAGCTCATTCTTGTCGGAAAAGCCGATGGCGTGGACGACGAAATCCAGCGAACCCCAACGCTCACGCACGGCTTCAAACAACGCATCGACAGACGCGATATCTTCGACATCGCAGGGGACGATGAAGTCGGATCCCAGTTCAGCGGCAAGCGGCTTGACGCGCTTGCCCAAGGCTTCGCCCTGAAAAGTGAAAGCCAGTTCAGCGCCCTGCCCGGCCAACGCCTTGGCAATGCCCCAGGCGATGGAATGGTTGTTGGCGACGCCCATGATGAGGCCGCGCTTTCCCTGCATGATGCCATTCATGGGCAGTTATCCGTTGTAGCGCTGGAAGACGAGCGTGGCGTTCGTGCCGCCAAAACCGAAGGAGTTCGAAAGAACCGTATCGATCTTCGCGTTATCGATGCGCTTGCGAACAATGTTCACGCCTTCGAATTCCGGATCGAGCGTCTCGATATGCGCGCTTTCGCCGATGAAACGCTCCTGCATCATCAACAGGCCGTAGATGGATTCCTGCACGCCCGCAGCGCCCAGAGAGTGACCCGTCAGCGACTTGGTGGATTGAATATGCGGAATCTTATCGCCAAAAACTTCCCGGATCGCACCGATTTCCTTGCTGTCGCCAACAGGTGTCGATGTTCCGTGGGTGTTGATGTAGTCGACGTCGCCCTTCACCGTGGCCAGAGCCTGACGCATACAACGCACGGCGCCCTCACCGGATGGCGCAACCATGTCGTAACCGTCGGAGGTCGCGCCATAGCCAACAATTTCAGCATAGATCTTGGCGCCGCGGGCCTTGGCATGTTCGAGTTCTTCAAGAACCAGCACGCCTGCGCCGCCTGCAATGACGAAACCATCGCGGTTGGCATCATAGGCGCGGGACGCCAGCGACGGCGTATCGTTGTACTTGGACGACATGGCGCCCATGGCATCGAACAGGTTGGACATAGACCAGTCGAGATCCTCGTGGCCGCCAGCAAACATCACATCCTGCTTGCCCCACTGGATCATTTCGGCAGCATTGCCGATGCAATGCGCGGAGGTCGAGCAGGCAGAAGAGATCGAGTAGTTGACGCCGTGGATCTTGAACCATGTGGCAAGCGTGGCGGAAGCCGTCGAAGACATGGCCTTCGGCACGGCAAAGGGGCCAATGCGCTTGGGGCTGTTGTTCTTCAGCGTGATATCGGAGGCCTCGACGATGGTGCGGGTGGAAGGTCCACCGGAGCCCATGATGATGCCGGTGCGCTCATTGCCGCTGATGACGCTTTCTTCCAGGCCGGAATCGGCAATCGCCTGCTTCATGGCAACATGGTTCCATGCGCCGCCCTGGCTGAGGAACCGCATGGCGCGACGATCGACCAGATCTGTCGGATCAAGCGATGGCTTGCCCCAGACCTGGCACTTGAAGCCGTGCTCGGCAAAATCAGGTGAGAACGAGATTCCCGACTTCGCATCTCTCAAGGATGCCGTAACCTCTGCGGCATCGCTGCCGATCGATGAAACAATACCGAGGCCGGTGACTACAACTCTTCTCATGAAGTTGACCTTTTCTCTGTTTGCCGACTGACGTCTTTGCTGGATGGCGGGTGAACCGCCCATCGCAAAGGTCGAGGATCAGGCGGTCTTTTCTTTCGACAGGCCGACACGCAGGTCCGACGCTTGATAAATTGTTTCGCCATCGGCCTTCAGCCAGCCATCGGCGGTGCCGAGAACGAGGCGGCCGCGCATGACGCGCTTGAAATCGATGCCGTATTGCAACAGCTTTGTTTCCGGGCGAACCATGCCCTTGAACTTCACTTCGCCCGTAGAGAGCGCCATGCCGCGACCGGGCTCACCCAGCCAGCCAAGGAAGAAGCCGGTCAGCTGCCACATGCCGTCAAGGCCAAGGCATCCCGGCATGATGGGGTTGCCCTGAAAGTGGCAGGGAAAATACCAGTCATCGGGGGAAACATCATATTCCGCGCGGATGAAGCCTTTATCGAAAGCACCGCCCGTTTCCGAGATTTCGGTGATGCGATGAACCATGAGCATGGGAGGCAGAGGAAGCTGTGCATTGCCCGGGCCGAACAATTCGCCACGTCCGCAGGCCAGAATTTCCTCGTAATTATAGCTGGATTGCCTCGTTGCCATATTGCTTCCGTTTCCCCGTTGACCAGTTGTTGAACGACTTCTGTAGAGCAAGTTAAGTCCAAAATGAAGCGCCACAAGGGCAGCTTGCACATCTGGTTACTCGACCTTGCGGTGCAGACCTTGTCTAAACATGGCGCCCGCATACAGGAAGCGTAAGGCCCTCACCAGAGGAAATTTGCAAAAACCACCGCCTTGCAGCCATTTGCCGCGCAGCGACAGAGCGGAAACTATTGAAAGGACTGCGCGTAAAAGTTATATGCATTCCCAATCGACTTTATTTTATGGGTTTTTGGGGCCGCTTTGCATGGCATTTGACGCCACACTGGATATAGGAACAAGGTTGCGCCGTTTCGGCCTTCGCCCCACCCGGCAGCGGGTGGCGTTGGGCGACCTCCTGTTTGCCAAGGGGGACCGGCATCTGACCGTCGAGGAGTTGCATGACGAGGCGGTAAACGCCGGCGTGCCGATTTCTCTGGCAACCGTCTACAACACGCTGCATCAGTTCACCGAAGCCGGTCTTATCCGCGTATTGGCCGTTGAAGGTGCGAAAACCTATTTCGACACGAATGTTTCGGATCATCACCATTTCTTTGTGGAAGGTGAAAACGAGGTTCTCGACATCCCCGTCAACAATCTCCAGATCGGCAACCTGCCGGAGCCGCCGGAAGGCATGGAGATTGCCCATGTCGACGTCGTCATCCGTCTTCGCCGCAAACGCGGCTGACCAGGACTGCCAGCGCCACGAGCAAGGTGGCGCTGTTGCTCCTTCCTCCGAGCCTAAGGCTCAGTTCGAAGGGCCGTCGTTAAACCCGACCTCATCCACCAGTTCCGATGCCTGCCTGCGATGCGCGGCAATTTCGGTCAATGACAGCGTGTCCGGCTTGATCGGGCCGAAATTCTTGACGACATCAGAAGGCTGGGCGCCAGGCAGCACCGGATATTCGAAGACCTGACGGGCATAGATCTCCTGGGCCTCGCCTGAGGCCAGAAACTCCATCAGCTTTAGTGCGTTGTCCCGGTTGGGCGCATATTTCGTCATCGCCACGCCGGATATATTGACGTGCGTGCCGCGATCCTCGGCATTGGGGAAGATGACCCTGACAGAATTGCCCCAGACCTTTTCTTCCGGCTCCTGCTCATTGGTCAGCATCAGCCCGACATAATAGGTATTGCCCAGCGCGATATCGCATTCACCGGAATAGATGGATTTCGCCTGGCTGCGGTCCGTTCCGTCTGGCCTGCGGGCAAGATTGTTCTTGAGCGCCATCAGCCAGGTGCGGGTATAATCGACGCCGTGGTGGGCAATCATCGAGGCAAAAAGCGCGATATTGTAGGAATGCTGCCCGTCACGAATGCAGATCTTGCCCTTCCATTTTGGCTCGGCCAGCTCTTCATAGGTGATAGTCTTCTGGGAGACGCGGTCCTTGGAGGCGTAGACCACCCTGCCCCTTGTGGTCAGGCCGAACCATTCACCTTCCGGATCACGCAGGTTGGCCGGAATATCCTTTTCGATCACGGGATCGTTTAGAACCGGCTGCGTTACCTTTCCCTCCTTGGCTTCCACCAGCCGCGCGATATCGACGGTCAGCAATATGTCGGCAGGAGAATTCTCTCCTTCCGCCTGAAGCCGTTCCACCAGACCCTTGTCGAGAAACAGGACATTGGTTTCGATTCCCGTCTCTTTCGTAAAGGCATCCAGCAAAGGCTGGATCAACTCTGGCTGGCGATAGGAGTAGATATTGACCTCCCCACCCGCAAAAGCTGTGGACATTGTGCCACTCGTCAAGGCTGCCGTCGCTACCGCCGCATAAATTAGGGATTTCACGCTTGCCATGGGAAATGCCTCCGCTACATTAGATTCTTGAGTTGTTTGTTCATGAATCGAATGACCGGTCAACAGAGCAGTCGGATGATGTGAAATTCTGTTTAGGAATTTTTTAAATCTGGAATTGTTCTAAAGTGAAAAAGCGACTATATAACTCCACATTCATGGAGTTCGGAGACCAGCATGCGCCTGACAAAACAAACCAACTATGCCGTCCGCATGTTGATGTACTGCGCCGCCAATGATGGCAATCTGAGCCGCATTCCCGAAATTGCCAAGGCTTATGGCGTGTCTGAACTGTTCCTGTTCAAGATCCTCCAGCCGCTGAACAAGGCGGGTCTTGTGGAAACCGTTCGTGGCCGTAACGGCGGCGTCAAGCTCGGCAAGCCGGCGGACAAGATCAGCCTTTTCGATGTGGTCAAAGTCACCGAAGACAGCTTCGCCATGGCGGAATGTTTCGAAGAAGGTGCTGTGGAATGTCCACTCGTTGACAGCTGCGGTCTCAATTCCGCGCTTCGTAAGGCGCTGAATGCGTTCTTCGATGTTCTGACACAGTATTCCATCGACGATCTCGTCAAGGCACGTCCGCAGATCAGCTTCCTGCTGGGCTTGGAAGACACGATGGCAAAGCGTCGCCCGACAGCGGCAATCGCCACAGCCCCAGCAGCCTGATCGCCAGATCATAGCGTTCTACAGCCCGCGATACCCTGTCGCGGGCTTTTATTTGCGGCTAAAAGGTTGACCTTCAGGTCTCAACAGGGGCAACTGGGAAGCTGAATTCCGCAGAGCCTCCCGATTTTATCCCGATGATTTCCAGACCAGACCTCCTGAGTTATGCCCTGACCGCCCTTATCGGCGGTATCGGCGCGACCGTGGCATTTGCTCTCGCCGTTCCCGCCCCCTTTCTGTGCGGTCCCGCGCTTGCGGTAACCTTTGCCGGGCTTCTGGGACTTCGGCTCTCCATTCCAACGCTGCTGCGCAATGCAGCCTTCGTGATCGTCGGCATATCGATGGGAACGAGCGTAACCCCTGACGTGATTGCGGCAGCGCAGACCTGGCCGCTGAGCTTTCTGGCGGTTCTGGCAACGGTTGTCGTGCTTCTCTACGCTGCCTACTGGATTTTGAGAGGCTTCGGCTATGACCGCACCACGGCCATGCTTGGCGCTTCCCCCGGCCATCTCAGCTACATCATCAGCCTGACTGCGGAAACGAGAAGCGATCTTGCGACCGTCAGCGTCATCCAGAGCGTGCGGGTTCTGGCTTTGACGCTGGCTGTGCCCCTGATCGTTGAATATCTCGACCTGATCGGCCTTGAACCTGCGATCCTGCCAGCGCCCATGCATCCGGCCATTCTGGCAGCGACGGTGGCTGCATCGCTTGCCGTAGGCTGGATCTTTCTTCGGTGGCGTTTTCCAGCCGCCCTGCTTTTGGGCGGGGTTGCCGTTTCCATTACCACCCACATTACCGGCATGACGAGCGGGGGCGTTCCCAGCTGGCTGAGCCAACCCACCTATATCGTGCTAGGCAGCCTTATTGGCACCCGCTTTTCCCGCGCGTCGCTGCGCGATATGCGCAAAGCCTTCGTGGCCGGGGGCGTCGTGACGATTGCCGTCATGCTGCTGGCCTCCATCATCGCCGTCCTGGTCTCGAAACTGACCGGCGTGCCGATGAATGCCGTCATGATCGCCTTTTCACCCGGTGGACTTGAAACCATGGCCGCAATGGCTGTCATGATGCACGCAGATACCGCCTATGTCGGCTCTCATCACGTGCTGCGCCTGCTGTTTCTTTCCGTTCTCATGCCGCTCGTCATGGGCCGGGATGCGAGGCGAAAGCAGGATTAGGTCGGGCGCTTCGGTGCCACTCATGCGCCCCGAACCCCTTTTGGCATCCAGTTCCTGAGTGGCCACAAGACTCATTTTCGCATGTGAGAATAAATTGCGACGGCGATGCAACCAACTCGCTCGCGATTTCGTTACCGCCCACTGAACCGGTAATTCCGGGCATTTGTGCCCGGTCTGCCCTTGCGTCCGCATCCACCCGATTGGAGAGTTTGATGAAGCGTTTGATGAAGCTGACCGGCGCCGGGTTGGCACTCGCACTCTATGCGTCCATTGCCCAGGCCCAGGTCGTCGTATCCTCCAAGATCGATACGGAGGGCAGCGTCCTCGGCAGCATCATCCTGACAGTCCTGATGAAGAACAACATCGAGACGACGGACCGGATTCAGCTGGGCGCCACACCGGTTGTCCGCAAAGCGATCACTGCAGGCGAAATCGACATCTACCCGGAATATACCGGCAACGCCGCTTTCTTTTTCGAAAAGGCCGACGACCCGCTCTGGAAGGACGCGGCAAAGGCCTATGAGGAAGCCAAGACCCTCGACTATGACGCCAACAAGATCGTCTGGTTGACACCGTCTTCGGCCAACAACACATGGGGCATCGCGATCCGCAAGGATGTTGCCGAGAAAAACAATCTGAAAACGCTCAGCGATCTGGGTAAATATGTTTCTGGCGGCGGCTCGCTTGTGCTCGCAGCGTCTTCGGAATTCGTCAACTCCGCAGCGGCGCTACCGGCCTTTCAGAAAACCTATGGCTTTACGCTGAAATCCGATCAGCTGATCACGCTCTCCGGCGGTGATACTGCCGCAACGATTGCGGCGGCGGCAAACCAGACAAACAATGCCAATGCGGCCATGGTCTATGGTACCGATGGCGGCATCGCACCATCCGGTCTGGTCGTTCTCGAAGACGACAAGAATGTTCAGCCGGTCTATCAACCGGCACCGATCATTCGCGAAGAAGTGCTGAAGAAGCATCCCAATATCGAGCAATTGTTGAAGCCCGTCTTCGAAAAGCTGGATCTTGCGACGCTGCAAGAGCTTAACGGACGTGTGCAGGTTGGGGGAGAACAGGCCAAGACCGTGGCACTCGACTTCCTGACGAAAAACGGCCTCGTCCAGTAGGGTCGGTGGTGCAGCGCTTAGCGGGCAGCACGAAATCCTTCCCATTCCAGCCCGACAAGGTCGGGCTGCTCATCGCCGCGCTGATCAGTTACGCGGCGCTGGCCCTGCCCTTTGCAACCCTGCGGGCAAACCGCATCGTTCAGGGCGAGAGCATTTCCCTCGTCAACTCCATGCCAGGTCTGGCCGTCACCTGCCTTTCCGTGGTGCTGGCAGCCTGTGTTGCCATCGCGTTTTTCCGAACGGATGCGCGGCTGCGGCTGCTGGCAGCATTGGTCGGCCTGTCGACACTCGCCTATCTGATCGGTCTTGCCGCAACGCATTTGACCCCTGACGGGAACAGCTATGCCCGCGTCTCGCCTGCAAGCGGATTCTGGCTGCTGCTTGCTGGCCTGATCGTGATGGCGACCGACGCTATCGCCCGATTGAAACCGAAACCGGTCACACGCGTCATTCTTCTCGTTCTGGTGCTCCTTGTCACCGGTATCGTCCTTGCGTCAGGGCGGTGGGATGATCTTTCCATCATCAAGGAATATGGCAGCCGCCGTGATATCTTCTGGACGGAAGCGATAAGACACCTTCAGCTTGCCTTTGGGTCACTGCTTGCGGCGGTCGCAGTCGGTCTGCCCCTGGGCGTCCTGTGTTACAAGATCAATCGGCTCCGGGCTTTCGTGCTCAACAGCCTCAACATCGTCCAGACCATTCCCTCTATTGCACTGTTTGGCCTGCTGATCGCGCCTCTTGGCTGGATGGCCGCCAATATTCCCGGCGCATCCGAGATCGGCATTCGCGGTATCGGGATGGCACCGGCATTCGTCGCGCTTTTCCTTTATTCGCTGCTGCCCATCGTATCGAACACGGTCGTTGGGCTGGACGGCGTGTCCGGCTCGGTCAGGGAAGCCGCCCGCGGGCTTGGCATGACCGCAGCGCAAAGGCTCCTGAAGATCGATTTTCCGTTGGCGCTGCCCATCATCTTGACCGGCATTCGTATCGTGCTTGTCCAGAATATCGGCCTCGCAACCATTGCCGCCCTCATAGGCGGCGGCGGCTTTGGCGTGTTCGTCTTTCAGGGCATCGGGCAGACGGCGATGGATCTTGTCCTTCTGGGCACCCTTCCCACGGTTATCCTCGGCTTTACAGCTGCGATCCTGCTGGATGCGCTCATCGACAGCCTATTCCTGAAAAGGGGACGCAGCACATGATCGAGGTCGAAAATCTCGTTAAGGACTATGACGGCAACAGGGTCGTCGACAATGTATCGCTGACGATGGAAGCGCGCAGCATTACCGTGATCGTCGGTACATCGGGATCGGGCAAAACGACGCTTCTGCGCATGATCAACCGTCTGGTCGAACCAACCTCCGGCACGATCCGCATAGACGGGCAGAATATCCTCGATATGCAGGGCTACAAGCTTCGGCGCAGCATTGGTTACGCGATCCAGGGTCATGGCCTCTTCCCGCATCGAACCGTCGCCCAGAACATTGCAACCGTGCCGGAGCTGGTCGGATGGGATGGGCAGCGCGTCCAGTCGAAGGTTTCCGCCCTGCTCGAGCTTTTCCAGCTTGATCCCTCCCTTTATGCCAATCGTTTCCCGGGCGAGCTTTCCGGCGGCCAGCAGCAGCGCGTTGGCGTCGCAAGAGCGCTCGCCGCAGAGCCCAATATTCTCCTGATGGATGAGCCATTCGGTGCGCTCGACCCCATCATTCGCGCGAAGGCGCAGGACGATCTTCTTGCCATTCAACGAAAGCTCGGTGTTACCATCGTGCTGGTCACGCACGACATGGATGAAGCCTTCCACCTTGCGGATCGCATTGCCGTCATGGACCAGGGCAGGATTGTCCAATATGGCAAGCCTGCCGAACTTGTGCTGAAACCGGCATCGGATTTCGTCCGAACCATGATCGGCGAGCGGGAAAGACCCTTGCGCCTCCTGTCCGTCGGCACCGTTGCAGACATTGTCGAAACCGGCGATGCCGAGGGCGAGCCACTGCAAACGACGATGAGCCAACGCGATGCCCTCTCGGCGATGTTGTGGACCGGCAGGGAGACACTTCCCGTCATCCGGCCCGACGGTCAAAAGGCTGGGCTGATACGGCGCGACACCTTGCTGAGCAGGGCGGCGGGACAGGTATGAAGAGCCCGACAGCGCCCATTCTGCTGACGGCGCTTTGTGCAGCCCTCGTCGCCTTCATCGGTTTTCCCGAACTGTTCGAGCCGCTCTTCAAACCGCTGGTCCAGACCAACGCACCCGCAATCTACACGCAGGCCAGCCTGCTGGCGCTGACGCTATCGCATCTGTCGATTGTCGCCATGGCGACTGGCGCCGCAATCCTGATTGCCGGGAGCCTGGCAATCCTCGTCACCAGACCATTTGGCTCGGAGTTCCTGCCCCTCTCACGCAGCATCGTCAATATCGGCCAGACGTTCCCACCTGTCGCCGTGCTTGCACTTGCCGTCCCGATTATTGGCTTTGGCCAGAAGCCGACGCTGATTGCGCTGTTTTTATATGCTCTGCTGCCCATTTTCGAAAACACCGTCACGGGCCTCACGACCATTCCATCGCCTGTGAGCGAGGCAGCGCGTGGCGCCGGAATGACCGGGCTGCAGAGACTTTGGCGAATAGAGCTTCCGCTCGCCTTGCCGTCCATTCTGGCGGGTATCAGGCTATCGGCCGTCATCAGCCTTTCGACGGCCACCATCGGTTCAACGGTTGCGGCCCGCACACTCGGCGAAGTCATCATTGCAGGGCTTCAATCCAACAACCTCGCCTTCATTCTGCAGGGAGGGCTGATCGTGGCGGGGCTGGCGGTTCTTATCCATAGCGCCCTATCGATGCTGGAGGCGAAGGCAGCCCGTCGGGTCGCCCTGTAAGTTGAACAACTGGGCAAAACCATTTCCGATCATGACGCTGATACGCTATGCAACGGAAGATGATCCGGGAATGTGGAGTTTTTCGTGAAAAAAGCAATTATCGTCATGGGTGTGAGCGGCTGTGGCAAGTCGACCGTCGGGGAAGAACTCGCAGGCAGACTTGGCATCCCTTTCATGGAGGGGGACAAGCTGCACCCAGCCGCCAATGTTGCGAAAATGGCCGCAGGCACGCCGCTTGACGATGACGACCGCTGGCCGTGGCTCGATCTCGTTGGCGCAGAACTGCGCAAGGGTTACGAGGCAGGCGGCATTGTCGTCTCGTGCTCTGCACTGAAGAAGATCTACCGTGACCGGCTGCGCCAGGCCTGCGGCGGACCACTGGCATTTGTCTATCTTGAAGGTAGCGAAGCGCTTCTGACCGAGCGCATGGGCGCGCGCACCGGACACTTCATGCCTTTGTCCCTGCTGAAGACCCAGTTGGCCACGCTCGAAGCGCCATCCGGGGAGGACGGCGTGGTGACCGTCAACATCGATGCGACGCCTCAAGCCATCGTGGACAATGCCTTCAAGGGGCTGTCGGCGCTCTGAACGCTGAGCGCCGGGCTTGTCAGACACCAAGCCTGTCGCGCAGACCATACCACCAGGCACCCAGCACGGTCAGCGGCACGCGAAATGTCTTGCCGCCCGGGAAGGGATAATTGGGCAGCGACGACCAGACGTCGAAACGACCGGCGTGCCCCGCCACTGCCTCGCCCAGTATCTTGCCCAGAAGCTGGGTGGTCGTAACCCCGTGGCCGCTATCGCCATGGGAGAAGTAGATATTCTCCGACAGTCGTCCAATGTGCGGGACGCGCGTCAGCGTCAGCGCGAAATTACCGCTCCAGGCAAAATCGATCCTGGTGTTTTTCAGCTGCGGAAATGTCTTGAGCATGTTGGGACGAATGACGCCGGTCAGGTCGGCGGGATCGCTGCCGCCATATCCGATACCGCCGCCATAAAGCAGCCGGTTGTCGGATGTGCGCCGGTAGTAGTCGAGAATGTAATTGGCATCCTCGACGCAATAGTTGGCCGGCAGAAGATCTTCGATCAATCCCTGGTCCAAGGGCTCCGTTGCCATGACCTGGCTGGAAACCGGCATCATCCGCTCTCCGATTTCCGGCAGCAGACCGCCAAGATAGGCGTTACCGCAGACGAGAAGATATTTTGCCTTTACCGAACCACGGTCTGTGCGAACCGTTACCTGCGCGCCTTTTTCGACGGAGACAACCCTCGAATTTTCAAAGATGCGTCCATTGAGGCTTTCAATGGCGGACGCTTCGCCAAGCACGTAGTTGAGGGGGTGGATATGGCCGCCGAACCGGTCGATCATGCCGCCCGCATAGCGGTCACACTTCACATATTTGCCGACCTCGGCTTTTGAAACCATCTCAAGCCCGGAATGGCCGTGCTTTTCCCAGTTGCTCTTGTTGGTTTCCATCTCCTTGATCTGTTTCGAGGTGAATGCGGCAAAGAAGCCGCCCTCGACCAGATCGCAATCGATCCCGTATTTCTGAACGCGCTGCCGGATGATCTCTCCGCCCTCCAGCGACATCTCGCCCAGCTGTACCGCTTTTTCCCGCCCGTAACGGCCCGCAATCGTTTCCAGATCGCGGCTGTAGCCGTTGACGATCTGGCCGCCATTTCGGCCCGAAGCGCCGAAACCGATGCGCTCGCCTTCAAGAACGATGACGGAAAAGCCCTGCTCTGCCATTTCAAGTGCGGCCGACAGCCCTGTAAAGCCGGCACCGATGATGCATATGTCGGCGGTCTCCTCGCCTTCCAGCGATGGTCGCACCCTCTTGTCGTTGGCGGAGGCAGCATACCACGAGGAGGTGTGGCCGGGATTGGGAGAGTTCGTTACCTTGGCCATCTCACACCGTCCTGATATAGGCGTCATATTCGACATCTGTCACGCGCAAGGCAAACTCGGAAAGCTCCTGCATCTTGCACGTTGAATATAGCGTACGATATTTTTGCCCGAAGGTCGCGTAGGCGAAGCTGGACCGCGTAAACCGCTGCAAGGCATAATCCCAATTGGTCGGCAACGGCTCGTGATTGATTGCATGGCTGTCGCCGGAGATCGCACCGCCGGGTTGGCGCTTTTCCTTCATGCCCGCCAGCGCAGCGCTGAGGATCATCGCCAGCACGAGATAGGGATTGGCATCCGCACCAGCAACACGGTGTTCGATGCGGGTTGCGGGCCTGCTTGCCGTAATCACACGAACGGCGGCAGACCGGTTATCCACCCCCCAGGATGCATAGGTCGGCGCATGTTCACTGGGGCGCAGGCGCCGGTAGGAATTGGCATGGGGCGCAAAGACCGCCATGCTTTCCCCCATGTTTTCCAGCAGTCCGCCAACGGAATGCATCAGCGCCTCGGACGGCCCGTCGTCGCCGACATAGATGTTCCTGCCGTCCCGATCCAGAATGGAGAAATGGACGTGCATTCCATTGCCCGCCTGCATACCGTAGGGCTTTGCCATGAAGGTCGCATCGAGATCGTGTCTGCGCGCAACGCCCTTGACAATACGTTTGAGGAACACGGCAAAGTCGGCGGCCTGAAGAGCATCCGGCACATGGTTGAGGTTGATTTCATACTGACCCGGACCGTTTTCGCGAAGGGTCGTATCCGCAGCCACGTTCTGCGCCCGGCAGGCTGTGGCGATGTCGTGAAAGACCTCTTCGAAATCCTGTAGTTCGGAAATCGACAGGACCTGGGTCTGGCCGGTGTGCCAGCGCCCTTCGCGACTGCGGGGCGGCCGCACCGGGTCCAGCGCCGAGCGTACCGGATCGATCAGATAAAATTCCAGTTCGGTTGCCACGACAGGCGTCAGGCCACGCTTGGTATATCCATTGAGGACCTGGGCCAGTACGTTGCGCGGGTCGGCATAAAAGCCGTTCCCGTTCGGGTCCTGCATGGCCAGAAGCACCTGCGCCGTCGGGCGACCAAGCCACGTGACGCGTGACAATGTTCCCGGCACTGGAAAACACAGGCCATCGGGATCGCCGGTACCCTCGGCAAGACCGGCGGCATTGACGTCTCGCCCCCAGATATCCAGCGCATAGACGGAGCGCGGCAGGGCCATGCCTTTTTCCAGAACGTCGATGGCTCTTTCGCGCGGAATCCATTTGCCGCGCGGCACGCCATTCACGTCAATGACGAAGGCTTCGAGAATTTCGATATCGGGATTTTGTTCGAAAAAGGTCTTTGCGTATTCAATATCGGCCATCACTCACCAGAATGTTTGTTTCGTTTTGGGTGCGGCACAAGTGCTGCTAACGAAAAGCATCCTGCTGCTGATAGATCAGATATCGAGCCGTCATGATGACATCATGCCCCGCAGTTCTCAATATTCCCCGCCCCATGTTACGTTGGCTTGGCGGATAAGGCCAGCCTGTTTTTCGCCATCAGGGATTGAAGCGCTCGGGCCTGTAGGCGTCGATGGAAATGACCGGCGCTTCACCCAGCATGGTCTCGGCCAGTATGCGCCCGGTTATGGGCCCAAGCGTCAGCCCGTGATGGGCATGTCCGAAGGAGAACCAGAGCCCGGAGTGGCGGGGCGCCTTGCCGATGATCGGCATCATGTCCGGCGTACAGGGCCGCGCACCCATCCACGGCTCCGCATCCAGTCGGTTACCGAGTGGAATGATGGTGCGCGCAATCCTCTCGGCACGGTCCACCTGAACAGGTGATTTCGGGGCATCGCGGTGGGTAAACTCCGCACCCGTCGTCAGCCTGATCCCCTTGTTCATGGGCGCCAGAAGATAACCGCGTTCGGCATCGAGCAGCCAGTTGTTCAACGTCGTGCCGTTCTGCGCTGCGTAATGCATATGGTAGCCACGCTTGACGCCCAGCGGGAAACGGTAGCCCAAGCGCGATGTCAAAACGTCCGACCAAGGGCCCAGCGCCACGACCGCGCTCTCCGCTTCCATCTCTCCATCCCGTGTCTTGACCTTCCAGCCGGTCGCGGTCTGGCTCAACGTCAAAGCATCGCCCTTGACGAAGGTACCACCAAGGCTTTCGAACAATTGCACATAGGCAAGTGTCAGGGCATGTGGATCTTTCACGCCCCATGGATCGGTCCATTGCAGAGCCCCTGTAAAGGGATAGGTCAGGTTCGGTTCTGCGGCGGCCAGGGCCTTGGCGTCAAGCTTGAGGTGGTGAAGTCCATGGTCCTTCTCGACTTTCTCCGCTGCGGCATAATTCGCATCACGCTTGGCGTGGCTGCGATAGAGCTCAATCCAGCCTTGCCTGGCGATGAGGTCGTCTGCACCCGCCTCGCGCACCAGAATATCGTGTTCGGACAGGGAGTTCTCGATCAACGGGGCATAAGCGCGCGCAATGGCCTGATGCCGTACCGGTCGCGAATGGTACCAGTAGCGCGCCAGGAAGGGAGCAATCCCCGGAAGAGCACCAGCATGATAATGGGCATCGACCCGGTTGTTCAGCGCATATTGTGCAAGCAATGCCAGATCCTGGGGAAAGCCGTAGGGAACCACGCCTTCCCGCTGAATGAGACCGGCATTTCCGAACGACGTCTCCTCGCCGGGGCCGCGCCGATCGACCAGCACGACAGACGTGCCGCGCCTTGCCAGCTGCAGCGCCACCGACACTCCGACGATCCCCGCACCCAGAACGATCACATCCGCTGCCATTGCTCAATCCAGTGCTTTGAGACCTTCGGAAACTCTATTGACTGATTGCCGTCGTCTTGACCGCTTCTATATTGAAGGCTGCGGCCATCAGGGCTTTGGTGTAATCCTGCGTCGGCGCATCAAAGATTGCCTTTGCCGGGCCGCTTTCCACGACCTTACCGTGACGCATGACAATCACCTCATTGGCCAGCGCCTTGACCACCTTGAGGTCGTGACTGATGAAGAGATAAGCCAGGTCGTGCTTGGCCTGCAGGTCCCGCAAAAGGTCGACCACCTGCGCCTGCACGCTCATATCGAGCGCCGAGGTCGGTTCATCCAGCATCACGAAACGGGGCTTCAGCACCATGGCGCGCGCAATTGCTATGCGCTGCCTCTGCCCTCCGGAAAATTCATGCGGATAGCGCCAGCGCGTGGCCGGATCGAGACCGACCTCGTCCAGCGCCTGCGCAACGCGACGGTCGCGCTCGTCTGCCGACAGCGATCTTTCATGCACCTTGAGGCCTTCGGCGATGATTTCACCCACCGACATGCGTGGGCTAAGCGAGCCGTAGGGGTCCTGAAACACGACCTGAAGCCGGTTTCTCAACGGCTTCATCATGGCGTAGGAATAGGCGTCGATGGATTGGCCGATGAAGCTGATGCGTCCCTTGGACGAAATCAGGCGGGACAGGGCAAGGCCGAGCGTCGTCTTGCCCGAGCCGGATTCGCCAACGACGCCGACCGTCTGTCCGGACCGCAGGGTGATGTCGATGCCATCCACCGCCTTGACGTGATCCACCACCTTGCGCATGAGGCCGGCCTTGATGGGGAACCAGACCTTGATATCGTTGCCCTGCATCACGACAGGCTTGCTGGTATCGGAAAGCGGCGGCTCACCCTTTGGTTCGGCTGCGAGCAGGTGGCGGGTATAGGGGTGCTGCGGGCTGTTGAAGACCTGCTCCACCGTACCTGTTTCCACGATCTTGCCCTTGGTCATGACGCAGACGCGGTCGGCGAATTTGCGCACGATGCCGAGATCATGGGTGATGAACAGCATGGACATGCCATGCTGGTTTTTCAGGTCGCTCAAAAGCTCGAGAATCTGCGCCTGCACGGTCACATCCAGCGCCGTCGTCGGTTCGTCGGCAATCAAGAGCTTTGGCCTGTTCGCCAATGCCATGGCGATCATGACGCGCTGTCGCTGCCCGCCGGACAATTCGTGCGGATAGGCTTTCAGTCTCTTTTCCGGCTCGCGAATGCCGACCTGCAAAAGCAGCTCCAGAATGCGCTTGCGCGCTTCTGCGCCCGTGATGGACTGGTGCAATTCGAGGATCTCGCCAATCTGCCGCTCGATGCTGTGCAGCGGATTGAGCGATGTCATCGGCTCCTGAAAGATCATCGTGATGTCATTGCCGCGCACGGAGCGCAGTTCGCTTATCGAAGCGTCGAGCAAATCCTTGCCATCGAACACGATCCGGCCAGAGGGATGGCTGGCGGCAGGATAGGGCAGAAGTTTCAGGATGGAGTTTGCCGTGACCGACTTGCCGGAACCCGACTCGCCAACCAGCGCCACCACCTCGCCCGGCATGATGTCGAAGGAGACATGATCGACCGCAGTGGTTTGCTGGCCGCCCTGATGAAAGGCGACGGAGAGGTCACGCACCGCAAGAAGGGGAGCTGTATTGGTATCCTTCATGGCACTCATCGGAATGTCTTTCTCGGATCGAAGGCATCGCGCACCGCTTCACCGACGAAGATCAGCAGAGAAAGCATGATCGACATGGTGAAAAACGCGGTAAGGCCGAGCCATGGCGCCTGAAGATTGTTCTTGCCCTGCGCAATCAGCTCTCCCAGAGAAGGTGAACCGGGCGGCATTCCGAAGCCCAGGAAGTCCAGCGACGTCAAGGTCGTGATCGAACCCGACAGGATGAACGGCAGGAATGTCAGCGTCGCCACCATCGCATTGGGCAGAAGATGCCGGTACATGATCGTGCCGTTGCCAACCCCCAGCGCGCGTGCGGCATTGACATATTCGAAGTTTCGGGCGCGCAGGAATTCCGCTCGCACTACACCCACGAAGCCCACCCACGAAAACAGCAGCATGATGCCGAGAAGAACGAAGAAGCCGGGCGGCAGAATGGCTGCGATGATGAGGAGGATGTAAAGCACCGGCATCGATGACCAGATCTCGATGAAGCGCTGCATCAGAAGATCCGTCCAGCCACCGAAATAGCCCTGCACGGCGCCGGCGGTGACACCGACAACCGCCGAAGCTATGGTCAGCGCAAGCCCGAACAGCACGGAGATACGGAAACCGTAGATGACGCGTGCCGCCACGTCGCGAGCCTGATTATCGGTGCCCAGCCAGTTGAGGTTGCCAAGCGTGCAGCCGGGGTCCGCCGTTCCCTGCGGGTAGCCGGAGCAACGCTCCTGCGCATCCATCAGCCAGAAGGGCGCTGTTGGCGCGGAATGCGGAATGTTGGAATTGACCGTCTGATAGGAATAGCGGATCGGCGGCCAGATCATCCAGCCATTTGCCTTGATCTCATCCTGAATGAAGGACGACTTGTAGTCCGTCTGCGCCAGGAAGCCGCCAAACTTTTCTTCCGGATAATCCACCATGACCGGCACCAGAAGCTCACCCTTGTAGGAGGCAAGGATCGGCTTGTCATTGGCGATAAACTCCGCAAACAGGCTGAGCCCGAACAGCAGCAGGAAAAGCCAGAAGGACCAGTAGCCCCGGCGGTTTGCCTTGAAGTTCTGCCAGCGCCGGACGCTGGTGGGAGAAAAGAACGGACGCTTTTGCGGCATGGGCGCAGCTTCAACGGCGGGTGACGATGTCGACATCACACATCCCTCCGTTCAAAGTCGATGCGCGGATCGATCCACGTATAGATAAGGTCGGAGATGAGGCTGACGACGAGACCCATGAGCGAGAAGATGAACAGGGTTCCAAACACGATCGGGTAGTCTCTGTTGACCACGGAGAGATAGCCCAGCCGCCCGAGGCCATCCAGCGAGAAGATATTCTCGATCAGCAGCGATCCGGTAAAGAAGGCCGAGATGAAGGCACCGGGAAAACCGGCAA
Source organism: Rhizobium sp. Leaf311 (assembly GCF_001423445.1). NCBI lineage: Bacteria > Pseudomonadati > Pseudomonadota > Alphaproteobacteria > Hyphomicrobiales > Rhizobiaceae > Rhizobium > Rhizobium sp. Leaf311. The sequence continues at coordinate 183,888 of NZ_LMNZ01000007.1, read as the reverse complement.
TGACGATCAGCATGGCATTGCGGAAGACGTGGCCGTAGAGCACCTTGCTTTCCGAAAGACCTTTCGCACGCGCAGTCACCACGTATTGCTTCTTGATCTCATCGATGAAGGAATTCTTGGTCAGCAATGTCGTGGTCGCAAAGGCAGACAGAATGAGCGCCGTCAGCGGCAGGGCGAGATGCCAGAAATAGTCGATGATCTTCTGCCACCATGTCAGCTCGGCGAAATTGTCGGACACAAGACCACGCAGCGGGAACCAGTCGAAGAAGGATCCACCGGCAAAAACCACGATGAGCAGGATGCCGAAGAGGAAGCTCGGCACCGCATAACCGACGATGATGATGCCCGATGTCCAGACATCGAATGTCGATCCGTCGGACACCGCCTTCTTGATGCCGAGCGGAATGGAAATCGCATAGGAAATGATGAGAATCCAGAAACCAAGGGAGATCGAGACCGGCAGCTTTTCGATGATGAGATCGATGACGGAAGAATTTCGAAAGAAACTGTCGCCGAAGTCGAAACGGATGTAGTTCCACATCATGTCGAGAAAGCGGGTCAGCGGCGGCTTGTCGAAACCGAACTGCTTTTCCAGCTTGGCGATCAGCTCCGGGTCGAGCCCCTGGGCACCACGATATTTCGAACCGCTTTCATCAAGCCCGCCGCCCATCAGATCGCCGCCGCCGGAGAGCCGGTCGGAGGCGCTGTCACCGGAGCCGGAAAGCTGCGCGACAACCTGCTCGACCGGGCCACCGGGCGCAAACTGGATGACGAGAAAAGAAATGCCCATGATGCCGATGATGGTCGGAATCATAAGGGCCAGACGCCGCAGAATATAGGCTCCCATCAGGCACGTCCCTGCACGGCAAGAGGTTCGGTCATCATCGGTTTCGTCAAACCGTTTCCTTTCGGGCCTGCGGACAATACCGCAGGCGGCGTGATTCGTTATGGCTCATGTGAATCAAGGCTTGGCTCATAAAGCAAGGCCAAGGTCATTTTCCGGCACTTGCAGACCACCAGGCCTCGGGGAAACCGATGCCGTAGCGTGGAAGCTCTTTCGGCTGAACCAGCGTGTTCCAATAGGCGAGCGTCATTTCCCCGCGATAGAATTGCGGGATGACGTAGTTGCCCGCCAGCAGCACCCGGTCCAGCGCCTTTACCGCCGCCACCTGATCGTCGCGATCCTTGGCAAAAATGATCTTGTTGACGAGCACATCGATGGCCGGGTTCTTGATACCCGCAAAATTCTTGGAGCCCTGGCGGTCAACGGATTTGGAACCCCAATAGTCAGCCTGCTCGTTGCCGGGGTTCGAACTCTGGGCCCAGAGATTGACGACCATGTCGAAGTCGAAGGAGCGGGTGCGGTTTGTATACTGCGACGTATCCACCAGCCGTACCGTCGCGCCTATGCCGATTCTTTTCAGGTTCTGGCTGTAGGGCACGGCGACACGTTCCATGGCGGCGGAATCGACAAGAATTTCGAACTCGAAGGGCTTGCCTGTCGAGACATTGACCATGCGGTTGCCGCGCAGTTCATATCCGGCATCCTTCATCAGCCTGACGGCCTCGCGGAGATTATCTCGCTGCTTTGCAGGATCGCCGCCCATAGGATTGCGATATTCCTTCGTAAACACCTCCGGCGGAACCTGATCTTTGATGCCGTTGAGAATTTCCAGCTCCTTGCCCTGCGGCAAGCCGGAAGAGGCCAGATCGCTACCCATGAAGAAGCTGTTGATGCGCTGATACTGGTTATAGAACAGCGTGCGGTTCATCTCCTCGAAATCGAAGGCATAGTTCAAGGCCAGACGCACCTTCGGGTCCTTGAACTTGTCTCTGCGCCCATTGGGTACGAAGGCCTGCATGATACCGACGGAGCGGTAGATGTTGGGAAGTTCTTCCCGCTTTATGCGACCGTCCTTGACTGCGGGAAAATCATATCCCGTCGCCCAGCGCGAAGCAGAATTCTCCTGCCAGAAATCCGTATTTCCCGCCTTGAAGGCCTGAAACTCGACGTCTCGATCCGCGTAGAAAGTGTAGGTCACGGTTTTGAAATTATACAAGCCGACATTGACGTTGACGTCCTTGCCCCAATAGTCGTCGCGACGCTCGTAGCTTATGGTCGAACCGGGTGCGATGGAGGCAATCTTGTAGGGCCCCGAACCCATGACCGGCTCAAGCGTCCCGCGCGAGATGTCGCGAGGCTTGCCGTCCGCGCCCTTGGCCTCCCACCAGTGTTTCGGCACGATGAGAAGCTGGCCCACGATCTGCGGCAGTTCCTTGTTGTTCTTCTCGTCGAAGGTGAAGGTAACTTCCCGCTCGCCGGTGACTTCCGCCTTGGTGACATGGGTGTAATAGCTTGCCAGCTGCGGATTCAGGTCCTTGGATTTTTCGAAGCTGAAGACGACGTCTTCCGGCGTTACCGGTTGCCCGTCTGCCCACTTCGCTTCTTTTCGCAGCCGGAAACTGGCCTTGGAAATATCTTCGGGAAAGCTGACCGCCTCGGCCAGAAGACCATATGATGACGAAAGCTCTTCTTCCGAAGGTTTCATCAGCGTGTCGAAGACCAGAGCGAGCCCTGTCGCAAGCTCACCCTTGGCGAGAACCGGATTGACCGTATCGTAGGTTCCGGTCGTCGACATCCGCAACGTCCCGCCCTTGGGCGCATCCGGGTTTACATAGTCGAAACGCTCAAAACCGTCTGGATGCTTCAACTCACCGACCGTCGAAATCCCGCTGCGCCAGTTGTCGCCATCAGCAGCGGATGCCCCCATGGGTGCGAGCACGAGAGATGCTGCAGCCAGAGCCAACAAGCTGGATTTCAACCTTGCCAATGTCATGAAGCGACGATCCTTTTTGGTTTTCATTACGGCGCACCATAAGACAAAGATTGGCAAAATATAGGGGTTTTGGCTCACAAGCAGTTTATGCCGCAGATATGAGGCAAACATGCTTTCACCAAAATCGCATTCCAGCGTAATATTTCCAAGAGAATCATTTCAAGCATCCAGGCGGCAGACGACATGGGAAAACAGGCAGAAGGCGTGGGCAAGGCATCACTCCTGGCACTATCGGTAATGTCCATACTGGCCATGGATGGGTATTCCGCTTTTGCGCAGGACGCTCCGGCCAAACAGGTCTTCGGCAATATCGCGCTGCCATCCGCCGGTCCGTCCGCGTCCTATGGTTCCTACGCCAAAGGCTGCCAATCGGGGGCAGTCGCGCTTCCGACCGAAGGCCAGGGTTTCCAGGCCATGCGCCTTTCGCGCAATCGCCGCTGGGGCCAGCCGCAGATGATAGCCTTCATCGAACGTTTCGCGCAGGATGCCCAGAAGATCGGCTGGCCGGGCCTGCTGATCGGGGATATATCGCAGCCGCGCGGCGGCCCCATGCTGACCGGCCATGCATCGCACCAGATCGGTCTTGATGCCGATATCTGGTGGCGTCCCATGCCGGACCGCGTCATGAGCGCCGATCAGCGCGAAAGCACACCCTTCATTTCCATGCTCGACAAGAGCAAGTTCCTGACGGTGGATGATCGCAAATGGTCTCCCCTCAATGCCAAGCTGGTCATGCTGGCGGCAAGCTATCCGCAGGTGGAGCGTATTTTCGTCAACCCCGCCATCAAGCAGAAGCTTTGCCAGACATGGAAGGGCGATCGCACCTATATGGGCAAGATCCGGCCCATCTACGGACATGACGAACATTTCCACGTTCGCCTCGAATGCCCTCCAGGCGCACCCAACTGCAAACCGCAGGCAGCCGTGGGCGCTGGTGATGGCTGCGACAAGTCGTTGGCCTGGTGGTTCTCCAAGGAACCATGGGCAGCACCGAAGAAAGACCCCAACGCCAAGCCGCCAAAGCCGCCGCGTCCCGTCATGGTCTCGGATCTGCCCAGAGCCTGTGCAGCCATTGCCAGTGCGCAGTCGGCCTCTGCCGGAGCCACCCTCATTCGCAACAGAGAGGCACTGGCGATGCCCGCTGCGCAGCCGGAGATGGACACAACTACGCCTTCCGTCACCCCGAATGCCCTGATGCCGCCCGCCGATATTCCCCGCCCCTCTTCCCGGCCTTCATTGAATTGATAGGGAATACGCGGCTTTTCAAAGCCCGCCGACCTGATATAGAAGGCTTCAAATCGATTTAAAATTGGCCATCCATTGGCGCTGGCAGCAGGAAGAAACATGGCCGGGCAACGCTGTATCGCACTGATTGCACATGACCTGAAAAAGGACGACATGGCGGATTTCGCTCGCGAACATCAGCAGGCCCTGTCGCAGTTTCGCATCGTCGCGACCGGCACCACCGGTGGACGCGTGCAGGAAGCCTGCCCCGGTCTGAGCGTGATCAGGCTGAAAAGCGGCCCACTGGGTGGCGATCAGCAGATCGGCGCGATGATCGCCACGGGCGAAGTGCATATGCTGATCTTCTTTATCGATCCGCTGACCTCGCTGCCGCATGATGTGGACGTCAAGGCATTGACGAGACTTGCGACCGTCTACGACATTCCGATGGCTCTCAATCGCGCAACCGCCGAGATGCTGTCAGACTTCTGTTGAATAGTGATATCCCGAGATCCAGGAGCAGCAATGCCCAACCAGAACGACACCCTTTCCTTTCCCATTCTCATTGGCGATATCGGCGGCACCAATGCCCGGTTCTGCATTCTTCCGGATGCAGATGCCGATCCCGTCCAGCTGACCAGCGTCAAGACGGCTGATTTCAAGAATATCGATGAGGCGATCCAGCTCGCCATTCTCGACAAGACATCGCTCGTGCCCGTATCGACCATTCTGGCCGTTGCCGGGCCAATCGAGACGGATGAAATCCCGTTGACCAACTGCCACTGGGTGGTCAAGCCGAGGGAAATGCTGGTCAATCTCAGGCTGCAGGACGTGATCGTCATCAACGATTTCGAGGCACAGGCGCTGGCAATCGCATCGCTGGGAGACGACAATCGCGAGACCATCGGCCCCAAGCGGCCGGACATGGTCGCATCACGCGTGGTGCTGGGGCCAGGCACCGGTCTTGGGGTTGCGGGACTGGTCCATGCTCGCGGCATGTGGTTTCCGGTTCCGGGCGAAGGTGGCCATGTCGATATCGGTCCGCGCACGCCGCGCGACTATCAGGTCTTTCCGCATATCGAGACCATCGAAGGGCGGGTCGCCGGTGAACAGATCCTCTGCGGACGCGGTCTTGTGAACCTCTACCGCGCCATCTGCAAGGCGGACGGCATCACGCCCGCCTTTTCCGATCCTGCCGACATCACGGCAAACGGACTGAGCGGCGATAACCGCGAAGCCGCAGAAACCCTGTCGCTGTTCAGCACCTATCTGGGGCGCGTGGCGGGTGATCTTGCCTTGATCTTCATGGCGCGGGGTGGCGTTTATCTTGCGGGCGGCATCTCCCAGAAGATCATTCCGGCTTTGAAGCTGCCGGAGTTCCGCGCCGCCTTCGAAGACAAGGCTCCGCACAGCGCCCTCATGCGCAGCATTCCAACCCACGTCGTGACCCATCCGCAGGCCGCCCTGGCCGGTCTTTCGAGCTATGCCCGCAGACCCGCAGAGTTCGGCCTGACGCTCGAGGGACGGCGCTGGCAGGCTTAGACGGAACTCGGTACTGGCCAAAACCCGCCTTAGTGGCTATAGGAGCCGATTAAATAAAGCGGCTCGTCCGCTTTAAACACGCAAGGTGGATGAAGATTTGACGACCGCCAAAAAACGGAATCCCGTGGATACCGATACGATTACCGCTGTCCTGAAGCGCATTTTCGCCGAAAATGCCCGCGACCATATTCCCGGCTATGCCTTCGCAATCTTCTGCCTTCTGACTGTGGCAGGCACCACGGCCTTTACGGCCTGGATCATGGATTCGATCATCAACGAAGCCTTCGTCAACCGGCGGGCCGATCTCGTCTGGCTGATCTGCGCGTCCATCTTTGCCGCATTCTTCATTCGCGGTATCGCGACCTATGGACAGTCCGTCGCGCTGTCGAAGATCGGCAACAACATCGTCGCCCGCTATCAGAAGCGGCTCTACTCGCATCTCATGACACTTTCGGTCGGCTATCTCAACGAGTCCCGCTCGGCGCATCTGGCAGCTCAGGTCAGCCAGAACATTGGCGGTATCAGGGATGTCATGAACCTGACTGTCACCACGGTCGCGCGCGATCTTCTGACATTCATCGCGCTGGTTTCCGTGATGATCATCAAGGACCCGGTTCTTTCGATTGTCATCGTCTTCATCGTACCGCCGCTTGTTCTGGGATTGCGCTATATTTCACGCCGTCTGCGCAGCGCCACCCGTGATGCCGTTGTTCTCAACAGCCGCGTTCTGGGTGCCATGCAGGAGACCTTGCAGGGCATCGCCATCGTCAAGGCCTTCACGATGGAAAAGCAGTTGGAGACCCGCGTCGACAAGGTCATCGACGCTGCCGAGTGGCGCGCCAACCGCATTGCAAGGCTGACGGAAAAAAGCGCCCCGCTGACCGAAACCATTGCCGGTCTGGCGGTGTCCGGCGTGCTGGCCTATGCGGCCTACCGCGCGATTTACGACAATGTGCCGCCCGGCGCATTCTTCGCATTCGTAACCGCCCTGCTTTTGGCCTATGACCCGGCGCGACGGCTTGCCCGCGTTCAGATTTCGCTCGAGCGCGCCGTCGTCAACGCGCAGATGATCTATGACATTCTCGACATGGAGCCGGTGCAACGTCAGAAGCCCGACGCAAAGCCGCTCACGGTGGCAAATGCGACGGTCGAATTGCGCGATGTGGAGTTTTCCTACAAGGATGGTGGCCCGATCCTGAAGGGCGTCAGCTTCATTGCAGAAGGTGGCAAGACCACAGCCCTTGTCGGCCCGTCCGGTGCAGGCAAATCGACCATCATCAACCTTGTGCCAAGGTTTTACGATCCGACTGCGGGTGCCATCTTCATCGATGGCCAGAACATCGCCGACATCACCACCCTCTCGCTGCGCCAGAACCTCGCCTATGTTTCCCAGCAGCCCTATCTGTTCGAGGGAACGATCCGGGACAACATCCGCTATGGCAGGCCGGAGGCTACGGATGCCGAGATCGAGGAAGCTGCACGGCTCGCCTTTGCGCATGATTTCATTCTCGCGCAACCGCAGGGCTACGATACGCCGGTGGGCGAAAACGGCATGACCCTTTCCGGCGGGCAACGGCAACGCCTGTCCATTGCCCGTGCTCTGGTTCGCAATGCGCCGATCCTGCTGCTCGATGAGGCGACCTCCGCGCTCGATACCGAATCGGAAGCCGTCGTTCAGAAGGCGCTGGATACCGCCATGACGGGACGCACGGTCATCGTCATCGCGCACCGGCTGTCGACCGTTGTCAAGGCAGACAAGATTGTCGTTATGAATGAGGGCAATGTTGTCGAGGAAGGTGTCCACGAGACGCTTGCGCGGCAGGAAGATGGCCTTTACGCTCGCCTCAACAATTTGCAGGCGACCGGCGTTCGCGGACTTTGACGAGCACAAGTAGGACAAGATGAGCGACGACAATAAGATGAAACTGGTGGTGGTCGGCGCAGCGGGCAAGATGGGTCAGGCCCTGATCCGCATCATCGATGAAACGCCGGGCGTCGAACTACATGCAGCTTTGGCGCGCGAAGGTTCGCGCTTTATCGGCACCGATGCGGGTGAGCTCGCAGGCCTCGGCAAAACCGGCGTTACCGTCACCAGCGATGCGCTGACCGCCTTCCTTCACGCCGATGGCGTCATCGATTTCACCTCACCTGCCTCAACTGTGGTCTTTGCCGGTCTCGCGGCGCAGGCCCGTATCGTGCACGTGGTCGGGACAACCGGTTGCTCCGTTGCGGATGACGAAAAGATCGACGCCGCTTCCCGCCACGCGCGTATCGTCAAATCCGGCAATATGAGCCTCGGCGTTAATCTGTTGAGCGTTCTGACGCGCCAGACGGCAACGGCCCTGGGCGCTATCGGCTGGGATATCGAAATTCTGGAAATGCACCACAAGCACAAGGTGGATGCGCCGTCCGGCACCGCTCTGCTTCTAGGGCAAGCAGCTGCGGCGGGTCGTGGCATCGACCTTGCCGCGAAGTCCGTTCGCGTGCGCGACGGGCACACAGGCGCGCGCGAGGAAGGCACGATTGGCTTTGCCACGCTGCGCGGCGGTTCTGTGGTCGGCGATCACTCGGTGATTTTCGCTGGCGAAGGCGAACAGGTGACGCTGTCTCACCACGCGGCCGATCGCTCGATATTTGCGCGCGGCGCCGTTGCGGCAGCACTCTGGGCTCGCGACGAAAAGCCGGGCCTCTATTCCATGCTGGACGTTCTGGGTCTGGCGAAAGATCAGTAATCAACTGGAGAGCAGTACATAATATGAGTGGAACCCTTGTCCTCGTCCGTCACGGCCAAAGTGACTGGAACCTCAAAAACCTCTTCACCGGCTGGCGCGACCCCGACCTGACAGAGCTTGGCGTGCAGGAAGCCAATGCAGGCGGCAAGGCGCTGGCGGATTACGGCATCAAGTTCGATGTTGCCTTTACCTCCTCGCTCATTCGCGCGCAGAAAACATGCCAGATGATTCTCGACAATGTCGGCCAGTCTGACCTGACGACGATCCGCAACGAGGCGCTCAATGAACGCGACTACGGCGATCTGTCCGGTCTCAACAAGGACGATGCCCGCGAAAAATGGGGTGAGGAGCAGGTACATATCTGGCGTCGCTCATACGACATCCCGCCCCCAGGCGGTGAAAGCCTTCGCGACACAGGTGCCCGCGTGTGGCCCTATTACCTGACTGAAATTCTACCGCGCGTTCTTCGCGGCGAAAAGGTCCTGGTTGCCGCTCACGGCAACTCTCTTCGTTCACTGGTCATGGTTCTGGACAAACTCAGCAAGGAAGAGATTCTGAAGCTCAACCTCGCGACCGGCGTGCCGATGGTCTACAAGCTTAACGCAGACTCGACGGTCTCTTCTAAAGAAGTTCTGGGCGACATGTCCGCCGCTCATTAACCGGATCAATATGCGCCGTTTCGTCAAAGGGGCGGCGCATGTTTTCGGGAAGTAACGGCGTCATCCGAAGGTTACAACTCCCCGATTATCAGTTCAGAAGTTGCGGTGTTCGCCGAACCAGTAAGCACAAAATACGCTGGAAGCGGCAAATACTGTGAAAAACAGTGTGATCAGAATTCCGATTTCCATGAGCTCTAGCTCCTTCAGACTTTAACTTTCCTGCAGTGACAACGCACGATGCAGCAGGAAGTTTCATTTTCCGTTGTTCACTTCCCTGCCAGCTATCTTTGCATCTCCCGAGTTAATACTTCGACAGCGCGTCGCAGCTTTTTTCCGCGCGATCATCATTCCGTCATGCGGGCGCGTTAATTCGCTTGATCCGCGCCAGAGAATCTGGCCGGTAATCGAGACCTGCTTGAAGACTGAAAGTGCGACACAGTGCGCTATGCGATTTATTTCACACCCGCCAAAGATGATGCCATGACCAGAAAGGCGTCGCGGTGGCTGGGTCGAGACGCGTTTTCCTGCAATCACTATCAGGATCATCGCGACTATGCCGAGATCACAGCCGATCCGCGCCGATATGGTTTTCACGCTACCCTTAAGGCGCCCTTCGAACTTTCCGACAATACAAGCGAAGGGGAGCTTCTCGCGGCATTCGAGGCGTTCTGCGCGAAGCAGCAAGTCTTTGATATACCAAAACTCGTCATCGGTTCGCTTGGGCCTTTCTTCGCGCTGGTGCCAGAGGGCACTCACCAACCCTTGCAGGAGTTTGCGGCAGAGGTTGTCGACTATTTCGAGCCGTTGCGCGCGCCATTGTCGGAGCATGACATTGCCAGACGCAAGCCGCAGAACCTGACGGAGCGACAGCGGCAAAACCTCTCCCGCTGGGGCTATCCGCATGTCATGGAAGACTTCCGCTTCCACATGACGTTGACGGGACCCGTCGGAGAAGATCGGCGGGACGAGATGGCCGACGTGCTTTCGACCGAATTTTCGGATTTTACAGACCGACCGCTGACCATCTCCGGCCTTTCGCTGTTCATCGAGCCAGCCCGGGGTGACGATTTCAAGATCCATACCTGGCTGCCACTGGCTGCGCCCGGTCCCACCGATATGAAAGAATGACTGGAATGACCGAGCAAATATTGTCGAATGCGCGCATCGTCCTGGATGACGATGTCATACACGGATCGGTGCTGATCCGGGACGGTCTTATCGCTGATATCAGCGAGGGCACGATGCGGGTTGGCGAGGACTTTGCCGGTGACTATCTGATCGCTGGCCTCGTTGAGTTGCACACGGACCATCTGGAGCAGCACTACGCGCCCCGCCCCGGCGTGACCTGGAACAAGATTGCCGCCATTCAGGCACATGATGCGCAAGTCGCATCCTCGGGCATCACGACTGTCTTCGACTGTTTGAGACTGGGCTCCGACGAAGACGGCGGCTTTGCCCGTGGGGAAATGCGTGACATGGCAGATGCCATCGAACAGGCCCAGACGGACGGGCGCCTGCGCGCCGACCACCTGCTGCATCTGCGCTGTGAAGTGGCGGCTGCGGATGTGCTGGATCACTTCGAGGATTTCGAAAACGACCCGCATGTCAAACTGATATCGCTGATGGACCATTCGCCGGGGCAGCGCCAGTTTCAGACAATGGATCAATATATCGTCTTCTACCAGAAGAAGCGTGGTCTCAGCGATGAGGTCTTCAAGGCCTTCGTGGACCGCCGCATCGAGGCGTCTGCGAAATACTCCGCCAAGAACCGTGATTATCTTTCCGCCCGCTGCCTTGAGCGCGGCATCACCATTGCCAGCCACGATGACGCGACCCATGCCCATGTCGAGGAGGCGATTGGCCACGGCGTCAAGCTCGCCGAGTTCCCGACAAGCATCGAGGCGGCGCAGGCATCCCACCAGGCGGGAATGAGCGTTCTGATGGGCGCGCCGAATATCGTGCGTGGCAAATCTCACTCCGGCAACATTGCCGCACGGGATCTTGCCGAACGCGACGTTCTGGATGTCCTGTCTTCCGATTATGTCCCGTTCAGCCTGCTCTGCGCGCCCTTTCTGCTGGCCGACCAGATCGAGTCGATGAGCTTGCCCAAGGCGCTTGCCATGGTCACGGCAACACCGGCCCGCACCGTTGGCCTTTCGGATCGCGGCCGTATAGCGCCCGGCCTCCGTGCCGACCTCATACGGGTCCACCGATCAAGCGACGTCCCCATCGTCCGCTCGGTCTGGCGGCAGGGGCGGCGTGTCGCATGAGTGAGCTATCACCTGGACGTGCCGACCCGCACAGCGAAAAATCCGGGGTGATGATCGTGGTCGTCGGCCCAAGCGGCGCCGGCAAGGACACGCTCATGGGCTTTGCTGCCGCCCGCCTTGGTCAGCAGCAGCGCATTCACTTTGCGCAGCGGGTGATTACCAGACACCGGGATGCCGGAGGCGAGGACCACGCAGCCGTAACCCAGGCGGAGTTTGACCGTCGTCTCGCTGAGGGTGACTTTTGCGTTTCGTGGCAGGCACACGGGCTCAGCTACGCCATTCCGGCAACGGTGCAGGCAAGATTGCGTGACGGAGACATCGTCGTCGTCAATGGGTCACGGTCCGCGCTTCCCCTCTTCCGGCAAGCTTTTGCGAAGCTGAAAGTCGTCAATGTCGTGGCAACCCCTGATGTGCTGACCGCTCGACTGGAAGCCCGAGGACGCGAAAGCCTCGATGACATCGTGCTTCGCCTCCAGCGTAGTTCGCTGGAGGTTTGCGGCGAATTTGATGTCACGACAATCGACAATAGCGGCGCTCTGGAGCTATCCGGTGCGATCTTCGCAGACTTCCTGCGCGATCAGCTTGCCAGCCAGAGCCGTTAAAGCTTCGAAATCTCGGCCAATATGTCATCATCCATGACGATGCCATGTTCCAGAGCATGTTTCCGCACACCCTGACTGCGGCGTCCCGGCAGGCGCGCATTTTCCTGCCCTTCGATTTCATTCGCCATCAGGCGGAGCCGCGTTGCAAAGGCGTCATTGCCTGCAATATCGGGATCGATTGCGATGATCGTATGCCCCAGCGACGGAGCCGTGCCCGTGTCATCCAGCAGGGAAGACGCCTGAAAACCGAAATTTCCGCCCGTCAGGCCCGCCGCCATGACCTCGACCATCAAGGCCAGAGCTGCTCCCTTGGCATCACCCGCAGGCACCATGGTGCCGTTGATCGCCTCGTTCGGGTCGGTGGTGGGCCGGCCTTGCGAATCCAGTGCCCAGTCATCAGGGATAGTCTCGCCCTTCTGGCGCGCCGCCATGATCTTGCCGCGCGCAACCTTTGACAGGGCAAGGTCGATGACCAGCGGGTCGGCATCGGCCACGGGCGCAGCAAAGGCAATCGGATTTGTGCCATAGAGCGGTTTGATGCCTCCCCAGGGGGCCATGGAGGCCGGGGCATTTGCGACCATGAAGGCGACCAGTCCTTGCTCGGCAAGTCGCTCGACCGTCAGGGCCATCACGCCGGCATGATGCGAGCGGTTGATGAGGCCAAGTGCGATACCCTGGGCGCGCGCCATGGCAGGCAGGAGTTCGATTGCAAGATCAATAGCCGGATAAGCATAGCCGTGACCAGCGTCAACGCACAGCACGCCGGGGCGAAGGGTCTTTGCAGAGGGCATCGCCTTTCCATCGATTTTGCCGACATGCAGCTGGCTGATATAGGCCGCGATGCGTCGAAAACCGTGGCCGCCCTGCCCGGCGGCCTCTGCCGCTACCAGCGCACGCGCCGTAGAGCGTGCACTTTTCGGCAGGACACCGTTTTTCTCGAAGATGGACGCGACGAAATCTTCTGCCTGTTCAATCGTGAATTTCATGCCTGATCTGACCTATGATGGGTAAAATCCAGCCATAGCGCGGGCAGCATTCAATAGAAACGGTTTTTAATTAGAAGTCCCGTATTCTACTTGATCTCAATCGGCAGGGTCACGCTTCGGCTGGCCTCGGGAGGCGGTGCAGGAACCGGAGAGGCCCGCTCGATCCACGCAACGATCTGCTGGTCGAGCGATGCGTCTCCAGTCGACCTTAAAAGCCGGATGGAATTCAGGGATCCATTATCGCTGACCCGAAATGCGACGGTGATCCTGGCATCGTTTCCACGTATCTCGCGGGGCTTCTTGCGCCTGATATGCGAAACCAGTCTCGATTCCCATTTCGCTGGCGTCATGGACGACGAGAAAAAGCCCGAACTGGTGCGCGCGGCAGCGGTACGGTTCGACTGCGTCGTTTCGACCTTTGCCCTTTCCATCGAGGGCGATTGCGGCTGGGCGGTTTGCTTTGGACGCTCTACCTTTTTCTTTTCAGGCTCGTCCTTCTTCTCCACCTTCTTCTCAGCCGGAGGCGGCGGTGGACGCAGGACAGGAAGTGGAACCTCGACATTTTCAAGCGCTGCCATCTGCTGCTCCTGAATAGGATCGATTTCCTCTATCGGTTCAGGCACCTCCTCAGGCAGAGGTTCGACAACCTCCTGCGGTGGTTCAGGCAAGGGCTCGGGCTCCGGCGGTGTTTCTTCGACCACGGGCTCTGGCTGCGGCGTTTCCTCCGGCGGAACCTCTTCCACCTTCTCCTGAACCTCGCTCTTGACCTCCTGAGCATCTTCCAGATCGGTCGTTTCTACCGTTTCCTCGGTTTCGACAGCTTCTGGAAGGGCGGCGAGCTCGATCATGATGGCGGCAGGCGGGCCACCATCGGCTTCGGGCACGGGTGGCTCCTGCATCAGGTAATAGGCGGCGCCCGCATGGACGGACAGGGTAAGAACACCGGCCACCGTCCAGAGTGCAACTTCTCCCAACCGGGAGCGACCGGAACGGGGAAAAGAGGCCTCGGTCATGGCGTCGCTCCGACAGGGGCGGGGGCGGTCGCAGGAACGGTTGAAGATGGCGCTGCAGACGGATTGGCCGCCGCTGCATTCTCAAGACCGACCAGCGCAATCTTGAGATAGCCGTTGTCACGCAGCATGTTCATGATTTCCATGAAATGCCCGTAATCGACGGCCTTGTCGGCCCGCAGGAAAATGCGTGTATCCTTGTTGCCGCCAGTCTGCGCATCGAGACGTGCTCCCAGCGCCTCCCGTGCCACCGGGTCATTGCCGATGTTGAGCGAGAGGTCGTCCTTGACCGTCAGGTAGAGCGGCTCATCCGGCCGTTCCGCCGGCTTTGCGGAGGAGGCCGGCAGATCGACGTTCACGTCGACGGTCGCCAATGGTGCAGCGACCATGAAAATGATCAGCAGAACCAGCATGACATCGATGAAAGGCGTAACGTTGATTTCGTGGTTTTCAGACAGTTCGTCCCCACCGCTTTCGCGAATTCCACCCGCCATGATCAGCGTCCCACAAGCGAAACGGCTGGCTTGACGGATGTTCCCGGCGGAATACGGCGAAAATCGAGGTCACGGCTGACAAGACGCTCGACGCCTGCCGCGACATCGGCCAGCAGATGCCGGTAGCCGGTGATGGACCGCGCAAAGACGTTATAGATGACCACGGCAGGAATGGCCGCGACAAGACCGATGGCGGTTGCCAGCAGGGCTTCGGCGATGCCGGGAGCAACAACAGCCAGATTGGTCGTCTGCGATTCGGAAATGCTGATGAAGGAGTTCATGATGCCCCAGACCGTACCGAAGAGACCGACGAAGGGTGCCGTCGAGCCGATTGTTGCAAGAGCACCCGTCCCACGGGACATGCGGCGGCCCGCATGGGTTTCGATGCGCGACAGAACGGAGGAAACACGCTCCTTGATACCGCCACCGTCGGTATGGTCGACAACAGCATCGGACAGGTGCATCTCGTGGGTCGCCATGCGCAGCATGAGAGCCGCAGGTCCGCCCTTTTTCTCGACGGCATCCGTCGCTTCGGACAAAGTTTTCGCCTTGTGGACGATCTTCAATGTCGAGCCAGCACGAATGCGCGCGCCAGCCAGCTCAATCGTTTTTGCCACCCAGACGGTCCAGGTGATGAGCGAGGCAAAAGCAAGCCCGATCATGACACCCTTGACCACCCAGTCGGCCGCCATGAACATGCCCCAGGGGGACAGGTTATGGGGAATATCCGTCCGTTGCTGCGGGCTGCCGGATGCTTGCTCCTCTGCAGTTGCAAGGCTTGGCTGAACGGGTTGCTGGTTCTCGACAACGGGCGCCGGCTGTTCTGCTGGCGTCGTGCTGCTTGCGGGAGCGGGTGGCTGGGTCTGGGTGTCGGTTGCGGAAGGTGCTGCCGCCGGTTGCTGCGGCTGGACGGGCGAAGCCGGGGCAGCCTGCTGCGTAGTGGGCGCGGTTTGGCCTTGCGGGGCAACCTCCTGCGTGGCAGGCGCGGCCTGGCCTTGCGGGGCAGCCTCCTGCGTGGCGGGCGCGGTCTGGCCTTGCGGAGCAGGCGTTGCCTGAGCAAAGGCACCTGCCGCGTACATGCTCAGAGCCAGTGACAGCAGAATTGTTTTTCCCCTGCGCCGGTTGCCTTGCACACTCAGCTTGTTCAACGAAAGGGTGAGATTTTCAGTTGCCATCATGCTATTCCCGGATGTCCGTAACAAGGTGCCGATCTTCTGCGGCCAAAGCTCGCAATCTTGATCGGATCGCGCTTGTTGACAGCCGCTAACAAAGTTGAGTTAGATTGGCAACTAATACACCGCAAAAAACATGTGCTGTAAACTCTTCTTTTAGGCAGAAAGTTTACGGATGAGATCACATCTGCTGTGATGGCATGAATTGCGCCACCAGTTCGTGGCGATCTCCGGGATATGTCACGGTAACATGGGTAATGTAGTTCTGCCCGTTCCAGGTCCGCCGCTCGATGACCAGACAGGCCGAGCCGGTCGGTATGGCAAGCGCCTCGGCAACGCTCTTGTCTGCTGCTACGGCGCGAATGCGATGTTCGGCGGCGCTCCACGGCACCATCTTCAGCAGCCAAGACCCCGGCCCGACCTCGGTGAAATCAGCATCACTGGCTTCCGGCACGGTCGCGACATTGATGATGCGTTCTTCCAGGCAAAAGGGAACGTCGGCTGCATAATGGCGGCACAGAAGCGAAAGAACAGGCGCATTCGGCTTGATCTCCAGCAGGCGTCTGTCGTCCGCCGTTGCCTTGCGCAGTTGCCGATTGTCCAGCCGGTAGAGATATTTGAGGCCAAGCGCCTGGACCTCGCGCTGGATATCATGAATCTCGAGCACGGCGGATTGAGCGTGCGGCTGGGTGACAAAACTGCCGGAACGGCGACGGCGTTCGATCAAGCCTCTTTTGACGAGTTCGCCCATCGCCTTGTTCACCGTCATGCGCGAACACGCATATTCCTGCGTCAGTTCATGCTCGAAGGGAATGCGGTGGCCCGGGGCCCACTCGCCGGACAGAATACGGCCTTCGATGTCTCCGAGAATACGCTCATGCAGCGATTTCTCCTGAACGCGCGGGGCTTTGTCCATGGTGCTCATCCTGTTTCCTGCCGGGCGTGATATCACCCTCAACAGCGCATAGCCATATGGCGTCGCCGCAGCCTCGGTCTTAACGGGGCGGAAATCTGGCAGGTCTACAATCCGGTATACGGGCTGAGCCAGAATGCGGGATTTCGATGACAAGGCAGAAACGGCGCAAGATCATTCGCGCAAGGCGCACCGCGACCGGCATCGCTCTGGTGGCGGCCATCTCCTTTATCGCGGGAATGACAGATGCCATCGGCCTCACCATGTCGGGAGATTTCGTGTCCTTCATGACGGGAAACACCACCCGCGCTGCGCTGTCGCTCCAATCGGGAGATTATACCCACGCCGCGACATTGTTTGCGGCGATCTTTGCTTTTGTCGCGGGGAATGCAGGCGGCATCGTCATCGCCCACAGGAGTTACCGGCGCATTTTCAACGTGTTGTGCGCAGTTGGCGCCCTGCTCGGCCTCGCCGCCCTTCTGCAACAGACGGATATGAGCATCATCCAGTTCTGCATCGTCGTCTTTGCCATGGGCATGATCAACGCTGCCGTGGAGCATATCGAAGGCCTGCCGATCGGCCTGACCTACGTCACCGGAGCGCTCTCCCGCTTCGGACGCGGAATCGGCCGCTTCATGCTCGGCGAAAGAAAAATCGACTGGACGATACAGATCGTGCCATGGCTCGGCATGATCACGGGTGCGGTGTGCGGCGCCATCGTGGCACGCAGTTACCCGACGGTCGCTCTTGCCGCTGTCAGCGCAGCGGTGTTTGCCGTCGCCGCTGCCACCGGTTTCATGCCCCGCTCACTGCGGCGCAGGTACAATCAGAACGTCACCATCAGACGGGTGAACTGACCCTTCTGCCGAGCTATTTCTTGGAAATCGTCACGAAGTTGGTCCCGCGAACACGGACTGTCATCTCGCAAGGCGCGCTGTCGGTGCGTTCGCAATAGCGGGGATGCATTTTCAGAACGAAGACCATATTGCCGAACCGCTGAACAAAGTCATAGCTGTAGATCGTGGCGGTCGCGATCATGAGATAACCGCCTTCCTTGACCTGCACATAAAAATTGAAGGGGCAGCCGTCTTCGTTGCAGCTGCGGGCCTTGTCGCCATCGCATGTCAGTTCGCCGCGATTGGTGACCGCATCCATCAAGCCATCATTGTTGATGTCCAGCCGCGTCAGGAAGCCTTCGCCGAATTCAGCGACCTTGCACTCGGAGCGGAAATGGTCCTTCTCATAGATCTCAGGATCGGTCACCAGCTGTTGCTGGGCCAGAGAGACGACAGGCACGGCAAGAAACACCAGAGCCTGGAGTGTTGTGATGAGAAGGCGTTTCACGGCATTTTCCTTTGGGACTGTTTCCGCTATGGATGCCGAAGCATGAGCAACGACATATATTGAACCGGCGATGGACATTAAGTTCTGGCCCTTGCGCGGCACTGACCGCGCGGCAACTTTCGAGGAGTGCCTTTCGTGACCCTTCTGGCCTTTCTCGATTATGCCGGAGTGGCGGTGTTTGCCGCAACGGGCGCGCTTGCCGCGTCGCGTAAACAGCTCGACCTCATCGGCTTCCTGTTCTTTGCGGCCGTCACCGGCATTGGCGGCGGCACGCTGCGTGACCTCGTTCTCGGGCGCGCGCCGGTTTTCTGGGTGGTCAATCCAACCTATATTCTGGTGTGCGTTGCTGTTGCAGGGCTGGTCTATCTGACGGCCCACCTTCTCGAATCCCGCTACCGCCTGCTGATCTGGCTCGATGCCATCGGCCTTTCGGCCTATTGCGTCATGGGTGCGGCCAAGGGGCTTGCCGTTACGGGCTCGCCCACCGTCGCCATCGTCACCGGCACGATGACAGCCACATTCGGAGGGGTGTTGCGCGACATTCTTGCCGGTGAACCATCCGTTCTCCTCAGGCCCGAAGTCTATATCAGCTGCGCCCTGATGGGCGCCTGCGTCTTTACCGCCGCCCATGCCATCGGCCTGCCGCTTCTGATTGCTTCAGCAGCAGGTGTTCTGACCGCATTTGCCATCAGAAGCGGTGCGCTGATCTTCGGCTGGACCTTCCCGCGCTATCGTGCCCGCCCCGGCAGACCGCCAGAAGATGTCATGTGATGAAAATGCAAAAGGCGCCCTTCGGCGCCTTTCTTGAAAACATCGATTGTTGCGCGCTGCCGCCCGGCGTGTCGGGCATCTTGCGCTGGCGCGGCCATCAATGGACGCTGATGGTGCGCAGCTCGTCTTCGGCGGCCTTGAAGAAGGTGCTCGACCGATTGTCCGTCAGAAGAATTGGCGTGCCATCCGCGCCGAACAGAGCCCAGAGATCAAGACCCGGATCGATATTGGGCGCTTCGGGAAAACAGCGGTTCACTTCTTCGGCGCGCATTTTCCGGATATATCCGACTTCACCTGCCCCGATATGAGCCAACTGGGATTTGGTCAAACGCGCATGCGCTTCTTTTAAAAGCATTTCAGCCTCCACATTCATCAGCCGCTGCGCCGCGATGCGGCACTTGCCTGCAGAATCCTAGTGTGAGACGGAAATGTTAATTTTCTTCACTACGTTGGAGATTTCTGGCCGCGTCAGATCGATGGACAGCAGGCCGTTGCGCAGACGCGCATCATTGACCTGCATACCATCAGCCAGAACGAAGACGCGTTGAAACTGCCGCGCAGCGATGCCCCTGTAGAGATAGTCCCGGGCATCCTGTTCCTGCTGGCGTCCACGAATGACCAGCTGGTTGTCGGCTGTCGTTACTTCCAGATCCTCTTCGGAAAAACCGGCGACAGCGATGGTAATGCGCAAGCGCTCAGGGCTGTCGCCCTCGGCTGCAAGACGCTCGATATTATAGGGAGGATAGCCATCATTCGCCTTGGCCATTCGCTCCAGCGTTTTTTCCATGGCGTCGAAACCCAGCATCAGCGGGTGTGTGAAGGGTGTCATGCGGCTCATATATCGCAGTCCTTGTATCCAAGCGACGATCGTCAGCCCCGTTTGCGGCAGCTTTCCTGAATATGGTAACGCAAATTTTGCAGCGCAAGAATGCCGACGTGCGAAAAGTTGCCATGGCCGCAAGCTTGACAAGCTCTAAAAACAAGCCTGAAAAGGCAGTTCATCAGAAACGGGAAAATCATGACCGAGCGACGAAAAATCATTATCGACACCGACCCAGGTCAGGATGACGCTGCTGCCATCATGCTGGCGCTCGGCAGTCCGGAAGAGATCGAGATCCTCGGTCTTTGCGCGGTTGCTGGCAACGTGCCGCTGAAGCTGACAAGCCGCAATATCCGCATCGTTCTGGAACTGTGCGGCCGCACCGAAATCCCTGTCTATGAAGGCTGCGCCCGCCCGCTGGTGCGTGATCCGATCACGGCGGAACATGTGCACGGCAGCACTGGTCTCGATGGCCCTGTCCTGCCTGAGCCGACAATGACGGCTCAGGGCCAACACGCCGTTGACTTCATCATCGAAACCCTGCGTCGCGAACCCGAAGGCACGATCACGCTCTGCACGCTGGGTGCCCTGACCAATATCGCGACCGCCCTGCAGAAGGCACCCGATATTGCCCCGCGCGTCAAGGAACTGGTGCTGATGGGCGGCGGCTTTTTCGAGGGCGGAAACATCACGCCCGCTGCCGAATTCAACATCTATGTCGATCCGCAGGCCGCAGATATCGTGTTCCGCTCCGGCATTCCGCTGGTCATGATGCCGCTCGACGTGACCCACAAGCTCTTGACCACCAAGACCCGCGTGGCAGCCATTCGCGATATCGGCACCCGTCCGGCCATTGCCATGGCCGAGATGCTGGAATTCTTCGAGCGTTTCGACATCGAAAAATACGGCTCGGATGGCGGTCCGCTGCATGACCCCACCGTCATTGCCTATCTCATCAAGCCGGACCTGTTCGATGGTCGCGATTGCAATGTCGAGATCGAGGTGAACTCTGAGCTCACCATCGGCATGACGGTTGTCGATTGGTGGAAGGTAACGGGCCGCAAGCCGAATGCCCGCGTGATGCGGGATGTCAATGCCGATGGCTTCTTTGCGCTTCTGACAGAGCGTTTTGCGCGGATCTGATTGGTCTCTTCCGTCACCCCGGCCTTGGGCCGGGGTCCATTGCGATCATGTGCTGGTTGAGGGAGGCAAAGGAGCGCCTCACTCAAAGCTCATAAAAATCGGCAATCACCTTCCATGCATCATCAGCCGTTTCGGCAAAATGCAGAAGCTCCATGTCCTCAGGCGCAATGGTTCCGAAATCGGCCAGCGCCTTGAAGTTGATGACGGAGCGCCAGAAGGCTTCTCCGAACAGGACCAGCGGAATGGGCGCCATGCGCTTGGTCTGGATCAGCGTCAGCGCTTCGAACAGCTCATCCATTGTGCCGAACCCGCCGGGGAAGACCACGATGGCCTTTGCGCGCATGAGAAAATGCATCTTGCGGATGGCGAAATAGTGGAAGTTGAAGCTGAGTTCCGGCGTGACATAGGGATTAGGCGCCTGCTCATGCGGCAGCAGGATGTTAAGGCCGATTGAGGGCGCGCCCGCCTCCGATGCACCGCGATTGCCCGCTTCCATGACGCCCGGGCCACCGCCGGTCACGACGACATATTCGCGGTGGTCGTATTTCTGTGCTTCGGTTGCGCAGAGCTTGGCGAATTTGCGGGCCTCATCATAATAGACGGATGCAGCTTCGAGGTTCTTGCGCTGCGTTTCATTGCGCGCCGCCCAAGCCTCGCCGCCGGGCTGGGGAATGCGGGCACCGCCGAACATGACCACGGTCGATTTGATGCCCCTTTCGGCCAGCATCATTTCCGTTTTCAGGAGCTCCAGCTGCAGCCTGACCGGACGCAATTCCTCGCGGCAAAGGAAATCGGGATCGTTGAAGGCAAGACGATAGGATGGCGAATCCGATTGTGGCGTCTTGGGGATGCCTTCAGCGCTCTGCTTGTCGTCGGAACTGCGCTTCAACGGATCCCAGACACCGTCCTTGCGCCGCAATTTGCCGTTTTTCAATTTCGCCATCGTCATGCCTTTCATATGCCCGCGCCAAATCACATTGACGCCCTTCGAACACTCGCTTAGAGCAGTTGGCCATGTCCGGCCAGCGGTGCGGATGTTTCCCAGCATTGACGATAGTCATCGAAGTTTAAGGAATTCTCATGAGCAACCTGGAACATGGCTCCCTTGAAAGCATCATCGAAACCGCATTCGATAATCGTGATAGCGTCAATCTCTCGACCAAGGGTGAAATTCGGGATGCCGTCGAAACATCTCTGAACCTTCTCGATACCGGCGAAGCACGCGTTGCCGAACGGCAGGCCGATGGTAGCTGGAAGGTCAATCAATGGCTGAAAAAGGCCGTGCTTCTGTCCTTCCGTCTCAACGACATGGAAATCGTGACCGGCGGTCCGGGTGAATCCACCTGGTGGGACAAGGTGCCTTCCAAATTCGAGAACTGGGGCGAAAACCAGTTCCGCGGCGCAGGTTTCCGGGCCGTGCCGAATGCTGTCGTTCGCCGCTCGGCCTATATCGGCAAGAATGTCGTGCTGATGCCATCCTTCGTCAATCTCGGCGCCTATGTGGGTGAAGGTACCATGGTCGATACCTGGGCGACCGTTGGCTCGTGCGCACAGATCGGCAAGCATGTTCACCTGTCCGGCGGCGTCGGCATTGGTGGCGTTCTGGAGCCGCTTCAGGCGGGCCCGACCATCATCGAGGACAATTGCTTCATCGGCGCACGCTCCGAAGTGGTTGAAGGCTGCATCATTCGCGAAGGTGCCGTTCTCGGCATGGGCGTCTTCATCGGCAAGTCCACCAAGATCGTCGATCGCGCCACCGGCTCCATTACCTATGGCGAAGTGCCGCCCTATTCCGTGGTTGTCGCTGGCACCATGCCGGGCAAGCCCTTCCCGAATGGCGAAATGGGCCCAAGCCTCTACTGCGCCGTCATCGTCAAGACCGTCGATGAGAAGACACGCTCCAAGACCGCCATCAACGAGTTGCTGCGCGACTAAGGGAAGTAGACCGACGCATGAATGCCACCGATCCCGTCGCCAATCTGGCCGCTCTCATTCGTTGCCCCTCGGTAACGCCCGCAGAGGGTGGCGCGCTTGCTTTGCTTCAGAGCCTGCTCACTCCCCTCGGCTTTGCCGTTGAGCGCATGACGGCGACGGAGGAAGGCACGCCCGACGTCGAAAATCTCTACGCCCGCATCGGCAGCGAAGGTCCGCATCTCATGTTTGCGGGCCATACCGACGTGGTGCCGGTGGGAGATGAGGCAGCGTGGAGCCACCCGCCTTTCGCGGCAGAGATCGCTGACGGAGACATGTTCGGACGCGGCGCCGTCGACATGAAGGGCGGTATCGCCTGCTTCGTCGCAGCCATTGCCCGCCATATCGAAAAACACGGGCAGCCGAAGGGTTCGATGTCCTTCCTGATTACCGGCGACGAGGAAGGCCCGTCCATCAACGGCACCTCCAAGCTGCTTGAATGGGCCGCCGCCAAAGGTGAGACCTGGGATGCCTGCGTGGTTGGCGAACCGACCAATCCCGATCAGCTCGGTGACATGATCAAGATCGGACGGCGTGGATCGCTCTCGGGCCACATTACGGTTCACGGCGTTCAGGGCCATGCGGCCTATCCGCACCTTGCCGACAATCCCGTGCGTGGATTGCTGCAATTGACCCATGCCTTGATGAGCCCGGCCTTCGACAATGGCACGGACAACTTCCAGCCGTCCAATCTGGAGGTAACGACGGTCGATACCGGCAATGCGGCGACCAACGTCATTCCCGCCAGAGCAACCGCTGCCTTCAACATTCGCTTCAACGACACATGGACGGCGGAGACCCTGCGTGCGGAAATCATCCGCCGCCTCGATGAAGCCGCCGCCACAGGCGACCTGCGGCCGGACCGTTCTCCCGTCAGATATGATCTGGTCTGGGCGGATCGGCCATCGCATGTTTTCCTTACGCGCAACAATGCCCTGATCTCGTCCCTGTCCGGCGCCGTGGCTGCCGTGACTGGCAAAGAGCCGAAGCTGTCCACAACGGGCGGCACATCGGATGCGCGCTTCATCAAGGATTATTGCCCTGTGGTGGAATTCGGCCTTGTCGGCCAGACCATGCATATGGTGGATGAGCGCGTGGCCGTTGAAGACCTGGAAACGCTGACCCGCATCTATCAAACCTTCATCGAGCGTTGGTTCGACCATGCCGTCAGCTAGTGAAGTCTCTCTCTATCTTCGGGGATTGTGGCTGCTGTTCCTGGGAGATCCCGCAGGCGGACGCCTGCTCGACCTGACGGAACGCGGCATGTTCCGCTCCTTCTACGCCGCGCTCTGGTGCCTGCCGTCCATGGCGCTGTCCTGGTACTGGTGGCATGAAGCCTATGTCGCGACGCTGCCGCGAGGTCTTGGAACCGGCGGAATCTTTTTCCTGCGCCTTGCCATGGTCGAGGCCATCTGCTGGATGGTGCCGCTGATCCTGATCGGAATTTTGTTGCTTGCCTATGGCGCAAAGCAGAAGTTCAACGCGCTGGTCGTGGTCGCCAACTGGCTGTCGCTTCCTTTTTCCTACGGCTATGCAACATTGATCCTGATTGCGCTGTTCCTGCCGCGTTTGCAGGGCATTGTTGCGATCCTGTGGTTTGCCCTGTTGCTGATGCTGGTCTTCAGCTTTTCGCGCATCGTCAAGTTCTTCATACGCGATCAGCCATTGCTGGTCGCCGCCGTCGTCATGACGCTGCTCATTCCCGGCATGATCCTGTCGGAACTGCTGCAACGCTTCCTTGGCGTCTATCCGAGCTGAAGCTTACACAGGCGCGATCATCACAGATCGTCATCCGCAACCGCCGTCTCCGTTCTGGGCAGACGCTGCGGTATCACGTCGGGATAATCCACCTGCATGAAATAGAGGCCATCCGGTGGCGCCACCGGACCGCAGGCCTTGCGGTCGCGGGCTTCCAGCGCTGCCGCGACGTCATCGACACTCATCGCTCCCTCACCCGCAAGCTTCAGCGTGCCGGCAAAAGACCGGATCTGGTTGTGCAGAAAGCTTTGCGCCGTCGCGCGTATCTCGATCAGGTCGCCATCACGTGTCACATCCAGACGGTCGAGCGTCCTTATAGGGCTGTTGGCCTGGCAATGCACGGAACGGAAGGTGGTGAAATCGTGCCGCCCGACAAGCACTTGGGCCGCCTCATGCATCCTGATATGATCGAGGTCTTTCGACACCCACCAGGCCCGCTTGTGCTCCAGCGCCAGCCGTGATTTGCGGCAGATGATCCGGTAGAGATAGTGACGGCGCAAGGCGGAAAAACGCGCGTCGAAATCCTCCGTGACGGCGTCGACATCCAGAACCGATATGGCCTCGCCCGCCATGGCAAGATGGGCATTCAGCGCATTGCGCAGCTTGTAGGGTTCCCAATCCCGCGACAGATCGACATGCGTGACCTGCCCTTTTGCATGGACACCGGAATCGGTACGGCCAGCACCGCGAAAGCTGACGCTTTCCTTCGTCAGCGACAAAACGGCAGCTTCGAGCGCACCCTGAACCGATGGCCCATTGCTCTGCCTCTGCCAGCCGAAATAGGGCGAGCCATCATATTCGACAGTCATGCGAAAGCGTGGCATCAGCCGAGCCTCGTTCCGACGGAGACGGGCGTGCCGCGCAGGAAATCTGCAGCCAGCATCGGCTTGCCGCCTGCCTTTTGCAGCCGCAGAAGCCGCACCGCCCCGCTTGCGCAAGCGATGGTGAGCGCATCATCCAGCACGGAACCGGCCTCACCCATGCCGGTCGCCATCTCCGTTGCCAGAACTTTGACCCGCTCCGGCTTGCCGCCAATCTCCATCTCGAACCAAGCGCCCGGAAAGGGCGAGAGGCCACGAATATGATTGTGCACATCCTGGCTCGATCGGGAAAACTGGATGCGCGTTTCGGCCTTGTCGATCTTGGCAGCGTAGAGAACGCCGTCTTCCGCCTGGGGTGTCAGCGGCAGATCGCCATCTTCCAGTTTCAGCATGGCTTCACGCATCAGCCGCGCACCTGCCAGCATCAGGCTGTCATGCAATTCGCCAGCCGTCATGTTCGGCTCGATGGCGACATGAGCGGTCAGCGCAACGGGGCCGGTATCCAGCCCCTTTTCCATCTGCATCACCATCATGCCGGTTTCAGTATCGCCTGCCATGATGGCGCGTTGAATGGGAGCAGCGCCGCGCCAGCGCGGCAGGAGTGATGCATGGCCGTTGTAGCACCCAAGGCGCGTTCCGCTCAAAATCGCTTCCGGCAGCAGCAGCCCATAGGCGACGACGACCGCGACATCCGCGTTGAGGGCCGTAAACTGCGCCCTGTCCTCTTCCGCCTTGAAATTGAGGGGCGTCAGAACGGGAAGGCCGAGCAATTCGGCAGCCTGATGAACGGGGGATTTCTGCAGATCCAGTCCGCGACGCCCGCCGGGCCTTGGTGGCTGCGTATAGACCGCAGCAATATCATGACCCGCATCGACGAGCGCGCGCAGGGTGGGAACGGAGAATTCCGGTGTGCCCATGAAAATGATGCGCAATGACATGTTCGTCCCCTGCCCTGCTGGCCGCACGTCCAACCTTCAGCCGGAGACCTAGATTTTTGCGCGGGCCGCTTTGGTGAATTTCTTGATGACCATATCCCGCTTCAACCGGGAAATATGATCGATGAACAGGACGCCATTGAGATGGTCGATCTCATGCTGCAGGCAGGTGGCCAGCAGGCCGTCCGCTTCCACTGTCTGCTTCTTGCCGTCCCGGTCGATATATTCAACGGTCAGTGCGGCAGGGCGTTCCACCTCGGCATAATAGTCCGGAATGGAAAGACAGCCCTCCTCATAGGTCGAAACCTCATCGGAAACTTTGAGGATTTCCGGATTGATGAAGACAACCGGCTTTCTTTCCTCGTCTTCGCGGGAAATATCGATGACAAGCATACGGCGGGGAACGCCGATCTGGATGGCAGCCAGGCCAATACCGGGCGCATCATACATGGTTTCCAGCATATCGTCGGCAAGACGCACGATCTCGGCATCCACCTGTTCGACAGGCTTGGATTTCTCGCGCAACAGAGGATCAGGCAGAATAATGAGCGGTTTGATGGTCATGGCTTCCCATAACCCATCTCATCTTTCTAGGAAACAAAAAATAGAGGCCCGGAGATCCTGTTTTAGAGGCAGGTCAGGACTCATTTCGGCCCGATAAATGTTCTTGGTTTGATCTTACGAATCACCGGAAATCTGTTAGATTTGCTCATGAACATTGATCTCGCCGCATTTGGTACCACAGCTTTCAGTCTCGGTAACCTCCAGATATCGGTCGGTGCTTTGCTCGGCATCGTCGTGGCGGGCTGTCTTGTCGCCGCAATCTTCGCCTGGCGCCGCCAACCGCCGCCGGTCGATCAATCCCGCGACGAGATTACCGAACTCTTGAGAACGCAGTCGGAGCTCCACGGTCGTATCGCCGCGATGACCGAAACCTTGAGCGCGCGCCAGAACGAAATGAGCCAGACGTTGAACGAGCGGCTCGATGGCATGTCGCAGCGGATCGGCTCAACTTTGACGGAACAGACGCGCTCCACGCATGAGAACCTCAGCAAGCTGCAGGAGCGGCTCGCGGTCATCGATGCCGCGCAGGGCAATATTCAGGATCTCGCCAAGGACGTGATCGGGCTGCAGGCCATTCTCTCCAACAAGCAGACGCGGGGCGCGTTCGGGCAGGCGCGCATGGAAGCCCTGATTGCCGATGCTCTGCCGTCAGGCTCCTACCAGTTGCAGCCAACCCTCTCCAACGGCTTCCGGCCCGATTGCACCATCAGGATGCCCAACAACGCGCCTCCGCTCGTCATCGATGCGAAATTCCCGCTCGAGGCATGGAATGCGTTGAAGGCCGACGATGCGCCCGAGGCCAAGCGTGCGGCTACACAGCAGTTCCGTCGCGACATGGAAGTGCATATCCGCGATGTGGCTGAGAAATATCTGATTTCCGGCGAGACACAGGATACGGCCTTCATCTTCGTGCCATCGGAATCCATCTTTGCCGACATCCACCAGCATTTTGAGCCGCTGGTGCAGCGCGCGCACCGCTCCCGCGTCGTCATCGTGTCCCCCTCCCTGCTGATGCTGTCCGTTCAGGTCATCCAGTCTGTGCTGAAAGACCAGAGAATGCGCGAACAGGCGCATCTCATTCAGGGCGAAGTCGCGCTTTTGATGGATGATGTACGCCGTCTGGATGAGCGGACCCGCAAGCTGCAAGCCCATTTCGGGCTGGCGCAGAAGGACGTGGATATGATGCTGACCTCTTCGGAAAAGGTTCTGGCACGCGGCGTGAAAATCGAGAGCCTTGATTTTTCGCCGTCCCAGAAGGAAATCGCCCATATTGAGGCCGAGCAGCTGCGCCGTCTGGCCGAGGGCCGCTCCAATGTGGCGAAGCTGAGAGTGGTTGACGACGAGTGATCCACTCGGCAAAGTCTGCGCTCATTCCAACTCGCTTAATCCTTATTTCGGAACAACCCGCATGATCACAGTTTTCGGCTCCATCAACATGGACCTCGTTGCCATTTCCGACCGCCTGCCGAAGCCCGGTGAGACCGTGACGGGCAAGACCTTCTCCACCGCCGCAGGCGGCAAGGGCGCAAATCAGGCGCTGGCTGCGCGGCGCGCTGGCGCTACCGTGAAGATGGCGGGCGCCATCGGCGACGATGCTTTTGCCGCACCCGCCCTCACATTGTTGCGGGACGCGCGGGCCGATCTCGCACTCGTCAAGACCGTCGCCGAGCCCACCGGCACCGCCGTCATCCTCATCGGTGAGGGCGGCGAGAACATGATTTCGGTCATTCCTGCGGCCAATGGCGAGGTCTCGGAGAGCGATGCCGACCGTGCCGTCTCTGAAATGGCGGCTGGCGATATTCTGATGCTGCAATTTGAAATACCGGCACAGGCCATCGAAGCTGCCTTGAAAGCCGCCAAGGCAAAGCGTGTGACGACCATCATCAACACGGCACCGCTGACGTCGCAGGCTCAGCGTCTGTCACGGATGGCGGATATCGTCATTGCCAACGAAACCGAATTCGAACTGCTGATCGGCAAGAGCGACCTGTCGTCCGATGGGCGAGAAAAGGAACTTGCCGCCCTTCATGACGAGACCGGCCAGACGCTTATCGTCACGCTGGGAGCAGAAGGCGTCATCGCCATCCGTAATGGCAAGCTGGTCCGGGCCAAGGGCCTGAAGATCGAGCCGGTTGATACGGTGGGTGCGGGTGATACATTCTGCGGCTATCTCGCCGCCAGCCTCGATGCGGGGCTTGATTTCGAGGCGGCGCTTCGCCGCGCAGCCGTCGCCGGATCGCTCGCCTGCACGCGGGAAGGCGCACAGCCATCCATTCCGGTCGCATCAGAGGTGGATGCGAAAATCTGACGCTCAGCGTCGGATGAATGTGAGATAGGCGGAGCTGCGACCCTCGCGCTTCGCCTTGTTCTCATAGCGCGTGCCCGGCCATGTATCGAACGGCGTCGTCCAGTCGGCAGACACCTGCGCTGTCCACTCGAAACCTCCATGCGCGGCGCAATGCTGTAGCGTCCAGTTGATGTAGGTGTCGATGTCTGACGCGAAGCAGAATTTGCCGCCGGGTTTCAGCACACGGTGAAAGCGGGCCAGATTGACGTCGGAAACGAAGCGCCGCTTCCAGTGCTTCTTCTTCGGCCATGGATCCGGATAGAGCAGATCGATATGGTCGATGCAGGCATCCGGCAGCCAGTCCAGAAGCTGCGTCGCATCATCATCGTAAAGGCGGATGTTCATCAGCTCGCGCTCACGCACGCTGCCAAGAAGCTTTGCCATGGAATTGACGAAGGGCTCGACGCCGATAAAGCCGGTTGAGGGGTTTTCAGAGGCGCGGTGAACCAGATGCTCGCCGCCGCCAAAGCCGATTTCGAGGCGAATGGATTTCACATCGGCAGGAAAGAGAGCGGATAGGTTCTTGGGCGGCTGCGTCGCCAGGTCCACCTTCAAAAGCGGCAGAAGGGTCTCGATGGTATCGACCTGCTGGTTGCGCAGCGGCTTGCCCTTACGCCTTCCAAAAAACGCTTCCGTTGCGCGTGAACGCCGCTCTTCCGTCATTTCCAACACTCTCAGACAAATGGATAACCCGCACGGCGCCTGTTTTTCGCGCCGTGCGGGTTCAAAACGTTCAGACCGTATCTCTCAATCGACGCTGATTGACAAGCCTTGGATGGCAATGCGCGTCCGGGTGCACGCATGCCTGCTCCAATTTTCCTCCCGGCATGGACCGAGCGAATACCAATCGGGCTATCGGCCAGATGCTCAGGCAGCCTTCAAAGCATCCTTGAGCGGCTTGACCAGATCCAGCTTCTCCCAGGAGAAGGAACCGTCGCGACCGGCCTTGCGACCGAAATGTCCGTAGGAGGATGTCTTGGCATAGATCGGCTTGTTGAGGTCGAGGTGACGGCGGATGCCGGACGGAGACAGGTCCATGACCTTGCGGATCGCGGCTTCGACCTCGTCTTCGCTCAGCTTGCCGGTCTGGTGCAGATCGACATAGACCGACAGTGGCTGTGCAACGCCGATAGCGTAGGACAGCTGGATCGTGCAGCGTTCTGCCAGGCCAGCGGCCACGACGTTCTTGGCGATGTAGCGGGCTGCATAGGCTGCGGAACGGTCGACCTTCGTCGTGTCCTTGCCGGAGAATGCACCGCCGCCATGCGGCGCTGCGCCACCATAGGTGTCAACGATGATCTTGCGGCCCGTCAGGCCCGCATCGCCATCGGGACCACCGATCACGAACTTGCCGGTCGGGTTGATGTACCACTGGCAATCATTGGCGATCTTGAGGTCGCCCAATGCCTCGCGGATGTAGGGTTCAACAACCGAACGCACCTTCTTGGAGTCCCAGCTTGGGTCCAGATGCTGCGTGGAAAGCACGATGGACACGGCCTCTGAAGCCTTGCCATCGACGTAACGCACGGTCACCTGGCTCTTTGCATCGGGTCCGAGCTTTGCCGCTTCGCCTTCGCCGCTCTTGCGGGCGGTGGCGAGAAGCTGAAGAATGCGGTGGGAATAATAGATCGGGGCCGGCATCAGGTCAGGCGTTTCCTTGCAGGCATAACCGAACATGATGCCCTGGTCGCCAGCGCCTTCGTCGCCCTGCTTGTCCGAAGCATTGTCCACGCCCTGCGCAATGTCGGCAGACTGCGGGTGCAACAGCACGTCGATCTTGGCCGTCTTCCAATGGAAGCCGTCCTGCTCATAGCCGATATCCCTGATCGCCTTGCGGGCGGCGGCCTTGAACTTGGCGGGGTTGATCATGGGGTGGCCAGCGGCGTCCTTGAGGACGTTGCCTTCCTTGTCCTTCTTCAGCAGCGTATCGGGCACGCGCACCTCACCGGCGATGACGACACGGTTGGTTGTCGCAAGCGTTTCACATGCGATGCGCACGGTCCACGGATCAACGCCAGTCTTGGCGGCTTCACGATAGATGAGATCGACGATTTCGTCGGAAATGCGGTCACAAACCTTGTCAGGGTGACCTTCAGCTACAGACTCGCTGGTGAACAGGTAATTGGCGCGCATTCGGGATTCCCCTCAAAGAAGTGTCTACCGGTTTGTTAGTCATTTTGCTCGCAAAAAACAAGGACACAACGACATAAATATATCTTTATATGAGAATTCCTAACCCATCCTTACGCAATAAAAAACGGCCCCGAAGGGCCGTTATCAAGGTTCACAGTGCGTTAAACCGAGGCTTATTCGGCGTCGCCTTCGGCGGCCAGCGCCTTGACGAGGTCGACGATACGGCGACGAACCTTTGGGTCGCTGATCTTGACGAAGGCGCGGTTCAACTGAAGTCCTTCGGAGGATGACAGGAAATCAACCACGTAGTTGGAGCTGCTTGCTTCTGCCATTCCAGAGGCGCCCACGGCCTGATCGCCAGGTGCATCTTCGAAAAAGAAGGAGACGGGAACGTTCAGAATTCCGGAAATGTTCTGCAGACGGCTCGCGCCGACCCGGTTTGTGCCTTTTTCGTACTTCTGGATTTGCTGGAATGTGATTCCCAGGCTTTCACCCAGCTTTTCCTGGCTCATACCCAGCATCGTGCGTCGGAGGCGGATACGGCTCCCGACGTGAATGTCAATCGGGTTCGGCTTCTTCTTGTTTTCTGTCATTTACGGGGATCCTGACATTCAATTTCTTCGGGTTGTCGACTACACGCCTGTGCAGATCCTGAACTGTTAGATTGTTGCGCAACAGAATATATCATGAGCGTTGTGCAACCTGACAAGTTCACTATGCAATTTTAGGGGTTTTTGGTCAATTCTTCCGTTTCATCAAACCCATTCGCGAAAACAACGATACAACGAGCAATACCAAAAACAACAACCAAAAGTGTATCTGTCGCATATCTGCGGTAACAACGCCAGCGGCGTGGCCACCCAGGGTGGAATCGATTATTCCGACTTGACCGTAGTCCAACCCTGCGACAATTCGCCCCACAGGGTCTATGACCGCCGAAATACCCGTATTGGCCGCGCGAATCACAGGCATCCCGGTCTCGACTGCCCTCAGCCTCGCCTGCTGGAAATGCTGATATGGGCCGGGCGTATCGCCGAACCATCCGTCATTGGTCACGTTGACAATCGCAGCCGAGTTTCCGATGTCAGCAGGGACTTCGCCGGGGAAAATGATCTCGTAGCAGATGAAGGACGTCAGCGACTGGCCCGAAGGAAGGGTTATCGCCTCCCGGCTTGCCGCAGCGGAAAATCCACCCGGCAGGCTGACGAGATTGTTGATCCCCCAGCGCCGCAGCAAGTCTTCGAAGGGGACATATTCGCCAAACGGGACAAGATGAACCTTGTCGGTCGCGCCGATGATCTGGCCCTGACTATCGATGGCGTAGACGGAATTATAGTAGCGCTGCGCCTGACCGGCACCGGCATTTTCCATGCGCACAGCGCCGGTGAGCAGGATCTGTCCGTCCTCAAGCGTATTGGCAATGTCTTGCAGGGCATCCGGGTTCTGGCTCAGAATGAAGGGCACGGAGGTTTCCGGCCAGACGATCAGATCCGGCCGTTTCTGGCCCGGCTGCGGCGGCAGTGCGGAAAGACGCAGATGTTCCCGGAAAATCTCCAGCCGATCCTCGTTCAGCATCTTCCTCGACTGGTCGATGCTGGGCTGGACAATCCGGACCGTCGTGGCGACAGCGGCATCGGAGGGCGGCAGCGACAGGCGATAGGCCCCGTAGCCGAGGTGAAACGCCAGCATCAGGGCAGCCAGAGCAAGCCCGGGGATGAGTCCCTTTTTCGTCCCGATCAGGGCGGGGCTGGAAAACAGGAAGACCGCTATGACGGACATGCCGAAAATGCCGACGAGATTGGACGTCTGCATCATCAGGGGGACCGGCATCAGGCCGTAACCGACCGCATTCCAGGGAAAGCCGGTCAGCACGAAGCTTCGCAGCCACTCGATCAGGCCGAAAGACGCAGACAGGGCTGCAATTCTTCCCCAGCCATCCGACCAGAGGAGATTGGCCAGCATGGTCGCCAGCCCGTAAAAAATGGCAAGGCAGGCGGGAAGACCCAGCATGGCGAGCGGCAGGGCCCAGGCGAATTCATCCGCCTCCAGAAGCAGGGCATTGCTAAGCCACCACAGACCGGCAACGAAATAACCCAGACCGAACAGCCAGCCGATAAGGAAGGTTCTCAAGCCGCGAGACCAGCCCCCGCCGTCCGGGCCACCGGTGGTGCCATCGATCAACCATACCAGCAGCGTGAAGGAGACAAACATCGCGGCGAAGAAGCCGACAGGCGGCAGCGCAAGCGCTCCGATTGCACCGGCAAGCACGGCAATCGCTACGCGGCCAAAACCATTGCTCAACATGATTTTGCCAGCCAGCCGCTCCATGCAGTCTCCACCTTACAAGGCACCGTCCGACACGTGACATAGCAGGCGACACTGTCTCTTTGATCGGACTTACTTTAAAATGAAGGGAACGTCCACCGCATCGAGCAGCGCCCCCGGCAGACCTCACCTCCGCGAGCTCAAAGCTGCGAACATTATTCCGCAGCTTTGGGCCAGGGCTCCCAGCCCTAGACCGAAGCGTTGTCGGTTCTGTTTTCCGGGGGGGCAAGCGTCATCATCACCGTGCTCGCGGCATCGGCCGGTGCCTGATCGTCCTCACCGGAAGACGACTGGTTGCGCACGATGCGAACACCCTTGATGCGTCTGGAATCGGCATCGAGAATATGAAATTCGAAGCCGGACACCGCCCTGACGACCTCTCCCTTGACCGGGATGCGGCCAAGAGCAAAGAAAATCAGTCCGCCAAGGGTATCGAGTTCCTCGATATGCTCCCGCACGTCGAAATCCGGTCCGATTGCTTCTGCAAGTTCGGTCAACTCGGCGCGCGCATCGGCAATCAGCACATCCGCAGACAGGCGCGAGAACATCGTCTCATCCTTGTCGTGCTCGTCGTCGATGTCGCCAACCACCATTTCAACGATATCTTCGTGGCTGACCAGACCGTCGGTGCCGCCATACTCATCGATGACGAGCGCCAGCTGGGTGCGTTGCGCCTGCATCGTTTTCAGAAGCGTTGAGGCAAGCATGGACGGCGGCGCAAACAGGATCTTGCGGATGATGCCCGCTTCTGCCAGCGTCTTTTCCAGATCGACCCGTGCCAGATCAAAATTCGCCCGCGGCGATTTCGCTGCCTTTGCTTCGCCACCCGGAGACACTCTCGAGCCGGCACGGCGCTTGTTTCTGGCCTGCCTGCCGATAAAGGACAGAAGATCGCGTATATGGATCATGCCCTTGGGGTTGTCCAGCGTCTCATCATAGACGGGCATACGCGAACGTCCCGTTTCTTCAAACAGGATCATCGCCTCGCCAATGGTCATGTCCTGATCGAGCCCGTCAATATCGACGCGCGGGATCATGATGTCTTCGACCCGGACTTCCCGGAAACGCAGGATGTTGTTGAGCATTGCCCGCTCTTCGGGCGTGAACGCGGCACCGATCTCGGTGTCGGTCATCAGGGCGTCGGTAATGTCTTCTCTGAGACGCTCACCCTGAGAGGGCTTCAACAGCCGCGCTATGCGCGACCAGAGGCTTGCCCGCGGCTTGGCCTGATAATCCTGACGTAAGGGACTACTGCCCTCCTCCGATGAGGATTGTTCCCCTGTGTCCTTGCCCTCTGCGGGCGGTCTTGCAGAATGTTCGTTCATTGTCCCAAACTGTCAAATCAAAGCGGTTCCTGTCCCGCATAGGGATCAGATAGACCAAGCTTGGCCAAAATGCGAGTCTCAAGCCCTTCCATTTCTTCTGCTTCATCGGTTTCGATGTGGTCGTAACCGATGAGGTGCAGAAAGCCATGCACCAGAAGATGCGTCAAATGATCCTCGAAACTCTTCTCCAGATCAAGTGCTTCGCGCTCCACCGTTTCACGCGCGATCACGATGTCGCCCAGCATGGGGCCTGGCATGTCGCCGGGCTCGATTGGATAGGCCGGGAAGGAAAGGACATTGGTCGGCTTGTCCTTGTCGCGCCATTCGGCGTTGATTTCCCGGATGGCTTCATCATTGGTGAAGACCAGCGACAGCTCGGTCGGCACCTTCGGAAAGGGCTGCTTCTCTTCCGTTTTCAGAAAGTCGACAGCCGGATCAAGGACCCGGCTGCTGAATGCCAGCAATTCATCTTCTGAAGGCCAGCGGTCGGCTTCGACGCTGACCTGAATATCCAATGCGGTCATTCGTCTGTCACATGCCTCTTGGCAGGCTTTCATCCGGCACTGCCGTCTGCGCTTCATAGGCACGAACGATGCGAGCGACCATGGGATGACGAACCACATCCACATCCTTGAAGCGGACGATGGATACGCCCTCGACATCGGGAAGGATTTGCAGCGCCTCAACGAGGCCCGATTTCATGCCGCGTGGCAAGTCCACCTGGCTCGGGTCACCCGTCACGATCATGCGGCCGTTTTCACCCAGACGTGTCAGAAACATCTTCATCTGCATCGTCGTGGTGTTCTGGGCCTCATCGAGAATGACGGCGGCATTGGCGAGCGTGCGGCCACGCATGAAGGCCAGTGGCGCGATTTCGATGACGCCCGCCTGAATGGCACGCTCCACCTTGTCACCCGGCATCATGTCGTAGAGCGCGTCATAGAGCGGGCGCAGATAGGGATCGACCTTTTCCTTCATGTCGCCGGGCAGGAAGCCCAGACGCTCGCCCGCTTCCACAGCCGGGCGCGACAGGATGATGCGGTCGACCACACCACGTTCCAGAAGCTGTGCGGCGTGCGCCACGGCCAGATAGGTCTTGCCCGTACCGGCAGGGCCGACACCGAAGACAAGTTCCGATTGCTCCAGCGCCCGCATATAGACGTCCTGCGTCGGCGTGCGCGCCGCAATCGTCTTCTTTCGGGTGGAAATCTGGGCCATGGAAATCTTCGCCTTGCGCTCCATGGTCGGCAGCGTCAGCTGGTCGTCGGCAGCAACCGCCATGCGGATGGCGCCTTCGACATCGGACTCCTCGACGCTTCCGCCCTTCAGCAGGCGTTGATAGAGGAAATCCAGCGCCCTGCGTGCCTGGTTGGTCGCGACCAGCTCACCGGTAATGGCAACGGAGTTGCCGCGCGGGCGTGCATCGATGTTCAGTCGCTGTTCCAGCAATTTCAGGTTTTGATCGAACTGACCGAATAGCTCTCCCGCTATCCTGTTATTCTCGAACGTGAGGACGAAGTGATTGGCGTCGGTCGCGGCTGGGCGTGGCTGGCGCGATGAGGGTGATACCAATTCGTGTGCGTTCAAGCGGTCAGGCTCCCGTCCTAATCAGTGTGGGTTCCTCACTCTAGCTCGATGCCACCTCGGCAAACAAGCTGTTTGGACCCGTTGCGGTGATTCGTACATGAATAATGTCGCCGATTTTCATGTCTTTTGCATTAACATTCACAGATTGAAGCCAAGGAGATCTTCCAATCAACTGTCCCGGCATTCTACCTGGCTTTTCGAGCAGAATATCCATGGTCCTGCCGACCAGCGATGCGGCAAAATCATGCTGTTGTTTCAACAACAAAGCCTGTAGTCGCTCCAGCCTTTCGGCCTTGACGTCTTCTGGAACCTGATCGGTCAAATCTGCACCGGGCGTGCCGGGGCGTGTCGAATATTTGAACGAAAAGGCCTGCGCATAATTAACCTTTTCCACAATTGCGAGCGTATCTTCGAAATCCTGATCCGTCTCACCGGGGAAACCGACAATAAAGTCCCCGGACATGGCAATATCAGGGCGGACGGCACGAATCTTTTCGATAAGTCTAATATATTCATCGCCCGTATGGCGACGGTTCATGGCTTTGAGAATACGATCCGAGCCCGACTGCACCGGCAGATGAAGATAGGGCATGAGATTGCGCAGGTCGCGATGGGCGCCGATCAGGCGGTCATCCATGTCGCGCGGATGGCTGGTCGTGTACCGCAGGCGGGCAAGACCGGGGATTTCGGCCAGCCGGTAGAGCAGATCGGCAAGGCCCCACTGCTCGCCATTGGCGCCGGTTCCGCGCCAGGCGTTGACGTTCTGGCCCAGCAGCGTGATCTCACGCACACCGGCATCGGCCAGCTTCATGGCTTCATCGACAATCTGGTGGACGGGTCGGGAAACTTCCGAACCGCGTGTATAAGGCACCACGCAGAAGGTGCAGAACTTGTCGCAACCTTCCTGCACCGTCAGAAATGCGGTTACGCCACGCGCGCGCAGCTTTGACTTTTCGGCAACCGGCAAATGGTCGAACTTGTCTTCAACGGCATATTCGGTTTCGATCACGCGCTCACCGCCGCGCACGCGCTTCAAGGCTTCGGGCAAACGGTGATAGGTCTGCGGTCCGATCACGACATCCACGGCCGGTGCACGGCGCAGGATTTCCTCGCCTTCGGCCTGCGCCACACAACCGGCCACGCCGATCATGAACTCACGCCCCTGCTCTTCACGGGATTTCTTCATGTCACGCAGGCGGCCCAGCGCGGAATAGACTTTCTCGGCGGCCTTTTCCCGGATGTGACAGGTGTTGAGAAGAACCAGATCCGCCTCGCCCATGTCTTCGGTCTGGACGTAACCATCCTTTGCCAGAGCATCGCTCATGCGCACGGAGTCGTAGACGTTCATCTGACAGCCGTAGGTCTTGATGAAGACCTTGCGGCTGTTTGCGCCTTCGCGAAGAGAAATTGGGGCCTCAAGGCCGATCGTTTCCTGGGTCATGGCCGCTATCTAATGATTTTGAGAGCCATATTAAACAGAAAAATGCGTTGTCAGCGAGACTTTCGCCACCCGCCGCGCAAAGCGAAATTCAACATGTCGCGTATGGCCGTCGTCGCGCTCATGCTCAATGCCTTGCGATTGTCGCCGCGATGGAAGGGAATCGGTTCGCCGAAACACAGGTCGACATCGATGTTACCGGCCTGCATCAAGCCCATCAGCGAGGGAAGAAGCTCGATGGTGCCGGGCCAAGCCGCAACGCTGCGGTGATAGCGCCCCATGGCCATGCCCTGAATGCCGGTATAGGCGATGGCGACCGGCTGGACATTGACCATCTGTCCGGGCACCTGATCGGCGGCACTCGATGCAGCGCCGAACAGCGACGATTTGACGGGCAGAAGGCGGTTGCCGTCAGACGTCGTGCCTTCGGGAAACAGAACGATGATTTCCCCACCTGCCAGACGTTGCGCAATCTCATTGACCTGCGCCCCGGCCTTGCGCTTGTCCTCACGGGCAACGAAGACGGTTTTCTGCAAACGGGCCAGAAGGCCGAAGATGGGCCAGTTGCGAACTTCGTTCTTTGCGATAAACGCCACATCCACGACGCTGCCCAGGATCATGATATCCTTCCAGGACACGTGATTGACCACCAGAAGCAGCGGCTTTGCCGCCTCGACCGAGCCGTGGACATGCACCTTGATGCCGAGCGCGTGGCACGCAACCCGGTGCCACAGTCTCGGCAGGCGGCGTCTCAAGGGCAAATCGAGAGCAAGACAGATCAACTGCGCCGGCAGCAGCACCAGCGTTACCAAAGCCAGAATGACAACCAGATAGAAGATTCGCAGCCACGTCATCGCTTCATTCGCTCCGTGGCACCTTGCACTCAGTGGTCTTCCGATTTGAGGGGAACACCGTAGAGTTCAAGCCTGTGGTCCACCAGCTTGAAGCCGTGCTCACGGGCAATCTTTTCCTGCAACGCCTCGATTTCCGGGGAATGAAACTCGATCACCACGCCGTGCTTGAGATCGATCAGGTGATCATGGTGCTCTTCCGGCATCGTCTCGTAGCGCGACCGGCCATCGCGGAAATCGTGTCTCTCGATGATCCCGGCATCTTCGAACAGCTTGACGGTCCTGTAGACGGTCGAGATCGAGATGCGCGGATCAACGGCGGACGACCGGCGGTAGAGCTCCTCGACATCGGGATGATCGGCAGATTCCTGGAGCACGCGGGCAATCACACGACGCTGATCGGTCATGCGCATTCCGCGCTCGGCACATAGTTCTTCCAGGGTTTTTGAAAGGTCAATCACGTCGTCAGGCTTTCAGATGCTTCCGTTTCGAGGCGCCGCGGCGCGTTGCATTCCTACAGGAACTAACGAAGATCACGCCGCATGACAAGCGCCGTCGACTTCGTACCATTCTTGTCGGTGTAATAGGCCTGCCGCTCCGCAACCGTTTCAAAACCAAGCTTCCGGTAGAGCCGTATGGCCGATGCATTCGCACCATCGACCTCCAGAAACATGGTTTCGGCGCCGCGCATATCCGCCTCGCGCATGGCTGCCAGCATCAGCCGCCAGCCCAGCCCGGACCCGGCAAATTTTTCGCCGACTGCGATTGTCAAAATCTCCGCCTCGCCTCCCGCTTCACGGGCCAGAACAAAGCCGCCCAAAGGCTTGCTGAAAAAGGCGTTGGTCTGTCGCGCAACCACGCCAAAGACACTTGGCTGGCTCAGGAGCCCGGAAAACTCTCCGTCACCCCATTTATGCGAGAAACGCTGGCCGTGCAGTTCCGACACATCGGCGCAATCGGCGTGCACCATGGGAACGATCTCAAAATAGGGCTTCCAGCTGAGGTAATCGTCAAACATCGCAGGGAATCATCCGCATTCAAAGCATGAATGGCCCCGTATCAGGCAACCGGCCTGCGTTCCAGTGCAAATCCTGACTGTATCTTGGCATCCGGTCCACGCAGATACAGTGGCGCAGGCTTGGGCATACCACGCAGCTTTTGCGCACCGATACGGGCGACGATATCGATGGGAAACCGATCTGGACCGGACCCTGCATCGCCACCCGCCAGAAGAGGGGCCGCAGACCCGATGATTGCTCCATCGAAATTGACCAGCATCGACCGCGCCTCGTCGAGCGACACGAGCGCTGCATCGGTGGAGGGCGTTCCGCTATCTGCGAAAAGCTGGACATAGGTCTCTTGCCGCTTCGCATCCAGCGCAACCGCGACTGCCTGGCCGGGGTTATCCCGCAGGTGCTGCTCTGCCAGAGTCTCCAGCGTCGTTACACCGACGGCTTCAACGCCGAGCGACAGCGCAAAGCCGCGCGCGGCTGCGACACCGACGCGAATTCCGGTAAAGGAACCGGGACCGATCGTAACCGCGATCCGGTCGACATCGCCAAGTGCAAGCGACGACTGCGACAGGGCATCGTCGATGATGCCCATCAGCAGTTCCGCATGACCTTTGCCGATATTCTGCGTAACCTGACCCAGTGCGACGCCCTTCTCGCTGTCATACAGACAGGCCGAGCAATCCACACCGGATGTATCGATGGCAAGAATGATCATGAAGGATGATCCCGTCAGACGGCCTCGACCTCCTGGACCTCAGGCACGAAGTGACGCAGCAGGTTCTGTACGCCATGCTTCAGGGTCGCCGTCGATGACGGGCAGCCGGAGCAGGCGCCCTTCATGTTGAGGAAGACCGTGCCGTCGCGGAAACCGCGGAAGGTGATGTCGCCACCGTCCTGCGCAACGGCAGGGCGAACGCGCGTTTCGAGCAGTTCCTTGATCGTTGCAACAATGGTTTCGTCGCCCGCTTCGAAGAATTCCTCTTCTTCATCGGAAATCTCGGCGGCCACGGCTGTGCCCATCAAGGGACGCCCGGACATGAAATGCTCCATGATCGAGCCGAGAATGGCGGGCTTGAG
Source organism: Rhizobium sp. Leaf311 (assembly GCF_001423445.1). Classification (NCBI taxonomy): domain Bacteria; kingdom Pseudomonadati; phylum Pseudomonadota; class Alphaproteobacteria; order Hyphomicrobiales; family Rhizobiaceae; genus Rhizobium; species Rhizobium sp. Leaf311. The sequence goes on along the minus strand of NZ_LMNZ01000007.1, from coordinate 143,224 downwards.
GTGCTGCCACTCCGCACCGTCCTTGGTGACGGTGATGAAATCAAAGCCGTAATAGACGCCCGTCACACCCGGTATCTCGAACAGGACAGCCGCCAGCGGTGACGCCTGCGCCTGCGAGGCATTCAGGAACTCCGCCGTTCCGCTTTCCAGAACAACCTTGCCCGGGAGAAACTTGAGCGTGGCCGGGTTTGGCGTGGTTTCCGTCTGAATGAACATTTCAATCTCCTTCGGGACCGTCATTGGACATCCCGGAATTTAGAATACTTCCAAAATACGTCGGACGGAGCCTGACTTCAAGCCCTTACATGACTGCGCCATTCAAGAAATCCGTGCCAGCGGGCTGACAGGTCCTTGCCTCAACACAATGCGTCGATTTCCTCATCGGTCAATGTATCGGGCAGAACCGTGACAGGAATGGGGAAGGCCGCGCCGCGTCCGGCAATCGAGGAAACCAGCGGTCCGGGGCCATCCTTGGTCGATCCCGCCGCAAGCACCAGAATTGCGATATCACGATCCTCTTCGATCAGACCATGGATCTGCTCTGCAGCATTGCCTTCGCGGATGACCGCTTCCGGCTCTATGCCCACAGTTTCACGGATGCGCTGGGCAACCTTGGCCAGTGATGCCTCGGCCTCTTCGCGGGCTTCCGCGCGCATGATCTGCTCGACACCGAGCCACTGCTGAAAATCGCCTTCGGGAATGACATAGAGAAGGATCAGGGCACCGTTCGAATTCTTGGCGCGGCGTCCGGCATAATGAACCGCCCTTTCGCATTCGGGTGTGCCGTCTATCACCGCCAGAAACTTGCGTCGGTGTCCTTCAAGGCGCGAAAGGCGTTTCGATACCATGGCGTACTCCTGTTTTCGCCGTTACGGCAAAAGCCGCCCGACGGTTCGGGCGGACCTTATATCAATTTCCGCGATTCAAAAATGCTCTCTCGTCCGCATTCACAGGTGATCAGCGCAGGAAGCCGATGATGTCCCGGACCTCGTTCATGGTTTTCTCGGCAATGCTGCCCGCCCGCTCGCCGCCATCCTTGAGGATTGCGTCGATATGGCTGACATCGTCCAGCAGGCGGCGCATTTCTGCGTTGATGGGCGCAAGCACCGTCACGGCCAGATCCACCAGCGCGGGCTTGAAGGCCGAGAATTGCTGGCCGCCGAATTCCGAGAGCACGTCCGCCTTGGTCTTGTCGGAGAGCGCGGCATAGATGCCGACGAGATTTTCCGCTTCCGCGCGGCCCTTCAGGCCATCGACTTCGCTTGGCAGCGCATCCGGGTCTGTCTTTGCCTTCTTGATCTTTTTGGAGATCGCATCGACATCGTCCATCAGATTGATGCGCGACAGGTCGGATGGGTCCGACTTCGACATCTTCTTCGTGCCGTCCTTGAGGGACATCACGCGCGGTGCGGGCCCGCCGATCAGCGGCTCCACCATCGGGAAATAGGCGTGTACGGGCTCATCGCCCACCTTGATATCGACGCCGAGGCCCGTGGTGCGGATATGATTGCCGAAATCGATGTTGAATTTCTGGGCGATATCGCGCGCAAGCTCAAGATGCTGTTTCTGGTCGTCGCCAACGGGAACATGCGTGGCGCGGTAAACCAGAATGTCTGCGGCCATCAGGCTTGGGTAAGCCAGAAGACCAAGCGAAACCTGCTCGGTGTTCTTGCCTGACTTGTCCTTGAACTGGGTCATGCGCTCCATCCAGCCGATGCGCGCAACGCAGTTGAACACCCATGCCAGTTCGGCATGTTGCGGAACAGCCGACTGGTTGAAGACGATGTGCTTGACCGGATCGATGCCCGCCGCGATGAAGGCGGCTGCAATCGAGCGTGTCTGTGCCTTGAGGTCGCTATGGACGAGCTGGGCGGTAATCGCGTGCATGTCGACGACGCAATAGATGCAGTCATTGTCTTCCTGCAGCGCCACGAACTTGCGGATAGCCCCGAGATAGTTACCGAGATGGAGGTTTCCCGTGGGCTGGACACCCGAAAAAACCAGCGGCTTGAATGCGTTCATGTTCATCCTCGAAAAGGCTGGTGGAGGGCCTCGCCCCATGTTTCAGATTGGGTTTCAAATTGGCCGCGCTTATGCACCCACAACAGCGCGCAATCAAGCGTCATCGGTGGTCTGCGTCTGAGTTTCCTGCTTCGCCCTGCGGCGCTTCAATCCCCGCTTGATCATGGCCAGATTGGCACCGCCCGAAAGGAAGGCCAGGCCGAAATAGAGGACCATCGACGCCAGAACGAGGCCAGCGAGCGTACCGACCCGCATGATGACGGAAGCAGATGACGACAGTTCATATTGCAGATGGCCAAGCGCATAGTAGATCACAGCCGCCATTGCCGCCGCGCAGATGATCAATCGCGGAATACGGGTCAGGAGTGGAATATCCAGCTGCCAGTGTCCCCGCCACATCAGCATACCGAACAGCAGCGCCGCATTGACCCATCCAGCCGTAATTTCTGCCGTCGCGATGCCGATGCCGCCATAGAGCGGGAACAGTGTCAGCGCCAGAGAGATGTTCACGACCACGGAAATGGCGGCAAATATCATCGGCGTGCGCGTGTCTTCGCGTGCGAAGAAGCCCGGAATGAAGGCCTTGATGAGCACGAAGGCGGGCAGGCCCAGACCATAGACGCCAAGGATCTGCGCGACTGTCACGGTTGCCGATGGCGAGAAATTTCCGCGCTCATAGAGAAACCGCACGATCGGCTCTGCCATGACGAGCAGGGCGGCAGCGGCCGGCAGCGTCAAAAACATCACGAATTCGACCGAGCGGTTCTGCAGGTTTGCCGCCTCGACCTGATGACCGCCCCTAAGCGCCCGTGCAAGCTCCGGCAAGAGCACCGTCGCCACGGCGATGCCGACGACGCCGAGGGGAAGCTGGTAGATGCGGTCCGCGTATGCCAGCGACGAGATGACGCCATCGCCACCGGACGCGATATTGGTGTTGATCAGCAGATTGATCTGGGTAATGCCGCCCGTGATGGCGGCGGGCAAGGCGAGGATCAGCAGGCGCTTGACGTTTGGCGTCATTTTTGGACGGCGAAAGCCGATCTTGATGCCGGCATGGCGCACGGCAATCCAGACGATGGCCAGCTGCACGAAGCCTGCGGCCATGACACCCCAGGACAACGCATAGCCCACCTGCAAGGGATCGAAATTCTTCCACCAGGCCGCGCCCAGCACGCCGATGAGGATAATGTTGAGAAAGACCGGGGCGATTGCTGCGGCGAAATAACGGTGCAGCGAGTTCAACATGCCGCCCATCATGGCGGCCAGCGACATGCAGGCCAGATAGGGGAACATGATGGTCGCCAGCTGGACCGTGTTGTCGAACTTGACGGCATCATTGACGAAGCCAGGCGCGATCACCGTTCGCACGATGAGCGGCATCGAAAGCTCCATGATGATCGTGAGCGCCATCAGGACGGTAAAGAGAACGCCGAATACTTCTTCCGAAAAGCGTCTGGCGCCTTCCATGCCGTTGGCTTCGATTTCCTTGGCAAATAGCGGCACGAAGGCGGAGTTGAAAGCGCCCTCGGCAAACAGCCGACGAAACGTGTTGGGAAAACGGAATGCGGCGTTGAAGGCATCCGCCACCGGCCCGGTGCCCACAGCCGCCGCCATGAGCATTTCGCGGACGAAACCGAAGAGACGGCTACCGAGTGTGGCGGTGCCGACGGTTGCAAATTTGGCGATGAGGCCCATTGTCTATCTCAAGCTTTCGCAGTGCGTGCGGCGGGCAGAGCCGCAACATCGGGATGGGCGATGATGCCGGGCGGCATCCGATCTCGCAATTCATCTTCCTGCTCGGCCATCACAGCCTTGAGCCGGGAGGCGATACTCGCCTGGCGGTTATCCGTCATCACCTTCTGGCCAAACAGGTCGGTCACATAGAAGGTATCGATGACCTTCTCACCAAAGGTGGTGATCCGTGCGGAGGTGATATCCAGCGAAAGATCCGCAAGCACCGCCGTCATATCCGCCAGAAGACCGGGCCTGTCGAGGCATTCCACCTCGATGACCGTAAACTTGTTGGAAAGCCCGTTCGAAATGGTAACGGACGGAGGAATGTTGAAGGTCTTGCTTTTCTTGCGGCTCTTAGTGCGGGTCGCAATCATTTCCGGAATGCGCTTCTTGCCCGCCAGAACCTCTTCGATCAGCTTGCCGATATTGTTGGCGCGCCGTGTCTCGTCCTCATCGATCGGAAATTCCCGGTTGATGAGGATCGTATCGAGCGCGCGGCCATCTGAGGTGGTGAAGATCTGCGCATCCGCGATATTGGCACCGGCAGCGGCACAGGCGCCTGTTATGATGGACAACAGGCGGGGATGGTCGGGCGCAAGGATCGTGATCTCGGTAATGGCATGGAAGGAATGGGTCCGCACCATCGTCGAAAGCGCCGTTTCGCGCTTGTCCGACTCTCTGAGAAAGCGGGTGTGGCGGATCTGGTCCTGCAGATCGACCGAGAGCAGATAGGGCTCGTAGTGCAGGCCGGTATATTTGCGACGCGCCTTCTGGCCCCAGTCGGTCAGCGCATCGTAAAGTGCCTGCCGCGCAATCTTTGCGCGTTCCTTGCGCGATGTCTCCGAAAAGCCGCCGGACAGGAGAAGCTCGGTCTCATAATAGAGCGTGCGCAGCAGCTGGCCCTTCCAGCCGTTCCACACATCCGGCCCCACGGCCCTGATGTCGCAGACCGTTAGGATGAGCAGCATTTTCAGCCGCTCCATGGACTGCACCTTGTCGGCAAAATCGGTGATGGTCTTGCGGTCGTGAAGGTCTCGCGTCTGGGCAACCATCGACATCAGCAGGTGCTGTTCGATCAGCCAGACCACCGTTTCGGTCTGCTTGTTGCTCAGGCGGAAACGCTGGCACAGCTTGCGCGCCACGCGGGCCCCGGCAATGGAATGGTCTTCCTGTCGTCCCTTGGCAACATCGTGCAGCAAGACGGCGAGATAGAGCGCATCACGGTCTTCGATTGCCGGCATCAGCTGATTGACCAGCGGATGGGTATCGATCGCCTGCCCCTTGTCGATCTCGGACAAAACGGCGACGGAGCGGATCAGATGCTCATCCACCGTATAGTGGTGATACATGTTGAACTGCATCATCGCGACGATCTTGCCGAATTCAGGAATGAACTTGCCGAGTACACCGGCCTCGTTCATCCGCCGCAGGGTCAGTGCCGGATCGCGTCTCGAGGTCAGGATCGAAAGGAAGAGCCGGTTGGCCTCCTCGTTTTCGCGAAGCTCGTGATTGATGAGCGCCAGCGACCGGGTGACCACGCGAAGCGCGTCGGGGTGCAGCTCGAGATTGTTGATGTCGGCAACGTGGAACAGTCTGATGATGCTGACCGGGTCCCTGCGGAACACTTCGGCATTGGCAAGCGCAATGCGGCCGCGATCTTCCACGAATTCATCCGAACCGGGGATCTTGCGCAGACGATGGGCAAAGCGGCTGAAGACCCCGGAAAGTCCGGGCACGTCCTTGGCCTGCTTGTCTTCCAGCGCCGCGCACAAAATGCGTGTCAGGTCTCCGACATCCTTGGCAACGAGGAAATAGTGCTTCATGAACCGCTCCACCGCCGAAAGACCGGGGCGGGGCTGATAGTTCAGGGCGGCAGCGATCTCGCGCTGGATATCGAAGGACAGGCGTTCTTCCGCCTTGCCCGTGATGAAATGCATCTGGCACCGGACGGTCCAGAGAAAGTCGTCCGCCTTTTCAAACAGCTTCAATTCGCGCCGGGACAAGACGCCCAGCTTGACGAGTTCCGCCGTGTCGCGAACATGGTAATAATATTTGGCGATCCAGAACAGCGTGTGCAGGTCGCGCAGTCCGCCCTTCCCTTCCTTGACATTCGGTTCGACCAGATAGCGCGTATCGCCCGCCTTGCGGTGGCGCTGGTCGCGCTCGGCAAGCTTGGCGGCAATGAATTCCGGTCCGCTACTGGTCACCACCTCGGTTTCGAAGCGCCGCTCCAGCTCATCGGCAAGCGCCTGCTTGCCGCAGATGGCACGCATTTCCAGAATGGCCGTGCGGATGGTCATGTCCGCCTTGGAAAGACGGATGCATTCATCCACGGAACGCGTGGCGTGGCCGACCTTGAAGCCCACATCCCAGAGGATGTAGAGAACGAACTCGATGGCCTTGTTCATGTCAGGCGTGGCCTTGGGCGGAAGCAGGAACAGGAGATCAATATCCGATCCCGGCGCAAGCGTGCCGCGTCCATATCCGCCGACAGCCGTGATCGCCACCTGCGGGGCGTCCTGCGGATAGACATAGGTGCATGTCAGATCGTAGAGGACTTCGATCAGCCGGTCCTGCAACCAGGAAATCCGGCGGGCGCAATCAATGCCGCCGCCTTCGGTGTCAAGCAGTTCGCGCGCCTTGTCGCGTCCCTGCCCGCTGGCTTTCTTGAAGATCGGCAAGAGGTCGGCGCGCACATCGGATACGCGTTTTCCGTCCTGCTTGAACACTGCGTCGCATTCGTGCTTGAGCGCCGCAACATCCAGTATCGCGGAAAAATCCAGGTCCTTGATGGCCATTGAGCCGACATCCATTTCTACTGGCTTTGCCTTTGGCACAGCCCTATAGCGTTTTTTAGGCGTGATGGACAGGCACTGTAAATCTCAAGCGTTGCCAAGTTGTTTCTTGAGAGCATAAAGGGCGTCCAGCGCCTCGCGCGGGGTCATCTCGTCGGGATTGAGCGCCTTGAGGGCTTCGTCCACCTTCGAATTTCCAAGGCTGCGCTTTTCCTCGCGACGCACCGCAATCTGGAACAGCGGCAGGTCATCGATCAGCTGGCTTGCCGGGTTCTTGCGGTCCGCATCCTCCAGTTTCGTCAGCACATCCTTTGCCCGCTCCACCACCGACGCCGGAAGTCCGGCAAGGCGGGCGACCTGAATGCCGTAGGACCTGTCAGCCGCACCGGGGCCGACCTCATGCAGGAAGATCACATCGCCTTCCCATTCGCGCACCTTCATGGTTGCATTAGAAAGACGCGGCAGCTTTTCCGAAAGAACGGTCAATTCGTGGAAATGGGTGGCGAACAGCCCCCGGCACCGGTTTGCCTCGTGAAGATGCTCCACCGCAGCCCAGGCGATGGAAAGCCCGTCAAAGGTCGCCGTTCCGCGCCCGATCTCATCCAGAATGACCAGCGAGCGATCCGTGGCCTGATTGAGAATGGCGGCTGTCTCGACCATTTCGACCATGAAGGTCGAGCGACCGCGCGCCAGATCATCCGATGCACCGACGCGCGAGAACAGACGATCGACGATGCCGATATGCGCCGAATCTGCCGGAACGAAGGAACCGATCTGGCCCAGAATGGCGATCAGCGCATTCTGGCGCAGGAATGTCGATTTACCGCCCATGTTGGGGCCGGTCAGCAGCCAGATGGCACCATTTCTGTCACCAATCGCAGCCGACAGATCGCAGTCATTGGCAATGAAGGGGCCGGTGGACTGGCGGCGCAGCGCCTGCTCGACGACCGGATGCCGTCCGCCCTTGATCCGGAACATCATGGAATCGTCGATGACGGGTCGGCAATAGGCCTGCTCGGCGGCGAGATAGGTCAGACTTGCGGCAACATCGATCCGCGCCAGCGCCAGGGCGCCCGCCTTGATCACTTCGGCTTGCGCGACAACGGCCTGAACCATCCTGTCGAAAGCCTGCAATTCCATGGACAGCGCCTGTGCGGCGGCATTGGCGATCCGGCTTTCCAGATCGGCAAGCTCCGTGGTGGTGAAGCGCATGGCGCCCGCCATGGTCTGGCGATGAATGAAGCGCGCCTTTGCCTCATCGCCCGCCATCATGACATCGGCATTGCCAGCGGAAACCTCGATGAAATAGCCAAGCACATTGTTGTGCTTGATCTTCAGCGATTTTATCCCGGTTTCCTCTGAATATTGAAGCTGAAGCCCGGCAATGACCCGGCGCGACTGGTCTCTCAGCGCCCTTATCTCGTCCAGTTCTGGATCGAAACCATCCCGCACGAAGCCGCCGTCGCGCTTGAGCAGGGGAAGCTCGTCGGCAAGCGTTGCGCCCAGCATTGCACACAGGGTGGCAGGCAGGGCTTTCAGATCGGCAAGCGCGTCTGCCAGCTCATCCGGCAGCAGGCCGCGGTCGAGCAGTTCGGCCACATCAGCCGCTGCGGCGAGCCCAAGCCGCAGCGCTCCCAGATCCCTCGGTCCTCCGCGATCCAGCGCAAGACGTGACAGGGCGCGCGGCATGTCGGCCACCTGCTTTAAGGCGTCGCGTAATCCATCCGAAAGCGCGACGTCATCCAGCAGGTAGGATACGGCATCCAGGCGGGCGTTGATTTTGGTCGGGTCTGTCAGCGGCGACATCAGACGCTCGGCAAGCAGGCGCGCTCCCCCGCCCGTCACGGTGCGATTGATGGCATGAAGGAGCGAACCGTCGCGCTCGCCAGACAGCGTCTTCGTCAGTTCCAGATTGGCCCGCGTGGCGGGGTCGATGAAAAGCGTGGATGCCGCACTTTCCCGCTCCGGCAACCCCAGAGGTGGGCGTTCGGCAATCTGAGTCTTCTCCACATAGGCAACGGCTGCGGCAGCCGCCGCCATCTCGACCCGTGAAAACGTGCCGAAACCATCCAGCGTGCTGACACCAAAATAGCGGGCGACGCGGCCCTCTGCGGTGGCGCTGTCGAAGAGAACGGCAGGTTGCGGCACGGCCACCCGGCCCAGCACATCGAAAACCGCCTTCAGCTCCTCATCATGGAACAGGCTGTCGGCAACGATGACCTCGCGCGGATCGATCCGCCAGATATCGGCAAGAAGCCGGGTCAGCGTCGTCTCGGCCAGCCGGAAGACGCCGGTGGAAATATCGATCCAGGCCAGCGCAAACTGTGCCTCCGCGCTGCCGCGGATGCGGGCAAGCGCCATCAGGTAGTTCGATTCCGTTGGCGACAGAAGCTTTTCTTCCGTCAGCGTTCCGGGCGTGACCAGCCGCACCACGTCGCGGCGCACGACGGATTTCGAACCGCGCTTCTTGGCTTCTGCGGGGTCTTCGACCTGTTCGCAAACGGCGACGCGGTAGCCGCGCAGGATCAGCTTTTGCAGATAGTCATCGGCTGCATGAACCGGCACGCCGCACATGGGAATGTCCTGCCCCAGATGCTGGCCGCGCTTGGTCAGCGTAATGCCCAGCGCCCGCGAGGCTTCCGAGGCATCGTCAAAGAAAAGCTCGTAGAAGTCTCCCATGCGATAGAACAGCAGCGAACCGGGATTGTTCGCCTTGATCTCGATATATTGCTCCATCATCGGAGTGGCCGAGGCGCGGCTCTCCTGCGAAATGAGCGAGGCAGTGGAGTGTACGTCCGTCAATGGCTTTTCAATATCGCTGTGTGTTGCGGGAAACGAGCGCAGAGACTAACGGCCCCGCCCCTTCACCACAACAGCCAGAAGCCCGCTGCCCACAGGAAGCTTGCAGCCTGACGGCACCGAGCTTTCCAGTTGGATGCAGCTGGCCTAGCCGTTGAAACGATAGGATTCGCCGCCGTAATAATTGATGTAGCGACCCGCAATCGAGGAGACCGGCAGGATGACGAGGACATCCGTGGTGTTGAAGGCGTGATCGACGACCGCGCCGGAGCCGAACATGGCACCGAGGCGCATATAGCCCTTGATCAGCGGCGGCATTCCGCTCAGCGCCTTGCGCGGATTGATCGCCTCCATCGGCATCATGTCCATCTCGCGGTAGAGGTCCGGCAGTGCGGAAGCTGCCCAGTCACCCTTGGCGCCGCAGGTGTGGTGCAGGAAGGAGAGCGCCAGCGCATGGGCCTCGGGCTGAACACCGGGGAAGGACGCGCAGCCGATCATGGCGTCCATGCGGTGGCGCACGGCATAGGCCCAGTTGCCCTGCCACAGCAGTTCCACCGTTCTCTTGGTGCGATATTCCGGCAGCACGCAGGAGCGTCCAAGTTCCATGAACCGCTTGCCGGGATGGCGGGCAATCAGCCCTTCGATATCGAATTCGCTGGCGGAATAAAAACCGTTATGGGCAAAGGCCGTTTCCTGCCGCAGCAGACGGTACGTGCCGACGATCTGGTCTTCGGTGTCACCCTCTATCGAGTTATCCAGGACCAGCAGGTGATCGCAGACCGCGTCGAAGGCGTCGGCGTCGCGGCTGCGGCGCATGGCATCGGCGGGAAGGCGCGCGCCCATCTCCTCGACAAAAACGCGAAAGCGCACATGCTGTGCGGCATCAATTTCACGCTCGTTTCGGGCAAGCCGGGTTTCCAGGGATCCGATGCGGCCAAAGACGTCATCATTGCGCGTCTGCAAGGCAGGCCGGACGCTGATGACATTTCGCTCGCGAATATCGTGTTCGAGAATTTCCGTGACCATGGAGAATCGCCCCACCACCGTTTGGTTCTGGCTGTCATAAATCACTTCTTGACGACAAAACAGTGACAGTTAGCCGCGCAAAGGCCGCAGGTTTCAATTCTCCAACCGGCTGTTGCCTTTTTGGGGAAACAGCCGGAGAACCTCCTCGATGACGCGCTTGGGTTCCAGCGGTTTTGCCAGCACGCAGGCGATGCCGCCCGCCTGCAGAACGGATTTGGTATCCGGCGTCGTATCTCCGCTCAGCACCATGAAAGGCACGGTCTTTCTGGCCTTCAGTGTCGCAAACAGGCGCGGCAATATTTCCAGCCCATCACCGCCGGGCATCTGAAGATCGGAAATGACGAGATCCGGCAGGCTTGCGGTGTCGCTGGACAGGGCAAGCGCAAGCGCGCCAAAATTATCGACCAGCCGGACCGAGCAGCCGGATTTTTCCAGGACGGCCCTGACAATGCGGGCATTGACCGGATCATCCTCGGCGACCAGCACCTCCAGATCGCCCGATCGCTTTTCCAGCAAGGGCAGAAAACCGAAGCCGGGGTGGCGGTTGTCGTTGATGGCGTCACGCCGCTCCATGCCGCGCAGGCGGCCGCACAGCACATCCACCAGCGATTTCTCCCTGAGAGGCCGGATCAGCCATGCGTCAAATGCCTCCTGCGGCTGCGACGCGCGCTCTTCCGGATTGACCAGCAGGATACGCCGCAGCTTTCTGTCCGCGCTGGCCCAGCTCTTGAGCCGAGCATCGAATGCTGATGCCACCCGATGGTCTATGATGACATCCGTCAAGGCATCGATATTGGCGGTGTGTCCGGCTTCCAGTCTTTGAAGATCGTCCGGTGTCGAAACATGGATGCATCGGCCACCAAGAGCCTCTATCGCTGCCACCGTGGCAAAGGCGGCGGTGCCGGATGGGGCGAGAAGCAGAACGGTGGAACTGGTGAGGACACCCGCGCGGGAGGGGCTTCCGAGCGGAGCGGTCACACCGGCTGGCGTGAAGGTGAGCGTAAAGGTGCTACCCTTTCCTTTCCGGCTTTCCACGGTCAGTTGCCCGCCAAATTCGCGAACGATGCGGGCGGAGATTGCAAGGCCAAGCCCCGTGCCTGCGCTGCGCTGTGAGGCTGCGCCCGCCTGCTCGAACTCGCCGAATACCCGCGACTGGTCGGCCTTGGTCATGCCGGGCCCTGTATCGGAAACGGCAATTGACAGCGCCTGCCCCACCATCGACGCCTTGACGAGCACGCCGCCCCGTTCGGTGAACTTGACGGCATTGCCGATGAGGTTGAACAAAACCTGACGGAGGCGCGCGGGATCGAAGTCCAGATAGTCGGGAACGTCAGGCGTTACGATGGACGCGATTTCAATGCCTTTTTCATGGGCGCGATGCGCGAGCATTTCCACGACGCTCTCGATCAGCTGCCGAAGATTTTCCGCCCTTGGATTGAGCTTGAAGCGCCCGGCTTCCATGGTGGAAAAATCGAGGAGGTCCTCGACGAGTTGCACCAGCGCCTGACCGGACTGCTTCATGCTGTCGAGATAGTTTCGCTGCTCACGGCTGAGCTTCGTCTGCGACAGGAGGTGGTTCATGCCCAGAATGCCTGAAAGCGGAAGGCGGATTTCGTGGCTGACGGTTGCCAGCAGCCTGCCTTTGGCGGCATTTGCGCTTTCTGCCCGCAATCGTGCATCTTCACGGGCCAACAGCGCCGCACGCTCATCGGTCACATCACGGGCAAGACTGCTGATCACGAGACGGCTGCTGGTCGGATCGTTGGTGACGACATCATGCCAGGTAAAGATACGCTGGCCGTAGGGTGTCGCAATCTCCACATCGTAACAATGCGCCTTTCCGCCGGGGCGGAAGGCGATGCCGATTTCCTCGCAGCTTCGTCCCTGCGGTGTGGCGCAGCCCGTCATTTCGCAAAAGGCGACATTCGCGTGCAGAATTCGTCGCTCGAGATCCCGCGTGACGACGAGATCGCCCATCGCCTCGTGGATTTCAGCCATCAGGGCGGCATTTTGTGTCTGCCGCGCCTCAACGATCTGAGCCTCGACATTGTCAGCCCGTCTCAAAGAAGCCGACCGGACGCTCATCCAGACACCACTGCCGACGCAGATGGCGCAACAGACGACCGCAATGAAAAGCGAGGCATATTCGCCTGCCGCAGCGGCAACGACAAAAGCAAGGCCGACACCGGCCACGACAGGCAAAAACCAACCGGATCGTGGTTGCGTCCCTAGCCGCTGATCCGGCTCTTGCCGCTTGCCGAGAGATTTTGCCATCGTCGGCAAGCCGCCTTCAGCCTCGCTTGGGCCGAAAGCTTCGAAAAGCTGCTGTTTCAGTTTCGCCGGTTCGCTCATGCTACAACCGCTAACACGCGATCGGTTTTGATTGGCTTGGGCTGAACGCTAAACTTTTAGCATTTCGCTGTTTCGCGGCAGGCCGGCGATAACGCCCTCAGGCTTTGCGGCGCGATGCCATGGCGTGCAGGACTTCGTCCAGAATGACGCAACCGGCACCGATGGTAATGAAGGAATCGGCGAGGTTGAAAACCGCGAATGACCATGTGTCGGTGTGAAAGAGGATATAGTCGATGACGTGGCCGTAGAGGAAACGGTCGAATATGTTTCCGGCCGCCCCTGCGATAATCAGCGCAAAGCCCAGATGCGCGAAGCTGCGGTCCTTGTCCGTCTTGCGCCACAGCCAGATAACGAAGCCGACGATTGCCAGCCGCATGGTCACGATGAACCAGCCCTCCATGCCCGACAGCATGGAGAAGGCGACACCCAGATTATAGGTTCGGTACAGTGCCCAGAAGGGCATGACCGGCACCATTTCCTGCAAGGGCAGATAGGCTTCCACCAGAAGCTTGATGATCTGGTCGGCTATCAGCGCAACGACAATCAGCGCGATTGCCGGGAGAGGCTTGGAGAACAATGCGGTCTTTGCCATCATTTCACCGGTGCGAGTTCGAGAAGATGGCGGCGCGCTTCAAACAGCATGACAGCCGTTGCAATGGCCAGATTGAGAGAATCGGCCCGTCCCTGCTGGGGAATGCGCGCAAGCTGGTCTGCCTTGGCTGCCAGTTCCGGCGGCAGGCCGGATTGCTCATTGCCCATCAGGATAACGGTTGGCTTGCGCTTGTAATCGATGGTCCGGTAATCGACCGAACCCGCCAGATGGGTCGCAACGACGCTGACCCCGGCGGATTTCTTCCACGCCAGAAATTCATCGACTGTCGCGCGAGCAACAGGCGTGGCAAAGACCGAGCCCATGGTGGCACGCACCGTTTCCAGGGAAAATGGATCGGTGCAATCGCCGACAAGGATCACGCCGGAGGCACCCGCAGCATCTGCGGTGCGAATGATGGTGCCGAGATTGCCGGGATCGCGCACGCGGTCCAGCGCGATATAGGTCTGCCCTTCCTGCGGATGGATGTCGCGCAGCGGTGTCCATTTCTGATCAAAGATACCGACCACCATCTGCGGATTGTCGCGCCGCGTGATCGAGGAGATGACCTTTTCGGTGACTTCCAGAACCAGCCCGCCGGATGCGACGGTCTTTGTCGCGACCTGCTCGACCAGCGGCTTGCCCTTGGCATTCTTGGCATAGACCAGTGTGCGGATCGTCCAGCCCAGCTCCAGCGCGTCGATGACGAGCTTCAGCCCCTCCGCCATGAAGGTGCCGGTTTCCTCCCGGCCCTTTTTCTGGGTCAGGTTCTTGATGTCCTTGATGATGGGATTGGCAAGGCTTGTTACTTCCTTGACCTGCCCCACCCGGCCCGGTCGATTCTCACGGCGGTCATCAATCATTTCGGTACCCAGCGGCTGAAAAGTGAGGTGGAAAGCGCCCGTCCCGGCGTCTTGCCGTCGAGACCCGCCTCGCGGATGACGAGTTCGCCGGATGCCACTTCACCACCTGCGCCACGCATGGTTTCGCGCATCAGCTCATGGATGGAGTAGAAGCTTGCCCGGATGGAATAGGCGGTCAGAACCAGCCCAAGGGCTTTGGGTGAAAGGATCTCGCGGCAGACATCCAGCATCAGCGGAAGATGCTCGAACAGTTCCCAAACCTCGCCATGGGTGCCACGCCCGAATTTCGGCGGGTCGGTGAGGATGATGTCATAGGTATTGCCGCGGCGCTCCTCACGCAGAATGAACTTCATCGCGTCTTCGCAAATCCAGCGGATCGGCGCATTTTCAAGCCCCGCCAGCGCCTGATTTTCCCGCGCCCAGCCGATGGCCTTCTTGGATGCATCCACATGCGTCACCTCGGCCCCGGCAGCGGCAGCCACCAGCGAGGCAACGCCGGTATAGCCGAACAGGTTGAGCACTTTCAGCGGGCGATCCGATGCTTCGATCTGTGCCTTGAGCCATTCCCAGTGGACGATCTGCTCGGGGAAGACGCCCACGTGGCGGAAAGCGGTGAAGCGACCCAGAAAATTGATGCCCAGCAGAGAAAGCGGCCATGTTTCGCCCAGCGCTTCCTTTGGAAAACGCCAGCGCCCCATGCCGTCTTCATCGGTATCGCCGGTAAAGATCGAATCGGCATTTTCCCACACCCGCTCGGCGAGCGTCGGACGCCACAGGGCCTGCGCCTCGGGGCGAACGATGCGGTAATTGCCGTATTGCTCCAGCTTCAGCCCGTTGCCGCTGTCGACGAGATGGAAATCACCAGCACCCAGAGATTCAAGAATGACCGGCACATTTTCGCTCGGCAATTCCCCGCTACGCTGTTTCAGCGGTCGAGGGGGCGCCTGCTCCACCTCTTGTGGGGCCACCTTGACCTTGGAGGCGGCCTGATCTTTCGTCCGCCCGCCTTCCTTGGCCGATGGCTTCGCAGCCGGGTTGGACGCAGGTCGGACATAATCAGGCGCACGGTTGCGCTGACCTGCGTCTTTTGCCTTGGCAGACTTTACGGGCCCTCTTTGCCGGGCTTCCTGCCCCGCGCGCGACTTGGCGCCCGGGCGGTTTTCTTTTTTCTTCAACGGGGTTC
Source organism: Rhizobium sp. Leaf311 (assembly GCF_001423445.1). NCBI lineage: Bacteria > Pseudomonadati > Pseudomonadota > Alphaproteobacteria > Hyphomicrobiales > Rhizobiaceae > Rhizobium > Rhizobium sp. Leaf311. Next base: position 127,861 of record NZ_LMNZ01000007.1, on the reverse strand, counting down.
TTTCCAGGTCTGACCGCATTCTAGAGTCTGTTTGAAAACATCGGACGGGTTGACCCGGCGGCGCTTTTTGCGCCTGACTGCGTCGAAAATCTTGCCGATATCACACGATATCGCCTACGATCTTCTCCTTGTCAGCCACAAAAATCACCCGCCGGTTCTCCGCCGCCGAGTTTCCAAACAGACTCTCATGCGACAGCGAATAGCATCACGTCGCAATATTATCAAAGGGCTGCGGTTTCAACACCCATCACGTCGTGGAGAACTTACTTGGCCGCGATGCGAGCATCGGCAGATGGGGCGATAACCACCGCATTGGCCGCAGCTTTATGCCGGGCGGCCTCGTCATGCCACCGAACGGCTTCCTTGGCCTCGGTGCGGGCACGCTTGCGATATTTGCCCTGCGTGAACCATGTCACAAGGGAGCCGAGCAGGACACCAAAAATGGTTGCGAGAAAAATGAAGACAAAAAATGGCGCTGAAAACGACATCAGACTGTCGTCAGGCCGGAAAGGATTGAGCGCCAGCGTAACTTCCTGCCGGTTGGCCACGCACAGAACCACCAGGATGATGGCCAGCGGCAAAAGCACAACAAGATTGACGATCTTTTTTGACATCCAACGATACTCCGTCTTTAGGGGCCTTCAGACAAACCTGCATGGACGTCACATAGGAGCCCGATCACCCGGCCTCAACTGTTTCGACAAGGTGCAGTGGGAATAGGCGGGAAAACTCCCGCTCTCAATCCTCGTCTTCGACGTCATTCATTCCGGGATTCAGGCGTTCTCTCAACTCCTTGCCGGTCTTGAAGAAGGGAACCCATTTTTCCTCGACGAAAACGGATTCACCCGTGCGCGGGTTCCGCCCCGACCGGGATGGACGATTTTTCACCGAAAAGGCGCCAAATCCGCGCAGTTCCACGCGGTTTCCCGCAGCCAGTGCATCGGTGATTTCATCGAGAACCGCATTGACGATATTTTCGACGTCGCGGTGATAAAGGTGCGGGTTATGCGCAGCCACAATCTGCACCAGTTCAGACTTAATCACGGTTGCCCCCTGAATAAATTGGATTTTTAACGCTCACCAACCTGCCAAACCGAAACAAGACCGTCAAGAAACAACTTGTCGGTGCCCAGTTGGGAAGGCGTATTGAATGGCAGTCCTGCATCATATCCCAGCAGCTGTGCAATGCCTGCGAGGCTGAAAAGCGAAAAAGCCGAGCGCTTGGGAGGTGCCGTCCATTCGACAATCGGCAGATCCTTCGCAACCTGTCTCGTTTCGAAATAGCTGCGAATTTCCTTTTCGCCCCCGAGCGTATCGACCAGCTTGGCGGCAACGGCCTGGCGTCCGGTGAAAATCGAACCATCGGCGAGCTTCAGGACTTCTTCCCGCGGCAGCTTGCGGCGTTCTGCGACAAGATCGACGAACCAGTTGTAGCTGTCCATGACCATATTGCGGATCATGGTCTTGGATTCTTCCGGTGGCTCATGGAAGGGCGATGGCTCGGCCTTCATCGGCGATGATTTGATTTCCTGCAGCGAAACGCCCAGCTTGTCCAGCAATGGCTTGACCTGCGGATACTGGAAGATAACGCCGATCGACCCGGTGATCGAGGTATCGCCGGCGATGATCGTGTCGCCTGCGGCAGCAATCATGTAGCCCGCCGAAGCAGCCAGTGTCCGCACGTCGGAAACGACAGGCTTCTTTTCGGCAATGGCGCGGATTGCCTTGAAAATCCGCTCGCCGCCATAGGTCGTGCCGCCGGGAGAGGAAATGGAAACGATCAGGCCCTTGGCGCTGTCGCTGTCGGCAATCTTCTGGAGACGCTCCAGCAATTCGGTGTCGTCCTGGATGAGACCGCTTATTTCGACCCGCGCCAGATGCGGCCGCACGCTGGTGGTCGGCTCGGTGAAGGCGAAGCGATAGACGGCGAAACATCCCGCCGCCAGCAGCAGAATGGCGGCTACGCGCCAGAACGTCAGCTTGCGTCGCAACTGCCTGCGATCTGCGATTGCCATCTGATCCATTCAATCACCTTCGACTAAGATCGGTCATGCGTGCTGGTGCACAGCCAGCCTTGTAAACACCTAATGCGCGGAAACAAACGGGAAAGCATCGTTTTGATAAAAATATCGTCACCCTTGCGCTCCTTCAGAGAAAAACCATATTGGCAGAGCTAGGCTACCATGCCAAATACAACTGCAACCTTGGATAACGTCGCCCTGTCATTGGCGGATTGCGACGATGCCGCCCTGGACTTAAGAGATGCTTGAACGAATGAGCCACCCAGCGCCCGGTTTCCCCATGTCCGGTGGACATGAGAAGGCCTATGCCATGGCGCAGCGCCATTCCCGCCGCGTCAAGAGGCTCAAGGTCATTCTTCCGCTTGGGGCTGCCGTCATCGCGCTTGCCTTCATCGGCGTGTCGCTTGCGCGCACCTGGTTGCCGGATGAGGTTTCGCTGGAAAGCGCAACGGTTGAAAATGGCAAGATCGTCATGGAAAAGCCAGCCCTTGCGGGCCGCAACAACAAGGGCTTCGATTATTCCATGAATGCCGAGCGGGCCTTGCAGGACATTGCCAGCCCCAATCTGATGACGCTTGAAAAAGTGATGGCTGCGGTTCCCATGAACGATATCGTCGCTCAGGTGATTGCGCAGGAAGGCATTTTCGACCGGGCGACCAACCGGCTGCAAATGACGGCACCCTTTGACATCAATCTCACCAATGGCATACAAGCGAAGTTCCAGTCTGCAAATGTCGATCTGAAAGCCGGGACGATGGATACGGCCAAACCGGTCTCCATCACCACAAAGGACGGCTCGATTATTGCAGAAAGTATGCACATAGCAGATAATGGCAAAACGATTACATTTTCGGGGCAGGTACGAGCTCGTATAGCTGCATCCACAATTCAGAACGCAGGCAAGTGAGAGCCCGACCCATATGATGCAGATTTCGCGCCCCTATCGTTGCATGAACGCCGTTTACTTCGCTGCTGCGCTTGCCTTGGTCTCCGCAGCGGGCCCCGTTGCCGCCCAGAGCACGACGAGCAGCATGGAGGGCCTGAAGCTTTCCAACGACCAGCCGATCGCGATCGAAAGCGACCAGCTCGAAGTGCGCGATCAGGAACACAAGGCCTATTTCACCGGCAATGTTAAGGTCGTGCAGGGCACGACAACGCTGCAGGCCGGCAAGATGACCGTGCTCTACAAGAGCAAGGGCGATGGCGCGGCGGCCAACTCGTCCATCACGAGCGGCGGTGCAGACATCGACAAGATTTTCGTCGACAACTCCGTGTATCTCAGCTCCGGCACCCAGAAGGCGACGGCCGACAAGGGCGAGTTCGACATGGCGGCGCAGACCTTCATTCTGTCCGGCAAGCAGGTCGTGCTCTCTCAGGAAACCAACGTGTTTACGGGCTGCAAGCTGACGGTGTTCATGGAAACCGGCCAGGCGAAGCTGGAAAGCTGTGGCGGTCCGGTTCGCATCATGCTCGACCCGAAAACACAGAAAAAGCAATAGTCCCGATCCGGTGAAGATTCCCTTGATTTCAAAGCTGTTTGGTGCCGGTTCCCAACCTGCACCGGAGGTCGATAGCGCCTCTGGAGATAAGACCCGTTATGAAGGTACTTTGATCGCCCACGGGCTGACGAAGACCTACAACACGCGCCGTGTTGTCAACGGTGTCTCGCTTGTCGTGCGACGTGGAGAGGCCGTGGGTCTGCTTGGCCCGAACGGTGCTGGCAAGACGACCTGTTTCTACATGATCACGGGCCTCGTTCCGGTCGATTCGGGCAAGATCGCCATCAATGGCAACGATGTGACGAGTATGCCCATGTATCGTCGCTCACGTCTGGGCGTGGGCTATCTGCCGCAGGAAGCATCGATTTTTCGCGGTCTGACGGTGGAAGAAAACATTCGCGCCGTTCTGGAAGTGCATGAGCGCGACGAAAAGAAGCGCAATCGCAAGCTCGACGAGTTGCTGGAAGAGTTTCATATTTCCCAGCTTCGAAAGTCGCCTGCCGTGGCCCTTTCGGGCGGCGAACGCAGACGTCTGGAAATTGCCCGCGCTCTGGCCACCGATCCGACATTCATGTTGCTGGACGAACCCTTTGCGGGCGTCGATCCCATTTCGGTCAGCGATATCCAGAATCTGGTGCGCCATCTGACGGCGCGCGGTATCGGCGTGCTGATCACCGACCACAATGTCCGTGAGACACTGGGTCTGATCGACCGCGCCTATATCATCCACGCTGGCGAAGTGCTCACGCATGGCAGAGCGTCCGAAATCGTCGATAACGCCGATGTTCGCAGGCTTTACCTCGGCAACAACTTCAGTCTTTAGTAAGCCAGTTCCAGAAAATGAACGATTTCTGCGGCCCGTGAATGAAGATTCTTCACGGCGGCCCACAGTTGCGCTTGACCAAACTTCAATAAAAAGCAATTTTTGGGCCAAGTCAGACCTTGTCGCTCAAAATTCTTCAAATCTGCTGCGACAGAGGGCTTTATGGGAGTTTAGCGTTCACCATGGCCTTGTCCGCCAGTCTTCAGCTGCGTCAAAGCCAGTCTCTGGTAATGACCCCGCAACTGATGCAGTCGATCCAGCTGCTTCAGATGACGCATGTTGAACTCACGCAATTCATCGCACAGGAGGTTGAGAAGAATCCTCTGCTTGAAATTGCGGCAAACGACAGCGATTTGGGCAGCGATCATGACTTCGGCGATGACAGGGCCGACAGCACCGTTTCCATCGAGGACCACGCGTCTGAAACCGCTGGCGACGCTGACGAATGGTACGGAGACCGTGCAGCGAGCCTCAACGAACAGCTCGACACCGGTTTGGAGAATGTCTTTCCGGACGACACGACGCAGCTGAAGGCGGATGCTCCCGAACTTGCGGGGCAATGGAAGTCGATGCCGGGCGCCGAGGCGTCGGAAGGCTACGATCTCGATGATTTCGTCGCCGGAAAGCCAAGTCTGCGCGAACATCTGCTGCAACAGATGCCCTTTACGGTAACATTGCCGCGCGAGCGCATCATTGCCGACGCCCTGCTCGATCACCTCGATGAGACCGGCTATCTGCCGCAGGAAGCGGTACCGGATATCGCAGAGCGGCTGAACATGCAGACCGGCGAAATCGAGACCATTCTGGCCTGCCTGCAGACCATGGATCCTCCCGGCGTATTTGCCCGGTCGCTTAGCGAGTGCCTATCCATCCAGCTTGCCCAGAGAGATCGCCTTGACCCTGCGATGCGGGCATTCGTCAATAATCTGGAGCTTCTGGCAAAACGGGATTTCCTGTCGTTGAAGAAGATCTGCGGTGTTGGCGAGGAAGACCTTCTCGACATGCTCTCGGAAATACGCGGCCTCAATCCCCGGCCCGGCGCCGGCTTTGAAACCGGAATGTCCGAAACGATCATACCCGACATCATCGTCCGTCCTTCGAATGAGGGCGGATGGGCGATTGAGCTGAACCCTGAGACCCTGCCCCGGGTGCTGGTCAACCAGACCTATTTCGCGCAGGTCTCCAAGACCAGAACGCGTGAGGGTGAGGACGGCGAATTTATTGCCGAATGCATGCAGACGGCCAACTGGCTGACGCGCAGCCTCGACCAGCGCGCCAAGACGATCATGAAGGTTGCCAGCGAAATCGTGCGCCAGCAGGATGCCTTCCTGCTCCACGGCGTCGACCATTTGCGCCCGCTCAATCTCAGGCAGGTTGCCGATGCGATCAAGATGCACGAGTCAACCGTAAGTCGCGTCACTTCCCGCAAATACATGCTGACACCGCGTGGCCTTTTCGAACTCAAATATTTCTTCAGCGTGTCGATTGGCGCCGTCGAGGGCGGCGACAGTCACTCGGCGGAGGCCGTACGCTACCGCATCAAGGCAATGATCGCCCAGGAAGCGCCGGAGGCCGTGCTATCGGATGACGATATCGTTGATATTCTGAAAAAAAATGGCGTCGAACTGGCGCGACGAACCGTCGCAAAATATCGTGAAGCGATGAATATTCCCTCCTCCGTACAGCGGCGAAGAGAGAAGAAGGCGCAGGCGAAAATCGCCACTGCGTAACGAAATATTCATATATCTCAAAACGTTAATAATGTTAATTGACTCTTCATGTCGCGGAGGCTAGAAGCTCGCCGCACGGAGAAGAGGGGCCCGTTCAACGAAGAATTGCACGGCTTGTGACGGTGCGACAAAGGAATGAGAGCGAAAGACTCTCGAAACGCTTGGATGAGCGCTTAGGTTGACGTAAGCTGCTACACGCAAATCACTGAAAAAGGAAAATTTCCATGAGTGTGCGTGTATCTGGTAAACATATGGATATCGGCGAATCGTTCCGTCAGAGGATCGAGGACAACATTAGCCTGGCGATTACCAAATACTTTGATGGGGGGTATTCTGGTCAAGTAACGGTCGAGAAATCCGGCGCGCGTTTCGACGCAGACTGCAAGATACATCTCGATACCGGCATTGTCCTGCATGCCGCCGGACAGGCGAATGATCCGCAGGCAAGCTTTGATGCTGCTGCCGCACGCATCGAAAAGCGGCTGCGCAGATACAAGAGAAAATTGAAGGACCATCACAACGGTGCTTCGGCAAATGGCATGATGGAAGAATTTCCATACACGGTCATGGATGCCGTACCTGATGAAGATGAGGAACTGCCTGAAGATTTTGCTCCGACCATCGTGGCGGAGACATCCAAGCAGGTCAAAACGATGACGGTCGCAAGCGCAGTCATGGCGCTGGACATGACGGATGAGCCGGTTTTGCTGTTTCGCAGCCCCGGCAAGGAACTGAATATCGTCTACCGTCGCAACGATGGCAACATCGGCTGGATTGACGCGGCGACGATCAAGAACTGAATAGTCTGAAAAGACACTGGAAGCGCAGCGTCCCGTACGTTGCGCTTCCTGTCTCGACGGCATGAAGGATAAAGAGAATGGCGTTGGCAGATTTGCTGCAACAAGATGCGATTATTCCCGCCCTCAAGGTCAACTCCAAAAAGCAGCTCCTTCAGGAACTGGCGGCGAGGGCCTCCAGAATCACCGGCGTGGCTGAGCGGGAAGTATTCGACGTCATCTTGCAGCGCGAACGGCTCGGTTCGACCGGTGTCGGCCACGGTATCGCCATTCCCCATGGAAAACTCGCCAGCATCGACAAGATCGTCGGCGTGTTCGCCCGTCTTGAAAATGCGGTCGATTTCGAAGCGCTGGACGATCAGCCCGTCGATCTCGTCTTTCTTCTGCTGGCACCCGAGGGTGCCGGTGCTGACCACCTGAAGGCGCTGTCGCGTATTGCCCGCGTTCTTCGCGATCCCGAACTGGTGGCCAAACTGCGCGCAACGGAATCGGACACCGCCATCTACACCTTCCTCAATCAGGAACAGGCCAACGCCGCCTGAGCTCTCCCATCTGACACATTGAAATCTCGCGGTTGACTGACCCGCTGTGCCCGCGCGCAGGGATGCGTTGCAGGCCGCTACGTTTTGCAAGCGCAGGGGTTTAGCTGTCTGGGACTTGAGGGATTTGGGCTTGAGATTTCAGCCTTGGAGAATGCGTGCGGCGAGCGGCTTTAAAAACCAACGCCTGCTTAGACATGGCCTGGGCAAGGTCAGCGACACTGCCAGGCGCCGTGTTGCGCGCCGCCCCGGCAGGTGCGGGGCGACGACGGTCGATTTGGGTTAAGCGTCTTTTTCGTTGACGCTGCTTGTACCCGGCTCTGCAGAGACCGGCGCATCGCCCTTGGGGCCGCCCTTGGCGACACCGACCATTGCCGGGCGCAGAACACGCTCACCAATCGTGAAGCCTGCCTGCACCACCTGCACGACGGTGTTGTTGGGAACGGCGGTATTGGGGATTTCGAACATCGCCTGATGGAAGTTCGGGTCGAACTTCTCTCCTTCTGCGTCGATCTTGCGAACGCCATGGCGCTCGAGCGCAGACAGCATCGCGCGTTCGGTCATGTCCACGCCTTCGATGAGGCCTGAAATACCGGCTTCCGAGTTCGTCTTCAGCTCGGCAGGAATGGCTTCCAGCGCGCGGCGAAGATTATCGGAAACGGCGAGCATGTCGCGGGCGAAGCCTGCGACGGAATAGGCCTTGGCATCCTTGACTTCACGCTCGGTACGGCGGCGAAGATTGTCCATCTCGGCTGCAAGGCGCAGGAATTTGTCGCGCAGATCGGCGTTTTCGGCCTTCAGCACATCAATCGGATCGGGCTCTGCCTGCTCAGGCACGGCGTTTTCTGCCGCTTCCGCTTCGGCCGCCTCGTCTACGACGTCTGCGTCAGGTCCGGCTTTTTTGGTGTCATCGGTCATGACGGTCTCCAGCTTCACATGTGTTCATGGGGTTGCGCCCGATATCGAGCTTTGCCAAGCAAAAATCAAGGCTTGCGAGCAAAACCATCTATTATTGAATGATGTCTTTTCGATATCAGCGTCTTTGGCTGGAAAGACGGGCCATGATCTGGGCCGTGTAATCGACCATCGGCACGATGCGGGAGTAGTTGAGACGCGTTGGCCCGATAACGCCGACAGCGCCCACCACGCGGTTCTCATCGTCCCTGTAGGGCGCAACGATGAGCGATGAGCCGGAAAGCGAAAAGAGCTTGTTCTCCGAGCCGATGAAAATTCTGACACCCGAGCCGGTTTCGGCGAGGTTCAGCACCTCGATGAGATTGTCCTTGCGCTCCAGATCGTCGAAAAGCAGGCGGACACGATCAATATCCTCCTCGCCGGCCAAGCCTTCCAGCAGATTGGAGCGCCCGCGCACGATGAGCCGTCCGAGCTTGCCTTCTTCATTGTCCCCTGACCAGACCGCAAGACCGCGCGTGACGAGATCCTGTGCAAGCGTGCTAAGGGCTGACTGCAGCTCCGATTTCTGCTGCAAAAGCTGCGATCTGAGTTCTGGCAGCGTTTGGCCCGACAGATGCGCATTGATGAAGTTGGCGGCCTCGGTGAGTTGCGAGGAGGTGATGCCAGCTGGCAGGTCGATGATCCGGTTTTCGACCTGATTGTTGTCGCCGACAAGAATGGCGAGGCCCTTGGTCGGCTCCAGACGGATGAATTCGACATGCTTGAGAACAGCATCGCTTTTCGTGGTCAGCACAAGTCCTGCGCCGCGCGACATGCCTGACAACATGCGGCTCGCTTCGGTCAGCAAGCCCTCAATCGGCTGTTCGCGTCCGGAGACGGGGCCAATCTGGCGATCGATGCTCTCGCGCTGCTCTGCGGGTAGATCCCCCACCTGCATGAAAGCGTCCACGAAGAAGCGCAGCCCCGTCTGCGTGGGCAGTCTACCGGCGCTGATATGGGGCGAGTAGATGAGCCCGAGCTCTTCCAGGTCGCTCATGACATTGCGCACGGAGGCCGGGGAAAGCGACATCGGCAACAGGCGTGAAAGATTGCGCGACCCCAGCGGCTCGCCATTTTCCAGATATCCCTCGACAATGCGCCGAAAGATCTCGCGTGAGCGATCATCCAGCAGCGCACCCGGTTCTTTTCCGATCGGAGGAGAAACGCCCATTCGCCCACTCTTCATTATGTCAGCAACATCGCGAATATAGTCGCTCACGGCCTTAAGTGAAATCGGAAATTCCGCGCAGGGTTAAGCTGCAGCCCGCTTTTCCTTTGCAAAAAGGCCGAGGCAGCCTTAGAAGGCGGAAATCAAAATGGAGAAGAACCATATGCGGCCTTCAGGCAGAAAAACCGATCAGATGCGCAAAGTTTCCTTTGAGCGCAATTTCTCCAAGCACGCAGAGGGTTCCTGTCTGGTCAAGTTCGGTGACACGCATGTGCTCGTTACCGCAAGCCTTGAAGAAAAGACGCCACCATGGCTGCGCAACAGCGGCAAGGGCTGGGTCACCGCCGAATATGGCATGCTGCCCCGCTCCACCCATGAGCGCATGAAGCGTGAAGCCGCGTCTGGCAAGCAGGGTGGCAGAACCCAGGAAATCCAGCGGCTGATTGGCCGTTCTCTTCGTGCCGTTGTCGATCTGCAGGCGCTTGGCGAGCGCCAGATCAGCATCGACTGCGACGTCATCCAGGCCGATGGCGGCACCCGCACCGCTTCCATCACCGGCGCATGGATTGCCCTTCATGACTGCCTGAAGTGGATGGAAAGCCGCAACATGATCAAGGTGGAGAAGGTCCTGAAAGACCATATCGCCGCCATTTCCTGCGGCATCTTCGCCAGCCAGCCGGTGATCGATCTCGATTATCTCGAGGATTCCTCGGCTGAAACCGATGCGAATTTCGTCATCACCGGATCCGGCGGCATTGTCGAAATCCAGGGCACGGCGGAAGGCGCACCCTTCTCGGAAGAGGAATTCCTGACGCTGCTCGGCCTTGCCAAGACCGGCTGCGCAGAACTCGTTGAGATGCAGAAGCAGGCAATCGCCTGATCCGGAGCGAAGCACCATGCGCAAACTCGAGACACGCACCATTGTCGTTGCCAGCCACAACAAGGGCAAGATTGCCGAGATTGCCGATCTGATCGGCCCTCTCGGCTTTTCCGCCAAGTCTGCGGCCGAGCTGAATTTCGCAGAGCCCGACGAGACCGGCACGACCTTCGAGGAAAATGCCGCGATCAAGGCGCTCGCCTCGGCGAAGGCCTCCGGCCTGCCAGCGCTGTCTGACGATTCCGGTCTGGTCATCGACGCGCTGGATGGCGCGCCCGGCGTCTATACCGCCAATTGGGCCGAAACGGCTGACGGTACGCGCGATTTCGCCATGGCGATGCAGAAGGTCGAAGATGCGCTTCGCGAACGCGGCGCGACCGAGCCTTCGGCCCGCACCGCCCGCTTCGTCAGCGTGCTGTGCCTCGCATGGCCCGATGGCCATACGGAATTCTTCCGCGGCGAAATCGAAGGCACCGTTGCATGGCCCCCGCGCGGTGAAAGCGGCTTCGGCTACGACCCCGTCTTCCAGCCGGAAGGCTATGAGACGACCTTCGGTGAAATGAGCGCCGAGGAAAAGCACGGCTGGAAGCCTGGCGACCCGCAGGCGCTTTCCCACCGCGCCCGCGCCTTCAAGACATTCGTCGAAACCTGTCTGGACGCATGATGACCGATCTTGGGAGCAGGTTCTCCCCTGCCCCCAATATGACGATTGCGCCCGATACTGGTGATCCCGGTTTCGGCATCTATGTGCACTGGCCCTTCTGCGCGGCCAAATGCCCCTATTGCGATTTCAACAGCCATGTCCGTCACAAGCCGGTGGATCAGGAGCGCTTCGTCGCCGCCTTCCTGCGGGAAATGCAGACCATGCGAAGCTTAAGCGGCGCGAAGGTGGTCACCAGCATCTTCATGGGCGGCGGCACGCCCTCGCTGATGGACCCGCAGACGGTGGGCGCCATTCTGGATGGCATCGCCCGCTTCTGGCATGTGCCAGATGGCATCGAAATCACCATGGAGGCCAACCCGTCCAGCGTGGAGGCGGAGCGTTTTCGCGGCTACCGGGCCGCTGGCGTCAACCGCGTCTCCATGGGTGTGCAGGCGCTGAACGACCGCGACCTGAAATTTCTGGGCCGTTTGCATGATGTGGCGGATGCGCTGAAAGCGATCAGGCTGGCGCGCGAAATCTTCCCGCGCATGTCCTTCGACCTCATCTATGCCCGCCCGAACCAGACGGTCGAAGAGTGGGAGAAGGAATTGGTCGAGGCCATCTCCTATGCCGTTGACCACCTCTCGCTCTACCAGTTGACCATCGAAGAAGGCACCGCCTTTTACGGCCTGCACAAGGCAGGCAAACTGATCGTTCCCGATGGCGATCAATCCGCTTTGCTCTACGAGGCAACGCAGGAGATTACCGCCCGCCATGGCATGCCAGCCTATGAGGTGTCCAACCACGCCAAGCCCGGCGCGGAAAGCCGCCATAACCTGACCTATTGGCGCTATGGCGATTACGCCGGCATCGGCCCCGGCGCCCATGGACGCCTGACCAAAGGCGGCGCAAAGCTTGCCACCGCCACCGAGCGCCAGCCGGAAACATGGCTCGATGCGGTCGAGCGTGATGGCCACGGCATCGTGGATCAGGAATTGCTTGGTGTCGAAGAACAGTCCGACGAGCTGTTGCTGATGGGCCTTCGCTTGCGCGAAGGCGTAGACCTAGCCCGCTGGAGCGACCTCTCCGGCCGCGATCTCGACCCCGACAAGGAAGAATTCCTCCTCCAGCACGGCTTCATAGAGCGCATCGGCAATTCCCGCCTGCGCTGCACACCTGCGGGCATGCTGATTTTGGATTCGGTGGTGGCTGATCTGGCGTGTTGATGACACGTCTGTTCAAAGGGAAGCATCCTCTTGGACGCAAGCTGATCCAGGCACCCGGAATTTGAAGAAAGGCAACCATGAATCTGATTGAGGAACGGGTGGCGAGGGCACGGGAGGGCACCAACCCCTTCGTCATTGCCCGGATGGCTTCAGGTTGGCTGGTCATTGGCGACGTGCAACCCCTTCCCGGCTATTGTCTTTTGCTTGCGGACCCGGTCGTCCCAAGTCTCAACCATCTTGACGCTCAGGAGCGTCTCATATTTTTGAACGATATGGCTGTGGTGGGTGATGCGCTTCTGAACGTGACCGGGTGTGCGCGGGTAAACTATGAGATATGGGGAAATGCAGAGCCTGCCCTGCACGCCCATATCATGCCCAGATACGATTCCGAACCGACAGACAAACGCCATCGTCCCGCTTGCATGGGCTATTCCTGGCCCGATTCCCCCAAATCTTCCGGTGATGATTGCGGAGCGCTTGTGTCCAAGCTGAGACAAGCCCTCGCCGATATCCAGTCATCGAAGGAGGATTAAGGATATGGGCCAAATCAGAATAGTGCCGCTGAGCGAACATCCGCATTATGTCGCGCCGCTGGTTGAAATGCTGCATACAGAGTGGGGCTCCCTTTCGAATTGGAGCGACCCGGTAGCGCTTCAGACTGTTATCGAAAGTCGTTTGCAAATCCATGCGGCACCGCTGGCACTGGTCGCACTCGACGATGTAAAACTCGCAGGAAGCGTCAGCATTACGCGAGACGAACTCCCGCACCACCCGGACAAGACATTCTGGGTGGGTGATGTCATCGTGGCCGCCGATCAGCGGGGCAAGGGCATTGGAACGCTCATGCTGCGCGCCATCGTCGCCCATGCCGCAAAGATCGGCATCACCGATCTCTATCTCTATACGCCCGATCAGGAAAACTATTACCGTAAACTCGGATGGGAAACGATCGGTCGCGACCCCGCCAATGGCGAGGACAATGTTGTCATGCGGTATTGCTTGTAAATTTCCGCTGTGGACGTGGCGTTGTTGTGGCAATAAATCATCACTTGGTATTACCTCGTGATGTGAGGCCTCAATGGCTACCTCTCTCAAGATCGACGACACGCTGAAAGAACGCGTCCAGCAATTGGCCAGCCAGCGCCGTCGGTCATCGCACTGGATCATGCTGGAAGCGATTCAACAATATGTCGAGCGGGAAGAGGCAAGAGAGAGCTTTAAGCAGGAGGCGCTGACCTCTTGGGAAAGCTATCAGGAAACGGGCCGCCACTTGACGCGAAAAGAAGTCAACACCTGGTTGGAAAGCTGGGGTACGGATGATGCAAAGCCGGTGCCCGATTGCCACAAGTAATCATCACCGAAGGTGCCGCACAAGGATTGGAGTGGTGCCGAAAATATCTCGTCGCCAAAGCTCCTGAAGCGGCACGACGTGTCGGTCAAGCCATTCAGCAACAATTCATATTGCTGGAGATGTCCCCCAATATGGGACGCCCCATTCCCGATGAAGCGGAATTGCGCGAGTTGGGTTATCGCCTTTGGGAATTCCAGTTACGTAGCACTTTATAGGCATGAGCCGCTAGACGACACAGTCTATATCCTAGCCTTCCGGCATCAGAAAGACGCTGGTTATTAAGGCACCCAACCAAAAGCTTCGCAGCCTCATCAGATCGTAAAAAACGGTCAGGTTGCCCTGACCGTTTTTCTCATTCTCAAGCGTTGTTTTCGTTGATCAGCCGCTTCAAAAGCTCCACCTCGTGGCCGAGCTTGCTGTCTCCGCCGATCAGTTCTTCGATCTTGCGCACGGCATGAAGGACCGTGGTGTGATCGCGTCCGCCGAAGCGGCGGCCGATTTCCGGGAAGGAGCGCGGTGTCAGCATCTTGGCGAGATACATGGCAACCTGGCGCGGCTTGACGATGACGCGGGTGCGGCGGTTGGAGACCAGTTCCTGACGCGAGACATTGTAGTGTCTGGCGACGATGCGCTGGATGTCTTCAATGCGCACGCGCTTGGCTTCGCCGGTACCGACCAGATGTGCCAGAAGCTCGTCCACGCGCTCGACCGAAAGGTTCGGCTCGAAAGAGCGGCGGAAGATCAGCTGGTTGAAGGCGCCTTCCAGTTCACGTCCGCTGGCGGTCACGCTGCGGGCGACGTGGGAGACGATTTCTTCGGGAATGTCGAAGCTCGGATCTTCCTGACGGGCGGCTGCGATACGCTGGGTCAGCATTTCGTAGCGCATTTCATAATCCGGGCCTTCGATTTCGATGGCCATGCCACCCTGAAGGCGCGAACGCACACGCGGATCGAGCGATTCCAGTTCCCAAGGCGCGCGGTCTGCGGCCACCACAACCTGCTTGGCACTGTCGAGCAGCATGTTGAGCAGGTGGCAGAACTCGTGCTGGATCATCTTGCCCTGCAGGAACTGCATGTCGTCGATGACCAGAAGGTCGATATTGCGCAGCGTGTCCTTCAGCGTCAGCGCATCATTGTCACGGATCGCGGTTGCGAAGCGCCACATGAAGTATTCGGCTGTGAGATAGACGACGCGCGGATTGCGCGGGCTGTCGATGGCCGCATTGGCAATGGCCTGCAGAAGATGCGTCTTTCCAAGGCCGACACCCGCATGGATGAAGAGCGGATTGAAACGCACCGCGCCTGCTCCAGCCTCGGCAATCGTCTTTGCGGCGGCAAGCGCTACGCGGTTGGACGAGCCTTCAACGAAGGTATCGAAGGTAAAGCGGCTGTCCAGCGGCGAACCGAAGAACGGACCGGAACCCGAATGGCGTGTGACCGGTGCCGATGGCGACATGCCGGATGGCTGTGCGCTGCTCATCGGCTGCGGCGGAATGAATGGCTTTGCCCGCTGTGCGGCGGTGCTCATGTCAGGCGCCGGCAGCGCACGCTCTTCTACCTGGGCCGGGCGAACCGGACGGCTGGCGGAGCGCACCAGAATTTCCACCTTGAGAACATCTGCATCCTCGCTCTGAATGAGCGTGGTGATGAGATCGATATAGCGATTGTTGATCCACGATTTGAGAAACGTCGTAGGAACCGTAAACCGTACAACACTTTTGGAAACCGAATGGAGCTTGAGACGTGCAAACCAGCTTGCGTAAACCTCTGGTCCAACCTGTGCCTTCAGCCGCGCGCTAAAACGCTCGAACAGCGCGTCGTGCTTCATATCCTGCTTGTCCCCTGCCGCATCAGTACCAGCTGCATCACATGCCTTTGGCGTGCGGTCCCCGTTTGCCACCGCACCCATCACCAAATTCAATTGCATATTGCCGCCTTTCAAATTGCCAATCATAGCCTGACAGGCAAACGCCCATCAGGGATACCCCTCGTTATTTTTACTTGCGGACACTCCCCTCGAAAGACCTGTCCTCAAGCCATTTGTATCACCGCGAGCCGGTTATCCCATTTCCCTCTACATCATGGAGAGGCCTGCGATTACTCAACATCTACTCCCACAACACAACTTCAACATATGCCGCTCGAAGGCAAAGATCAGCATTTCCGCAACCTTTGAGATTGCGGCCAATCCGGCCCCGATACTTGAAAAAACGAACTCAAACAGAACTCGTCCGCAAGAAGCATGTACCTTCGATACTCAAGGATCGAGATAGCTTGTGGATAGAAATCCTTGCCCCTTGTCGAGATGCATTTAGGCAGGATCGGGGGTGGAGATCAATGGCGATTTTTCTCCAAAAAAGAAGATCGGCCATTGACTCGTTAAGGCCGTTTTGCATCGATTGAATAGGCGTTTGGAGAATCTCTTATGAATCAATGAGATTCATTTTTGCGCTATTTTTAAAGCGGCTTTTCGCAGAAAAATAAAAATTCTCTTGACTCTACTCTCGGCCAACCTTCCGCAGGGGGAGGAAAGGAAATTTTTAGCCACCTTCCCCAAGTTATTGAATTTATTGATGTTTTTCCGTCATCGCATTGACGTGGAACTGTCATGCTAGACAATCAATCGTTAACAAGTTGTTAGAAACAGAAAAAGCCCGGTCGAACGACCAGGCTTTTTCAAATTAATTCGCATTCGTCAGATCAGGCGGAAAGTGCCTTCACGCGCTGTGCCAGACGCGACACTTTGCGGGACGCTGTGTTGCCGTGCAGGACGCCGCGGGTGGCTGCGCGCTGGATCTCCGGCTGAGCTGCCTTGAGTGCTTCTGTTGCGACTGCGAGATCGCCCGTTGCGATGGCCTCTTCGACCTTGCGGATGAAACCGCGAACACGCGAACGGCGAGCCTTGTTGACTGCAGTACGGCGAGCGATCTTGCGAGTCGCCTTTTTCGCCGAAGTTGTATTGGCCATGTATGCCTCTCTTCGAATTCAAACCAAAATCCGCAACCACAGGATCAGGTCTTTCGAAGACCTCGCTTTCCAAAAGATGCGGGAGTAATTGGAATAAGCCGGATGGCTTTTCCTAACCGTGGCCGGGCATATAACCTTAAAGCGGGTGCCCGTCAACGCGCATTTTCAGCAAAAACGCTGATATTCCGAATCCTTGGAGCGGGCGGATGGCAAAATAGGTCAGGTCTTTGCCGCCTCCCCGCTTTAGCGATCCATCAGCGATTTGTGAAGACCGGCTTTCTCTTCTCCACAAAAGCCGCCATGCCTTCCTTCTGGTCCTCGGTCGCAAAAAGCGCCTGGAACAGGCGGCGTTCGAACCGCAGACCTTCGCTCAATGAAACCTCGAAGGATCTCTCGACGCTTTCCTTTGCCATCATCACCGAGGCACGCGACAGGGACGCTATGGTGGTTGCCGCCTCGATGGCTTCATCCATCAGGCGCTCCTGCGGCACGACCCTCGACACCAGCCCTGACCGCTCGGCTTCGGCGGCATCCATCTTGCGGCCCGTCAACACCAGATCCATGGCCTTGGCCTTGCCCACCGCGCGTGTCAGGCGCTGCGAGCCGCCCATGCCGGGAATGACGCCCAGCGTGATTTCCGGCTGGCCGAATTTTGCCGTTTCCGATGCGATGATGAAATCGCACATCATGGCCAGTTCGCATCCACCGCCCAGAGCAAAGCCGGAGACTGCGGCAATGACGGGCTTGCGCGTCGAGGCCACATCGTCCCAGCCGCCCAGAAAATCGCCGAGATAGGCATCAACGAAATCCAGCGACTGCATTTCCTTGATATCTGCGCCAGCAGCAAAAGCCTTCGGCGAACCGGTAATGACGATGGCTCCAATCGACTCGTCCCTGGAGAAGGACGCCAGAATGTGGCGCAGCTCCTTCAGCAGGGTCGAATTCAGCGCATTCAGGGCCTGCGGGCGATTGAGCGTAATGACGCCCACTTCATCACGCTTTTCAACGATCAGCGTTTCGTAGTCCATGGCTGTTATCCTCTCCATCACTTCTGGCAAGCGGCACAATAGAAGGTAGAGCGACCGGCCTGCACGATCCGCTCAACCGTACCCCCGCAACCGGGTGTGGGGCAAGCATGGCCCTGCCGGTCATAGACCGAAAAGGAATGCTGGAAGTAGCCGAGTTGGCCGTCTGTCTGGATATGGTCGCGCAGGGACGAGCCGCCAGCCGCAATCGCATCGGCGATGACCTCACGGATCTTCTGCGTCAGATCGACGAGTTGCGCCTTGGGCTTGCCGGTTTTTGTCACCAGCGTTCCCGCCGCTCTCAACGGCGACAGATGCGCGCGCCACATCGCTTCGCAGACATAGATATTGCCAAGACCCGCGATGACCTTCTGGTCCAGCAGCGTGCTTTTCAGCGGCTGGCTCTTGCCTTGAAAGCGGCCTGCCAGATACTCGGCACTCAACGCATTCCCCGTCGGCTCCGGTCCGAGATCCGTAAAGGCGGGGTAAAGATCGATATTGGCGCGCTCTACCAGATGCATGAAGCCGAAACGGCGCGGGTCGTTATATATGACCTGCGCGGGGGGCATCCCCTGCCGTTGCAGGTGGAACACGACATGGTCGTGCTTGCCATCCTTGGAGCGCGCATGGTGGAAATCACCCGGCGTTTCGGCTGTACCTTGCTGTTCCTCGATTCGGAAAGAGCCGGACATGCCGAGATGGGCGATGATGGTAAGCCCGTCTTCCAGTTCGATCAGCAGATATTTCGCACGACGACCCAGCGAGATGATGCGCTTGCCTTCCACCAATCCGGCGAAGCCCTCCGGGAATGGAAAGCGCAGGTCAGGCCGCGCAAGCACCGCCCTTTCAAGGATGGCGCCTTCCATGGTCGGGGCAAGGCCACGTCTGACGGTTTCTACTTCGGGCAGTTCTGGCATGGAGTTTATCCCACATGTTACCGCAACGGTCTTGTGATTGGCAGCCTGCGGGCATACATGTCGCAGGCACTTGTTGTCGCAACAGATAGCGTTGCAATCGCCTTTCCGCTATGGTCCGCACCGCAATTAAAGATGGAGACCACCGATGACCGAAGCTCGCACCACCGCACAAGGCGGAATGGAAACCTCCTATGGCTTTCACAAGGTCGATGAAGGTCAAAAGCAGGGCATGGTCAACGAGGTCTTCCACAAGGTCGCCAAGCGTTACGACATCATGAATGATGTGATGTCCGCCGGCATGCACCGCGTCTGGAAGGATGCGATGATTGCAGCGCTCAATCCGCGCAAGGACCCGTCCTACCGGACGCTGGATGTTGCGGGCGGCACGGGCGACATCGCATTCCGCATCATCGAGGCCTCCAATCGGCTGGCGCATTCCACCGTTCTCGACATCAACGGCTCGATGCTGGCTGTCGGTGAAGAACGGGCGGCCAAGAAGAGGCTTTCCGACAATCTGACCTTCGTGGAAGCCAATGCCGAGGAGCTGCCCTTCGAGGACAACAGCTTCGATGCCTATACGGTCGCCTTCGGCATTCGCAACGTGCCGCGCATCGATGTGGCGCTGAAGGAAGCACACCGCGTGCTCAAGCGTGGCGGACGCCTGCTGGTGCTGGAGTTTTCCGAGGTGGAGATGCCTCTTCTGGACCGGTTCTACGACGCATGGTCCTTCAATGCCATTCCCCGCTTCGGCAAGATGATCACCGGCGACGCCGAGCCATATCAGTATCTGGTCGAATCGATCCGCAAGTTCCCCAATCAGGAAGACTTTGCGGCGATGATCCGCACTGCTGGCTTCTCGCGCGTGACCTATACCAATTACACCGGCGGCATCGCCGCGCTGCATTCCGGCTGGAAGCTCTGAGACTTATGGCAGGCAAGGGCAGGAAGAAGGCATTCGCATGAGTACGCTTGGCGCATATTTCCGGCTTGCAAAGGTCGGCTGGGTTCTCGTGCGTGAGGGCGTGGTGCTTGCTCTACCCTCCGACGAGCTTCCCGCCACGGCGAAATTTGCCAAGGCGCTTTTGAAGCCGCTTGCCCGCAACCGGGCAAAACATGCCGATCGGCGCGACCGTCTGGCAACTGCGGTCGAGCGTCTTGGGCCATCCTACGTCAAGATGGGCCAGTTTCTGGCCACCCGCCCCGATGTGGTCGGCGCGGATTTTGCCGAGGATCTCTCCCGGCTGCAGGACCGCATGGCCTTCTTCCCCAATGCGGCAGCAAAGGCGAATATCGAGGGCTCACTCGGTCGTCCCGTTTCCGAGCTCTATCTCGAACTCGGCAATCCCATCGCGGCAGCCTCCATCGCGCAGGTCCATCCTGCGATGGTGCAAAGCGCGTCGGGACCAAAAAAGGTGGCCGTCAAGGTTATCCGCCCCGGCGTGCGGCAGCGTTTCCAGAACGATCTGGAAGCCATGTATCTGATTGCCGACCTGCAGCAGCGCTTCATTCGTTCGGCACGCCGTCTGCGTCCGGTCGAAGTCACCCGCGCGCTGGAACAGACGACCAAGATCGAGATGGATCTCAGGCTTGAAGCCGCAGCCCTCTCCGAACTTGCGGAAAACACAAAGGATGACCCAGGCTTTCGTGTCCCGGAAGTGGACTGGGAACGCACAGGCCGCGATGTCGTCACCATGGAATGGATCGACGGCATCAAGATGTCTGATGTTGCGGCGCTGAAGGCTGCCGGTCACGACCTCAATGCGCTCGCCGATACACTGATCCAGTCCTTCCTTCGCCATACGCTACGGGACGGTTTCTTCCACGCAGACATGCACCCGGGCAATCTCTTCGTTGATCCCAAGGGCATGATCGTTGCCGTAGATATGGGCATTGCCGGGCGTCTGGGCAAAAAGGAACGCCGCTTCCTCGCAGAGATCCTCTATGGCTTCATCACCCGCGACTATATGCGGGTTGCGGAAGTGCATTTCGAAGCAGGCTATGTTCCCGGCCACCATGATATTGCCAGCTTCGCCCAGGCCATCCGGGCCATCGGCGAGCCGATCCACGGCCAGCCTGCCGAAACCATTTCCATGGGCAAGCTTCTGACGCTTCTCTTTGAAGTCACAGAGCTTTTCGACATGGAAACGCGCCCCGAACTGGTGATGCTGCAAAAAACCATGGTGGTGGTGGAAGGTGTATCGCGCATCCTCAATCCGCGCTTCAACATGTGGAAAGCCGCAGACCCCGTCGTCAGCAGCTGGATCCGCGACAATCTCGGCCCCAAGCGCATCGTGACCGACCTCAAGGACGGCCTGAAAGCCGCCGTGAAACTCGCCGAAGCCGCCCCCGAAATCGCCGCCAAGACCGAAAAGCTCCACGCCGATCTCGTCTATATGAGCGAACACGGCCTGCGCTTCGACGCCAGCACGGCAGAAGCCATCGGCAAGGCCGAGGCCCGACACACCCGCTGGGGACGGATTGCGCTTTGGGTGATTGCACTGGTGCTGGTCTATATTGCGGTGCGGATTAGCTAATACTCCAGAATGGCCGTCACCCCGCACTTGATGCGGGGTCCAGCGCGATCAGGTCCCTGATCGCAGAAAACTCTTTCGCGCCGCAGCTGGATTCCTGCTCAAGGCCGGAATGACGGAAGAATGTGATATTTGCCGCATAGGCTTCAGCCCAGCACAATCCCCAGCTCTGCCCGCAGCTTCCTCGTCAGCCCCGCTGCAACCAGTTCGTAGGATCGGCGCAGGTAGTGCTGCAAATCATCCGCCTCCAGCGGTGAGTGGTCCGAGATCGATATCCATTTGCGCCTGGCGAAATAGGGTGCCTGGGCAATGCCGTCGAGTGCGGTGAGGATCTCGAAGCTTTCTTCGGAGCATTTGAGGACGAGGCGCCAGTTGTCCCGTTCGCCCAGAACGGCAAAGACCTTGGGCCCCACCTTGGCGACATGCGAGTCCCATTGGTCGACAAAGGTCACGCCGGGCCATTCGCTTAAGCTCTTATCGAAACCGTTGCGCTCAAACGGGCTCACGCCAGACGCTCCGCAATGAGCGCTGCCAGGCGTTGGGCTACGTCCGTCTTGTCGAGATCGGGCCAGGTATCGATGCCGTCGCGCGAGATGATCTTCACGCTGTTGCGGTCGCCGCCCATGATGCCGGTCTCGGCGGAGACATCATTGGCGACGATGATATCGGCCCCCTTGCGCTCCAGCTTGGCGCGGCCATTGGTTTCGACATCCTGCGTTTCCGCTGCGAAGCCAACGACAATCTGCGGCCTTTGCGCGTGATGGCCGACGGTCTTGAGAATATCCGGGTTCTCAACCATTTGCAGCACCGGAGGCTGATCGCCCGGCTGTTTCTTGATCTTCTGATCCACGGCACTCGCAACGCGCCAGTCGGCGACGGCGGCAACCATGACGGCGATATCGGCGGGCAGATGCGACAGCACGGCGTCACGCATCTCCTCGGCGCGTTCGACATGGATGGTCTTGACGCCTGCGGGATCGGCAATCGTCACCGGGCCTGAGACGAGCGTGACGTCGGCCCCCAGTTGCGCCAATGCTGCGGCAATGGCGTGGCCCTGCTTGCCGGAGGAGCGGTTAGCGATGTAGCGGACGGGATCGATCGGCTCATGGGTCGGGCCCGATGTGACGATGGCTTTTTTGCCTGTAAGCGGCTTTGGCCGGTCATCGAGAAGGCTCTGGGCGGCTTCGGTGATCTGCAAAGGTTCTGCCATGCGCCCAAGGCCCGCCTCGCCCTTTTCCGCCATCTCGCCCGCCATGGGGCCTATGAAATGGATGCCATCGGCTTTCAGCGTCGAAATGTTGCGCTGGGTGGGCCTTGCGCTCCACATTTTGGGGTTCATGGCGGGTGCGACGAGCACCCTGCGGTCCGTGGCCAGCAATATGGTGGAGGCGAGATCATCGGCAAGGCCATTGGCCATCTTCGCCATCAGATCGGCAGTCGCAGGTGCCACGAGGATGAGGTCACAATCGCGCGCCAGCCTGATATGGCCAACATCCTGCTCATCCTGACGGGAAAATAATTCGGTGAAGACGTGGGTGGCCGAAAGAGCGCCGACGGCAAGCGGCGTGACGAATTCCTGCGCGCCCCTGGTCATCACGGGCGTCACCTTCGCGCCGCGCTCTTTCAGGCGGCGGATGAGATCAAGGCTCTTATAGGCCGCAATGCCGCCGGAGATGATGAGGAGAATGTGCTTGCCTGAAAGTGCCATGATGCCGACCGAATTCCTGTTTGACGGGAAACTAGAGCCTTTCCGTGCCGAAGGAAAGCGCCCCTGCTGCTGGCTCTCAACCGCAACCGCGTGAACCTCGAGCCATCCTTCAGGATGCGCTTCGCCGTTCACGCGGTGCGATGCACCCGTGGCATGTTTTGTCTTGACCCGGATAACACACGCAAATGCGGGAAGTCTCTGGTATGTATACTGTTGGCGTGCGCATTTGCGTGGCCTTCGGTCTTCCGGTCTTGCAGGCCATGTCTTGCCCAGACCGGAGCGTGAATGATCCGGGCTGGGCGTGACGGGCAGTTTCCGCCGGACCGTCCTGCCTCGCCCTTTCCGAAAGCCGTGAATGGTCTTTCGCGTCGAGATCGTCGGGTCCACCGGGCTTGCCCTGACATGGTATTCCTGATGTCTGGCCGCACGTCTGCGGCCAACCACCAGCCTTCGCCGCCATCATGTCTCGCGAAACATGCGGGTGGCGAAAGTGCAAACAGTGTGCGGCCGATTCGCAGGGTGTGAATGAAATGCAGAAAGTTTTTTGTCGAATTTCCATCAAGTAGTTGAATTTTAATATTTTTATTTTTCGCAAGACAATCACGCCTGCGGCTGACTGTTCGGATTTGAGACGCAAGTAGCCTGAGTTTGAACTCTTGGTTAGGCACATCGCGCCTTTGAGCCATCAGGGCCCATTTCTGCGCTGGTTTTCAGTGCTGCATTAGCAACTTTTTCACGCATTCTCACCACATCATACGTCCCAGGGTGGTTCGCAGGGGGAGGGTCTGGCGAAGATGATGTCACGAGGATTTCTTTTCGCGGCAGGCGGCATCATCATGCTGGCCGTTGCCGCCCCTCAATACCTTGAAACCTATCTCTCCAAGCCTTCCGAGGCGAAGGTGACAAGCCCTGCCGAACCTGTTGCCAAAGCCGGTGCGCTTGCAACGCCGACAAGTGCTGGCACGGTGACGCTGAATGCGGATAAGCGTGGCCACTATGCCGCCAAGCTGAAAATCAACGGCAAGCAGATCGAAGGGCTGATCGATACCGGCGCATCCCTGGTTTCTCTCAATGAGAGCACGGCCCGGCGGCTGGGCTATGTGCTCAAAGACAGCGACTACAAATATCAGACCTCGACGGCAAACGGTGTCAAATCCATCGCCGTCATTACGCTTGAGAGGGTTGAGCTCGGCAATATCGTTGCCCGCAACGTGCAGGCAGCCGTATCAAAGGACGGCGCCTTGGACACAGTGCTGATCGGCATGACCTTTCTCAAGCAGCTGAAATCCTTCAAATCGGAAAACGGCAGGCTCATCCTGACGCGTTAGCCTTCAGGCACCGATGCGCGAGAGAATGATAGGCTGATCTGCGGGCGCGGTCTGCGAGATGCTATAGGCATCCGACACGGCCTGAAGTGCGACGCTCAGGCTCTCTTCAGTTGCCGCATGCACCATTGCGATTGGCTGGCCCTTTTCCACCCTCGTTCCCAAAGACAGAATATGCGAAATGCCCACACGATGATCAATGACATCGCCGGGGTGGCGACGGCCACCGCCGAGGGCAACCACGACCATTCCGAGATCCCGCGTCTGACAGGTGGATAGAAACCCGTCCTCGGTTGCCAGAACCGGCGCGATGTGAGGGGCGGGCTTGAGATAATGGTCGGGCTTTTCGATGAAATCCGAGGGACCGCCGAGAGCCGTGATCATCTGGCCGAAACGCTCCATGGCAGCACCTGAAACAAGCGCCTTGCGGGCCATGGCTTCACCTTCCGGCAGGCTGGCAACAGAGCCGGACTGGAGAAGCATTTCGGCGGCGAAGGCGAGAACCAGCGTTTCAATGCGAGTTCCGGCTTTCTTGCCCGACAGGAAATCCAGACAATGGATGATTTCCAGTGCGTTGCCAGCGGCATCCGCCAAGGGTTGGTTCATATCGGTGATGAGCGCGGAGGTTCTGACGCCCGCGCCATTGGCGACCTCGACAAGTGAACGGGCGAGCGCTTGCGCCTCCTCCGCACCCTGCATGAAGGCGCCATTGCCGAATTTCACATCCAGCACCAGCGTTTCCAGACCGGCGGCGAGCTTCTTCGAAAGAATGGAGGCTGTGATGAGCGGGACCGAGTCCACCGTAGCCGTCACGTCCCTGATGGCATAGAGCCGCTTGTCGGCGGGGGCGAGATCGCCCGTCTGGCCGATGATGGCGCAGCCGACCGTTTTGACCGTGCGGCGAAAGAGGGCTTCGTCAGGCATGATATCATAGCCTGCGATGGATTCGAGCTTGTCCAGCGTGCCGCCGGTGTGGCCAAGGCCTTTGCCTGAGATCATCGGCACCGCGAGACCGCAGGCAGCGACGATGGGGGCCAGCATGAGCGAGACATTATCGCCGACGCCGCCAGTGGAATGTTTGTCGGCAATGGGTTTGCCGATATCTGCCCAGGAGAGAACATCGCCGCTGTCGCGCATGGCAAGTGTCAGCGCCACCGTCTCATCCCGGCTCATGCCGCGAAAGAAGACGGCCATGGCGAAGGCTGCGGCCTGCCCCTCGGAAATCGCGCCGCTGGAGAGACCGGATATGAAGGCGGAAATCTCATCCGCCGTCAGAACCTGCCCGTCACGTTTGCGGCGGATGATTTCCTGCGGGATCATGGCGGATCAATAGCCGCTTGCGGACTTGGCCGGCTCGCCGCCAGCCAGCACATTCAAAATATCGTCCAGAATGCCGGATGCACCGAAGCGGAAGGTGGAGGGCATGGCCCAGTTGGGCTGCATGATGGTTTCCGCCAGACGCAGATAAAGCGTCGCATCTGCAACCGTGCCGATGCCACCGGCGGGCTTGAAGCCGACCTTCTTCTTGCTGTCTCTGATAGCCTGCAGCATGATATCTGCGGCCTCCAGCGTGGCGTTGACCGCGACCTTGCCGGTGGAGGTCTTGATGAAATCTGCACCCTCGGCAATGGCGATTTCGGACGCACGGCGGATCAGCGCCTTGTCCTTCAACTCGCCGGTTTCGATGATGACTTTTAAGAGAACAGGCGCGACGCAGGCCTTGCGAACCGCAGCGACCATTTCGCTGACAGCATTTTCATCGCCTGCGATGAATTTTCTGTAGGGGCTGACAAGATCGATTTCATCGGCACCATCGGCAATGGCGCGTTGTGTTTCGGCAACCACGGTTGCCACATCCAGATCGCCCGAGGGGAAATTGACCACGGTTGCGATGCGGACCGAACGGCTATTGCCAAAGGCGGCACGGGCCTGCGCCACGAAGCGCGGCCAGATGCAGATGGCGGCGGTGGTGCCATATTGCGTATGCGCCTTCTGGCACAGGGCGGCAATCTGCTCCGCCGTGCAGTCTTCCTTTAGATTCGTCAGGTCCAGCAAGGACAAGGCGAGAGCGGCGGCTTCGCGCGGGCGCTGAAGTTCCATGCTCAATTTCCTCCAGAAATCATTTCCGTTAAAATCGCGGCCAGTCTCTTGCCGCCTATGGGCGCCATGTCTTTGGTTTCTTCATGGCTCAGTTCGGCACCCGTCATTCCGGCACCGTAATTTGTAATAACGGAAGCGGCGGCAACGCGCATCCCGAAAAAGCGCGCAAGGATGACTTCCGGCACCGTGGACATGCCCACGGCATCCGCACCTAAGGTCCGCGCCATGCGGATTTCCGCCGGTGTTTCAAAGCTTGGGCCGGAAAACCACATATAGACGCCTGAAAACAGCGGCACGGTGGCGCGGATGGCGGCATTGCGCATCGCAATCGACAGATCCGCATCATAGGCGCTGGTCATGCCGACGAAGCGTTTGTCGCTTTCTTCGCCGATCAGCGGGTTCATGCCGGAATAGTTGATGTGATCGGTGATCTGCATGACCGAGCCGGGTGGCATGTCCTGCCGCACAGAGCCTGCGGCGTTCGTCAGGATCAGCGACTGCACGCCGATCCCGGCCAGTGCCTCAATGGCGGGGCGCATGGCATTTGCATTGCCCTGCTCGTAATAATGGACGCGACCGGCGAGCATGAGGATGGGCTGTCCGCCAAGATAGCCTGCGACCACCTCTCCCGCGTGGCCGGAAACGGCGCTTGCGGGAAAACCGGGGATCTCGGCATAGGGAATGCGGATAGGGTCCGTCACCTCATCCACCAGCGAGCCAAGGCCGGAGCCCAAGACGATGGCGGTGCGTGGCATCAGCCCGTTCAGCCTGTCCACGAGGACGTCGATGATCGCGTGATCCATCAATCCAACTCTGTCTTGAAGCTGAAGGGCAAAAGTTCATCCATGGTCATGACCTTCTGCACGCCTGCCTCGTCGCAGAGGTAGATCTTGGTATCGGCGGAGGCAAATTCCGCAATCTTCTGGCGACAACCGCCGCAGGGCGGGCAGAGCGCCAGCTTTTCGGCGATAACGGCAAGTTCGGTGATCTTCTTTGCCCCGCCCATGATCATGGCGCTGATGGCGGAAGGCTCCGCGCACCACCCTTGAGGGAAGGACAGGTTCTCGATATTGGCGCCCTTGTAGATCTTGCCGTCTTCAGCGCGGATGGCTGCACCCACGGGGAATTTGGAATAGGGAGCATGGGCAAAGGCCATGGCCTCGCGGGCTGCCTCAAACAATTCGTGCGACATGGTTTAACGCTCCTTCGTATAGGCAACGCCACCGGCCTTTGGCGGCTTGGCGACGCCGATGAAACCGGCCAGCAGGATGCAGGTGAGGATATAGGGCAGCGCCTGGAAGATCTGCACCGGCACTTCACCGATGCCGGGAATGGCCTTGCCCTGCATGAAGTTGGCGACCGCATCCAGAAAGCCGAACAGAAGGCAGGCGAACATGACCGGCACTGGCTTCCATTTGGCAAAGATCAGGGCGGCCAGCGCGATATAGCCCTTGCCCGCCGACATATTGGCAATGAAGGCTGCCGACTGTGCAACAGCCAGATAGGTACCGGCAAAGCCACAGAGGAAACCGGCGACGATGACGGCGCGGAAGCGCATCCACGTCACCGAAATGCCTGCGGTATCGACAGCGCCCGGATTTTCACCCACAGCACGCAGGCGAAGGCCAAAGCGTGTGCGATAGAGTACCCACCAGGAAATCGGCACGGCGATAAAGGCGAGATAGGTCAGGATATTGTTGCCGGAGATGACATTGGCATAGAGCGGGCCAATGAAGGGTATTTCCCGCATGGCATCCACGCCCGGCAGAATGATCGGGGTAAAGCGGCCCTGTCCGGGTATCTGCGGCGTGCGACCGCCCTGCCCGAACCATGCCTGACCCAGCACGACGGTGAGACCGGCTGCGACGAAATTGAGCGCCACGCCCGAGACAATCTGGTTGCCTCTGTTGGTGATGACGGCAAAGCCATGTACCAGCGAAAAGAAGATGGACACGCCGATACCGGCGGCAAGACCTGCCCACGGATCAGCCGTGATATAGGCCACGCAGGCAGAGGCGAAGGCGGCGGCCAGCATTTTGCCTTCAAGGCCGATATCAAACACACCGGCGCGTTCCGAAAACAGGCCTGCAAGGGCAGTAAACAGCAGCGGAATGGTCAGGCGCACGGTCGAACCGAGAATGCTGACCAGCATATCGAAGGTTTCCATGGGCCTTACCTCTTCACAAATTGTTGGTAGATCCGCACCACGGCAGGGCGGTACATATATTCGAGCGCGCCTGCAAACAGGATAACGAGACCCTGGATCACGACGATCATCTCGCGGGTGATATTGGGCATTTCGAACGAAAGATCCGCGCCACCCTGATAGAGAATGCCGAAGAGAAGCGCCGCAAAGACGATGCCGAGCGGGTGGCTGCGGCCCATGAGCGACACGGCAATTCCGACAAAGCCTGCACCGCCGACAAATTCCACCTGCAAACGAGCCGACGCGCCCATGACCGGGTTCAGCGCCATCATGCCCGCCAGACCGCCGGAGATGAGCATGGCTATGATGACGGTGCGCGAATAGGGAATGCCAGCATAGACGGCAGCTGACGGGCTGATGCCAAGCGTGCGCATTTCATAACCGAGCTTCGTGCGCCAGATGAGCACCCAGACGAGAAAGGCAGCAACCAGCGCGATGATGAAGGAGACGTTGAAGGGTGCCGGGCCGAGCTTGAGGCCGAACATCGCCATCAGCCAGTCCAGCTTCGGCAATTGGCCACCGGGCAGAAAGGTGCGGGTTTCCGGCGCCATCTTGCCGGGCACGATGAAGACGTTGACCAGCAGGTAGACCATCAAGGCGGCTGCGATGAAGTTGAACATGATGGTCGTGATGACGACGTGGCTGCCGCGCTTGGCCTGCAGCCAGCCGGGAATGAAGGCCCATGCCGCGCCGAAGAGCGCCGCGCCGATGACGGCAAAGGGCATGGTGACATACCACGGCACGTAACGATCCAGCGCCAAGGCCACCATGGCAGCGCCAAGGCCGCCAATATAGGCCTGACCTTCCGAGCCAATATTGAAGAGGCCCGCATGGAAAGCGACCGCCACCGACAGGCCGGTGAAGATGAAGCTGGTGGTATAAAAAAGGGTAAAGCCAATGGCATCGCCACGGCCCAGCGAACCCTCGATCAAAAGCCGCAATGCTGCAAAAGGATTTTCGCCAATACCCCACACGACAAGGCCGGAGATGAAAAAGGCGGTGACGATGTTCAGGAACGGCAGAAGGCCGTAGCTGATCCAGTTGGGAAGAGGGACGGAAGCTGTACTCATGAGCTTTTAAGCCTTTGCCTTATGCGGCGATGCCGGCCATCATCAGGCCAAGCGTTTGTTCTTCGGCTTCCGCCGTTTTTTCTCCGACGACGCGGCCCGCGAACATGACCAGAATGCGGTCCGACAGCGAGCGGATTTCATCCAGCTCCACCGAAACAAGCAGAATGGCCTTGCCCGCATCGCGCATCTCGATGATGCGGCGATGGATGAATTCGATGGCGCCGATATCCACGCCGCGCGTCGGCTGGCCGATGATCAGCATCTTGGGGTCGCGTTCGATTTCACGCGCAACGACGATCTTCTGCTGATTGCCACCGGAGAAATTGGCGGTCTTCAGACGGGCATTGGGCGGGCGGATATCGTATTTCTCGATCTTCTCGATGGCATCCTTGCGGATGGCTTCGGGGCTGAGGAACATGCCTTTGCCGTAGCGGTCATCGCGGTGATAGCCGAGAATGGAGTTCTCATATTCCTCGAATTTCAGAACCAGCCCCATATGGTGGCGGTCTTCAGGGATATGGGCAAGGCCGAGCTTGCGCAGGACGGCGGGATCGACCCTGTCGACCGTCTTGCCGCCCATGAGGATTTCCCCGGAATGCGGCTTGCGGATGCCCGCAATGGCTTCCAGCAACTCCGACTGGCCGTTGCCGGCAACGCCCGCAATGCCGACGATTTCGCCTGCGCGCACATCAAAGGACACGTCATCCACCATGGTCACGCCACGGCTGTCCTTGACGGTGAGGTTGCGGACCGAAAACAGCACCTCGCCCGGATTGGCTTCGCCTTTTTCCACGCGCAGAAGCACGCGGCGACCGACCATCAGTTCGGCCAGTTCCTCGACCGTCGTTTCAGACGTCTTGCGGGTCGCCACCATTTCGCCGCGGCGCATGACCGAGACTTCATCGGTGATGGCCATGATCTCGCGCAGCTTGTGGGTGATGAGAATGACGGTCTTGCCCTGATCCCTGAGAACGCTGAGGATCTTGAACAGATGATCGGCCTCGGCGGGCGTCAAAACGCCGGTCGGCTCATCCAGAATGAGGATTTCAGCGCCGCGATACATGGCTTTGAGAATTTCCACGCGCTGCTGCAGGCCAACGGGCAGATCCTCGATGATGGCATCGGGATTGACCTCAAGGCCATATTCATCTTCCAGCCGCTTCAGTTCCTTACGGGTCGCAGCTGTGCCCTTGGCCAACAGCGCGCCACCTTCGGCACCGAGCATGATGTTTTCCAGCACCGAGAAATTCTCGACCAGCATGAAGTGCTGATGCACCATGCCGATGCCAGCATCGATGGCGGCCTGGCTGTCCTTGATGTTGACGGGCTTGCCATCAATGCGGATTTCACCGGAATCGGCCTGATAGAAGCCGTAGAGGATCGACATCAAGGTCGATTTCCCCGCCCCGTTTTCCCCGATGATGCCGTGGATCGTCCCCTTGGCAACGGTGAGATTGATATTCTTGTTGGCGTGCACGGTGCCGAATTTTTTATCGATACCGACAAGCTCGATTGCAGGTTCCATCGTCAACCCAAACTCTCCGGAGGCTGGATATGAAAAGGGCGCAACGCGAAATTCGCGATGCGCCCTGATCCATAAATCACATCACTTTGGGCAAGAATTGTCCGACATATAGTCGTGGACCTTGACGGTGCCAGCAACGATGTCAGCCTTTGCCTTATCGACAGCAGCCATCATTTCCGGCGTGATCAGCGCCTTGTTGTTGTCGTCGAGCGCATAGGCAACGCCGTCTTCTTTGACGCCCAGCGACGTGACGCCACCGGTGAACTTGTCGTCCTTGGTATCCTTGAAGGCGTTGTAAACGGCGAGGTCCACACGCTTGACCATGGAGGTCAGTACCGAGCCTGGATGCAGGTGGTTCTGGTTGGAATCCACACCGATGGAGAATTTCTTGTTGTCGGCGGCGGTCTGGAGAACGCCGAGGCCGGTCGCGCCTGCTGCCGCGTAAATGACGTCAGCGCCCTGATCGAGCTGGTTCTTGGTCAGTTCACCACCGCGAACCGGGTCGTTCCATGCAGCGCCGGTGGTGCCGGTCATGTTCTGGAAGACTTCGATCTTGGCGTTTGCAGCCTTGGCACCCTGGGCGTAGCCGCAGGCGAACTTGCGGATGAGCGGAATGTCCATGCCGCCGATGAAGCCGACCTTGCCGGTCTTGGATGCCATGCCAGCCAGAAGACCGACGAGGTAGGAACCTTCTTCTTCCTTGTAGACGACGGAGCGCACATTCGGCAGCTCAACGACGGAGTCGACAATGACGAACTTGGTGTCAGGGAATTCTGCTGCGACCTTTTCCATGGCCGACGTCCAGGCAAAGGAAACGGCGACAACCGGGTTGAAACCACGGCTTGCGAAGTTGCGGATCGCCTGCTCGCCCTGCGTATCGCTGGTCGGCTCGAAATCGCGATATTCGGTGCCCGTTTCTGCCTTGAACTTCTCGGCGCCTGCGGCAGCGGCCTCGTTGAACGATTTGTCGAACTTGCCACCCGTGCCGTAGACCAGCGCAGGCTTGATATCCGCAGCCAAAGCGGAAGCCGACATCGCGGCAAGCGCGAAAAGCGTCAGAAGGGATTTTTTCATTGTGCAGCCCTGTTGTTACAGTTTGATTTTTTAAAAGGGTCCTCCCGCAAGCCCTGCTACGGGCATGTCTGCGGAACTGCCAGCCTTTTCCAGACTGTGCGTAAGGATATCCTTGCACGGCTGCAAGAAAAATTCACCCGGTTTTTTTGACCCGGTGGAAAAACTGTGAACTGCGCAATTTTGCAGCAAGTGCGACTACGATCAGCAGGCAAACGCCGCAGGAAAATGCAAAACAACGCCCGCCATCTGTCTAGATGAGCGGGCGTTGCAGGGTCTATCTCAGGCGTGCGGACCTTCAGCCGATATTGCAGCTGACGCCGGTACCCCGCAGGCCGCAGTAACCACCGGGATTTTTCGCCAGATATTGCTGATGATAATCTTCGGCATAATAGAAGATATCGAGCGGCTCGATTTCCGTGGTGATGTCCGGACGGTGGCCTGCGGCCTTCAGCGCCTGCTGGAACGTGTCACGCGCGGCCTTGGCTTCAACAAGCTGCGCATCGCTGGTGGTGTAGATCACCGACCGGTAGGTGGTGCCGACATCATTGCCCTGGCGCATGCCCTGCGTGGGATCGTGCTCTTCGAAGAAGGTCTTGAGCAGCGCGGCGAGAGAGACCTTGGCGGGGTCATAGACGACCTTGACCACTTCCGCGTGGCCGGTCAGCCCCGTGGTGGTTTCCTGATAGGTTGGGTTGCGGGTGATGCCACCGGAATATCCCACCGCCGTGACAAAGACGCCCGGCGTCTGCCAGAACAGGCGCTCGGCTCCCCAGAAGCAACCCATGCCGAGATAGATCGTCTCGAGATTGTCGGCATAGGGGCCATTCAGCGGATTGCCGTTGACGAAGTGGTGTTCCGGCACGGGCAGCGCCTCATCCCGGCCCGGATAGGCGGTTTGCGGCGTCGGCATGGTGGTTTTCTTGGATAGGGTATCAAATCCGAACATTGCATTCTCCTTGCGGCCCGCATCAGACCGCCATCTGGTTTCTGCATCATGCGCGTGACGAAATGGTTTCAGGCGGAAAAGCGGCCCACGACCCTGCGCTTCCTGTACCCGACCATCCAGCACAGGAGGGAAAGGGCCAGCAGAAGAGCGAAGGCGGGAACCGCAGACAGGGCAATTTCGACCCAACGCCACGCTTCGGGATGAATATAGTGAGCGACAAGCCCTTCTGCCATGGCAGGCGACGCAGGAAAAATTTTCGCCCAGACATCCTGCACACTCAGCAAATCGACAGACGAGGTGGAGACCGAACGCACCGAATCCAGAACGCCGACACCGACGGCCGCAGCCAGCAAGACGAAACTGATGAACCGGAATACAGCTTTCACAACACATTCTCCCGATTTCTGCGCAGCTTGATGCCTTAAGGAACGCATTATTTGCGCCCGCATCCTGACCGTTGGATAAAGCGCTGAACGACGCTTTGCAATCGCGCCCACATGAAGGATTTATTGCACAAATAAAAAAACTCTCAGATTCGGGTTGATCGCCGCGAATTCATCGGTATATATCGCGCCGTTCCAGTGATTTGCAGTTTTCCCAAACATGCAGACGTTTAGACGGACAGGTGGCCGAGTGGTTTAAGGCGCACGCCTGGAACGCGTGTGTGCGTGAAAGCGTACCGTGGGTTCGAATCCCACCCTGTCCGCCATCCTTTTCCCTGACTCTCCCTATATCGGACGCCGTCCACCCCCCTGCTTCACAAGGCATGGTCCCAACTGGCTATTCTGGCTTCTGGCCCGAAGCTTCACAGCAGTCAGGAGGCAGTGCAGTCACACTGTCACTGCTTTGACGACTGAATGAAGAATGGCATTCAAAGGTGCGGCGATCGCAGGATCGCCATAGTCGCCGGCCGTGGAGACAAGGGCGAGATCCAGATGCGGCACAAGAAAAAGCCGCTGGCCACCATTTCCGATCGCCGCAGCGACAGCCAGGTCCTTGCCCTTCCATTGCGTCGTCATGGACCACCATTGGTAGCCATAGCCGCCGACCGGCGCAGTCTTGATGTGTGGTGTTGTCGATTGGGCAATCCATTCGGCAGGAACGATTTGCCGTCCCTGCCATTCGCCACCTTTCAACATCATCGCCCCAATCGTTATCAGATCCCTCGGCCGCAACCTCAATCCAGCCGCGGCCATTGGCTTGCCGGTCACGTCCGCGATCCATTCAAAATCGCTGATGCCCAAGGGCTCGAACAGGCTTTCCCGAGCAATCTGGTGCAGTGGGCGTTGGGTGCTTCGCTCCATGATTTCGGCAAGGACAGCCGTAAGCCCGCCGCTATAGGTAAACACAGAACCTGGCTTGGCGACCACGCCGCGCTGGAACACAAATCTATAGGCAGATGGGCTGATGGCAAGGCCTATCTCGTCAGTCCACGATGCCCGGCGAACAGGCGATGGTTCGGTCCACTCCAGCCCGGCCGTCATGGTCAGCAGGTGGCGAATGCAGATCGCTTGCCGAGCGTCGTCGTTCAGGGCACGAACGTGCGGGTAGAGCGACGAAACCGGGGTGTCGATAGCAGGCACGGCGCCCTGTTGAAGCAGGATACCGTATAAAAGCCCGACAATGCCTTTGCTGACAGAGCGCATGTCATGCAGGTCTGCCCGCGTGAACTGACGACGCGAGGACCACAGGCTGTAAAGAGAGCGATCCGAGCCTCGACGGTACAGTTCCGCCGCCAGTTTTCCGTGTCTGAGAACGAGCACACTGTGAATATTATGACCGCCACCTTGAACATCGTCCAATATGGCCTGCAGCACCTTTGCGTCGATGCCCAGCGCCGATGGCGCTTCGACAGGCAGGGTGTTGGCGGCAGGTGTCGGCGTCGATGCGCGTTTGAGTGAGGCTGAACGGGCTGCAGCCACGCCCTTGGCGGAGAACGTCGTCGCCGGCAGGGCAAGTGGCGCAACC
The DNA here is from genome assembly GCF_001423445.1 of Rhizobium sp. Leaf311. Taxonomy (NCBI): domain Bacteria; kingdom Pseudomonadati; phylum Pseudomonadota; class Alphaproteobacteria; order Hyphomicrobiales; family Rhizobiaceae; genus Rhizobium; species Rhizobium sp. Leaf311. Next base: position 92,871 of record NZ_LMNZ01000007.1, on the reverse strand, counting down.
ATACCTCTCTTCAAGAGGCTCCGTCGCGGTATCTGGCCTTTCACCTCAGGATCATAATCCCTATTGCCGTTCATCTTGACCTCGCATCGCTTTGCAGGTGCCCTCCCATATTCGAGCACACGCGGCATGATGCGAGAAAATCTCGCCTTCTTCTACTCGGCTTTGGCGCGGGCAGCTACGCGGACGCAAGCAATTGAAAGAACAAGTAAATATTGCCGATCAGGAAAGGCAATCCGCAAATTTGCTCGGATTGGACGGCTGCGGAAAACCGCGCAGATAGGCGCGGACAAAGTCAACCATTTCATCTACCAGCGGCTCAAGCGGCAGGTCGCTGGCTTCACCCTGTTCGGCCATGGCACGGGCAACGCCGAAGACCGCGCGTGACACGGTAAACAGGCGGATTGGGTTGATCGATGGGGCATCATGACCCAATAGATGGCTCGATTTTCTGGCAAGCGAGCGGACGACGTCATCGAACAAACGATCATGCTCAGGGCCAAAGCCGGAAGCGATGTAGAAACTCATGACCGTGCGCCGCAGCTCTCGCTCGGCGCGGTGGCGCGAAAACAGCGTGTGGATGAGAACCCGCAGAGCATCTTCGCTGCGAGCGGCATCAACGGCCTCCATCAAAAGCCTGCGGTCATCATCAAGGATCTGCCGCGCAAGGGCGATACAGATTGACTCCTTGTCTGGAAAATATCCGTAGAGCGTACCGATGCTGACGCCCGCGACTTCAGCCACCCGGTTGGTGGTGAAACTTGCGCGACCCTCCGCAAGCAGGATGCGGGCAGAAGCTTGCAGGATCGCGCCTACGGTGACCCGAGAGCGCGCCTGTAACGGTTTGCGCCTTGGTTCGAGGACGGATTCTCTGCTTAGTGTCATGAATATGCTCTGCAGCGGCCCTGCTTGACGATTTCCAACCTTATACATGAGGCCCCGGAAAGACGAAACCACGCAACGGCAGCGCTTCAACTCAACCGGCAGCTTCCTTGAACAGCACATTCTGATCCAGCAGATAGCGGGAAAACAGCGGCAGGCTTGCGCCGCCGATGGCGCGGGCCTGGCTGCCGACTGCGCCTTCGACGATCTCGGGAACGGCGACGCCCTGAAGATCGTGCAGATCGAGCGCCTTGCGGGTGGCAGCGGCGATGCGGGCGCGCACCCAGGCCGGAAAACCGCCATCGATGATGACAGAGGCGAAATCGATGATGGAGGCTGCGGCGATGACTGCCTGTGCGAGGGCGGCGGCCGTGTTCTGTATCCAGCGTTCCAGCGGCTCGCCGAAATCCACCCAGTCATCGGGCGAGAACCACAGCGGCTTGGGATCGATATTGCTTTCCCGCAGCATGTCTTCCAGCTTGAAAATCGATGCGATCTTCAGAAGCTGAACAGTCGAGCCATCTCGGCCCTGCACAGGCAGCGGGCCAATCGACCCGGCGGTTCCCGTGCGCCCGGAAAAGAGGGCTGAATTGAGCACCACGCCGCCACCGATAAAGGAGCCGATGAAGACATAGAGAAAATCCGGATAGTTCTGGCCTGCGCCGAAGACCAGTTCGGCACCGCAGGCACTGGTCGCATCATTTTGCAGGAAGACGGGATAATGAACCTGTCCTGATATTTCCGCTCGCAGATCGACGCCGCGCCAGCGATCCATCTCCGTCTGAGGGGCCCCCACCTCCTGCGCCCAACTCCAGAGTTCGAAGGGCGCGGCAACGCCGATGCCAGCTATTTTCTGCCGCTCGCCCGGCGACAATTTCTCTTCCAGTTCGGCAATGCCGTTGATGACGAAGGGCAGGATCCATTCGGGCATGGGATAGGGATAGGTGTTGCGCAGCTTGAGCCGGATGCGACCGACGAAATCCATCAGGACCAGATCGACGCTGCGCCGTCCGATCTTGACGCCGAAGGAGAACACCGCATCCGGATTGAGCCGCATCGGCGTCGAGGGCTGGCCGACCTTGCCGCGCAGGGGCTGGCCGCGAATGAGAAGCCCGTCATTTTCCAGCGAACGCATGATCACAGACACCGTCTGCGCCGATAGCCCGCTTCTGCGCGCAATCTCCGCTTTCGAGAGGCCGCTGTGGCGGCGCACCAGTGACAGAACGAGGCGCTCATTATAGGCGCGAACACGAACCTGATTGGCGCCACCGCTCAAATCGGGCGCGTTTGCGGTCGCGTGCTGTATCGGCTCCGCTGAGCGTGTCATTCGCATTTTCCTCCCCGGCCAGCGCGCGTCTATGCCGCCTGCGCCAATGCTCCGCAAGCCTGAATGGCGGAAAAACGGCGTCCTCTCACCGCATTTCCCAATGCTTACGGAATTCATAAAATGCCACAAGGAATTAATAATTCAATTGGATTTATTTATTGACAGGCCGCCAATTTGGTGTTTCCATCTGCGCCAGTGGCACCGGATCTTGGAGGAGAAGGGCCGCAACAGTCGCTTCAGAAGAAGCACTTGTCTCACCATTGGGAGGACTACATGAAGAGCACCGTTTCCGCCTTTCTCGGCGCGCTTGCGCTTGGCGTTTCTTTCGCATCTGTCGCTTCGGCTGCCGACACATCGGTTTGCCTCATCACCAAGACCGATACCAATCCCTTCTTCGTCAAGATGAAGGAAGGCGCTACCGCCAAGGCCAAGGAAGTCGGCGTTACGCTGAAGTCCTATGCCGGCAAGATCGACGGCGACTCCGAAAGCCAGGTGGCTGCCATCGAATCCTGCATCGCCGATGGCGCAAAGGGTATCCTGATCACCGCATCCGATACCAAGGGCATTGTTCCCACCATCAAGAAGGCACGTGACGCAGGCGTTCTCGTCATCGCTCTCGACACGCCGCTCGACCCGGTCGACGCTGCCGATGCCACATTCGCGACCGACAACCTGCTGGCGGGCAAGCTGATCGGCCAGTGGGCCAAGGGCACCATGGGCGACAAGGCCAAGGATGCCAAGGTCGGCTTCCTCGACCTGACCCCTGACCAGCCGAGCGTCGACGTTCTTCGCGACCAGGGCTTCATGATGGGCTTCGGCATCGACCCCAAGGACGCAACCAAGATTGGCGACGAAGACGACAAGCGCATCGTTGGCCATGACGTGACGAACGGCAATGAAGAAGGCGGCCGCAAGGCCATGGAAAACCTTCTCCAGAAGGACCCGGGCATCAACGTCATCCACACCATCAACGAGCCTGCAGCTGTTGGTGCATACCAGGCGCTGAAGGCCGTCGGCATGGAAAAGAATGTGCTGATCGTCTCGGTTGACGGCGGTTGCCCCGGCGTGAAATCCGTTGAGGAAGGCGTCATCGGCGCGACATCGCAGCAGTACCCGCTGATGATGGCAGCCCTTGGTGTCGAGGCAATCAAGAAGTTTGCCGACACAGGCGAAAAGCCAAAGCCGACTGAAGGCAAGTCCTTCTTCGATACCGGCGTATCGCTCGTAACCGACAAGCCGGTTTCCGGCGTGCCTTCGATCAGCGTCAAGGAAGGCCTTGCCAAGTGCTGGGGTTGATCCCTTCATTGTGATGCATTCATGCGGGTCGGGCTCAATGCCCGGCCCGCGTCGCCCAAAAGACTTCGCTGTCAGATTATCCGGCTAAAAATCGGGCGCCTTGGATGGCTTGGGCTGGCGAGCGGGAGGAGAAACCATGAGCGGAATACAGGAATTTGAGCAGGTGCTCGATGGTAGCGACAAGAACGTCGCTTCTTTCGAACATCAAAAGATTTCACCCTTGAAGCGCGCGCAGCACTTCCTGCACTCGACGCCCGCGGCGGTGCCACTGATCGTGCTGATCCTGTCGATCGCGATCTTCGGCCTGACCATCGGCGGACGCTTCTTTTCATCCTATACATTGACGCTGATCCTCCAGCAGATCGCCGTTGTCGGCATTCTCGGTTCAGCGCAGACACTGATCATCCTGACCGCCGGTATCGACCTTTCGATCGGCGTGGTGATGGTGATTTCCTCCGTCGTCATGGGCAATGTTGCCGTGAATTATGGCCTGCCGAGCGGCGTCGCGGTCCTTGCGGGCTTTGTGGTCGGCGGTCTGTGCGGACTGTTCAACGGCTTCCTTGTCGCCGTGGTCAAGCTGCCTCCGTTCATCGTGACGCTCGGTTCCTGGAACATCGTCATGGCGACGAATTTCATCTATTCGGCCAACCAGACGATCCGCGATGCCGATGTGTCGCAAAACGCGCCTCTGCTGCAGATCTTCGCCACGAATTTCCGTATGGGCAGTGCCATTCTGACCCTTGGCGTGATTGCCATGGTTCTTCTGGTCGCGCTGCTCTGGTACATCCTCAACCACACGGCCTGGGGCCGCCACGTCTACGCCGTTGGCGATGACCCGGAAGCTGCAAAGCTTTCCGGCATTCAGACCCGCAAGGTTCTGTTGAGCGTCTATACGGTCGCAGGCATCATCGCTGCCTTTGCGGCGTGGGTGGCCATCGGTCGTAACGGCTCCATCTCACCCTCCGCAGCCGTGACCGACTATAACCTTCAGGCCATTACCGCGACCGTTATCGGTGGCATCTCGCTCTTCGGCGGACGCGGCTCCATTCTCGGAACCCTGTTCGGCGCCATGCTCGTGGGTGTCGTGTCCATGGGTCTCAACATGCTGGGTGCGGACCCGCAATGGAAGGTCATGCTGACCGGCTGGCTCATCATCGCCGCCGTCGCAATCGACCAGTGGATCAGAAAGGCAGGCGTGTGATGACGGATACCACAAGGCAACCCATTCTTTCCGCCCATGGCCTCGTCAAGCGCTATGGCCGCGTGACTGCCCTCGACAATGCGGATTTCGATCTCTATCCGGGCGAAATCCTTGCCGTCATCGGTGACAATGGTGCGGGCAAGTCCTCTCTGATCAAGGCTCTTTCGGGCGCCATACGCCCGGATGAAGGCGAGATCCGTCTGGAAGGCAAGCCGGTGCAGTTCAAGACGCCGCTCGAAGCCCGCGATGCCGGGATCGAGACCGTCTACCAGAACCTTGCTCTGTCGCCTGCCCTGTCGATCACCGACAACATGTTCCTCGGTCGCGAATTGAGAAAGCCGGGCATCATGGGCTCCGTTTTCCGCAAGCTCGACCACTCCGCCATGGACAAGTTTGCCCGCTCCAAGCTTTCCGAGCTGGGGCTGATGACCATCCAGAACATCAACCAGTCGGTGGAAACCCTCTCCGGCGGCCAGCGTCAGGGCGTGGCCGTGGCACGGGCCGCAGCCTTCGGCTCCAAGGTCGTCATTCTGGATGAACCGACAGCCGCACTGGGCGTCAAGGAAAGCCGGCGCGTGCTGGAGCTTATTCTCGACGTCCGCTCCCGCGGCCTGCCGATCGTGCTGATCTCGCACAACATGCCGCATGTGTTCGAAGTGGCCGACCGTATTCATATCCACCGGCTTGGAAAGCGGCTCTGCGTCATCAATCCGAAGGAATACACCATGTCTGACGCGGTGGCCTTCATGACTGGTGCCAAGGAACCGCCGAGAGAGACGCTCGCCGCATGACGATGACGCTTGATGCGATAGCGGGCGAGATCCTTGCCCGCGCGTCAGACAGTGCCCGCTTCATTATCGGCATTGCCGGTCCCCCTGGGGCCGGCAAATCCACTTTGGCGGATGCATTGCGGGACGAGCTCACACGGCGCGGTGAAAAGGCCGAAGTGCTGCCCATGGACGGGTTCCACATGGATAACGGCATTCTGCAACATCGCGGCCTGTTTGCCCGCAAGGGCGCGCCGGAGACGTTCGACGTGCGCGGTTTCTCAGACATTCTGGCAGCCGTCCGCAGGGCGGATCAGGAGGTGCTGGTGCCGGTCTTTGACCGCTCCCGGGAAATCGCAATTGCCTCGGCCCGCGCCATTGCCGCCGACACACGGTTCATTCTGGCGGAAGGAAACTATCTGCTGCTGAATGAAGAGCCGTGGGCACGGCTGAAAGCGAGCTTCGACTTTACGATCTTCGTTGGTCCATCTTTCGAGGTTCTGGAACAGCGGCTGCGGGACAGGTGGGTCGGTTATGGTCTGGACGAGGCAGCGATCCTTGCCAAGCTCTATGACAATGATCTGCCGAACGGCAAACGCGTGGTGCAGCACTCCGCTGCTGCCGACCTCAGCGTCGATATCTGGCACTAGTTCCTTTTCACACCATCAGGCCGGTCGCACACCTTCTGCAAAGACACCTGCGCCGCGCAGAGGCGCGACGACCGGATTGCGGCGGCACGGTCACGGCCGATGGTGGAAGCGCGCGCGCTTTTTCTCAAAATCCTTTCCGATTTTCGAGCGCATGTTGTAGGTCATGAAACCATGACGATTCTGGATGCGGCATGACTGCCAAGGTTTTCCTCTCCCGGCTGAAACTGAGCGAGTTTCGCAATTATGCGGAGGTTGCCCTGCGCCTTGATGCGCGGCACGTGGTGCTGACCGGCGACAATGGATCAGGCAAGACCAACCTGCTGGAAGCCATCTCCTTCCTGTCTCCGGGCCGCGGCCTACGGCGCGCGACGCTTTCCGATGTAACGCGGGTGGGGGCTGAGGCGGCGGGCTTTTCCATTTTCGCCGAAGTCAATGGTATGGATGGCGAGGTTGCCATCGGCACAGGCCTTGAGGGCGAAGGCGAAACGCTATCGCGCCGTCTGCGGCTGAATGGCACCTCGGTCAAATCCGTCGATGAACTGACCGACCATCTTCGCGTCTTGTGGCTGACGCCGGCCATGGATGGCCTGTTTACCGGCTCCTCCTCAGACCGCCGCCGCTTTCTGGACCGGCTCGTTCTGTCGCTCGACCCCGGCCATGGCCGCAGGGCAAGTGACTTCGAAAAGGCGATGCGCGGCCGCAACCGCCTGCTCTCTGACGGCCGCTTCGATCCGGTCTGGCTGGAGGGTATCGAAAAGCAGATGGCGGAGCTTGGCATTGCCATGGCCGTTGCCCGTCACGAGATGCTGGGGCTTTTGCGAGCGCTGATCGAGAGCCGCAGCAATGATGCGAATTTTCCGACCGCTTCGCTGACGCTTTCCGGCTTTATGGACGGGGAATTTCACCGTCCGGCGGTCGATCTCGAAGACGAGTATCTCGCGACTTTACGCGACAATCGCTACCGCGATGCTGGCGCCGGACGCACGCTGGAAGGGCCGCACCGCGCCGACCTTTTCGTGCGTCACGCGGAAAAGGACATGGATGCAGGCCGCTGCTCCACCGGCGAACAAAAGGCGCTTCTGGTGGGTCTGATCCTCGCCCATGCGCAGCTGACCGCCAATATGACGGGCTATGCGCCGGTGCTGCTGCTGGATGAAATTGCCGCCCATCTGGATGAAGGGCGGCGCGCTGCGCTGTTCGATCTTATCCACGCTCTGGGCGGCCAGAGCTTCATGACCGGGACGGATGCCTCCATGTTTGCGGGTCTGGGAGACCGGGCGCAATTTTTCAATGTTTCCCACGGCAGCGTCGAGTGATAGTGCTTATCGCCTGTTGAGCATGAGCGGAGAATCGACTTTGGATGCCCTGACGCCAGAGGAAATCGAACGTTACAAGCGCCATATCCTGCTGCCGGAAATCGGCGGCACCGGCCAGCAGCGCCTGAAGGCTGCCAAAGTGCTGGTCATTGGCGCTGGCGGGCTTGGCGCACCCGTGCTGTATTATCTGGCGGCGGCGGGTGTCGGCACGCTTGGCATTATCGATGACGATGTGGTCTCGCTCTCCAACCTGCAGCGGCAGGTGATCCACGATACCGGCACCATCGGCGAGCTGAAAACCGAAAGCGCCCGCCGCTCCATCGCACGGCTGAACCCGCATGTGCGCACGATGCATTTCGAGGAGCGCTTCTCCCTCGTCTGGGCGCATGACCATCTGAAGGGCTTCGATCTCGTCATTGATGGCTCCGACAATTTCGACACACGCTATGCCGCGGCGGACGCGGCCGAGGCAGCGAAGGTGCCGCTGGTGACGGGGGCCGTTGGCCGTTTCGATGGGTCCGTGACCGCGCTGAAACCCTATGAAACCGGCCCTGATGGCACATTGCTTCCCCGCTACCGCGATCTTTTCCCCGCCCCGCCGCCTGCGGGCGTCGTGCCATCCTGCGCGGAAACCGGCATTATCGGCGCGCTGACGGGCGTGATCGGCACGATCATGGCGATGGAGGCGATCAAGGTCATCACGCAGACCGGTGAGCCGCTGATCGGGCGACTGCTGCTCTACGATGCGCTGGCAGCCCGTTTTGAAACAGTTCGTTACAAGAGACGCGAAGGGAAAAGATGATCGAGATTCGCCGTATTGATAAAGACTTTAAACAATTCGAAGACCTGCTGGCACTGATATTATCTGCATTTTCTTATATGGACGGGGTTATCGATCCCCCCTCATCTGCGCACCGGCTGACGCTGGACAATCTGGCGCAGAAAGCCAGAGACGAGATTGCCTTTGTCGCGCTTGTTGGCGACGATCTGGCGGGATGTATTTTTTGCAGGCCGGAGGCGTCATGCCTTTACATCGGCAAGCTCGCCGTCTCGCCCTCTTCGCAGGGCAAGGGTGTGGGCTTTGCCCTGCTGCAAAAGGCAGAGGAGCTTGCCGGCACTCTGGGTCTTGCGACGCTTCGTCTGGAAACGCGGATCGAGCTTACGGGCAACCATCGCCGGTTTTCTGCCTGGGGCTTTTCAAAGACGGCGGAAAACTCCCATCCCGGCTTCACGCGCGTGACCTCCATCGAGATGATGAAGCGCCTCGCCTGATCAGCTCCTGCCGGGCAGCACCCGGTTGGGCGGGCGGTGGCCGTCATAGAAGGCGCGGATATTGATGATGACCTTGTCGCCCATATCGATCCGGCCTTCGATGGTTGCCGAACTCATATGCGGCAGGAGGACGACCTTACCCTCCTTGGCCAGCTTGATGAGCTTGGGGTTCACCACCGGCTCGTTTTCGAAGACGTCCAGACCTGCGCCCGCGATCTTGCCATCCATCAGGCAACGGATCAGCGCTGCCTCATCGATGATATCGCCACGCGCGGTGTTGACGATGTAGCTCGTGGGCTGCATCAGCGCCAGGTGACGGGCGGAAATGAGGTGATAGGTCGCGGGCGTCGAGGGGCAGTTGACCGAGACGATATCGACACGGGCCAGCATCTGGTCGAGGCTATCCCAATAGGTCGCCTCCAGCTCCGCCTCGGTGGCCGGATTGACGCGCTTGCGGTTATGATAATGGATCGACAGGCCGAAGGCCTTGGCGCGACGGGCAACGGCGGTGCCGATGCGGCCCATGCCGACGATGCCGATGCGCTTGCCCGACAGACGCCGTCCCAGCATCCATGTGGGCGACCAGCCGCGCCATTCGTCCGAACCATTGGCCAGCACCCGCGTGCCCTCCACCAGCCGCCGTGGAACGGCCAGAACAAGGGCCATGGTCATGTCGGCGCTGTCTTCGGTCAGAACATTTGGCGTGTTGGTGACGGTGATGCCCTTGCGGGCCGCCGCATCCACATCGATATGGTCTATGCCGTTTGAAAATCCGGCAATCAGCTTCAATTGCGGGCCTGCCTGCTCGATCATGTCAGCCGTAATTCGATCGGTCACGGTTGGCACCAGCACATCCACCCGCTGCATGGCGCCGACAAGTTCGGCAGTCGTTCGGGGAGCGTCCTCTATGTTGAGTTCCGCATCGAACAGCTCGCGCATACGGGTTTCGACCAGATCCGGCAGTTTGCGTGTCAAATAGACGGTCGGTCTCTTCTTATTCGTCATTGTCAGCAGGCACCTTGTTCAGAGGTCGTTAACCAAAAAGAGCGATAATTTCCTTCACCAGGGGCGTTTCTACCAGACCCGCCGGCGAAGACAAACAAATCTCGCATGTTGTCGTCATCGACTTCGGAAATGGTAGGCCTGACTGCCGCCTCAACTACCAAACCGCAAGGAAACGGAAACCGACATGCGTAGCATTGTTTCTATTGTCTGCATTGCATTGTCGCTGGGTTTTCTCAACGCCGCAAGCGTACCGGCGCTTGCGCAGGGCGCCGCCAAGGGTGCCAGCGGCCTGCCATTGCCACGCTTCGTCAGCCTGAAATCAAAGCGCGTCAACATGCGTATCGGCCCCAGCACCGATTACGCGGTGTCCTGGATGTACATGAAATCGGGAATGCCGGTGGAAATCATCCAGGAATATGAGAACTGGCGGCGCATCCGTGATGCCGATGGCACGGAAGGCTGGGTCAACCAGGCACTGCTCTCGGGTGAAAGAACCGCCGTGGCGGCCCCGTGGATGCGCGGCAAGGGCAAGGATGTCTATGTCAACATGCGCCGCGAGGCACAGTCCGGAGCGCCCGTTGTGGCGAAACTTGAGCCGGGCGTTCAGATCGGCATCGGTGAGTGCAATGGCGACTGGTGCAAGGCCCAGGCCGGTCAGGTGACCGGCTGGGTTTCTCAAAGCGAGATCTGGGGCGCCTATCCCGGCGAGGCGTTCAAATAAGGCCGTGCTTCTTCGCAAGCGCCTGCAGCGATGACATGGGGCGCGGCCCAACCTGCTGAATGACAGCGGCCGCCGCAAGGCATCCAAGCTTGCCGGACTCTTCCAGAGAACGGCCCTGCGTATATCCATACAGGAAACCTGACGCGAAAAGGTCTCCCGCTCCCGTCGTGTCGACGACATCGTGGACGGGATAGGCATCGACCTTGACCCGCTCCGAACCACGAAGGATCGTTGCGCCCTCTTCGCTCATCGTGACCGCCGCAAGCTTGCAGTCTGCGGCAATTTTCGTCAAAGCCAGCTCGAAATCGTCCGTCTCGTACAGCGAGAGCGCTTCCTGCTTGTTGGCGAAAACGATATCGACGGTACCGGAGCGCATCAGCTCCAGAAATTCCTCGCGGTAACGACCGACGCAGAAGCTGTCTGAGAGCGTCATGGACACTTCGCGGCCGTTTTCATGGGCAATGCGGGCGCAATCGCGGATCGCATCCTTGGCGCGCGGCGGGTCCCACAGATAGCCTTCGAAATAGGTCACTTTCGATTCCGCAACGACGGCAGGCTCGACATCTTCAGGACCCAGTTCCACGCAGGCACCCAGATAGGTGTTCATCGAACGCTCGCCATCTTCGGTAACGAAGATCATCGAGCGGGCCGTTGGCGGAAATGTGCCGCGTGGTGCCGTTTCGAAATGGACGCCCTGGGCGCGGATATCGTGCTGGAAAATCTCGCCCAGCTGATCTTCTGCCACCTTGCCGAAATAGGCGGCGCGTCCGCCGAAATTGGCAATGCCCGCTGCCGTATTGCCAGCGCTTCCGCCGGATGCTTCCAGAGCCGGGCCCATCAGCGAATAGAGCAGCTCGGCGCGCTCGGCGTCGATCAGGTTCATGGCGCCCTTGGTAATGGCGTTGTCGGTGAGAAAGCGATCATCGCAGCGGGAGATGATGTCCACGATGGCATTGCCAACGGTCAGTACGTCGAATTTTGTCATGAGCCTCTTGTCCGAACCGCATCGACGGATGCGTTATCCGGAACTCGGTCTTAAAGATTTCTGCGACTAAGAAAAGCCAAAACCGCGCCGTGACGGGCGCTGACAACACTTCTGACGTGAAAAATACACGTCATGTGCCTGTCACGAAGCCTTGCTATAGAATGCGCATCGCTTCGTCACGGATGTACTGACGCAGTGAGCGGATCAAGGCGGGGGCGACCCCGCTTTTTTCTTGTCCGGTCAAGCCTGCTGCAATTTCCTGACCTGCAGCAAATTAGTTTGTTTGAGCGGCGCATATGCTTTAGACCGGAAGCCTCTTCAGGCTCCGCGAAAGTCCTTTCCGTAATGTATGCTGTCGCCGTTAATGTCGCGCCGATCTTTCTTCTCATCCTCATTGGCTGGATGACGGTGAAGGTCAAGCTGTTCAAGGCGGAGGCGGGCGATGTCCTCAGCGACTTCGTCTTCAAGATTGCAGTTCCGGCATTGATTTTCCGCACGCTTGCGACAGCCGATTTCCACGGCGCCTCGCCATTCAAGCTCTGGCTCACCTATTTCACCGGGGTCGCGATAACCTGGGCGGCGGGCCAACTCGTGACGCGGCACGTGTTCAAACAGGAATTGCGGATCGGTGTGATCGCCGGCATATCGTCGGCATTTGCCAACAACATCTTCATCGGGCTTCCCTTGGTCGGTCGCTCTGTTGGCAGCGATGGAATCGTTGCCATTTCCATTCTGCTTGCGGTCCACCTTCCCATCATGATGATCGCCGGAACCATTCTCATGGAGAATGCATCACACAAGGTCACTGGTGGTGAAAAGCGCGGGACGCTTGCCGTGCTTCGTCAGGTCGGGCGCAATCTGGTGCAGAACCCGCTGGTCATTGCGGTCGTTCTGGGTCTCTGCTTCAACCTGTCCGGATTGCCCATGCCACTGGTGATGATGACAGTCATCGATCAGATATCTGCGATTGCCGGGCCGACCGCCCTGATTTCCCTCGGCATGGCCCTGACCAAATATCCTATTCGGGGCAACCTGCGCATTGCTGTCACGATGACAGCCTTCAAGCTCATCCTGTTGCCAGCCTGCGTATGGGTCGCTGCCCATGCCCTTGGCCTTAGCCCGGCATGGACCGCCGCGCTTGTCCTGACCTCATGCGTACCGACGGGCATCAATTCTTGGCTGCTGGCCAACCGTTTTGGCATAGGCCACAGCGTTGCTGCATCCACGATCAGCATTTCGACGCTGTTCGGCGTGCTGACCGTTTCCGCATGGGCATGGTTGCTGAGTTAGTCTGCGTAGACCGTAAAACCCATCACTTCTGCGCGCTTAGAATCTTGAAGCGGGAGTTGCGGCAGACTTCTTCGCTCTTGCGGAACTCGCTCGACAGAACCGTCTCATAGGGAAGACCGCGATTGGCGACCATCAGCAGCTTGCCGCCGCTGCGAAGCGCCGTTGCCGCCGTCTTGATCAGCGCCTGACCGAGCGCAGGCTCTGCGGCCTGTCCACCCGCATGGAAGGGCGGGTTCATGATGATGAGATCGTATTTTTCCTTCGGCGGCTCTGCGGCCAGATCCTGCCAGAAAAAGCGGGTCGTCAGGCGCGGGCAGTTTTCCAGAAGATTGGTCTTGGCAAATTCCAGCGCGTTCCAGTCGGCCTCAAAAAGGTCGATACGAGCGGTGCGCGGAGATTTTTCGGCCAACATGATGGAGAGGTAGCCCCAGCCAGCGCCGAAATCCGCGGCATTGCCATCGAAATCCGTGGGCAGGCGCGAGGCCAGAAGTTCGGAACCACCATCGATGCGATCATGCGAGAACATGCCCGGCATGGCAGTGAAGCGCCGCTCGATGGTGACGGCTTCCTGCTTGAGCTTGGAAACGGCAGTGGAGACATCTTCGGGACGTCCGAACCAGATCGCAACGCCATGATATTTCGGTGTCGATTCAGCCTCGATGCCGAGCTTTGACAGCGTCTTGCGCAGCGTGACGATGCCGTCTTCCTTGGAACCGGCAGCGACGATCAGGCCGCCAGCCTTGACGCGGGTCAGCGCTTCCGCAAGGCGGTTTTCATTTTCTCCGCGATGCTTGCCGCACAGGATAAGGGCCGCATCATAGTCTTCGCCGGAGAGGTCAGGCGTGACCTCTGATCCTTGCGCCTGCAATGCGCGGTAAAGCGGGCGCAGGTTCTGCACCGAGACGATCTCTGCGTCGAAACCATCCAGACGCGGGGCGCCGGCTTCCGCACCCAGAAACAGGACACGCTCGCCTGCCTTGGGCGCAGCCAGCATATCTGCGGCAAAGGGGTGGAACAGGGTTTTGACAGCGTCACGGCTCATCGGAGCATCCTTCGGAGCATGTCCGGCGATAGCGCGAGGCGCTTTGGCGTACGGACCATGCGTTAAAACAGACATCGAGCGTTTGTGTGCTTTCTGGAAGCCGGCACGCTCTAACAATAGAAAAAAGGCGCGGGTAAAATCCCGCGCCTCAGTAGGGTCTAGCGCAGGCGGCCTTATTCGGCAGCTTCGCCTTCGCTCTTCTTTTCAGCAGCCACTTCCTTGCCGGTTGTCTGGTCGACAACCTTCATGGACAGGCGAACCTTGCCGCGCTCATCGAAGCCCATCAGCTTGACCCAAACCTTGTCGCCTTCCTTGACGACGTCGGAGGTCTTGGCAACGCGCTCGGAAGCCAGCTGCGAGATGTGAACGAGGCCGTCACGGGCGCCGAAGAAGTTGACGAATGCGCCGAAGTCGGCGGTCTTGACGACCGTGCCTTCGTAGATCTGGCCAACTTCAGGCTCGGCAACGATGGAGTGAATCCACTTGCGAGCGGCTTCGATTTCCTTGCCCGAGGACGAGGCGATCTTGACGGTGCCGTCATCTTCGATGTTGATCTTCGCACCGGTCTTTTCGACGATTTCGCGGATGACCTTGCCGCCGGAGCCGATGACTTCACGGATCTTGTCGACCGGGATGTTCATGACTTCGATGCGTGGTGCGAACTCGCCGAGCTGGCCACGGCTTTCCGTGATGGCATTAGCCATCTCGTTGAGGATGTGCTTGCGTCCACCCTGAGCCTGTTCCAGAGCGACCTTCATGATCTCTTCGGTGATACCGGCGATCTTGATGTCCATCTGAAGCGAGGTGATGCCGTCAGCTGTACCGGCAACCTTGAAGTCCATGTCGCCGAGGTGATCTTCATCGCCAAGGATATCAGACAGAACGGCAAAGCGTTCGCCTTCAAGGATGAGGCCCATGGCGATACCGGCAACCGGCTTTGCCAGAGGAACGCCTGCGTCCATCAGAGCAAGCGAGGTGCCGCAGACGGTTGCCATGGAGGACGAACCGTTGGATTCGGTGATCTCGGAGACGACGCGCAGCGTGTATGGGAACTGCTCAGGCGTTGGCAGCATCGGGCGGATTGCGCGCCATGCCAGCTTGCCGTGACCGATTTCGCGGCGGCCCGGGGAGCCCATGCGGCCTGTTTCACCAACCGAGTAGGGAGGGAAGTTGTAATGCAGAAGGAAGCGTTCCTTGTACATGCCCGTGAGGCTGTCGACATACTGCTCGTCTTCACCGGTGCCGAGCGTGGCAACGACGATGGCCTGGGTTTCGCCGCGCGTGAACAGCGCCGAGCCGTGCGTGCGTGGCAGAAGGCCAACTTCGGAGATGATCGGACGAACGGTGGACAGATCGCGGCCGTCGATGCGGCTCTTGGTGTCCAGAATGTTCCAGCGAACGATCTTCGCCTGCAGGTGCTTGAAGGTCGCGCCGATTTCTTCAGCGGTGTACTTGGCTTCGCCATCTTCCGGCAGGAAGTGAGCCTTGACCTTGGCCTTTACGGCGTCAACCGCGTTGTAGCGGGCAGCCTTTTCGGTGATCTTGTAAGCGTCGCGCAGTTCAGCTTCGGCGATGCCGAGCATTTCAGCTTCGAGAGCGGAGAAATCTTCCGGTTCGAATTCGCGTGGCTCCTTGGCGGCAACTTCAGCGAGCTTGATGATCGCGTCGATGACCGGCTGGAAACCGCGGTGACCGAACATGACGGCACCGAGCATGATTTCTTCGTTGAGTTCCTTGGCTTCGGACTCAACCATCAGAACGGCGTCCTGCGTACCGGCAACGACGAGGTCGAGAACCGATTCGTCCATCTCGTCGAGATGCGGGTTCAGAACATATTCGCCGTTGATGTAGCCGACGCGTGCACCACCGACCGGGCCCATGAAAGGAACGCCGGACAGTGTCAGCGCAGCCGAAGCGGCAACCATCGACAGAACGTCAGGGTTGTTTTCCAGATCGTGCTGAATGACGGTGACGACAACCTGCGTGTCGTTCTTGTAGCCTTCAGGGAACAGCGGGCGGATCGGACGGTCGATCAGACGCGAAACCAGCGTTTCGTTTTCAGAAGGACGGCCTTCGCGCTTGAAGTAACCACCGGGGATCTTGCCGGCGGCATAGGTCTTTTCCTGGTAGTTGACGGTCAGCGGGAAGAAGTCCTGACCGGGCTTCGGTGCCTTTGCGGAAACGACGGTGGCCAGAACCATGGTCTCGCCATAGGTGGCGATGACGGCGCCGTCAGCCTGACGGGCAACCTTGCCCGTTTCAAGCTTGAGCGGGCGGCCTGCCCATTCGATTTCCACGGAATGTTGATTGAACATATCTTGTCCTCAAATATCGTCCCGGTTTTCAAAACGAAAACGCGGGAACAGAACGTATCACGGGCAAGACAGCGGGAGGCTCCAGCACATGTTCCCTTAAAACACGACAACACCGCAGTGTTGTTAAAGCATCCGGCAATCCTGCCCCATGACAGGTCATCGGTTATATCAGACGGCACCGGCCCATCCGGCCCGTCTCTCATTGTTGGCGTCACTTGGACTGCCAATAGTCTATTCCAGCATGTGGCCGGAAGAAAACCGGCGGGAATTTCTTTAAAAACCCCGCCGGAATTGCAATTTTAGCGGCGAATGCCGAGGGCACCGATCAACTTGGTGTAACGGCCTTCGTCCTTCTTCTTCAGATAGTCGAGAAGCGAACGGCGGCTGGAAACCAGGGTCAGAAGGCCACGACGCGAGTGGTTGTCCTTCTTGTGATCCTTGAAGTGGCCCGTCAGGTTATTGATCCGTTCGGTCAAAATTGCGACCTGAACTTCCGGCGAACCGGTATCACCTTCCTTGGTGGCATATTCCTTGATAAGGGCGGCTTTGCGCTCTGCAGTAATCGACATCGGACGATCCTTTCTATTTTAAGGAAAAACGGGACGCCAAGCGCCGGGATGTCGTCCAGCACTGGCCATGTATTAGCGCGGGCTCTGCCCAAGCTGCCGCTGCCTATAAACCAATTGGCCCATAAAGGAAAGAGGCGATTGCCACCGCCTCTCTTGCTCCATCCGCCAAAAGAGCGCCGGAATATCGTTGTCTTCGACCTGTTTTAGCCGAAAACGCGCTTGGGACGGAACTCGCCTTCCGCAATCTCGCCGATGGCTATCAACCTGCCGCGGGCGGTGGCATAGGCATCGCTTTCCTGGGTGGGCGCATCACGCCCGCGCAGAAGGATAGGGTTGCCCATTTTCAGGCGATGGGCTTGGTCATCATTGATGATGAGGTGCGGAAGCGACGACAGGGCTTCCGACGTATCGATGAGATAGGCATCCAGCGCCGCCAGACGCTCATCGCGATCTTCGATGGCCTCGAATTCGACCAGCTTTGCAAGCGGCACCATTGCATCTTCCGAAAACGGCGCGACCATGGAGCGGCGCAGCTGCGAAATAAAGCCGTAGCAGCCGAGATCGCGGCCCATGTCACGGGCAAGAGCACGGACATAGGTGCCCTTGCCGCATTCCACTTCGAAATGCGCGGTGTTTTCATCCGGGCAGGCAATCAGGGTGATGCGATGAATTTCGACTTCACGGGCCGGAATCTCCACCTCCTCGCCGCCACGGGCAATATCATAGGCCCGCTCACCGCCGATCTTGATGGCCGAGAACTGCGGCGGGATCTGCATGATCGTGCCGGTATAGTTCGGCAGGAGATCACGGATCGCCTGTTCATCCGGGCGGTTTGAGGAGGTGTTGAGAACCTCGCCTTCCATGTCGTCGGTGGTGCGCTCTTCACCCCAGGTGACGGCAAATTCATAGATCTTGCGCCCGTCCATAACATAGGGAACGGTCTTGGTGGCATCGCCCAGCGCAATCGGCAACATGCCTGACGCAAGCGGATCAAGCGTACCGGCGTGACCGGCCTTCTGGGCGTTGAAAAGCCACTTGATCTTGGAAACGGCTTCGGTGGAGCCGAAGTCGAAGGGCTTGTCGAGAATGAGCCAGCCGGAAATCGGCCGGCCCTTGGGCTTACGGTTCTGCTGTTTGCGTGGTTTGGACATGCTTCAGTTCTGTTCGTCGTCTTTTTCGTTTGAAGGTCCCAGATCGCGCTGCACCTCCGGCGAGCGCAGCAGCGCGTCGATCTTCTTGTAATTGTCGAAGCTCGTATCGTCGCGGAAGCGGAGTTCCGGCACATATTTCATCTGCCGCAGATGGGGCCCAAGGCGGCCGCGCAGATATTTCGCGTGGCGGTTCAGCGCAGCAATCGTGTCGGTATGATCGGAAACGCCAAGCGGCGTCACGTAGGCGGTCGCGATCTTCAGATCGGGCGACATGCGCACCTCGGAAATGGAAATCACCGTCTTCTCGATCAGATCGTCACGGACTTCGCCGCGTTGCAAAATCTGGGTCACCGCAGCGCGCACCTGCTCGCCAACACGCAGCATGCGTTGCGAAGGCGCGGATGATGTTGCTTTTACCATAGTGTCATTGCCTCAAACAGAGCGAGCGCCGGTCAGTATAAGCCGGCGCCCGACAGTTCTATTTTCGTTGTGGCGAAACGCTTAGAGCGTTCTGGTGATGTGCTCTACGCGGAAGCACTCGATAGTGTCGCCAGCGCGGATGTCTTCGTAATTCTCGAACGCCATACCGCACTCCTGACCGACTGGCACTTCGGAGACTTCGTCCTTGAAGCGCTTGAGCGTCTTGAGCTTGCCTTCGTGGATGACGACATTGTCGCGCACCAGACGAACGCCTGCACCACGTTCCACCTTGCCTTCGACCACACGGCAACCGGCAACCTTGCCGACCTTGGTGATGTTGAAGACTTCCAGGATTTCCGCGTTGCCGAGGAAGGTTTCGCGACGTTCCGGAGACAGGAGGCCCGACATCGCAGACTTCACGTCATCCACCAGATCGTAGATGATGTTGTAGTAGCGAATTTCGATACCAGCCCGCTCGGCAGCGGTACGAGCCTGTGCATTGGCACGAACGTTGAAGCCGATGATGGCTGCGTTCGATGCTTCCGCAAGCGAGATATCCGACTCGGTGATACCACCGGCACCCGAATGGATGATGCGTGCGCGGACTTCGTCCGTACCCAGCTTTTCCAATGCACCGGCAATGGCTTCGATAGAGCCCTGCACGTCGCCCTTGATGAGCAGCGGGAAGTCCTTGCGACCGGAGGTCTGTAGCTGGCTCATCATCTGTTCCAGCGAACCGCGCTGGCCAGTCTGACGTGCCACGGCCTTGTCACGGGCCAGACGCTGACGGTACTCGGAAATCTCGCGGGCACGGCTTTCATTTTCGACGACCGCGAAGCGATCACCGGCAGATGGCGTACCCGAAAGGCCGAGAACCTCGACCGGCATGGCCGGACCGGCTTCCTTGACGTGGTCACCCTTGTCGTTGACGAGCGCGCGCACACGGCCCCACTGGTCGCCGGCCACGATGATCTGGCCCGGACGCAGAGTGCCCTTCTGGACGAGAACCGTTGCAACGGCACCGCGACCGCGATCGAGCTGCGCTTCGATGACCGTGCCTTCCGCAGTGCGGTTGACATTGGCCTTCAGGTCGAGAATTTCGGCCTGGAGCAGAACGGCTTCGAGCAGCTTGTCGAGGTTGAGCTTGTTCTTGGCAGAGACTTCGACATCAAGAACTTCACCACCCATGGATTCCACGAAGACTTCGTGCTGCAGAAGCTGCTGGCGAACCTTTTCGGGGTTTGCCTCGTGCTTGTCGATCTTGTTGATCGCCACGATGATCGGCACATTGGCCGCCTTGGCGTGGTTGATCGATTCAATCGTCTGCGGCATCACGCTGTCGTCAGCGGCGACAACCAGAATGGCGATGTCGGTTGCCTGTGCACCACGAGCACGCATGGCCGTAAAGGCGGCGTGGCCGGGGGTGTCGATGAAGGTGATCTTGTGACCGTTCTTCTCGACCTGATAGGCACCGATATGCTGGGTGATGCCACCGGCTTCACCCGAGACAACGCTGGTCTGGCGGATGGCGTCGAGCAGCGATGTCTTGCCGTGGTCGACGTGACCCATGATGGTAACGACAGGAGGACGCGACACGAGTTCGCCGCCATCGTCGTCGGAGATGTTGAAGATGCCTTCTTCGACGTCGGATTCGGAAACACGCTTGACGGTGTGGCCGAATTCGCCAGCGATCAGTTCAGCCAGATCGGCGTCGATGACGTCGCCCGGCTTCATCATCTGGCCTTCCTTCATCAGATACTTGATCACATCGACAGCCCGTTCGGACATACGCTGCGACAGTTCCTGAATGGTGATGGTCTCAGGCAGGATGACTTCGCGCATGACCTTTTCGCGGGTTTCCTGCATCTGGCCACGACGGAATTTTTCCTGACGACGGCGCATGGCGGAAAGCGAACGGCCACGTGGGCTGCCATCTTCCTCAAGGTTGGATGTGACGGTGAGCTTGCCACGGCGACGCTCTTCTTCCGTCTTCAGACGGGCAGCAGGCTTTGCCGGTGCGGGTGCCGCGACCTTGCCGCGAACCGGCAGGTTGCCACGGCGTGGACCGCGATCGTCATCATCATCCTTTTCGACGCGGCGAGCGCCTGGAGCACCACGAGCCGGGAGCGGCAGGGGAGCGGCTGGCGTTGGCGCAGCTGTGCGGGTCGTTGACTGCGGACGTCCATCCTGGCGGGCAGGCTGGGCAGCAGCGGCAGCGGCAGGTCTTTCAACCGGACGCTCGACCTTTTCTTCCGTCTGCGGCTGGGAAGCAGCGAGCTTTGCAGCTTCGGCCTCTTCCTTCGCGCGGCGTTCTGCTTCTGCCTTTTCTGCGGCAAGGCGCGCTTCTTCTTCTACCTTGCGACGGGCTTCGTCTTCAGCGCGCTGCTTGGCTTCGATGATGTCGCGGGCCTGCGCTTCTGCGAGCGCACGGCGGCGGGCATCCATCTCACCGGCAGACAGATCGTGCAGCACGTTTCCGCGCGGACGCTCAGGCTGGCGAGGTTGCTGCTGCGATGGCTGCTGACGCTGCTGGTTGCCGGACTGGTGGACGCGCTGCTGTGGCTGCTGCGGACGTGCAGCAGCAGGCGCGGCGGCGGCAGCAGGTGCCGCCGGGCGTGGCTGTGGTGTAATCGGCGTTACAACATGCTTTTCGTCTTCAGGACGCAAGGGACGGCGCTTGCGTGTTTCCACCACAACCGCGTTCGTGCGACCTCGACCCATATCTTGACGCACAGTCCCCTGAGACGCTCCACCCGGCTTGAGGGTGAGGGTCTTCTTGGCTGGTGCGTTGAGTGTCTTGTCGTCGTTGTTATCGGTCATTCCGTTCCCGTTCCTTCAGACGAGAGCCGGATGACGTCACCAGACTCTAGTCTCTACAATTGCTGTATCCGAACGCGGCAGACGGTCATGTCCGATAACCGCGTCATTGTCTTTCCGTCCGGGCAGCGTCAATTTCGCCTTGAGGTTTCTCGCCATGGCGATACCGCTCAAGCACCTTTGCGCGCTTCACTACACCCTCACCCGCCTGTCCCGCAAGCGCGCAGGCATGGATAAAAGCATTCTGGCCCAT
This sequence comes from Rhizobium sp. Leaf311, assembly GCF_001423445.1. Lineage (NCBI taxonomy): Bacteria > Pseudomonadati > Pseudomonadota > Alphaproteobacteria > Hyphomicrobiales > Rhizobiaceae > Rhizobium > Rhizobium sp. Leaf311. The sequence goes on along the minus strand of NZ_LMNZ01000007.1, from coordinate 71,595 downwards.
CAGTTCGTCCATTTCCTGCTCACTGAACAGATGAAAGGACGGTATTTCTGTCTCGGTTCCTGAACCGAGGGTCCAGGCCTTTCGGGCCTGGTTTATCTTTCTGACGCCATCGGCGGCAGCATCCGTGGCATGGAAAACCGCAAGGGTATTTCCGGAACGGACAGCCGCATCCACCTTGGTGGCCCCGCTGATGAACTGGCCCGCCTTGCGCGCCATGTTCATCATACCGGCCAGTTGCTGCGCCAGAAGCCGGTCCATCAACTCCAGGAGTTCAGGTCCAGCCTTTACATCTGTCTTCAAGGCACGTGCGAAAAGCTTTTTCGCAATGGCCTTTTCGATCAGGGCGCGTTCGGGGGTGACCCAGCATCCGCGCCCTGGCAATTGGCGTTTCAGGTCCGGCACAACGCTTTTGTCCGGGCCTGCGACAAAACGGACCAACTCGTCGGGTGTTCCAATCTGCCGCGTTACAATGCACGTCCGCTCGCTGCCTGTACCTTCGACCCGCCGCTCATCGTCCAGCAGGTCATCAGGCTCATGCGCTTGCGAAATCATTCCTGATCGGCGGTATCCGCCTCCTCGGTCGCTGCCTCTTCCTGCTCTGCAGCAAGATCTTCAGCGGTAATCCAGCCAGCCAGAAGGCGGGCCTGAACGACCATGTTCTCGGCTTCGACGCGCGAAACGTCGAGCTTGGAGAAGATGCCGTCGAACTTCTTGGTTTCGCCGTCCTTGCGTTCGCTCCAACCAACGAGGTCGTCGGCCGCGCAGCCGGCGAGATCTTCGATGTTCTTCACGCCTTCCTCACCGAGGGCCACCATCATCTGCGATGTCAGGCCTTCGATCTGGCGCAACTCGTCGGAAACGCCGAGTTCCTTGCGCTTGGCATCCATTTCAGTCTCGATACGCTCAAGATATTCCTTGGCGCGAGTCTGAATTTCGACAGCGGTATCCTCGTCGAAACCGTCGATGGAGGAAATTTCGCTCAGATCGACGTAAGCAAGTTCTTCAACCTGCGCAAAGCCTTCCGAAGCCAGAACCTGACCAACCATTTCGTCCACATCCAGCGCTTCCATGAAGATGCCGGTGCGTTCGTTGAATTCCTTCTGGCGGCGCTCGGATTCTTCCTGCTCCGTCATGATGTCGATATCCCAGCCGGTCAGCTGCGATGCCAGACGCACGTTCTGACCGCGACGACCAATGGCCAGCGACAGCTGCTCATCCGGCACCACGACTTCGATACGCTCGGCTTCTTCATCCAGAACGACCTTGGCGACTTCCGCCGGCTGAAGGGCGTTGACGATGAAGGAAGCAGGATCCTGGCTCCATGGAATGATGTCGATCTTTTCGCCCTGAAGCTCGCCGACAACCGCCTGGACGCGCGAACCGCGCATACCGACGCAGGCACCGACGGGATCGATGGAGCTATCGTTGGAGATCACGGCGATCTTGGCGCGCGAACCCGGATCACGGGCCACAGACTTGATCTGGATGATGCCGTCGTAGATTTCAGGCACTTCCATGGTGAAGAGCTTGACCATGAACTGCGGATGGGTACGCGACAGGAAAATCTGCGGACCGCGCTGTTCGCGGCGCACATCGTAGACGAAGGCACGAACGCGGTCGCCGTAACGCAGGTTTTCCCGTGGAATCATCTCATCGCGACGGATGATGCCTTCGCCACGGCCTAGATCGACGATGACATTGCCATATTCCACGCGCTTGACGGTACCGTTGATGATTTCGCCGATGCGATCCTTGAACTCGTCGTACTGGCGGTCACGCTCAGCTTCGCGAACCTTCTGGACGATAACCTGCTTGGCGGACTGGGCAGCGATACGGCCGAAATCCATTGGCGGCAGCGGATCAGCGATGTAATCGCCAATCTTGGCATCGACGTTGCGGTCGCGCGCCAGTTCCAGCGGGATCTGCGTGCCGTAGTCTTCGGCCTTTTCGACAACTTCGAGCAGACGCTGCAGACGGATTTCACCGGTCTTCGAGTTGATGTCTGCGCGGATATTGGTCTCGGAACCATAACGCGAGCGGGCAGCCTTCTGGATAGCGTCGGCCATTGCGGCCAGCACGATTTCTCGGTCGATGACCTTTTCGCGCGCCACAGCATCGGCGATCTGCAGAAGCTCAAGCCGGTTAGCACTTACTGCCATTTTTTGTGTCTCCGTCAGTCGTTTTGCCCGCGTTGTCAGGGCTTACGTTGGATTTAGTCTTCGTCTGCTTCTTCGTTCTGATTGGCGGCAGCGGCCTTGGCCAGCTTGTCCGCCTTCAGGGCGTCACGAATAAGATCGTCCGTCAGAATGAGCTTCGCGTCGGAAAGCGTATTGAATGGTATGGTGACCACCGGCTCCTCGCCGTATGCAATCTGATCGCGCTCAAGCTTGAAGCCATCGGCCTCCACGCTGGCGATCTTGCCGCGAAAACGCTTCCGGTTATCAACCAGGATCGATGTCTCGACCTTGACGATATGGCCCTGCCAGCGAACAAAATCCATCTTTCGCACCATTGGCCGGTCAATGCCGGGCGATGACACTTCCAGATGATACGCCTTCTCGACGGGATCTTCCACATCCAGAACAGGAGAAATCGCCATGGACAGCGCTTCGCAGTCCTGCACGGTCATGGTGCCGTCTTCACGCTCGGCCATGATCTGCAATGTCGAACCGTTCTGACTGGATAGGCGCACGCGAACCAGCAGAAAGCCCATTCCGGTCAGAACCGGTTCGATAATTTCCGCGATCCGCTGGTCGATGCCTGTTTCGGTTATCAGTCTTGGTTCGGCGTCTGCCATTCTGGCCTTCCGGTCTTTTGTCTGCAACCGGAACGCTTTGTCCCGGTTATTGGGGCGCCTAACGAAAAAGAGCGGAGCCTTGCGGCCCCACTCTTCATCAGACGATCAAGAATTTGAAAGACGGTATAAACCCTAATCGCCGACAATGCAAGGATGGCGCTGACATGCAGCGAAATTGCCTTTCGTCACAATTTTACCGTGGCACGGGCTGAAACAGTGGCATCCTTCCAAACGGCGTCTATAGTGTCAGCCGGATCACCAGCAATTGCATCATTGGACTGCCCGTGCCCGATAGAAAATCTCCCCTTGCACCGCTCAAGCATCAAACCTACCGAACGATATGGTTTGCAAGCATCGCCTCGAACTTCGGCGGGCTGATCCAAGCGGTCGGTGCAGCCTGGATGATGACGGCGCTGTCGTCTTCGGAAAACATGATTGCGCTGGTGCAGGCATCGACCTCCCTGCCGATCATGCTGTTTTCGCTCGTTTCCGGGGCGCTCGCCGACAGTTTTGACAGGCGTCGCATCATGATTTCGGCCCAGCTGTTGATGCTGACCGCGTCCGTCATGCTGACCGTTTTTGCATGGTCCGACTGGTTATCGCCGTGGCTGCTGCTGTTTTTCACCTTCATGATCGGATGCGGAACCGCACTCAACAATCCCTCATGGCAGGCCTCTGTCGGGGAAATGGTGCCGCGCGAGGATTTGCCGGCAGCGGTGACGCTCAACAGCGTCGGGTTCAACATCACCCGCAGCGTCGGCCCGGCCATCGGCGGCGTGATTGTTGCCATAGCGGGTGCTGCAGCCGCGTTTCTCGTCAACACCTTCAGCTATTTCACGCTCATCTACGCGCTGATCAAATGGCAGCCGCCGAAGAATACCTCGACGCTTCCGCGTGAACAGCTGCTGGCGGCCATTTCCGCAGGGATGCGCTACGTGGCCATGTCGCCCAATATCGGCAAGGTATTGGTGCGCGGCTTTCTTTTTGGCCTTTCAGCCAGCGCCATTCTGGCTTTGATGCCGCTCGTTGCCCGCGATCTGGTGCAGGGTGGACCGCTGACCTACGGCATCATGCTGGGAGCCTTCGGCGTCGGCGCCATCGGCGGCGCGCTGATCAGCGCCCGCCTGCGTGAAGCCCTGAGCAGCGAATGGATCGTACGCGTGGCATTTCTCGGCTTTGCCCTGAGTGCCGCAGTCACCGCGGTCAGCACCAACGCGATCTTGACCGCTCTTGTGCTGACGGTCTCCGGCGCAAGCTGGGTTCTCGCTCTTTCCCTCTTTAACACCATCGTGCAGCTTTCCACCCCCCGTTGGGTGGTCGGCAGAGCCCTCTCGCTCTACCAGACCCTGACATTCGGCGGCATAGCCGTAGGCAGCTGGCTCTGGGGCTCGCTGGCAGAAAATTACGGCCTGTCCTACTCCCTGCTCTGTTCGTGCGTGCTGATGCTGTTTGGCGTCGTGGTCGGGTTCAAATTGGCCATGCCTGCCTTTGCGTCGCTCAATCTCGACCCGCTCAACCGTTTCGTCGAACCCAATCTTCGCCTCGATATCAAACCGAGAAGCGGTCCCATCGCCATCATGGTCGACTATGAAATCGACGATTCCGATCTGGCGGAGTTCATGACGCTGATGGTGGAACGCCGGCGCATCCGCCTGCGGGACGGAGCGCAGAACTGGACGTTGATGCGTGACCTTGAAAATCCTGACATCTGGACGGAAATCTACCATGTTCCGACCTGGGTGGAATATGTGCGGCACAATCAACGGCGAACCCAGGCCGATGCGGAGAGCTGGGACGGCATTCTCAAACTTCACCGTGGCGATACGCGCCCGCGTGTCCACCGCATGATCGAGAGACAGGCCATTCCGCCCCAGGATGACATCTTCCACAAGGCGCATATCGACCCTCCCTGAGCGAAATGGTCGAAGGAAAAGGCCGCAAGAGTTAGCCTGCGGCCTGAACGTCTGGTCAAGACGCCCCTAGGAGAGCGTCGCTCTGGTCAGCTGCGCAGCGCTTCGACAGGCGATTGTCTGTAGGCAAGCCACGCCGGCAGAATTGCCAGAACCGCCGCGACTGCCAGGAGGACAGAGAGCTGCAACAGGTCGGATCGCGCGAATTCGACGGGCATGGCAACGCCGCTTTTCACGACCAGATGAGCGGTGATGGTTTTGGCGGCAGCAAAGCCGACCGCAAAGCCAAGAGCTATGCCGCTGGCAAAGAGTGTGAACAGTTCCACCCAGACAATGAGTGAAATGGACGAACGCGGCGCCCCGAGCGCGCGCAGCGCTCCAATCTGCCTGCGCCGCTGGACGACATGGGTCAAGGTGACGAGAATAAGAGACGCAGCCACGAGCAGTTGCGCGCCGATGGCAACGACCGACAGCACCTCGCGCGCATCCCCGAGCGTCGCATAGAGTTTGGTCAGGACCTCTCCCGGGAAGACAGCAAGGGTATTTCCCTGCCGGTACTGCTGGCGCAGCTTGTACGCATCGGCAATCGACTTCGGCTTTACCAGAATGGCAGGCACACCGGGCGTTTCGGCGTCGAATGTTTCGACCAGACCGGATTCCGGCACATGCTCGTGCTCGTGCCCTTCTTCGTGCCCTTGCCCTTCTTCGTGTTCGTGTTCGTGTTCGTGTTCGTGTTCGTGTTCGTGTTCGTGTTGAGGGTCTTTCCCATGATCGTGTTCGTCATGCTTTATTTCGCCCTCGGCCCCATGATCGTGGTCATGATCATGCTCGCCACCGCCCATGCCGTGGAGATGCCAGACAGACGTGATCGGCACCAGAATGGCACGATCCCACGGGGTGCCCGTCGGCTTCAAGCGACCTTCCACGTGATAGGTAATCTCCGTATGGGTGTGACCGCCCTCTTCCGCTGCGCCATGCATCGGCTTGATGTCTGCGCCAAGCGGGAGATCGACGGCCGAACCGATAACCGCATCTGTCGCGTCTTTCAGGCCGCTGCCTTCGGTAAATCCGCCGGAGGTGTTCTCGATCAGCGAATTCGTCGTGCCGACTATTGGATAGCCGGCAAATGAATCTCCGAAGCCAACCGGCCCGGCCCATGCCACCCGTGGATCCTTGGAGAGTGCGGCCAGCGTTTCGCCGCCGACAAGGGGGAGAGGAGCGGCTTGCAGAAAGACGGATGACAGCACAAGCTGGGTTTCGCTGCCCGCTGCGCCGATGACAAGATCGAACTTGTCTGCGGCCCGCGCCGTGCCCAATCGAAGAGCCCGCTCCTGCAGGGTGACGGTAACACCAAGAGCGGTTGCCATGGCGACAAGCAGGATCACCACGACAGATCCGGACCAGAGTCGTCTGAGGTCCGACATAATAAAGCGTATCATCTTATTTTGTCCGTGCGGTATCTGCGCCAACCCGGCCATTGACCAGCTCGATCCGTCGATCGAGCTGGTCGGCCAGGAGCATGTCATGGGTGATGATGATGAGCGTCGATCCCTCGACCCGCGCCAGATCCACCAGCAGCCTGCCGATGGCTTTTCCGTTTTCAGGATCGAGGCTTGCGGTCGGCTCGTCCGCGACGATTACGCCGGGCTTTCTCAGCAGGGCGCGGGCAATGGCGACCCGCTGCATCTCGCCGCGCGACATGGTGTCGATTTTCTGGTCTGGCCGCCTAAGCCCCGTCTTCTCCAGCAATGATGCTGCGCGCTCGGCATGCTGCGGGGACATGACCCGCGACAGGCGGGCGGGCAGCAATATATTTTCCATGGCGGAAAGACCGGGCAGGAGGTGAAACTCCTGCATGACGAGGCCGACATTGCCTCCCCGCCACTGGTCTCTCTTCGTTTCGGAATAGGCGGCAATGTCCTGATCGCGCCACAGGATACGTCCGGCGTTCGGACGCACCAAACCGGTAATGACATTGACAAAGGTGCTCTTGCCGGACCCCGACGCACCGGTGATCGCGATTTTTTCTCCTGCTGCAACGCCAAATTCGTCAAGAAAAAGAACGGGCGCGGCAAGACCCGGATAGGAAACGGAAAGATCTGAAATTTTCAATGCCAGCATGATCAGGATACCATGTATTCTGCGTCTCGGATCCGCACCAGGCTGACAAAGCCGGTTTCCGGATCGGTCCAGGAGCCATGTTCCAGCACGCCGGTTACCTCGATGGTGGTGCTTGGCTGCACAAAGGTCTGTTTCTCCAAGAGATAGACGACCACGATGTTATCGGGCCAGTCCGAATCCGAAGAGCAGAACGGGCAGAGCGCCATGGGAATTTCCGTCAGCACGAAGAAGGCTGCCTCCGCCTTCAGCGGCGGCGCCATGAAGCCCTTCATGCGGATCTGCCTGCCGGACAACTGCTTCAGTTTCTCGGAAAATTCCAGTCCGAGAACGCCGACCTTGCCGTACATCTCGTCGAAGCTAAGCGGCACAGCCGATGCAGAAGCCTCGCGCACGAGGCTTGGAAAGCTGGCGAGAGCGATGCTGGCAAGTGTCAGCGCCTGTCTGCGTGTCAGCTTGTCTGGCCGGTACACCATGACGGTCTCCGTTTTTTTGCTATTGTATTTGGCCTGAAACGACAATTCCGACCCGCCGATGACGGGTCGGAACATCTCTTGACGTTTTTGCTTACTGCGTCTGCTTTGCGCCGAGCGCGAAAGCATCGGCCAGCACGCGGTATACGTCGCTCTGTTCCATGTAGCGCTTGAACTCTTCGGAACCGGGGCCTGTGGACTGCAGAACGATATCGTCAACCGCGTGAACGCCGCTGTCGCCATCCTTGGGGATGTTGCCCTGCACGAAGACGGCGCCGGGAACATTCTTGTAGGCTTCGTTGGCGATGTATTCCTTCTTCTCGTTCTGGATTGCCGGAACGAAAGGACCGTCCATCTTCGGGCGGAATGTTTCGTAATGGTCGGGACCATTGTTGGCATTCAGGAACAGACGGCGGCTGACGTCGATCCGGTCAGGATAACCATCGCCATCCTTGTCTTCGTAGTTCGGGAAGCCAGCTTCGGCATAGGTGCCGACCTTGGCGCGCATCTCATCGCCCGGCTTTTCGTCATCGACGGTGCCGATGATGGAAACGCCGTGGGTATGGTCACCGGTCACGACGATCAGCGTATCAGGGTTCTTGGCAGCAAATTCGCGGGCAACGCCAACGGCCTTGTCGAATTCGATGGTTTCGACAACGGCACGATCCCAATCAAGCGGGTGGGACATCTTGTCGATGTTGGCGGCTTCAACCATCAGGAAAAAGCCTTCAGGGTTCTTCGAAAGCTCGCCGAGCGCTGCGGTCGTCATGTCAACGAGACCCGGCTGGTTCGGGAACTTGTCGACAGTGCCCTTCTTCAGGAAGTTACGGTCGAGAAGCGTGTCCATGTTGCCGGTATGGAAGAGGCCGAGAAGCTTGCCGGTGTTCGAACCTTCAGCCTTTTCGAGCTCGCTCTTGTCGGTTGCCAGCGTGTAGCCCGCATCCTTGAACAGCTTGATATAGTCCTTGTCATCCTTGCGCTTGGAACCGGGTGTGTCCTTGCCAAGGAAATAGGCAGAGCCGCCGCCCAGGACGACATCAGGCTTTACATCCAGCATCATGCCGGTGATTTCGGCCTTGTCGCCGCGCTTGCGAGTATGGGAAACGATGGCGGCAGGTGTCGCATCCTGCAATTCGGAGGTCGTAACGATACCGATGGACTTCTTCGTCTGGCGGCGCAGGGCTTCACCCAGCGTTTCGACCTTAGGGTCGTCAAGGCTGGAAGGCGTGCGGTCGCCGTAAACGCCCAGAGCGTTTACCGGAGCCTTGTGGCCGGTCATGTAAGCGGACATGGTGTTGGCGCTATCGGTCGCGATGGCTTCTGTCGAAGACGTGCCGATGAAGGCCATGCGGTCCATTTCGTCCATATTCAGGCGGCCGTTCGCCTTGCCTTCCGTCATGCCCTTGGACATGATGCGGGCAGCGGTGCGGTGCGCGACAGAAAGACCGTCGCCCAGCAGGAAGATGACATTCTTGGCCTTCGGCTTTTCGCTCGTGCCATAGACGGTCCAGTTGACGCTCTTTGTTTCAGAACCGGCGGAAACCTCGACCTTGTAATCGCCAGCCTTGGCAATCTTGAGGCCGCGGAGCGTCACGGCAGAACCGAGCACCTTGTCTTCCTTGCCCTTTTCTTCCGCCGTGAAGGTTACGTCGGAACCGAAGACGGTCTTGTAATCCTGGCCGTTGACCGTGATCTTGACGTCTTCCGGCTTCACGACGCCCTTGAACTCGACCTTGAAGTCAAAAGGAGAACCGCTGAGAATCGTCGCACGATCAAGAGGATAGACGGTTGCGGCCTGTGCGGCACCGGCAAGCATGGTGGTGGCAACGAGTGCGGCGATAAGTTTGCGCATGGAGAACCTCGAAATGAGATGTTTTGATGAAAAGCACCTCGCCTATAGGCACCCTGCATGACAGGGAAATGACGATCGGCGCGAATCATGCGCGCGCAATACAACCGGGCGATTTATATTCTGCTGCCCTGGAAAAGCGGTGAGCGAGCAATATCTGTTTTTTGCAAGTCTTATTTCTTCGTTTTTTGGTGCGATCGAGACCTTGATCCGCCTTGCAGCGGGAAAAATCGCTCCTTATATACCCCCCAGACAGCGGCAGATGCTGCACTAACCGGAAGACCATCCAAGTCAAGGAGTTGTCAATGGAATGCCTCCCGGGGTTCCGACAGCTCGCTTCAAGGAGAGAAGAGAATGGCAAAAGTAATCGGTATCGACCTTGGCACGACCAATTCCTGCGTCGCAGTGATGGACGGCAAGGACACTAAAGTTATTGAAAACGCAGAAGGCGCGCGGACGACCCCTTCCATGGTCGCATTCAGCGACGATGGCGAGCGTCTGGTTGGCCAGCCCGCCAAGCGTCAGGCCGTCACCAACCCGACCAACACATTATTCGCCGTCAAGCGCCTGATCGGTCGCCGTTACGAAGACCCGACCGTCGAAAAGGACAAGGGCCTCGTTCCGTTCGAGATCGTCAAGGGCGACAATGGCGACGCATGGGTTCAGGCACAGGGCAAGGGTTACTCCCCTTCGCAGATTTCGGCCATGATCCTTCAGAAGATGAAGGAAACCGCTGAATCCTACCTCGGCGAAAAGGTCGAGAAGGCCGTCATCACGGTTCCCGCTTACTTCAACGACGCCCAGCGTCAGGCAACCAAGGATGCTGGCCGCATTGCCGGTCTTGAAGTCCTGCGCATCATCAACGAGCCGACTGCTGCGGCTCTCGCATACGGCCTCGACAAGAAGGACGGCAAGACGATTGCTGTTTACGACTTGGGCGGCGGTACCTTCGATATTTCCGTTCTGGAAATCGGCGACGGCGTCTTCGAAGTGAAGTCGACCAATGGCGACACCTTCCTCGGCGGTGAAGACTTCGACATGCGTCTGGTCGAATATCTGGCCGGTGAATTCAAGAAGGATCAGGGCATCGACCTTAAGGGCGACAAGCTTGCGCTTCAGCGCCTGAAGGAAGCTGCCGAAAAGGCAAAGATCGAGCTTTCGTCTTCGCAGCAGACCGAAATCAACCTGCCCTTCATCACGGCAGATGCGACCGGTCCTAAGCACCTGACGCTGAAGCTGACGCGCTCCAAGTTCGAGAGCCTGGTGGACGATCTGGTCCAGCGCACCGTTGCACCGTGCAAGGCAGCGCTGAAAGATGCGGGCGTTACCGCTGCAGAGATCGATGAAGTGGTTCTCGTCGGCGGCATGAGCCGTATGCCGAAGGTCCAGGAAGTCGTAAAGCAGCTGTTTGGCAAGGAGCCTCATAAGGGCGTCAACCCTGACGAAGTCGTTGCCATGGGCGCAGCCATTCAGGCTGGCGTTCTGCAGGGCGACGTCAAGGATGTTCTGCTTCTCGACGTGACACCTCTGTCGCTCGGTATCGAAACGCTCGGTGGCGTTTTCACACGTCTGATCGACCGTAACACGACGATCCCGACCAAGAAGAGCCAGACCTTCTCGACCGCAGAAGACAACCAGTCTGCCGTGACCATCCGCGTTTCGCAGGGTGAGCGCGAAATGGCGCAGGACAACAAGCTTCTGGGCCAGTTCGACCTCGTCGGCCTGCCACCATCGCCACGCGGCGTTCCACAGATCGAAGTCACCTTCGATATCGACGCCAACGGCATCGTGCAGGTTTCCGCCAAGGACAAGGGTACCGGCAAGGAACAGCAGATCCGCATTCAGGCATCTGGTGGTCTGTCCGACGCCGACATCGAAAAGATGGTCAAGGACGCTGAAGCGAATGCCGAAGCCGACAAGAAGCGTCGCGCAGCTGTCGAAGCCAAGAACCAGGCCGAAAGCCTCATCCACTCTACCGAAAAGTCGGTGAGTGAATATGGCGACAAGGTTTCCGAGACGGACCGCAAGGCTATCGAAGATGCGATCGCTGCACTGAAGACGGCTGTGGAAGCATCCGAGCCTGACGCAGACGATATCCAGGCCAAGACGCAGACCCTGATGGAAGTTTCCATGAAGCTTGGTCAGGCGATCTACGAGGCCCAGCAGGCTGAAGGTGGCGAAGGCGCTACTGAGGGCGGCAAGGACGACATCGTCGATGCCGACTATGAGGAAATCAAGGACGACAAGAAGTCCGCCTAACGGCGAACGAATTGAAATCCCAATTGACGCTTGACTGAAATCCGGCTGCCTCGTGCAGCCGGAAATCCATTTCCGGGGCTTGTTCATTAATGGCGAAAGCAGACTTTTACGAAACACTTGGCGTCGGCCGATCCGCTGACGAAAAAGAGCTGAAAAGCGCCTTCCGCAAACTCGCGATGAAGTATCATCCCGACAAGAATCCTGGTGACGCGGAGTCCGAGAAGAAATTCAAGGAGCTCAACGAAGCTTACGAAACGCTGAAAGATCCACAGAAGCGCGCGGCTTATGACCGTTTCGGTCACGCAGCCTTCGAGCAGGGCGGCATGGGCAATGCTGGCGGCGGTTTCGGCGGCGGCAGCGGCGGATTCTCCGACATCTTCGAGGACATATTCGGCGAGATGATGGGTGGCGGTCGTGCACGTCGCTCCAGCGGCGGCCGCGAGCGCGGTGCCGATCTTCGCTACAATATGGAAATCTCGCTTGAGGAAGCCTTTGCGGGCAAGACTGCCCAGATCCGCGTTCCCACCTCCATCACTTGCGACGTTTGCACCGGATCGGGCGCGAAGCCCGGCACGCAGCCGAAGACCTGCGCCACCTGCCAGGGTTCGGGCCGCGTGCGTGCTGCTCAGGGCTTCTTCTCCGTGGAGCGCACCTGCCCGACCTGCCATGGCCGCGGCCAGACAATCACTGACCCGTGCACGAAGTGCCATGGTCAGGGGCGCGTGACGGAAGAACGCTCCCTGTCTGTCAACATTCCCGCGGGTATTGAAGACGGTACGCGTATTCGTCTGCAGGGCGAAGGCGAGGCCGGAATGCGCGGTGGCCCATCGGGTGACCTCTACATCTTCCTGTCGGTCCGTCCGCACGAGTTCTTCCAGCGCGATGGGGCGGACCTCTATTGCGCCGTCCCGATTTCCATGACGACGGCGGCGCTTGGCGGTACATTCGATGTGACGACGCTGGACGGCACGAAATCGCGCGTGACGGTTCCCGAAGGTACGCAGGCCGGAAAGCAGTTCCGTCTCAAGGGCAAGGGAATGCCCGTGTTGCGCTCGGCCCAGCTGGGTGACCTCTACATCCAGATCCAGATCGAGACACCGCAGAAGCTGACAAAGCGTCAGCGCGAATTGCTGCAGGAATTCGAGCAATTGTCTTCCAAGGAGAACAATCCGGAATCGACGGGCTTCTTTGCCCGGATGAAGGAATTCTTCGACGGCTGAACCGTGCAAGGACTGATCTGAGCAAAACCGCGCCCTCGAAAGAGTGGCGCGGTTTTTTTATGCGAGCGCGCGCAGGGTGGACGTGGCCAGGATCGCGGCAAACAAAAGCAGGAAAGTCGCAGCGATCTTCTGGATTGCCTGCGGCGTCAAGGCGATGTTTTTTCCTTTGGAAAGACTGCAGCCGAGGGTGATCCAGCCACAGGCCGCGAAGACAACGAGGCCCGAAAACAGCGATAGCCAAGGCAGGAGTTCGCTGAACGTGCCGCTCGGCATCACGACCACGGCGATGATCAAGGCTTTCGGATTGAGCATGGTGGTCACCATGATATCCATGACCGTAACCTCCCGCGCCTTCCCCTCAGCCTCCTGCCTGAACCACAGACGGCAAGCCAGGAAGAGCACCCACAGGCAGGCTGCGACCTTTGCAGCGAGCGACAATCCGGGATGGGCCGCGAGATAAGGTGCCGCAAGGGCGGCGACGGGCACGATGATAGCCAGATACCCGCAAAGCTCACCCAGGATCAACGGCAACGCGCGGACAATGTCGCGGGAATAGCCACCGAGCGCCATGAGGGTATTCGTCGGCCCCGGTGTGAGCAGCAGCAAGAGGATGACGCCAGTAAATTCCAGAAGGTTTGCCATGTCCACGCTCCGTTGATACCGGAGATATAATCCATGATGGCGTCAGTGACTTGATTTCGGTCAAGTCTACTCCAGACGATCAGCCCGCAAAGCCGCCCTCTTCCAGAAAGCGCCTCTCCTCCTCACTGCTTTCCCGCAGCAGGATCTCGTTGCGATGCGGGAAGCGACCGAAACGCTTGACGATGTCGCGGTGCTCAATTGCAAAGGGAAGGAAACGCTCACCCAACGGCTCGCATAATTTGCAGCAAAGCTCCTGGTCTTCCAGCGTCTCAGAATGCATCAGAGGCAGGTAGAAGAAGATACGAAGTTCGTCCCCGCTTGCCATGTCGTGCTGGCGAGAGATGGCCTCGCGTGCATAGTGGAGCGCGAGAGGGTCCGTCGCATACATGTGCGCCGTATTGCGGAAACAGTTTCGTGGAAACTGGTCGAGCAGCAGGAGCAGGGCCAGACTGGTCTCCGGCCTATCGAGCCAGCTTTCAAGCTCGCGTCTGGCAGCGGCAAAATGCAGGTCGCGGAACCTATCATGGAAAGCCTCGTCGAATTCCGCGTTTTTGTCGAACCATTTTTCCGGGCCCGCCGCCTGCCAGAATGACAGGACGTCTGAGGCCGATGTTGTAATGGTGTTTGCAGTCATCGTCGTGGCCTCAATAATGCGGTGGCTTGGTGATGGCGGGTGCCTCGAGAGACTGTTCCTCCAGATTGAGAAACCGCTCGGTCAGCCTGTCCAGCTTCGCACGGACCTGCTCGACCACTCTCCACTGCTCCGTGAGCTGGTCGGACAATTCCTCGATGGTCTTTGCCTGATGCGCCACGGTCTCTTCGAGGGCAATGATACGGTTTTCGCTGTCGTCAGCCATGAGCGTCTCCTTGGATGCTCCGCTTTGCCACCTTTGCGGCGTCAAGACAAGTAAAGGCCGGACGAGACGCCCGGCCCTGAACGGTTTCTCAGTCAGAGACGATCAGTCTTCTTCCTGGAACACCTCTTCGCGCTTTTTCTTGACGCTTGGAAGGAACACCACGACGAGGACGGCGAGCGCAATCAGCAACAGGGTCGCACTGATTGGCCGGGTAAAGAATGTCGTGGCATCGCCGCGCGACAGGATCATGGCGCGGCGAAGGTTTTCCTCCAGAAGCGGACCGAGCACAAAGCCGAGCAGCAATGGCGCCGGTTCGCAACGAAGCTTGACGAGCGCGTAACCGATAAGCCCGAAAAAGGCGACAGCATAGAGATCGTAGACGTTGGAATTCACGCTGTAGACCCCGATCGAGCAGAACGCCATGATGATCGGGAAGAGCACATAATAGGGCACCGTCAGCAGCTTCACCCACAGGCCGATCAGCGGCAGGTTCAGCACGACCAGCATCAGGTTGCCGATCCACATGGAGGCGATGATGCCCCAGAACAATGCCGGTTGCTCCGTGGCAACATTCGGACCCGGTACGATGCCCTGAATGATCATTGCACCGATCATCAGCGCCATAACGGGGTTGGCGGGGATGCCCAGTGTCAGCAGCGGAATGAACGAGGTCTGCGCGCCGGCATTGTTGGCCGACTCTGGTCCGGCGACACCGGCAATTGCACCGTGGCCGAACTCTTCAGGATTTTTCGAGACACGCTTCTCGACCGTATAGGATGCGAATGCCGCAAGAATGGCACCGCCGCCCGGCAGAATACCGAGAGCCGAACCGATTGCCGTGCCGCGCAGAACGGGGCCGACCATCTTCTTGAAATCTTCCTTGCTGGGAAGTAGCCCGCTGACCTTGGCCATCAAGACCGAACGGGTCTTTTCGCTTTCCAGATTGCGCAGGATTTCGGCGATCCCGAAAACGCCCACGGCAACGGCAACGAAGTTGAGACCATCGGCATATTCACGGATACCAAGCGTGAAACGCGGTGTGCCGCTGTAGATATCGGTTCCGACCAGCCCCAGAAGCAAGCCCAGAACGACCATCGCCAATGCCTTGATGATGGAGCCGTGCGCCAGTGCGATGGAGGAAACCAGACCGACGACCATGAGCGAGAAGTATTCGGCAGCACCGAACTCCAGCGCAATGGCCGTCAGTGGCGGGGCAAAGACCGCGACGAGGAAGGTCGAAACGGTTCCGGCAAAGAAAGAGCCCAGCGCGGCGATGGAAAGAGCCACACCGGCCTTGCCCTTGCGCGCCATCTGATAGCCATCGATGGCGGTGACGGCAGAGGACGATTCGCCCGGCATGTTGATCAGAATGGCGGTGGTCGATCCACCATACTGGGCGCCGTAGTAAATGCCTGCCAGCATGATGAGCGAGGACACCGGCTCAAGCTGGAAGGTGATTGGAAGCAACATGGCAATCGTTGCAGTTGCCCCGATGCCGGGCAACACCCCGATCAACGTTCCGAGCAGAACGCCGATGAGGCAGAAGAACAGATTGTCGATGGAGGTTGCGGTGGAAAAACCAAGTGCGAGATTGCTGAACAGTTCCATCATCCACCTCAGAAATTGAGCCAGGGGCCAAAGCGCTGGAAGGGCAAGCCCAGGCCATAATCAAAGACCGCAACCGAAAAGACGGTTATGCCCACAGAAAGCGCAAGTGCCATCCATGGCTTCATCCTTTGGGACGCAAAGGATGCGATCAGCGACGTGAAGAACAGTGCCGGGACGAAGCCAAGCCCACGAACGGTCATGCCGAAGAAGATGGGGGCTGGCAGAATGAAAAAGATCCCACGCCAGGCGATCGGTCCCAACGGTTCGCCGCTGACTTTTCCGGCGCGAACGAAGATGAATGCGCCCAGCACAATGAGCACGATGGAAAGCAGGAGTGGGAAATAGCCCGGGCCCATGCGAAACGCCGTCCCGAGCTCCAGCCCATATGATTGCCAGGCGAAGAAGACGCCGAGCGCAATGAAAAACGCCCCGCAGATTGCTTCCGTGGCATCGAAAGAAAGTGATTTCATTTTTTGTTTCCCCGCTGGCGGATGAGGCCTCGTCAGGCCGATCATCGAAAGCACCATGTCATGGTCTTGAAGGCAGACGCGCTTTCATGTGCCAAGGCTGACACATGCCAGAACAGCTGGCACGCGCGCTGCATCGTAGTCGAAAGCCGACGATCCGCTTAGATCGTCGGCCCCGATTGTGTTTCCGGCTTAGTCGGCGTACTGGCCCGCAGCCTCGATCACCGTTTTCCAACGGGTGATTTCGCTTTCAAGCTTTGCCTTGAGAGCCGCAGGCGTGCCGTCCTTTTCCGCAGAAGGCACGGTTCCGAGTTCCGCGAAGCGAGCGGCAACATTTGGATCCTTCAGGGCGACCTGAAGCGACTTGGAAAGGCGCTCATTGACCTCAGCAGGCGTACCCTTGGGGGTGTAGATGCCGTGCCAGACACCGACTTCGAAGTTGGGCAAGCCAGCCTCCGCAGATGTCGGGACGTTCGGAAGCACGTCGAGACGCTTTGGCGTCGTTACCGCGTAAGCCTTTACCGTGCCGCCCTGGATCTGTTTCGTCGTGTTCGTCGTCTGGTCGCACATGATGTCGACCTGTCCACCCAGAAGATCGGTCATCGCCGGACCCGTACCCTTGTAGGGAACCGTGACCAGCGGCGTTTCGATGGCACTCATGAACAGCATACCGCACAGATGAGACGCCGCACCAAGGCCGGCATTGGCAACCGTTACCGTATCCTTGTTGGCCTTTGCGTATTCGATAAGGCCTTTGAGGTCATTGGTTTCGAGGGTCTTGCGCGACAGGATCGTCATCGGGACTTCCGTGACGAGACCCACATAGTCGAAAGCTTCCAGCGTATTATAGGCGAGCTTACGGTAAAGCGTGGCGCTCGTGGCCATGCCGATGTGGTGAAGAAGGATGGTGTAGCCATCCTTGTCAGCGGATGCGACGCGGCCTGCTCCCAGCGTTCCACCGGCACCGCCGACATTTTCGACGATGATCTGCTGACCCAGATCCTTCGACATGGATTCGGCAACGAGGCGTGCAACGGTATCGGTCGGACCACCTGCGGAGAAGGGAACGACCATGGTGATGTTGCGCTGCGGATAGGTCTGCGCCGATGCGGACAGGGCAAAGAGGGACACGGCAGCGGCAGCCACGGCACCTGTGACGGTCTTGAGAATTTTCATCATTTCCTCCCGATGAAATATGGCCTCATCGACCGAAACACTCCTATTGCCTCGGTCGGGGTGACGCTATTTGCAATTGCCTGGCGCCTTTGAGCAACGTCAAGAAAAGCGAAGCGGAGGAAAAGGGGCATCGTCATGCCGAGAATGGGTGGAAATCGAAACATTGCAGCAAAACATGGGTGGAAATCCACCCATGCAACAGCATTGCAAAAGACTTAGCCCGGTCGTTTCAGGTCACTTCCCGAGAGCTCATCCTTTCTCAATGCATATTTCTGCATTTTTTCATAAAGCGTCTTTCGGGAAATTCCGAGTGTTTCATAAACGGCTTTTAGATTGCCCCGGTGAAGCGCAATCGCCTGCGCCAGGACTGACTTCTCGAATTCGGACACCTTCGCAGCGAGGTTGGAAGAGCCTGCGTCCACATCTGGCGCCTCCTCGCCCGAGCGGCCGTCCAGACCCAGAACCAGCCTGTCGGCGGCATTTCTAAGTTCGCGAACATTGCCCGGCCAGTCCTGCAACGCCAGCGCAGAGACGAAATTCGGCGGCACATCGATGTCATCACGGCCATAGCGCGCCGATGCTTCCCTGACCAACTGCAGGAAGAGAATGGGGATATCGGACCGACGCTGGGCCAGAGACGGGACGTGAACCGTTGCGACATTCAGCCGGTAGAGCAAATCCTGCCGGAAACGGCCCGCCAGCGCC
Source organism: Rhizobium sp. Leaf311 (assembly GCF_001423445.1). NCBI lineage: Bacteria > Pseudomonadati > Pseudomonadota > Alphaproteobacteria > Hyphomicrobiales > Rhizobiaceae > Rhizobium > Rhizobium sp. Leaf311. The sequence continues at coordinate 53,514 of NZ_LMNZ01000007.1, read as the reverse complement.
TCCTTTGCAAGATCCGCCTTGCTGGTGGCGATGAAGCGCACATCCAGCTCCACAGTCTCGTTTGAGCCAAGGCGGGTGATCGTACGCTCCTGCAGCACCCGCAACAGCTTGCCTTGCATGTCGAAGGGCATCGAGCCGATCTCATCCAGCAGGACGGTTCCGCCGCGGGCATGTTCGAATTTGCCGTAACGTGGACGTAGCGCGCCGGGAAACGCACCTGCCTCATGCCCAAACAGTTCGCTTTCGATGAGATGCTGTGGCAATGCCGCGCAATTGATGGCAACGAAGGGTCGATCCGCCCGCGCGCTGACATCGTGCAGCGCCCGGGCGACCACTTCCTTGCCGACACCGGTATCGCCTATGATCAGCGTATCGGCATCGGCAGCGCCGATTGCGCGGATCCGGTAGCGCAGATCCACCATTGCCTGTGTGCGGCCGGGCAAGCGGGTCTCGAGATCATCCCGTTTTCCGGCAACCGCGCGAAGGCGGCGGTTTTCCAGAACCAGCGAGCGCCGGTCTATGGCGCGTTTGATGATGCCCGCGAGATACTGGACGCTGAAGGGCTTTTCGATGAAGTCATAGGCTCCATTTCGCATGGCGCTGACGGCCAGCTGCACATCGCCATGGCCGGTGACCAGAATGACGGGAATTTCCGCATCCAGCTCCCGCACCTTCTGCAGCAGGGTCATGCCGTCCATACCGGGCATTCTGATGTCACTGACGATGACGCCATCGAAACTATAGCCGATCAACTCGAACACATGATCGGCATGATCGACGGTGACGACATCAAGTCCGGCAAGCTCAAGGGCCTGGGCCGTGGACAGCCTCAGATCTTCCTCGTCGTCGATCAGTAAAACCCGTGAGGCATTCATTCGGCAGCAATCTCCACCGGCACGTCGGCATCCAGTTCAATGTCAAAGCGGGCACCGCCCTCCGGCAGGTTCGTGACGCTGAGCCGCCCGCCGAAATCCTTGACGATGTTGTAGGAGATGGACAGCCCGAGACCAAGCCCCTTGCCGACACCCTTGGTGGAAAAGAACGGATCAAATATGCGCTCCATGATGGCGGGCGGGACGCCGGGACCGTAATCGCGGACCGACAATGTGACCTTATCTCCCTGCTGGCGAGCTGTGAGTTCAATGCGGCGATCTTCCTGCCCCTGAACGGCATCGGCGGCATTGGAAATGATGTTGACGAGAACCTGCTGCAGCCGGACCGGTCCAGCCTTAACCAGCAGAGGCATCGCGCCGAGATCCATGAGGAGCCGGGCGTCCGCCGCCCTCAATCTGGCATTGACGATTTCCAGCGTATCGCTGACCACGCTCTCGACCGAAACCGGCCCCAGCTTCTCATTGGGTTTTCTGGCGAAGTTGCGCAAATGCTTACCGATGGCAGCCATCCGGTCAATCAAGGCCGAGATGCGCTTGAGATTATCCGACGCCTCTTCCACGCGACCACGCTCTATCAGCAGCGAAGCACTTTCTGCATAGGTCTTGGCCGCCGCCAGCGGCTGGTTGAACTCGTGGGAAAGGGCCGCAGACATCTGGCCGAGTGCCGCAAGCTTGCCAGCCTGGATCAAGTCCTTCTGGGTCTTGCGCAATCGCTTCTCTGTCTGCCGGCGCTCGGCAATCTCATGCTTGATATCGCGATTGACGCGGGCAAGATCGGCTGTGCGCTCCTCGACACGTCTTTCCAGCTCGGCCTGCGCCTCGGCCTGATGAACCAGTCGCTCCCGCAGCCTCCGGCGCCGCTGCAGCATGGCCGCAATCAGCGCGCCGACCAGACACAGGCAAAGCACGATGGCGACCATCGTCGTTTTCACCTGCGTGCGGATGGAGCTCGTATCAATGAGCACATTGACGGTCCAGCCGGCCTCGGGCATGGCCTGCGACAGGGAGATATACTCGCGTTCCTGCTGTCCTTCCTGAATGGTCATCAAAGTCTGGGCGCCGAAGGTGCCATGCGTCACTGCCAACTGTTTCAGGTTGGCGTCCGAGTAGCGCCTTGAGCTCTCCGTCCGGGCGATGCGTTCCGGCGTCAGCGGCTGGATGGCGGCATAAAGCCATTCCGGCGTCCCCGTCATGAAGATGATGCCTTCCGGGTCGTTGACGAAAATCCGGTTCTCGCCGTTGCCGAAAGACGCTTCGATGCCTTCGATATCCACCTTGAAGACGATGACGCCCTTGATATCGCCGTTGAACAGGATGGGAGAGGCAAAATAATAGCCGCGCTTGTGGGAGGTGGTTCCGAGAGCAAAGAACTTCGATTGCTGGCCTTTTGCGGCATCCTGAAAATATGGGCGATAGCTGAAGTTCTGGCCGACGAAACTCGCCGGACCATCATAATTGCTGGCGGCAATCGTCTCGCCATCCAGCGTCATGATGTAGATATCGGATGACTTCAGCAGGTCGTTGATGGATTTGAGGTAGATATTGGCGCGCAGCCGCAAGTTCTGATCATCGGGGTGCGCCACCAGCTCCTCGATATCATCATGATCGGCCATCAAGGCTGGCAGCGGTTCGTAGCGGCTCAGATGTCCGCCAAGTGCCGAGACCGCCAACCGCAGCGTCGTGCCGCCCTGTGCCGCCACCTCATCGAAATAGCTTTCTGCAACCAGATCGCTTCCGCGGGTCAAGGCAATGCCACCAAGGCTGAGGCATACAAGCACAATGCCGATCCAGCGATATTTCACCGGTCTATCCCCTCCACATGCCAGACTTATCGAGCCTGCTCCCACGCAGAAGTCTAGAGCCATTCAGGCGCAAATGGAAACATCGGACCGCGCATATTTTTGTCGGCGCGAGAGGTCAGCACGGGCCAAAACAAAAAAGCCGACCCAAAGGCCGGCTTTCTCGAAAACTGTAGATGGCGCAGAGATTATGCGCTTTCCTTCGGCGTCAGAACCTGACGGCCACGGTACATGCCTGTCTTCAGGTCGATGTGGTGTGGGCGGCGAAGTTCGCCGGAGTTCTTGTCTTCAACGTAGGTTGCAGACTTCAGGCCATCGGCCGAACGACGCATGCCGCGCTTGGACGGGCTTGTTTTTCTCTTAGGTACTGCCATTTGTGTAACTCCAATTCAGCGGGGAAACACGGTAATCAGCCAGAACCAAGGCCTGATGTCTCATGTTTCTTTATTCGGAAATTTGGCGCGCTTATACATGCCTCTCAGGGCTTTGACCAGCCCCGGCACACATTTTTTCAAGAACAGCCGAATCACTGGCGCGATTTGAAGCCAACGCCCCCGGCAATCCGTATCAGACCGGATCGAAAACGATCAATTCCTCAAAATGCTTCATATCGCTGAATTCACAGAATGCTGGGGGACGCAATTCCAGAACGGGCGCGGCCCCGCGCAATTCCTCAAGGCTTTCATCCAGCATTCTTTGCAAGCGGGGCAGAAAAGCCGGTTCAAACCAGCGCATAAGATAAGCGAAGGTGATGTGGAATTCGTAGCTGTCGTGGTCCGGGTGCCGATAGCCGAAGAGATCCGCAAAGGCATCGCGCCAATGCGCCACCGTGCGGTCATCCTCCGCCGTTGCTCCCTTGAGCGTCAGGCCGATGGGCGTCACCCGTATTACCTGCATCGCAAAAGGCGGGAGATCGGGAAATCGCTGCAATTTTTCGAGATAGAAATCCGTCATCCCGGCAATAGGCGTGTCGCTCGGCATATCCTTGGGCCAGTAGGGCCAGTCGCGGCGATATTCGATAATGCCTTGAAAGACTGTCATATGCAGGCTGGAGACGGGGGTGAAGGCCAGATGTGCTCTAGCCTCTGGCAAATCCAGAAGCTTTTGGCGTGTCCTGACAACTGCGCATTGCGTGCGAGAGCCTTCCGCCAGATGGCAGACGACCGTGTTTCCCGGCTCGTGCAGAAACTCGGCATTCAGATTGTAGCGAACACCGAGGTGGCGCGGGGGCCTATCGTTGTTTGCAGCGGAATAAGCGGCGAGATGAGGTGTTACGGTTGGCGCGTGCATGGTGCGAAGGCTCCTGAAACTGGACACCTCCTACGCCCGTCCGGCGACACTTGGATGACATAAAAACCGGATCGGGACAATCAAGCGTTTCCCTGTGAAAGGAAGAGGCTCTAGTGAGCCTCGTCCCAGTTGTCCGCGGCCCTTGCGTCGACCTTCAGCGGCACCCTCATGTCCACAGCGGGCATGGCCGCATTCTCCATGATGGAAACGACGAGTGACAGCGTCTTGTCGATCTCGTCTTCGGCGACTTCGAAGATCAGTTCGTCATGCACCTGCAAGAGCATCCGGGCGGAGAGGTTGCCATCTTCCAATGCGGGTTCGACACGGATCATCGCACGACGGATGATATCGGCGGCGGAGCCCTGGATCGGCGCATTGATGGCGGCGCGCTCGTTGAAGGCGCGCACCGAAGGGTTGGACGACTTGATCTCCGGATAATTGATGCGGCGACCGAAGATGGTTTCAACATAGCCCTTGTCACGCGCAAAGGCCTTGGTGTTTTCCATATAGTCTCGGATGCCCGGGAAGCGCTCGAAATATTTCTTGATGTACTCCCCGGCCTCGGACCTTCCAATACTCAGCTGGTTGGCGAGCCCGAAGGACGAAATCCCGTAGATTATACCGAAATTGATGGCCTTGGCGCGGCGTCGAACCTCAGACGGCATTCCTTCAACGGGAACGCCGAACATTTCGGACGCCGTCATGGCGTGAATGTCGATACCGTTCTCGAACGCGTTTCTCAGCTGCGGAATATCGGCAACATGGGCAAGGACGCGCAATTCGATCTGGCTATAGTCCGCAGACAGAAGCTTGTTACCCGGAGTCGATATGAAGGCCGTGCGGATCTTTCGCCCTTCTGCTGTCCTGACCGGGATGTTCTGAAGATTCGGCTCGGACGACGACAGGCGTCCTGTCGTTGTCGACGCCAGCGAATAGGAGGTGTGAACCCGTTTCGTATCGGCGTGGACGTAGCCCGGAAGCGCATCCGTATAGGTGGATTTCAGCTTGGTCAGCTGGCGCCAGTCCACGATCTTGCGCGGCAGTTCCACGCCCTCGGCAGCGAGGTCTTCCAGCACCTGCGCCGAGGTGGACCATTGCCCGGTCTTGGTCTTGGAACCGCCGGGCAAGCCCATCCTGCCAAACAGGATATCGCCCAGCTGCTTTGGCGAGCCGATGTTGAATTTCTCGCCCGCAAGCTCGTAAATTTCTTCCTCGAAAGCGGCGGCCTTCTGTGCAAGCTCTCCGGAAAGGCGTGAGAGAATCTGGCGATCAACCGTAATGCCGCGCTCTTCCATGCGGGCAAGGACCGGCAGCAGCGGGCGTTCCAGTTTCTCGTAGACGGAAAGCAGGCGGTCCGCGGCAAGCCGCGGCTTCAAGACCATCCAGAGCCGCAAGGTCACATCCGCATCTTCTGCGGCGTAAGCGGTCGCCTTGTCGATATCGACAAAGTCGAAGGTCACGCCCGATTTTCCGGAACCGGCGACGTCCTTATAAGCGATGGGCGTGTGCCCGAGCCACCTTTCGGACAGCGCGTCCATTCCGTGCAATCCTTTGCCAGCTTCCAGCACATAGGACATCAGCATGGTGTCATCGAAGCTCTGCATGACGATGCCGAGCCGCTTTACCAGCAGATAATCATACTTCAGGTTCTGCGCGACCTTGAGGACAGTGGGATCCTCCAGAAGCGCCTTTAACCGCTCAATTGCCTCGCGGGCGGGGATCTGGTCTGGGGCAAGTTTGATGCCATCGCTGAAGAGATCGCCGCCGGACCCTGTCTTGTGGGCAATAGGCACATAGGCCGCAATGATCTGCTGACCGCTCGCATCCTTGCCGTTGTTGGCGATGGCAAGGGAAAAGCCGACGAGTTCGGCCTGCATCGGATCGAGCGACGTCGTTTCCGTATCGAATGCCACGAGACCCGTTTCACGGGCCATGGCAATCCATCTGTCCAGTTCCTCGATGGTGCGGATGGTCTGATAGCTGGTGATGTCAATCTTGTCTGCCGAGAAGATGGCTTCCCTGCTGGATGCAAGCCCGGCGGGCGTCGTGCCTTCCAGTTGCGAAGCAACGGCTGATGCGTTCTCGACAGCGCTCTCATCCAGCGGCATGGTCTCTCCGCCTGCAAGATCTGTCGCGGCTTCCAGATCGGGTCCGTGAGCCGCTGCCCCACGCTCGACCGGTACATGGGCCGCATCGATCACCGCAGCGTCGGCACCCGTTGTTTCGGCAACCCTGCGCGTCAGCGTGGTAAATTCCATCGCCTTTAGGAAAGCGATCAGTTTCGGGCCGTCCTGCGGCTCAAGCACCAGCGCATCGAGCGGCATCTCCAGCGGGACATCGGTTCTCAGCGCCACCAGTTGCCGCGAAAGCCGCGCGAGCTCTGCATTGGCGATGATGTTCTCGCGCCGTTTCTGCTGCTTGATTTCACCAGCCCGCGCAAGCAGCGTGTCGAGATCGCCATATTCATTCAGCAATTGCGCTGCGGTTTTGGGACCGATGCCGGGAATGCCGGGAATATTGTCGGTGGAGTCGCCAGTCATGGCCTGCAGATCGATCATCTTTTCGGGTGCGACACCCCATTTTTCGACGACGTCGGGGATGCTGATCTGCTTGTCCTTCATCGCGTCATACATGTGGACATTGGCAGTCACGAGCTGCATCAGGTCCTTGTCTGACGAGATGATGGTTACGTCAGCACCAACAGCCTCGGCCTGCCGGGCATAGGTCGCGATGATATCGTCGGCTTCAAAGCCTTCCGTTTCGATGCAGGGCAGGTTGAAGGCGCGCGTGGCGTGGCGGATCAGGCCAAACTGCGGCACCAGATCTTCCGGCGGCGCGGAGCGATTGGCCTTGTAGAGATTGTAAAGCTCGTTGCGGAAGGTTTTCGAGGAATAGTCGAAAATGACCGCAAAATGGGTTGGCGTCACCCCGACGTCGGTGTTTCGCGCGTCCTTCAACAGCTTCCACAGCATGTTGCAGAAACCGGACACGGCATTGACCGGCAGTCCATCCGATTTGCGGTTGAGCGCTGGAATGGCATGGAACGCCCGGAAAATGAACCCTGAGCCGTCTACGAGGAAGAGATGATCGCCTTTTTTCATGGGAAGCATGGATAGCGCGCAATGGCGAAAAGGTCTATCGCCGCGATGGCCCGGGCAGCAACATTCTTCATTGGCTTTGACAGTACCCTGCTCCCGTTGAACAAGTCCGATCGCGGGGTTCCGCAGCCCACATGTCAAGCGCGCTGGCGCAGACCAGATTGCGTTGCTTTGGGCGCTGCGACACAGGATTTAAGGCGGCTGGTGGAAGCGCAGCACTGGCCTTTTGCCGCTCACCAGAACGTTACAAATTTGTAATCCGGGCTTCCCTTGAAAAGCCGCATTTGCAGCCTCATTTCTTTGAGGACGGCGACTGATCACGCCGTAGTCTGATTGCAGGCTCGTCCCCCGCCGCGTCAGACCGGACAAAGGCCTACCCCCCTCTCCGGGCCTTTGTCCCTCAATATAAGCGCCATGGCCGTCCCCTCCCGGCCATGGCGTTTTTGCGTCTGGTCCCTGACGATCTTCGGCTGGCACATGCTTCGCGAAAGCCAGCAGGCTTATGCAGCTTGGGTGCAAGATGCCCGGCCTTCCGCCGTACCGTCAGGAAAAGGATGAGATGCGTTTTTCGCGAAACGATTCGGCCACCTATCTTGCCGCTCAACTGGCAAAGACCTTCTCCAGGGCGCTGAACAAACGTGCTGCAGCCCTTGGCTTTTCGCCGGGCCAGTTTCCCATATTGCTTGAGCTCTGGAATGAAGACGGGCTGACCCAGCGTCAGTTGCTGGACCGGGTGGATGTCGAACAGGCAACGCTGGCAAACACTCTCGCACGCATGGAACGCGACGGCCTGATCGAACGCAGGCCGCATCCCAAGGATCGACGCGCGCAGATCATCGAGCTGACGGAGAGGGCGCGAGAACTCGAAACGCAGGCGATATCGGCATCGCAGGCAACCGATGATGCAATGCTTGCAGGGCTTTTGAAATTCGAGCGTTGCCTGCTTATCGAATACATGACGCGCGCCATAGACAACGCAAAAGTCTCTGAACAGAAGAGCTGAAGCCAATTTCCGGCTCGAAACCGATCTGTCTTTGCTCTATCCTGAGCCATTATCAGCATGACAGGATCGCGTAATGACAGACATATCCCCCGTTCTTTCGGCGGTTGACGACAACCTCAAAGCCAGCCTCGAAAGACTCTTCGAACTCGTTCGCGTCAAATCCATTTCCACGGACCCAGCCTACAAGACCGAATGCCGCAAGGCTGCGGAGTGGCTCGTTCGTGACCTCAACGGCATCGGTTTTGATGCTTCCATTCGCGATACCGAAGGGCACCCCATGGTCGTTGCCCACCATGACGGCGCGACACCGGATGCGCCGCATGTGTTGTTTTACGGCCATTACGACGTACAGCCGGTTGACCCGATCGAGCTTTGGGACAATGAGCCCTTTGCTCCCGCATTGAAGGATCTCGGCGAAGGCAGGCAGGTGATCACCGGTCGCGGCACCTCCGATGACAAGGGTCAGTTGATGACCTTTGTCGAAGCCTGCCGTGCTTACGTCCAAGTCCATGGCGCACTGCCGATTCGCGTCACCATCCTGTTCGAAGGTGAAGAGGAGTCCGGGTCTCCTTCCCTGAAGCCTTTCCTCGATGCCAATGCAGAAGAGTTGAAGGCGGATTATGCGCTGGTCTGCGATACCAGCATGTGGGATCGCGAAACGCCTGCAATCGCTGCGGCGCTGCGTGGTCTCGTCGGTGAAGAAATCGTCGTGACTGCTGCCGATCGCGATCTGCATTCCGGGCTCTTCGGTGGCGCAGCTGCCAATCCCATCCACATTCTCTCGGCCATTCTGGCGGGCCTGCACGATGAGACGGGCCGTGTTACGCTGCCTGGCTTTTACGACGGCGTGGAGGAAACACCCACCAACATCAAGGCTTCCTGGGATAGCCTTGGTCGCACCGCAGAGTCCTTCCTGGGTGAAGTCGGCCTGTCCGTTCCGTCAGGAGAAAAGGGTCGCTCGGTTCTGGAGCTGACCTGGGCAAGACCAACCGCAGAAATCAACGGTATCATCGGCGGTTACACCGGCGAGGGTTTCAAGACGGTCATTGCCGCCAAGGCCTCTGCGAAGGTGTCTTTCCGTCTGGTGGGAAAACAAGACCCCGCCGCGATCAGGGAAAGCTTCCGCGCCTATGTTCGGTCCCGCATTCCAGCCGACTGCTCTGTGGAATTCCATGAGCATGGTGGTTCGCCAGCCATTCAGCTTTCCTATGATTCGCCAGCGCTTACCAAGGCAAAGGCAGCATTGTCAGACGAATGGGCCAAGCCAGCTGTGGTGATCGGCATGGGCGGCTCCATCCCCATTGTCGGAGATTTCCAGAAACTGCTCGGCATGGACTCGCTGATGATTGGCTTTGGCCTGACGGACGACCGCATTCATTCCCCCAACGAGAAATACGATTTGCAGTCTTTCCATAAAGGGATCAGGTCCTGGGTGCGGATCTTGTCCGCCCTTGCTCAGAAATGAGCTGAGCCAGCCAAAAGCGCCATCCCTTATCCGGGTGGCGCTTTTTTAGATAAAGGCTGGAAAAACAAAAAGGCCGGGCAAGCCCGACCTTTCATTCCGTTTCAGCAGCAGTGCCAGTACATCCGTGGTCAAAGCGCGTAAAACGGTCTGGTGTTCCAGCGCGGCGCCAACATATTTGCTGTCGCTCGCGTCTTCAGAAACATGATTGCTCCAATTTGGTTAAAATAGAATTAACACAAAGGCCGCGATCACTTTGGTTTCCGCTCTTTCTCAAGAGATTTCCGAAACACCGATGAACCCTATATTGGTAGCCGGTACCGATGTTTCAAGACCAGGGGCCGATTTAACTCTTGCCCGGCGCTGAAAACGAAAAAAGGCCGGGTGAACCCGGCCTTTCAAATAACCCGGATCGGCGCAATGGCCGACCAAAGCCAATATTAAGCAGCGACGATGCTGTCTGCAGACATCTTGCCAGAACGACGGTCCTGAACGAGTTCGTAGGTGATCTTCTGACCATCCTTAAGGCCGTTCAGGCCAGCGCGCTCAACTGCGGAGATGTGAACGAAAACGTCCTGTGCGCCATCATCAGGCTGAATGAAGCCGTAGCCCTTGGTTGCGTTGAACCACTTTACTGTACCAGTCGCCATAACGATGTTCCTTCCGTTGGCAAATTACTTTTGCGCTGAAATTCAGCGCGGGTGTTCTCGAATTTGAAGGAAAGATCGTCGTTTGCGTCTAAAAGACGCCGAAGCTCTGGTCGTCAAACAAATATCGATGGCGAAACACCTAAGGTGGAGACACCGATAAGTCAAGTTTGTTTGAACAAGAACAAAAAAAGCGAGCTGACATCCGTCCCTGCCGGAACATGTCATTGCTCAACCCGATGCGGGATTTGCGGAAGGCCCGGAATGCAAAAACCCGGCGCGGGAGGAGGTGCGCCGGGCTCTTGATACTGACTGACAACTGGGAGGAGGAGTGTTGCCAGTCCAAATCGGGCGACGCTGGGAGGAGGAGTGCGTCGCTTCGATGAGGTGAAAATACAGTATTTCTCGATGGTGAAAAGTCAGAACATTGCACCGCAGCATTGCGCGAAACGCATACCTCGTACGTGCACACTTGCTGATTTGCACATGATCGCCTAAAGAATACGCATGAGCATCGAATCTGTCCGGGCATTCTTTTCCAGCCACGCACCTGAAGTCCCCATTATGGTGACGGAAGAAAGTTCTGCGACCGTAGAACTTGCGGCTGCGGCTCACGGGGTCGAGCCGGCCCAGATCGCCAAGACAATCTGCCTGAGAGCCGGAGAATCTGTTCTTCTGGTGGTCGCGGCCGGAACGAAGCGACTGGACAATCGGAAATTTCGGGACCGTTTCGGTACCAAGCCACGGATGCTTGGCGCAGACGGCGTGGTTTCGGCCACCAGCCACCCCATTGGCGGCGTATGCCCTTTTGGCCTGCCCTCTCCGCTTCCTGTCTATTGCGACATATCGTTGAGAGACTTCAGCGAGGTTCTGCCCGCTGCGGGCGCTACCAACGCGGCTGTTCGCATTTCTCCTGACTTGATGGTACAACTGACTGGCGCCGAGTGGGTAGACGTCTGCGATTGACGGGATCGTGAAGCGCCTGCACCCTTAACCCCACCTTAAATCGCCGCATTTAAGCTTCATCCGCATCAAAAGATGATCAAAAGCAGCGTGCTGTTGCGCCGCATGCAAGGAGCAATTTTCCCGAGATGGCAGGTAATGGCAAATCACGCCAGCGCGTAGAACCTTCTTTCGGGGATTTCCACGAATCCGGCGATGACCTGCGCCTCGACGAAACCGACCGGATTACCGGTACCCGCGGTGCTCGAAAAAAAGCGGACGCATCTGAAGAGCCAAGACAGCAGAAACGTGCGCGCTCTAGCAAAGCCGCCAGCAAGCGGGATCGCAAGGGTGATCGTGCAGGCGGCATAACAGGCTTCGTCCGCTTCTTGTTCTACTGGTGCATCGTGCTCGGTATCTGGGGCGGCATCGCTGTGACAGGAATTGTTGTCTATTACGCGGCGCGAATGCCAAGTGCCAGCACCTGGTCAATTCCAGAACGCCCGCCCAACCTGAAGATCGTGGCCGTCGATGGTTCCGTGCTTGCCAATCGCGGTACGACCGGCGGAGAAGCGCTGTCGCTGGAAGACATGTCGCCCTATCTTCCGCAAGCCGTAATCGCCATCGAAGACAGGCGCTTCTATTCCCACTTCGGCATAGACCCGCTCGGCCTTGCCCGCGCCATCGTCACCAATGTCGTCAGCGGCCGCACCGTGCAGGGCGGCTCGACACTGACGCAGCAGCTGGCGAAAAACCTGTTTCTTTCTCCCGACAGAACAATCGAACGCAAGATCCAGGAAGTGCTGCTGTCTTTCTGGCTGGAGCAGAAATACACCAAGGACCAGATCCTTGCGATGTATCTGAACCGGGTCTATTTCGGTTCGAATGCCTATGGCGTCGAGGCCGCATCCCAGCGTTATTTCAACAAGTCGGCCCGAGACGTCAATCTTGGTGAGGCAGCACTTCTGGCGGGGCTTTTGAAAGCGCCATCCCGTCTGTCGCCAGCACGCGATCCACAGGCGGCGGAGGAGCGAGCCCAGGTCGTCCTGCAGTCCATGCAGGACGTGGGCTTTATCAACGAAGACGAAATCAAGACCGCCATGTCGCAGCCACCAACGAAGGCAAAGCGCTTCTGGTCGGGGGCCGAACACTATGCCGCCGACATGGTCCTGGATGAGGTTCGCGGCCTGATTGGAGAGGTGAAGCAGGATCTCGTCGTTGACACGACAATTGATCTCGACCTGGAAAAGGAAGCCGAAAAGGCGCTTTCCAGCGTGCTGAAAAGCGAAGGCAAGAAGCTCGGCGCGTCTCAGGCGGCATTGGCATCCATCGATGGCACCGGCGCGATCCGCGCGATTGTCGGCGGCGCCGATTATACCGAGAGCCAGTTCAACCGTGCCTCGAAGGCAAAACGCCAACCGGGCTCGGCCTTCAAACCCTTCGTCTACATTGCTGCGCTTGAAAACGGTTTGACGCCAAACTCGGTGCGCAACGACGCCCCCGTGAAGATCGGCAAATGGACGCCTGAAAATTACGACCAGAAATATCGCGGCGAGGTCACACTTGCCACGGCACTGGCCAATTCGCTGAACACCATTGCCGCCCAGCTTGTCATGGAAGTCGGGCCCGAACGCGTGGCGCAGGTGGCACATCGCATGGGGATCGAATCCGACCTTCAGGCCAATGCATCCATCGCCCTCGGCACCTCCGAAGTGTCCCTGCTGGAGCTGACCTCGGCCTATGCGCCCATGATGAATGGCGGCTTCAAGGCGACCCCGCACATCGTCAAGCGCATCACCGACCCGGACGGCAAGGTCCTCTACGAAAACAAATATGATAATCCGCCGTGGGTGCTGAGCGAAGGCATAGCGGCCACGATGAACAGCATGTTGACCGGCGTCATCAACGAAGGCACCGGAAAGGCCGCGCGGCTGAAAGGCTGGCAGGCAGCCGGTAAATCCGGAACGACGCAGTCCTTCCGCGACGCGCTGTTCGTGGGCTATACCAGCACCCTGACCACGGGCGTCTGGTTCGGCAATGATGACGGCACCTCCATGAAGAAGGTCACCGGCGGCGGGCTGCCCGCGAAAGCCTGGAAGGAATTCATGACCGCGGCGCATTCCGGCCTGACGCCCTCACCGCTTTTCGGCCTCGGTGAGTATGGCGCACCAGAGACAGCGCAGCCTGCGACTGAAGCACCTACGGCCCTGCCGCAGTCGCTCAGCGATCTCATTTCCAGTGCATTGGGCGAGAGCAAGGCACCCCTGCCGACAGATTACCCGCCAGCACCCGTCAGTCGCGACCAGACGGCATCCACTCCCGCCTATCCGCCCGCCGATGTTCCGGTCCAGCAGTTTCCGCAGCAGCAATATGGCGGTGGGCCAGTGCCCCCCGCCGACGTCGGCGGCGGCGGTGCCGAGCCTCGACGCCCGGCACAGAAACAGACGACATTGTTCGATGTCCTGATGGGGAACTAAGCGCCGCTCAAGGCTCATGCCGTGAGCGGCTGGAGCAACGACAGATATGCAGCCGCGTCATCCGTGAAAATGAAAAAGCCCGGTCAAACCGGGCTTTTATCGTATGATCAGTTGATCTTTTCGGCGGGCGCGTTCGGATCAGGCAAAGGGGCCGGATTGGCCGACAGTGTGCGCAGATAGGCGATGAGGTCGGCGCGTTCGGTCTCTTTCTTGATGCCGGCAAAGCCCATGGCTGTGCCAGGCACATGCTTCTTTGGCGCTTCGATGAAGTAGCTGAGATGATCGTAATCCCATTTCACTTCACCGCCCTTGGAGAAGTCCTTCATGCCTGCCGAATAGCTGAAGCCTTCGTGACTGGCGATCGGGCGGTTGACGACGTCATAGAGATTTGGGCCGACTTTATTGGGGCCGCCGCTGTCCCCGGTGTGACAGCTCGCACATTTCTTGAAAACAGTCTCACCCTTTGCGGCGTCGGCGCTCGCCAGAAGCTTGGCGATTGGCGTTGCCGCCGCCTCGGGTTCACCGCTTGCACTTTCCGCACCACCAGCCTCTGCAACAATGGCATAGCCTTCTTTCTCGGGTGCTGGCGCATGGAAAATACCTTCCGATGCAATGGACACCGACATCAGCACGAATATCGTGCCCAGAAGCGCACCGACTGCCATGTTAACCTGTGAATTCATTTATTTGCGCTCCCTCACAACCGTTCGCATAAACGGACATCTTGAAATTGCTCGAAAGCTATGGCTTTTGCACAGCCTGCGCAACTTGAATATGCTCCCCGCACCGTGACGTATTGCCACTTTTATTGCGGGATTTGAAGGGTGTTGGATGAATAATCGGTATTTCGAAAAGGCTGTTGTGCTTATTCCGGCACGAATGGCCTCTACCCGCCTTCCGGGCAAGCCTCTGGCGGATATTGCGGGCAAGCCGATGATTGTTCAGGTTGCAATGCGCGCCCGCGAAGCTGGTGCAGAGCGAATCGTCGTCGCTGTTGACGATACGCAGGTTTACGATGCTGTCAAAAATGCCGGTTTCGACGTCATGATGACCCGCCAGGACCACCAGTCCGGCTCCGATCGCATCTATGAAGCCCTTCAGAAAGCCGATCCTCATGGCAACGCCGAGTTCGTCATCAACGTGCAGGGCGATCTTCCGACCATCGAAGCCGAAACGATTCGCGCCTCATTGCGGCCAATGGAAAATGCCTCGACCGATATTTCGACCTTGACCGTGGAAATCACAGACGAAGACGAAAAGACCAACCCCAGCGTCGTGAAGATCGTTGGCAGTCCGATCTCGGACACACGGCTGCGGGCGCTTTACTTTACCCGTGCGACCGCGCCTTACGGTCAGGGGCCTCTCTACCACCACATCGGGCTCTACACATACAGACGCGCCGCGCTGGAAAAGTTCGTAAGCTTGAAACCTTCCGCATTGGAGCTTCGAGAAAGCCTAGAGCAATTGCGCGCGCTTGAAGCCGGTATGAGAATCGACGCCGAGATCGTCAATTCGGTTCCGCTTGGCGTCGATACACCCGCGCAACTCGAACGAGCCCGCCAGATCCTCTCCCAACAGAATTGATGGTAATCACATGAGCAGCAACCGCATCGCCTTCCAGGGAGATTTCGGCGCAAACTCCGATATGGCCTGCCGGGACGTGTTTCCGACTATGGACCCGCTACCCTGCCCGACATTCGAGGACGCTTTCAATGCGCTGGAAAACGGCGAAGCGGATCTTGCGATGATACCGATCGAAAATACGCTGGCTGGCCGTGTGGCCGATATTCACCACCTGCTGCCTGAATCCAGACTGCACATCATTGGCGAATATTTCATGCCAATCCGGTTTCAGCTGATGGTGCTTCCGGGTGTCGCGAAGGACGAAATCAAGACGGTTCACAGCCATATTCATGCGCTTGGACAGTGCCGCAAGATCATCCGCTCGAATGGCTGGAAGCCGGTTGTTGCGGGCGACACCGCCGGCGCTGCAAAGCAGGTATCCGAGCGCGGAGACCGTAGCATGGCCGCATTGGCACCACGGCTCGCCTCAGAACTCTATGGGCTGGATATTCTTGCAGAGAATGTGGAAGACTCCGAGAACAACGTCACGCGTTTCGTCGTTCTTTCCCGCGATGAGGATTGGGCCAAGCGCACATCGGCAGATGAGGTGATCGTCACGACATTCGTCTTCAATGTGCGCAACATTCCTGCAGCGCTCTACAAGGCCATGGGCGGCTTTGCGACGAATGGCATCAACATGACCAAGCTGGAAAGCTACCAGTTGGGCGGCAAATTCGTCGCCACCCAGTTTTATGCCGATATCGAAGGCCATCCGGAAGACGATTCCGTCAGGCACGCGCTTGAAGAACTGCGGTTCTTCTCTGAAAAGGTCCGCATTCTCGGCGTCTACCAAGGCCATCCCATGCGGCGCAAACTCAACAATATCTGAGCCGGGGCCTGGCCCCTACTCGGATTTCCCCCACTCGATCCAGTCACGCATGAGCCGGTGCGCGATTGCGCCCCTTGGTGGGGGCAAGGTGCCATTGGCGTTGCTCGCTTCCAGAAGGGTGGCCACTTCCTGGCGCGTGAACCAGCGGCAATCTTCAAGCTCCGCTTCGTCCCGAGTAATCTCTGACGACAGCGCTTCCGCATAGCAGCCGATCATCAGGGAATGCGGCATGGGCCAAGGCTGTGAGGCATGGTAGCGCACACGTCCGACATCGATGTTTGCTTCTTCGTGAGTCTCGCGACGGACCGCGTCCTCTATGGTCTCACCCGGCTCAAGAAATCCTGCGAGGCAGGAATACATGCCGGGAGCAAAATGCGGTCCACGACCTAGAAGGCATAATTCGCGCTCCAGATCGATTGTCAGCATAATGACGACAGGATCTGTCCGCGGAAAGATCGTATGCTCGCAGGCCGCACAGATGCGCTTGTAACCGCCGATCCGCAGCTCCATCGTCCCGCCGCATCGGCCGCAAAAGCGGTTGTCCGCATTCCAGTTGAGGAGCGATACGGCCTGAGCGACCTCTCCCAACAGTTCCTCGCCAATCAACTGATCGCGATACAGCGTGCGGGCATCCACCGGCTTGTAATGGCTGGCGAGATCGTCCTGCGCGACGCCTAACGGGACCGCAACGCGCGGCTCGCCATTTTCCTTGTAGCCCAGCAGTATGGCATTATCGAAGTCCGGCGAGAGTTCGGCGAGTTCATAGGTGGAGAAGAGGGGATCGAGAATTTGATCCTCATGCTTCAGAACCAGCTTCGCGCCGGAAAACGCCAGCAGATGGGTACCCTCCACCTTCAGCGCCTTGACGACGCAGTCGTCGGTCCGTTTTTCGGCCAGACGGTCAAGACCGTTCTGGGCAAAGGCGGTAAGGGTGCTGGGTTCGGGATGTGGGGAGTTGGTATCGAATATGCTGCTTGAGATCATCAGAGTGCGCCAGCCAGTTTTTTCATGAAATTGCCTCTGTCTTCGTCCTTGTAAGGAACAGGTGTTCCCTGCCCCCAGATCGGGCCCGGCCAGCAGTCATCGCCTTCACTGCGGGCAATGACGTGAATGTGGAGTTGCCGCACGATATTGCCAAGCGCTCCGACATTTATTTTGGTAGCGCCCGTCAATTCCTTCAAGGCAGAAGCGACCTGATTGGTTTCGAATGTAAGCACCGCCTGATCAAGCGGCGTCAGATCGAACAATTCGCTCATCTTCGCGCGCTGCGGTACCAGCACGAGCCATGGCCAACGACTGTCGTTTTGCAGGCGCAGCTGGCACAGTCCAAGCTTGGTAATAAGCACGCTGTCGCGCGCCAGTCTCTCGTCAAGCTGGAATGTGTCCAAGGCGTCCTCCCAATTTGTTTTTCGGTTGATAGCAGTTTTTTGAAGGCTTGGCTTGCATTTGCTTTTATTATTGCCGATATGTGCCTTCGGGAGGTTGGTGGTGGACGAGCCACTCGCCAACCGGGTCAGGTCCGGAAGGAAGCAGCCCTAACGAGCCAGGCACGGGTCGCCGTGCCAGCCTCCCACCTTTTCTTTTTGAAGACGTGCTCAGGTTTCGCCGGGCCAGTTCGGCCTGAAAGCGGGCACCACCCAAAGCATGTCTCGCAAAAGTGTGTAGCGGTTTTGCGACCAAGACATGCGATATGTTCTAACGACTGGCGAGGCAATGAGCGAAACCGGAACCAACACGCCCCAGACCAAAGAGCAGGGTACAGGTTACCGGGTGCTGGCGCGCAAGTACCGCCCGAAAGATTTTTCCGATCTGATGGTTGGTCAGGAGCCGATGGTTCGGACGCTGACCAATGCGTTCGAGACGGGGCGAATTGCGCAAGCCTACATGCTGACGGGCGTACGCGGAGTCGGAAAGACGACCACCGCCCGCATTCTGGCCCGGGCACTCAATTACAAAACCGACGAGATAGACAAGCCAACCATCGATCTGCGCATTCCCGGCGAGCATTGCCAGGCGATCATGGAAGGACGTCATGTCGATGTCATCGAGATGGATGCCGCGTCCCATACCGGTATCGATGACATCAGAGAAATTATCGAGCAGGTGCGCTATCGTCCGGTGTCGGCCCGGTACAAGGTCTACATCATCGACGAAGTCCACATGCTCTCGACGCAGGCTTTCAACGGTCTTTTGAAGACCTTGGAAGAGCCGCCGGAACATGTGAAATTCATTTTCGCCACGACGGAAATCCGGAAGGTACCGATTACCGTTCTATCGCGCTGCCAGCGTTTCGATCTGCGCCGGATCAGCGCTGCGGATCTGGTCGGGCTGTTTACGGCTATCGCCGCGAAGGAAGGCTTCGAGGCCGAACCGCAGGCACTAGCAATGATCGCTCGCGCGGCAGAAGGTTCTGCGCGAGACGGTCTCTCCCTGCTTGATCAGGCCATTGCCCATGGCGGCGGGCGCGTTGAAGCCGAAGCGGTTCGCGGAATGCTGGGCCTTGCCGACCGTGCCCGTATCGTCGACCTGTTTCATCACGTCGCAAAGGGCGATGTTGCCGCAGCTCTCGCCGAATTTACCGGACAATATGAGGCTGGCGCCAACCCGGTCGTCGTGTTGAACGATCTTGCCGATTTTACGCATCTCGTCACCCGCATGAAATATGTCCCTGATGCCGCTGACGATCCGTCTCTTTCGGAAGTCGAGCGTGTCAGGGGTGCGGAATTTGCCGACAGCATCGCTGTCTCGGCCTTGTCCCGCATATGGCAAATGCTCCTGAAAGGCATTCCGGAAACCGAAAATGCATCCCGCCCGGCGGGTGCTGCCGAGATGGTTCTCATCCGGCTATCTCACGCTGCCAACTTGCCCGCGCCTGAAGATGCGGCCCGCCGTTTGCTGGAAATGGCAAATGGTGAGGGAGGCAATGCAAATGGGGCGCCATCCGGTGGCGGCAATGGCGGCGGCGCGCGGGCTTATGCGTCGACGCAGGCCGTCGCATCCGCACAGACGGCTTACGCTTCACCGCAACGCCAGTCCACGCCGCAGCCGACAGCCATGCTTCGTGCCGTGCCCGACAGCCGACCGCAGGATGCAGCAATCTCTGCCCCAAGGCCCGAGGAAAAGCCGGAGCCAAAAGTCCCGGTCAACTCGCTTGAAGATGTCGTGGAGCTTTGCACCAAGAACCGCGATCCGCGCATGAAGGCGCTGGTGCGCAATTTCGTGCGGCTTGTGCGGCTTGAACCAGGCCGGCTCGACATGCGCCTCAGCGAAGGAGCCCCCGGCTCCCTGCCCGGTGAACTTGGTGTGAGACTGAAGGAATGGACTGGTATTCACTGGCTGGTCAGCTTGAGCAAGGAAGAAGGGTCGCCAACGCTTGTCGAAGCGGAAGGCAATGCCCGCGACGCCCGGCTCGTTGATGCCCGGCAGGATCCCGACGTTGCCGCTATTCTGGCACAGTTCCCCGGCGCGAAGATCACCGACGTGCGCATCCGTACAGCGGTGCCGGACGATCTGGAGGTCATCGTGCCGCCCTCTGTTGCCGAATCGAGCGAAGGCGACATTCTTCCGGGCGACGACATAGAATTCTAGGAAAAAACAGGAGTTTCGACATGCGCGACATCATGGGCATGATGGGCAAGGTCAAAGAAATGCAGGCCAAGATGGAGAAGATGCAGGAAGAAATTGCTGCGCTCGAGATCGAGGGAAAATCAGGCGGCGGCCTCGTGACCGTGCGTATGAGCGGCAAAGGCTCCCTCCTCGGCGTCAAGATCGATCCCTCGCTTCTGAAGGAAGAAGAGGTCGAGATTCTCGAAGACCTGCTGGTTGCCGCCCACAACGACGCCAAGCAGCGCGCCGAAACCATCACAGCCGAAAAAACCCGCGATCTCACGGCCGGACTGCCAATTCCACCCGGTATGAAGCTTCCCTTCTAACCGAGATCGAGACTGCGTCGCAGTTTGCAGTGTATTGGGGCGGCGAGAAATCGCTGCCTCGTTTTTTCATCCAGACGCTTGCCAAATGCTGCCATGGTTTCAGCAATCGACACTCTTTCGCCTTCGAAGGCCTCAAAAGAGACAGCGTCTCCCTCTCCGACATCTCCACCTGATATGACACGACAATAGATGCCGGGACGAGCCGCTGCGCTGTAAGTCCGGGCAAAGTGTGGATCGCCCATGCGCGCGCTGAATGTCGCACAGGGAATTCGCGCCGATGTCGCCTCGAGCGTTACCCCGCCGATGACGAAACGATCCCCCACATGGACATCCCTGTTGTCCAAATCCGTCAGCACAAGGTTTTCACCGAACGTGCCGGGATTGACCGGCCTGCCGAGTGTTTCGCTCCACCAGTTCAGTGTCAGCAGCCCTTCGACATAAACGGCCTGATCTACGCCCCCATGGTGCTTGGTGTTGCAGATGGCATCGCCGACGATGCCTTCGGCGTCGATCAGCACGCGGCCAGTGAGCGGCATTTTGAAAATGCCGGTCTTGTAGCTCTTGCCGGGTAGCTTTTCGGCTCGTCCTGCACATACCGCGTGAAGTTTCATCGCTTGGAACTCCTCAAATGATTCCGTTTTGTACTCATATGGGCTAAAAGCACCGAATGGCAAAACGAGTCACCGGTCCTGAAATCGAAAAACTGATCCAGCTTCTGGCGAAAGTGCCGGGCCTTGGGCCCCGCTCGGCCCGGCGTGCGGCACTGCATCTCATCAAGAAGAAGGAACAGCTTCTCGGGCCACTTGGTCTGGCCATGGAAGAAGCCTATCAAAAGGTCAAAATCTGCTCCTGCTGCGGCAATGTGGATACGATTGATCCCTGTACCGTATGCTCCGACGAGCGACGGGACCAGACAGTCATCATCGTTGTGGAAGATGTATCCGATTTGTGGGCCCTTGAACGGGCAGGCGCAATGAACACCGCCTATCATGTCCTTGGTGGCACCCTATCCCCGCTCGATGGCGTCGGGCCGGAAGATCTCAATATCAAGGGGCTCATAGACCGCGTCAGCGCCGGCGGTATCCGTGAACTGATTATTGCCGTAAACGCCACGGTCGAGGGGCAGGCCACGGCGCATTACATCACCGATCGCCTTCAGGATCTTGATGTCAAGATCACGCGGCTGGCGCATGGCGTGCCTGTTGGTGGGGAACTTGATTACCTCGACGAGGGCACGCTGACCGCCGCCCTGCGCGCGCGGACAGCCATCTGACGCATGACCGCGGCCCTTCTGCGCAAATGGATTCAGCCTTGTAAAGGAAACCGAATGCCCTCCAAGACCATCGGCCTCCTCCTCGCAGCGACGGTCTCGCTGCTGTCTCCTGTTGCGAGCTTTGCCCAGTCTGTTCCGACAGGTGCTGCTGCCGCCAGATATGACGCGGATTTCAATATATGGCTGAAGAAGGAGATTTGGCCCGAAGCGCGAAAGGCAGGGATATCCCAGAAGACGCTAGAGGCAAGTCTTACAGGCCTGACGATCAACTGGAGGCTTCCGGACCTCATCGTACCCGGTCAGAAGCCGCCGCAGGAACAGGCGCAAAGCCAGGCTGAGTTCTCATCCCCCGGTGCCTATTTCGCGGAAAAGCGCCTGCAGGGCCTCGCCGCCACAGGGCGCTCGCTCGCTGCCACCCATGCTGCGACCCTTAAGCGGATCGAAGCGACCTACGGCGTTCCAGGAAATATCGTGGTTGCGATCTGGGGTCGCGAGTCAGGCTTTGGACGGGCAAAATTGCCGAATGCCGTCATCGACGTCCTGGCTACGAAGGCTTATGCGTCAACTCGCAAGGACATGTTCCGCGACGAGCTGATCGATGCTTTGAAGATCATCGAAAGAGGCGACATCTCTCCATTCCAGATGATGGGATCGTGGGCTGGAGCGCTCGGTCAACCGCAATTCATGCCGTCAAGCTATCTGAAATATGCCGTCGATTTCGACGGCGATGGCCACAGTGACATATGGAATTCCGTGCCCGACGCACTGGCATCCATCGCCAACTATCTTTCAAAGCGCGGTTGGCAACGCAATCGCGATTGGGGCTTTGAAGTTTCCATACCAAGCGATGTTTCCTGTGCCCAGGAAGGCCCAGATCTCGCCCGCCCAGTGGCCGACTGGACTCGTCTTGGCATCAAGCGGATCTCGGGAAAAGCCTTTCCGTCCAACGATTTGAGTGCGGATGGAATGATGCTGGTTCCAGCCGGACGGCACGGGCCCGAATTCGTGGTGACACCCAATTTTTACATCATCAAGGAATATAACAACTCAGATCTCTACGCTCTTTTCATCGGCAATCTTGCAGATCGCATCGCATACAATGCAGGACCATTTGAAGCAAAATGGGACGATGTCGGTTCCATGTTGCGGTCCGATGTCCTGGCGATGCAAAAGGCGCTGATTAACAAGGGCTATGATGTCGGCAAACCCGACGGCCTTGCGGGCTTCAAGACCAGACGCTCGATAGGTGACTGGCAGTCCAAGAATGGGCTTGAATCAACCTGCTTCCCTGATTCTACCCTGAAAGCGAAACTACGGTAGCTTGGGCAGATCGGGATCACTGGTGAACCCGGCTGGGCTTGCGCTCTTTATAAAACGTTAGACACCCTAAAGATCGCAGCGCTGTTTTCATGGCGGGCCATAGGACTCACGTCGGCTCTTTCCATGCTTCTTGACGGTCCGTCGGATGTCCGGATCGGCTCAGCTTCCTCAAGAGCACTAGTTGGCCGCTCTAAGCTGGGAGTTGACGATCCAACTTCGCGCACCTGCGCTTTGTTCAAGATCACCTATCATCGAACATATTGAACTCTCTCTAAAACATAGGGCGGCTCGAACATGAGCGATCCTTGAACCCACCCGGATGAAACGAATCAACACATTCAAAAATCAAATGAACACCAACCGGTCCGATGCGGCAGATCCGGTACCGGTATGACGAAGGCCGCCCGAGCGTTGCGATCCCGACGGACTGGATGGAGTAGATTCACGGGTGATCAGCTCGCCCTGGAGCTTGCCGCCACCGAGGCGTGGACGGAGGATTTGCAGGACAGGTCCGCCACAGGCTGAAGCAGCGGTTTAAATCCGGCCAGTGTCGATGTTGTTATCCGCAAGCTACTGGTCCTAGCCCGTAACAACGTGGACGGTAACGCCAATCAGCGCGTGATGCCGATCTTGCGCGATCTTGTCCAGCCGATGGTGATGGGGCAAGGCACCCGCCCGGCCCGCAACTGGCGAGCCTGCCGGCGCAAGGCGACATCGCCAACAACATGGCATCCAAGGAGGTTCTCGATCTGGTGGAGCGACATTTCCTTGCCGCAGACAAGCTCCTTAAACTTACCTGCCGCATTAATGTCGTGCCCGACGGCGCGGAACTGCCGATCGTAGGG
>NZ_LMNZ01000007.1:28706-29986 GCF_001423445.1 Rhizobium sp. Leaf311 | reverse complement strand
GCCGCGCTGACGCAACTGGAGCCCCAAAACGCAAAAAGCCCCGTGATGGGGCTTTATTGGGATGTCAGATATTTTGGTTGCGGGGGCCTGAATCTTAGGAGACTTGTAAATTCGGCCGGTTGTAACGCACGTTGGCCGAGCGCAAATCCGCTTCGCACTAACGAAACCCGCCGTGCGCGCCAAATCAGTTGTCCACTTCACCGACCGATTTGGCCCCGATTGCGGACTGTCTTCTACCGTGCTCAGGCGAAAAAGCCACAATCTAACCGCAACCACTGGCTTCGCTTGGCGGCAACCCAAATCAAGGCCAGAGCCTTGTGGCATTTCTTATGCTCGGCCCTCTTTCAAGGTGGGATATCAATCGAAACAGGTTGCGCTGGCCCCTGGCGCCGGAATAGGTTTCACTACTTATCGAGGGATACTGAGGGCACGTGACGAGTCGAACCGCCAACGAAATTTTCGCTGACGCTGATCAACGTGGCCTGCGCCGCGTACTCATTGTTACAGCGATTGCACTCGAGATGCGCGCAGTGCGCGCGCACCTCGAAGCGCTGGGCGACAAGACCCTTCGGAATCATCAAATCGTCGAGCTTGGCAGTTTCTCATCAGATGGCGAGGATTGTTTAGTCGTTGTTGCAGAAAGCCGCGCCGGCAACCTCGAGGCCCAGGCATCGGTGATCTATCCAGCGCAGGAATGCGGGCCATTCGACATGATCATATTTGTCGGTGTGGCGGGATCCCGCAAGAAGGACGTCCCAATCGGATCGGTGGTCGCCTCGAGTAAGATCTATTCTCCCTATTCGGGCAAGTACGAGGGTAGTGAGTTTAATGCGCGGGCAGCGGTCTTCCCCGCAGATCAGGTCCTCGTTCAACTGGCTACGAAGGTGGAGCGCGATGGCGAATGGGTTGATCGTATCCGACCGGCCCTCAGGGGCTCGCTGCCAAGCATCGACGATTATCCTAAGCCCTACCCCCCTGGGGCAGTGATCGCTCCAATTGTTTCGGTAGAGGCAGTATCGGCAGACGCAACCTCCCAGCTCGAAACGCAGATCTCGAAGCACTGCGGTGATGCGCAGGCAATTGAAATGGAGGGCTACGGGGCACTGTCCGCTGCGCGGCAGGAAAGCACACCGGCAATCGTCATTCGGGGGATCTCCGATGCCAGGGAAGGTAAGGAGCATGAAAAGGACGCCATCTATCAGCCGGTTGCCGCGGCTCATGCCGCAGCTTTTGCCTTTGAACTCATCTCGCTTAGGATCAAGCGTTATCCGTCAAGTTCA
>NZ_LMNZ01000007.1:0-28626 GCF_001423445.1 Rhizobium sp. Leaf311 | reverse complement strand
CCCCCCCCCGTGCCGCAGCAACAACGCGTGAGCGTGGTGTTTTCGTTTGCGGGAGAGCCTAAAGATTTTCCAGCTGAGCGCTGCGAGAAGATCAGTGAGGCTCTCCGCCAACATTTCAACGACGAATCCATTGAGCTGGAGCGAACCGAAAGCGGTTCGTTCCACATGATTTTCTCGCTGCGGACCGAAGACGTTGCACGCGCTTCGGACCCAGCTCTCGTTGAACTCTTATGGGCAGAGTTAGAAGTCTCGCTGACAACTGTGGTCGAAGAAGACGCCTTTGTTGCAGCCCGCTCCTCCATGAAGTCTCTCGAAGCTGCTTCGCAGGAACTTTTGGAATGGTCGAGGAGCTTACCTGACGGCACCGAAATTCCTCGCCCAGAACTCGCCAATCTACTGGCAAAGATCGAAGGCGCCGAGGGGTCAACGACCGCTCTGCTTGGCGAGCCGGGCGCGGGCAAGTCGGCGCTTCTCGCTACGCTCGCGCGGCATCTCAGGGAACATAAGCTACCCTTCCTCGCGATCAAGGCCGACCTGATCGATCCATCGGTCGCCGATGAAGAAGCCTTGCGCGTGGCACTGGGACTGAATCAGACAGTCACTAGCCTGCTTTCAGACATTGCCCGGATAAGGCCGGTCGTTCTCATTATCGATCAGCTCGATGCTCTCGCAAGCTACCTAGACCTGAAAACTGGTCGATTGAATGTTTTGCTCAACATCGTGCGTCGGCTGGGTGGAGTCTCCAATCTACACATTGTAGTGTCTTCACGAACCTTCGAATACGAGCACGATACTCGTCTCAAAACAGTGCGCGCTGACAGCCTTTTCCTTGACTTACCCGCATGGTCGACCGTCCTGGAAATCTTGGAACGTAACGGCGTCAGCGCAGCGGGATGGCCGGTGGACGCACAACGCCTGATGAGGTCTCCCCAGACTTTGAAAACCTTCTTGAGTCTGCTTGACAGAGGCGGCGCCGACGATTTCACCAACTATCAGAAATTGCTGGACCGGCTGTGGAAGGAACGCATTCTCACGGCACCAAAGGGTGGCCCGCTTGCAGCACTAACTTCGCGAATAGCGGAGGATATGGCCGAGCACGAGAACCTATGGGTTCCGAGCGCACGATACGCAGCCGAGCCGGAGGGAGTCGCGGCATTGATCGCCGCCGGTGTTCTGACCGACTTCGGCACGGATGGTAAGATTGGGTTCACACACCAGACTCTGTTCGAGCATGCGCTCGCCCGTTCCTTTGCGGAGAAAGAGGGGCGACTTTCGGCTTACGTGCTGGGGCGACAAGCGTCACTTTTCATTCGGCCAAAAACGTTGGCTGGCCTCTCTTATCTCCGAAATGTCGATCCTCCAACGTACTCCTCTGAAATAGAGGTAATTTGGAATGGGGCAGAGCGCCGGCATCTTCGCTTCCTGCTTGTCGAATTCCTAGGCAGTCAGAGTGCGCCAACAGAAATCGAAGTTTCGCTGATGCAATCCGCACTCGCGTCGGCCACGCGCAGAATTGCATTGCAAGCGATGCAGGGCAGCCCTGGCTGGT
This sequence comes from Rhizobium sp. Leaf311, assembly GCF_001423445.1. NCBI lineage: Bacteria > Pseudomonadati > Pseudomonadota > Alphaproteobacteria > Hyphomicrobiales > Rhizobiaceae > Rhizobium > Rhizobium sp. Leaf311. The sequence continues at coordinate 27,077 of NZ_LMNZ01000007.1, read as the reverse complement.
TCGAACGCTTGAAGCACTCGGCAATAACCGAGGCAATGACCATATCCGCCGAAGTCGGCATCGCGACGACCACGCTCATGAAAGCTGTGCTGTTTGACAGTGCCAGCGTGGTAAAGCTGATTAGGTCGGTCTGGCTTCACAACACAGAGAATGACGGAAACGTTTGGGCCGTGCTTCAGGAAGTGCCTAAGTGGTCCGATGCCGAACTTGATTTGGCAACTCAAGTCGTCAAACGCTCGGACATTGCCGATTTTGCTTTCGAGCACGCAATTTCCACGATCGGTGCCGAGCAGCCAGACGTTGCACTAAAGCTAGCTCTGGCAAGGCTGGACAAGCAGTTAGCGGCGACAATGGTCGAGTCCGCAGCGAGAGCTGCGTCAATCGACGCCGAAGACGAAGGATCGCTCTCGTATTACTTGAACGGATCGCAATCCGAGCCCTTCCACCGGCTTCTGGAGCAAAGCGAGGGCTATAACACTCTTGACGAGATCGCTCGGACGCGACCGAGAGAATTCCTTAACATTCTTTGGCCTTGGCTTGAGCGGGCGCTTGCCGCGCTGGCCAATGTAAAAGTGGAACGAGGCGGACTCGGCTACGCAATTCCCTATGGCGTCGGCCTACATTTTGAGGAAGAAGAGTCCAGCCAATCGCGGGAGCACGCCCTCCTCACGGCCTTCGTCACCGCCCTCGATTCGCTCGCCGATGAGGATCCCGAGGCCGCGAAGGACTGGATTATCGATCATCAAGACAATGACACGGTTCCGACTCACCGTTTGTTCACACACGCGCTAGCAACGCACGCTGACAAGTTAGCCGACTTCGCGCTGACTTACTTGCTAAGTGACGTAAGGCGGCTTCACCTCGGCAACGTTCACGACGGAATCGGAACGACAAAGCGCCTTATCGAAACGGCCGCAGCGCACTGGTCCGACGATCAGATCAGGCAATTCTGTGAGTTTGTCGGATCTTACAGCCCGTCCCCTGGAGATGAGCGGGATCCAAAGGAACGCCGTAGCTTCTTTCGGGCCGTTGAGCGCATGAAACTGGAACTACTTCAGTCGCTGCCGACTGAGCGGCTTAATGAGACAACAACGCAAAAAGTCGCCGAGGGCGTGCGGAAGTTTGGTGAGCGGCGCATTCGCGCTGGCGTTCAGGTGCGTTGGGTTGGTTCTCCAATGTCGTTGGACTCCATGTCCAAGGCAAAGGACGAGGAGATCGTCAATGCCTTCAAGCGGCTACCAGACGCGACCAAATGGGACAATCCACGAGACTGGATGAAAGGTGGCAATGTTCAGCTCTCCCGTGAATTTGCAAATTTCGCAAAAGCAAACCCGGAGCGTGCTTTTAAGATCATCGCCGAACTAGATCCACAGTTCGGGACACGCGCCGTCGGATATGCGCTTGCTGAGCTCGGCGACGTTGCCGATCCCCCGACATTCGAACGTGCTATTCTCGATTTGGATAGCCGCGGGTTTACCGGAGAGGAATATTTCGGAAGCGTTGCGCGCGGCCTAGAGCGAATCCTGCATCGAGACAAGCCACTCAGCGATGAGATCGTGAAGCTTCTAACCGGGTGGCTCACTAAACCTTCGGATCCGTCTACTGCCATCAGCGTTGAAGACGACGGAGAGGAGACGCTCCTCGGCACTGGCGCCGAAGAACTGACGAAGCCCTCCGGGAACGGATCCGTACTCTGGAGAATGGATGGTTTCGGGGTGCTGCCGCATGGAAATTTCCCCATTCTCGAGGTGCTGGCGCGAGTCTATCTCCAGCGAAAGCTCCCAGACGAACTAATCGCGCTTTTGCAGCATCACATAGAACGGGGGGACGACGTGCGGGTGTGGAGCGCAATGCTGCGTTTCATGCAATACGTTCGGCCAGACGACTCCACGAAACTACATAAGTTGCTAGCCGAACTATTCGCGCGATACCCCGGACTGGAGACATCCCGCGAGGCCGCGATCCTGTTGGCGCATCTCCAGTGGGTAATACCCAACTTCGTAGAGGGTGTCCTTCTGAAATGGCAAGGCCAAAAGGCACCGTTGGTGCAGCAGGCTCGAGGAGAGCTTGCGGGTCTCATCTCAATTGTCCAGCCCAAGCTCTCATGGTCGACGAAGATGGTCGATGACATCTTAACACAGGGACCACCGGAAGCGCTGACAGGAATCGCTTATGCATGCGTCAATATGTGGCCAGATGAAGCGCTACGGCGGGCGTGTGCCGAGCTTCTAAAGAGGGCAATTCCCAAGGCGGACGATCGCACGTGGTCCGCTATCACCGACTTGTTCCGTATCGTGGATGACATAGTGCCTACGCCGGAATGGCTGGAGTTTCTTACGGCCCTTTCCCCCTTTATCGAGAAGCATGCCACAGTCCAATCGACCTTTATCGTTGATCGGCTGCAAACGCTTCTTCCAGACGCCGGCGAACTGGTTGGAACCATCGCATCTGCCCTACTTGCGACTTGGAAGCACGAGCTTGGCGACATTCGAACCGCCACAGCCGGGTCCGCCGCCGAGCTTGTCGACATCTCAGTTACGTTGCACCGACTTGGCCCCGCGACCCGAGAGCTGGGAATTAGCCTGTTCGAGGATTTGCTTGAGGTGAATGCATACACAGCGCGAGAGACACTTGATCAGATAGACAATAGATTTCGCGGCGCGACGCCGACTGTCCGACGCCGGTTGCCTCGTAAAACTCGCCGGAAACCTGAAATGCGAAAAACATCCTGAAAAACAAGCGGCAACTTTCAGAAGCAGACGCCCTCTGAGCTAGACGGCGTCCGAACAGGACGCTTTCGAGGCGACGCTGCAGTTGATGCGCAAGGCATTGAACAAACGATATCCCATGAAGCACGTGAAACTGCTTTGCTTAGACTGAAATCTTTGATGAGAGCCTTTGATATGTTCCGTAAGGACAGAACCCTTCCAGAAGACACGTTTGCATCTGCAGTTGACTACTATTCATCAGTGCGAAAAGGATTTCGCAACAAGGCGGACCACAATAAAATCGAGGCTCAGCTTTGCTTCTCGATAATTATTGCCTGCACACTAACCGCACCGCTATTCGTCACGCTTGGCAAAGACGACCTTTGGGCTAAAGGTGTGCCGTCATTCTTGTCAGTCTTAGCGGGCGCGCTGACAAGCTGGCTGCAGCTTCGCAAGCCGCAGCGTCTGTGGATGATCTATCGTCGCGCTCAACGGGAGCTCGAAGAGCACAAAGCGAACTATGATTTTCGAGACGGCGATTTTGCGGAATGTTCGAATCCCGATCAACTATTAGCCCGTAAGATTACAGGCGTGAGTCGGTGGGTTCATGACACTTGGGAAGGGCTTGTACCTGAACAGGAATCTTTAGCCCATAGTGCGAGGCTTGAGAAAGTATCGCCTGACCAATAACGCACCCATGCGTCTAATTCTCGAACAGGCTGAGGTTAATAAGAGTTCAACCCAAGGGCGCGGTTCGGTCCTTATAACATCCCATATTGAACAAATGGCCAAAGATGGCGGCTGCTTTGGGAAAAGCAAGGATGGCCGCCACGACGCATCGGGGGCGTAAAGCTGACATCAGGGTTTCTGATCGAAATGTCCGGTTAGGGCTGATATGGAAATCATTTCCGCTCACGCAAAATGCCTGCCAGATGGCCAGCTCGGAGCCTGAACGCGGTTAGATTTAAAAGTTTTGCTACAGAAGCGCCCTTCGGAAGATCGACCGACCCTGTGCATTTGCCGTTACGGACCTTCAACGCTGTCCTATAGGTCACAGCATACGCCTGAAAGCTAAAATACGCCGGTCTCGCGTTGCCCTTCCGCCAGACGGCGCAGACTTCATCGTGCCGCTACTCCTTTGCTGACGGACAGGATCGTACTTCGCCTTTAGAGAGGGCTCTGAGGGGCCGTGCGTCGTTATTGTAAATGGTCATTCCAAATCGACAGCTCCCCTTTTTGCCTTTTAGGCACGAAGTTCGGAGAGCTCATGGAGATAGGCCATCGGATGCTTTCGAAGCACGTCATATCTGGCCTTCGCCAACTTGTTTCCTGACCCCAGCAAACCGGCAAGGAGAGCGGCTCCTCCCCCTAACCCGACGACTTGTGGAATCGGTATACCGGGTAGACCTGCTGCTGCACCGAGTAACCCTCCTCCAGCGACCACCAGAGCTACCACATCCTTAGACAGCCACGCATCTCGCTTCGCAAATCCTAGCTCTTTCTTCAGATCGGCAAGGTCATCCTCCATGTCAGAACGGAAAGCCCGATCCAACTCTTCGCGATCCGGTGAATGAGGATCGACGGTGGCGATCTTTGCTACGTGCGTCTCCACTGCTTGCTGGTAGTTGTGTCGCAACTTCCGGTAATCTCCGCCCGATTCTCGCGCTTCTCGCTTCCGATATGCTATGAGGCGATCGAATGGGATACGGTCGACAGCGATCCCCTTTAACGTCAGCGGAACCACACGTATGACGTCGCCGGCCGGCTGTGCGACCTTCACTGCGTTGGCTATAGTTGCGTAAGCCAGATCACGATCTGTTATTCGCGCTCGAGTACTTCCAGCCAGCACATCTGCGAGAACGGCCATGAGTGACAGGCCTGCCGCTTGGCTCATTGGATAATCGTGGTTGCCGAGATATCTGTTGGTTACCCTATGTTCAACAAGCAGATCCCATGTCTCGGGCGCAAGTTTCTGTGGCCATACGTCATAGTCAGTCTTTCCAGACCTTGGAGAATAGAAAAATGTCTCGGGCGTCCCGCCACGCAGAAGATCTTCCATCAGCTCGTGAACACGAAGCTTTTCCGCTTTCGACGGACACCGGGATTGGCCTATGATTTCCATCGCTTCGCCCATGTCGCGATCTCGGTAGTTTGGCCGATAACCGCGAAAGGGCACGATGTATTCCAAACTATCCCAAAGGAGGAGGCTGGAATGCATAACGTTTTTGCTGCGCACTTCGGTGTGGGGAAAGTAAAGGGCAGTCCGCATTCTTAACTCCCTCGTCGCTAACAAATTGTGGCCCAAGGCCGACTCAAGGAATTAGGCTTACAATGGCCATCATCTCGTGGTGTTTCGACGAATTATTATGGATGAGCCGCGGCTCTTGTGAAGGGAATTCGGCTGATCATTTAGAAAATTCAAGCGGCTGGAAAACACAGACGACACAGAGAAGCATTTCACCTCGCGCTTCTGAATTGGGCATTACAGACAGCAGCTTAAGACGGAAATAATTGCCGCTGGACCGCTTCAAAATCCGCAAACCCCACTGTATTACACCCATGCATACGTCATTACCTTTTTCCAGCGGAGTGATGTAACGCCGTGCTTTACGGCATAGGATGCACCGAGCGTACAGGCATGCAGATGGAAGATCCGTGCATTCTTGACGAGTGCTGTCTGCTTCGGCTCAGCGGCAACGTGCTGCTCAATCAGGAAGATATGCGATATGTCGTTGGCTTGGTCCTGCCCGATTAGTTCTGTGACTGCGAGGATATATCGGTTGGGGATCACCTTTGTCTTTTCCAGATCGCGCGCGCCGTCGATCACGTTGGTTACCGCCTGTTGATAGAGTCGATTTGCGTACTCGCGCACCGGCGTGAAATGACGCGGGGCCGTTCTACCACCAAAACTTGAACTCCATGCAGCAAAGGTCACAGGTATCGGAACCAGCGGCCTGAGAGAAGTTCCTTGAGAGACGGCATCTTGCCGCTGAGCACACCAGTCCTCGAAGTGCTCGCCAAGTGACACATCTAAAGGCATATATTCTCGAAATTTTGCCCACTCATCGTGATCGAGTTCCGGAAATGTCAGCCCCACGACCGGGCTTTTCTCGCTCCCAGTACTATTCAGACGTGCTCGACCAGTAATGTAGAAGTCGGAGCTCTTTACCATGGGAGGCGCGGGCTTAACGAAGGTCTTGCCGTCGACCTCGAATGCTGTATCGAGGATTGGCCCTTTAGTCATATCGGCTGACAGCCCATTGATGACCGCATCCGTCATTGCGCGCTCGGCATAATGATGAAACGCCTTCCGCAGCGCTTCGTACTCCGGGAAGGCCATATCAAGGGAGATAGGAACATAATCGATCGGCCATAAAGCAATCGTATCGAAACCATCGCTGTGAAGGTAGGCGCCGGCAACAACAACGCCGTCGATTTGTTCAGTATCATTTCGTGCACGACGGCCGGCCATTTCAACGATTTCATCATGATCAAGCGCCGTGTTGGCGTTGTTGACGATCATCAGAATTGATCGTTTCGCGTCCGGAAATTCGGATCGAGATTGTGCGAGCTGCCCCTTCGCGCTCTTAACCGCGCCCTTAATCGGGCCTTCCATCGTGCGATCGTAACTCCGCCGTCCGGCCAGATCGAGACGCTCGCGATCTAGGACATGAACCGGCCTTTCTGGGTCGAGCACGGTGAACAAAGCAGCAAGCTTGGCCTGCCGATCTGCTTTGCTCAGGCCTTCGTCATCAAGAATCTTCAGCTCGATCACTGCATTACCGACAACGTAGTCGGCGTTTCTAGTAGCTCGCCGGTCGTGATCCGGATGTGCTCGTCTGCCACCTGCACGCTCCATAATATCGTTCACAATCTCTTCGGTGAGAGGGCGAATCCTTGTTGTCGCAATCCCTAACATGCGTCTTGACCCGTTAGATGCTGTCCGTCCTCAACATGTGGGCCGATTGCGGTGAGAAGGTCGCGCCAGACCTGTGGTGGAACAGGTAGTCGGTGACATCGGCACGCTGTAAGCACAATCGGCCAATGGCCAAAGCGGACCGCGGACAAGCCATCGTAATGTGGGTTGTTGGTGGCCTCTTCTAATACGAAATTTAGTGCATCCCGCGAACCCGCTGTAACAGGAATGTCGGTGAGGACGGCACCGTGATTGTCCTGCCCCAAGTAAATGTTGTCTTCGCTGTCGTCGTCCGGGAACCATGTCTGAAATGTACAATGGGCGAGCGATTTAGCCTTGAACTCCGCCAGTTCGTCGAAGACGTCCTGCTTTCCCCTAGCTGCTGCCCATTGCGCGAGCATCGGATACAGAATACTGCCCTCGGTGGAATTTCGGCGGTATTCCTCGCTACGTTCGGACGGATGATCGATAAGATCCCAATAGGACGGACTGATCACTGGATACCGACCATGAGCTTTGAACGCGAAAATACTACGGCTGACCAGTTCTTCCGTCCATTGATCTATCGCGCCGTGCATGGCAGGGCGGCAGGCGAGAAACGTGAAGGCAAGGCCAATATCAATTGCCTGCCAATCACCGATCGGAGACAGTAGCGCGCGATTGTTGCTGACGATTTTCATAAGCTGCATGCAGAGTCCGTCGATCCGCGCCAGCGTTGCTTTGTTGACTTCGGCGAGCATTGTGGGAAGCGTTCCGAAATAAACCTCATCGAGCACGACAGGACCTCTGGTCGGCGCGAGTTGCCACACGAGCCACAAGCCTCGCAGCGCCAGGCGCCCGACAAATTCAAATAGCTTAAGGTTTACATCAAGCGATGCATAGGATCCGACTGCCGATGAAAGCGCGTGCCGGGCATCGGCGTGCGGCAAGATTTTTTTCTCGAACAATTCGTCCCAGATCGCGAAATGAAGCTCGAAAAGTTCGTTGATGACAAAGCCCGCTGCTTCTGCCGTCTTTCCCGAGCGCGCGACGTCAGTCTTTAGCAGATGCCAGACCTCAAGCTTGGCGCGTTCACTGGCCCGATAAGGTGCCTCCACATTGTTCGCCTCGCGTGCCCAAACGAACATGATCCACAGGCAAATATTTATCATCCGGGCCTGAGACAGCCGTGCCGTCGCAGTTGAGCCGGGCGTGTCCGCCAACGCGCGCAGAAGTTTACCAAAATGATCCAGTGCGATATCGGGTTCCTCAACCATCGCGACGCTCTTGCGCAGATGGCTTCGCAGTACGGGCGGCAGCAAGCCTTCGCGCAAGATACCGCTGAGGATGACGTCCGCTAATCGGTCGCCATTCCATTCTTCGTAGCTGACGCGTGCGGTGGTGTTACGGGTCATATAGCCGGTCACTTCAGCTCGAACCTGCTCATCGATCGCACCGCCGAACGTAAGACAAATAGCGATCGGCAGAGCGGCATACTCGGGCGGAATCCGGCTAGCGATGTAGTGATCGAGTATTTCGTCGAGGGATGGTCTGAGACTTTGCGGCGATGACGTATTCCACTCATTGCGGTCGAGGTCGCCAGATTTGACCGAGAACAGATGGACGCGGCGAACACCATCACATCCATTGCCGACTGCGGCGACGTCGACGCCATATTGGCGCGTTCCCCGCGCGGGACGCGAGTACACTGTAAATCCTAGCTCGGTAAGCAAATCGGGCAACACGGCGTCAAGTTCACCGCGTTCGCGCAAGGAAGCGAGATATTCACGAATGACAAGCTTCACGGCTTCGCACCTCGCATGGCGCGGAATACCCGCAGCTTGTAGTCAAGATCGAACGGTTCGAGAATATCGAGACGTGGCGCCTCGATACTGTGGCTGAAGCTGTGCATCTTGGTTTCGTTGCGTTGTTTCTTGCCGTCTGACCCTCCGAAGTAGCTGATCGAACGATTGCCATAAAGCAGGACCGAACGGCTCACAAGTGATATGAGCACCGACCTCTTCTCTGCTTGCTTGTGTACCTGCCGCATGGACTGTTGCTGGCGATGACCCTCGATCAGCCGCTCGCGTTCCGAAGGACGCAACTCCTTGATCCGACCAGCTTTGCGCAGTCCCTCAATGTAAGACTCCAGCCGAGCGAGCAGATCTTTAATGATGTGATGTGCAGTGTCGTTTTCATCTTTGGCGCGTTCTTTTAGCCAATCCGCCAATGCGCCCGAAAAGTTGATCAACAATGGATCAAAGAGAAGCTCGACGAACACTTCGCGGCGGGCCTCACTGACGCTCGGAATGAGCCCGAGTATCAGTGAGGCAGCCGTGATTGGATGAATGAACAGATACCCGATCGCACGATGGGCGAGCACAATTTTATCGGCATCTGGTCGCTCGAGAGTGGCATGGTCGACCCCAAGAATTAGCGCCGCATCGCCATGATGACTTCCAACAAGCGACATAGCTGCATGGCCCAAATCGTAACTGAGAGAAAGCAGCCAGGCGGTGATCACTTTCGCCAGTTGATCGGGTGGGAGCTGAAGCAACGAATAGGAGAAGCTGTCGAACGCCTTAAGTGAGCTAAGCTCGCCATGTGCCGTGATCAGCGGCGAGATCAAAGAGAGCGCTTCATCCAGCCGTCCACTTGTAACAAGTTTACTGCCCGCGGCGTCGATATTGTCGAGCGTCCCGCGGTTGCCAGGAGCAACCCTTTGTAGAATTGTTGTGACGCAAGCCACGATGTTCGGGGACAGTTCGTCGCCATGAAACATCAGTTCGAGCGAAAGCTGATGGATTGCGTGACCGCCGACCCGTGGAGTAGCAGCCTCAAGCAACGTGACCGCCGAGGCTTCCATATCGGGATGGGCACGAGCTATCTCGCACATGGCGGTGGCGATATGGCCAAGCGAATTGTCGTCGGCAGAAGGACTGGCGGCAAAAAGCGCGTCGACAGCACGGCCACACATCTCCTGACTCCCGAGGGCAATAGTTCCGACTACTTTCGCTGCAGCAGAACGCGCTGGTGCTCCCGCGCCTCCGAGGTATGCAATCGCTCTAGTGAGCGCTTCCTCAGGCGACTGCGCCGCGAGAACTTGGAGGCCTAGAAAGATATAGGTAGCATCCTCTGGGTCTTGTTCGTTTACCTCGGAGAGCGTTGCCCGAGCACGGTCACCTTGCTCGGCCCATGTTCGAAAAGCTCCATTCGGGCTTCCGGAGGCAAGATCATCACCCGCGCGTGCAACCAAAGACTTCACTGCGGAAACCATCGCGGGCACCTCGGCCTGAAGGGCCGGAATGAGTTCGCAATAGACGTGCATGGCCACAAAGAAGTCATGTTGATTTATCGAAGAACTGGAAATCGTACGTGCGGGTTCGAGAACGTCGATCGTTCCCTCATTGTGGAGCTTGATAAGGGTTGCTTTAAACGCTTTGCCAGCGTCATCACGGTGATGGCGTCGCATGCGCTCGACGAATAGCTCGAGGAGCTCGCCGCACGTGTAACGCTCGATGATTTTTTGCTCGTCTGTCATTGTCCTCGTGCCGCCGAGCGGAAACTCCGCCCCCTCAGTATAGCGGACACTCAACCTTTAATGGAGGCTTCGCTACCGAACAATCTCTTTGTCGTCGAAGAAAAAAGTGCTCTTTTTGACTAGCTCAAGCTCATCGTAGCTTTTTTCTCGACGCCAAATTTTTATATCGGCTGTCCACCCCACCTTCAGCCCAAAACGATCTGCGGCGGCAATTATGTCGGCCGGCCGCATTTCACTAACGGAGCCACAGCGCGTGTTGCCGCCTTTTGGATAAAGATAATTCCAATGATCGTTCCAAGTCGTCCAGCGCCCAATTGGCTGGCCATTAATTTCTGTGAGAATCCCACCGCCTTTGCAGTGATAGGAAATGGGCTTATCGAATATATAGCTAGCTGGTAGGCTTAAGCCGAGGTGCAACAGATCGCCCATCCAATAGCCGAAAGGGAATGGGAAAATGTCTACGCAAAATGGCAGCCGTGTGCCCTGCAGTGTGGGCCGTGCGTAGTCATCGGCGGGCAGTGGACGTGACGAACCTGAAAAAAGCGATCCTTCAGGAAGATCCCACGCTGATGTCCGTAGTTCGGCATAGTCCTCATCTGTAGTAGGTGTAAAGTTTTCGCTCAGGAGCGCGCATGACACCGTCAGAGAGGAAAACTCCGAGATTTTCAATGAAAGCGGCGTCCGCAAGTGAACAGGAACTAGGCCGTCAGTTTTTGTCGCTGCCTTCAGCATCGCTTTGATGATGGGCTCAAACGATGCGTTGTCCGGAGCGAATTCATCGGGGAGTTCCCCGATCCACTGAGGGCGATCAACTGATCTGACATCTACTAGGCCGCGGTTGAGCGGTAAGCACTTGGTTGCGGCGGCCGAGGCCACGTCCAAAGGCATGCGCCATTTATCAACTGCGTAATGGAGTGTTCGCAAATAGGCCGATCGATAGGTGTCGCCTTGACGCTGATCGAGCTGGGCTGTCACACCAGAGCGTTCTAACGACGCCTCGAGGAAATGGTAAGGAAATCCCGAGAGAGGCGCTCTCGTCGAGGTTTGCATGTGCTGCCATTCAAAAGCCCACTGCTTCAGGAACGGGCGACCCGACAACTGTTCGAGCCGGCGAAGTTCTAAGGAGAGTAACGGAGGTATCTGATCTCCTTGATGACGCAAGAAATATTCGCCAGGTTCGAAGGAAGCATGCGCCCCACCCGAATGCCTTGAAGTCCAACTGTCGCCCGCAGCAGCCGACCCATAGATCTCCTTGAGCATGTAATCGGCGAGTATCGACGGGCGTTGGAGATTTTGCGACAGGGCGTCAATGCTCGGAAGGTGATTTGTGCGCTCGGCGAACAAGACAGCAAGGCCCCAGCAGACCTCGTTTTCGGTTCGCCGCTCCGACATCCACGTCAGGTAGGTCTGAAGCGCGGCCGCTCCGAGGGACTCATCAGCCATCAATCTTGCGTATTCACGCGCGGCCTGTAGCCTCACGAACCGAACGGGCCAATTGAGTCGTTCAAGAAGAAAACGTGCCGAATCCATCAATGAAACCATGGGCACGAGGGAATTGGCTGGTCTGAAACCTCGGCGGCCAGAATTTCCACGAAGTTCTTCGCTAGATCATTCGCAAGCTCGTTCTGTCCGACGAGAAGCAGAAAGCGCACAAGGTAGCGATATCCAATTGAAAATGAGAAGCCTGCGCGTTTCAGATATTGAGCTTGATTTGAGGTGTCGTGAATATACTCCTTCCATTTTTCTGGGAAGTGTTTCGCGGCGGCTTCAAGTCGATGATTAATTTCTGCCTCAGAGGTCCAGTTCGATTGCCAGCCGTTTCGGGCAACATGGGCGCGCACTAGCCAACGATACGATTCCTCACGATCTTCTACGTCGAGACTGATATCAAAAGCATCGTTGAGTAGCTCCTCGGCAATACTGCTGGAACGATCTGCACTGGTCACGTCGAAATATTGGCCAATTGCTTTGAGCACTTGCTTTGCGCGGCCCTTGCCACTCCAATGGCGAAGCCAACGCTTCGCTGCCGCTCGTTGTTCCTCGTAGCCAATTCGGTAGTCTGACAAATCCGAAATCAACTTGTCGAACTCACCTACTTTGTATTTCGTCGTATCTGGAGCGGCGATCCTCGGAAAATCGGAGTTGCTGTCTGTCGGGTGATAGGTGTGGTCAACGGGCGCTCCGCCAAGCAATTGAATTTGCTGGATCGAGGCGGCCTGAGCCGCGGCATCGGTGCGCTTCGCCAAGGTCGCCAAGTCGCTGACCTCAACCAAAGTTCGCGCAAGTGCACGTGAATCAGGCGCCGCGAAGTCAGCTAGCTCGATATGTTTCTGGAGGGCGGCTTCCGCAAGATGATAGTCGTCGTCTGCTAAGTGGTGCGAGTAAAACCGAATTAGACGATCGGGGCAAATTCGAGCAATCTTCTCGATCAAGGCGACCCTAGCGTGGTTGGTGCCTTTCCCATCAGTGAATTCAGTAATCTGCTCAATGATCGGAACGATCTTCTCTAGCAGCGGCATGACGTTTGCCCCACCGAGATGAATGTCCTCGATGCTTTCCAGGACGTCGTAGATCCATGGATCCTTTCGCCATCCGTACCCGATGATGCAATTGGCGGCTCGCGCCAAAAGTGACGTCGCCGGCAACTCATACAGCAGTGCATACCTTGCAAGCTCGATCCACCGATCTGCCCGCTCGTTGGACTCTGTGATCGATTGTTCTTCCACCGCAGCAGCAGCATCCAAAGCGAGCTGCGCCATGGATGGTTCAATCAGAGGATTGCTACTCTCGATTTGAGCAGCCATCCACGAATCCTCGTTCCAATGTTTCGAGGAACGAGCCGTGCGCATTTCATCGGCAGTCACCCTCAGGCTACGACTTGCCGGAGTTTTGATAGCATGCAAGCCGACCGCAATCTCGCGAAGTGCATGAACAAAAGAGGCATACTGAGTGCCTTCGGCATTGGTGACACGGTCGCCGCGAACCGGCTCAATTTGGCGCGCCGCATAATAGGGCGAAGCAAATGACAGTTGCGCCCGCCCTGTCGCAATGTCTGTCGCCAAATCTGTTAGGTTCTGAAATGCCTCTCCCGCCCAGCCATCGGGAACTTCACCGTCGACGTCGTAGCCATGGAGACTATTCGCGAGCGCGGTGAAGAACACGGAAACGAAGTAATTCTCGGTAATCGGATTACGTCCGTATTCGTGTTTTTTTCGAATGGAAGCCGCTGGATCCGGAAGGCTTGCACGACGCGGTTTGTCTGCAGACTTATGGAAATGACGCCAGCACGATAGAAGTGGGCTGACCTCAGAGCGAGTTGTGTATACCTTTGAGACATCCTGTCCCGTTATCGATGCAACGATCACCAGAGCATCTTCAACATGCAGCCGCCAGGCGAGGTCCTTCTTTCCCTTAAGTGCCTTTCCCGCCTCGATAAGAAGATCGCTTCGTTTTTCTCTGCGCAGGAAAGCCACAAAGGTCCTGAACGAGCTATCGCGGCTTCCCGCTACGCGAAATCCTTTGAGAAACTTGATTGCGCGGGTCACGTCGGTCTGCGGATAGATCGCTGCGACTTCAAGGAAGTGGCGGACCAACAGCTCAAAGTCAGTATCCGGACGATGACGTAGCTCGATCCAAAGATTTACACGGCGCCGTAGCTCGTCAAAAGCATCCTCGATGATGTCGGACGAACGATCAGGCACCGTCTTAACAAGAGTGACTATTTCTTCGGGGGTCAGTGAGCCGAGTTGGTCGGCCGAAAAAACGACACTTTCAATGTTCGAGGCGGTCCGTATGGCAACCTCACAGAACTGCCCAAAATTTTGAACCTGAAACTCCGGCCCGTTCTCGACCCTTGTTTTGAGAGCGCGAAGTTCGGCTGTGCGGACGAAGTTGTCGCGCGAGAAGGCCAAATCCTCGGCACGCGAGAGAATTTCTACGACCTGTTCGGGCGGCCAACCTTCAACGAGCGAGTCTATAGCCCACTGACGCGTCGTAGCATTGAGCAGATCCTGTTCATTCCCATTCAATGCCTGGATGATCCAAAGCCACCCCCATCTCTGAAACGTGGGAGCATCGTTCCTGAGCCACGCTTCAATCCTGGGAAGGAGAGCTTTGAACGACGCGGAATGGTCGCTCCGCTCAACAGCGAAGGCCAGCAAGCTTCCATGGAACGGGGCGACGCCAGAGCGCTGAAATGCCAGGAGATGGTCAATCTCATCAATGGGGCCAAAGCATCGTCTTAAACCGTCTTCGGTCCATCGAAAGCCGGAGCCGGCCATTGCGTGAACGGTCTGCTTTGCAGAGGGCGACAAGTCACGCCACAGCCCAGCATAGTACTTTCGAATATCACCCTCAGGACAACTTGGAAGCCGTCCGATCTCTTTCGCATCGAATGCGAGTCCCCCTCGAACCATCGCTTCGAAAGAATATATGAGATGCAGTGGGTGGCCCATCGAAATGTCGTAGAACGCGTCTCCAATCGAGCCGAGTTCGTGTTGCTCTGGGCTGTTCGGACGTACCCCGCCGAGCAAAACACGTCCCGCTTTATGCTGCATGATCACCCAGCGGTGAACAGCATCGCGGTCCATGGACGGAACTTCGATCCACGTCTCTTCGACTGAGTATTGCACCAGCCGAAAAGGAAGGTGGGCGTCAGCAACCTTCTGCGTACCAACCAGCACCGTAACGTTGGGCGGGCAAGGAAGAAGGGCATTGAAGAGCTGATTCATTTGACCGAGATCGGCGTATTCCCTAGCCACGTGGTCGAGTCCGTCGATAACGACGACAAACGGTTGCGCTAGCGTCGCGAAATAGGCGCCACAGGCCTCAACCCATTTTCTCAGCTCGGTCGGAGCCTCCTCGAGGCCCTTCACAGCTTCGCCGTAGCGAACAACCATCTGGTCCATCAACGAGGATGCGATGTCCGCAAAATAGTTTCGATCGCCGGTATCAGCCAATGACAAGAAGTAATGGTGCCTCACTGTGGGGATGTCTTGATCACGCAATCGCTCCACGGCATAGCTGAGGTACGTGCTTTTTCCGCGGCCGGGCGAACCCCAGAGCGCCCAGATGCCAGGCCGATTGACCACGCGTTTCATGAGGTCCGCATGAAACGGCAGACTGGGAGGCTCGTATCCGGGAGGGATGCGGAAATCTTGCGAAAGAGGCTGGGGTCTGGTTCGTGAAATGATCTGCGTAAGATGTTTGTGCGTGATCCTCCCGTCGGGCTGTGGCTCGTTCCGTAGCGATGCCCAGCGCCTTGCCTGATGAAGAAGAAGCAGCCAACCTTCGCTGTTGGTAGACGACGGTACCAGTCGGCCACGGAGGACGGCCTCCAACCGATCAATCATTTTCTCCGAATGCTTGAGTTCAAAGTTAGTGAAAAAGCTTGAGGCCTCGTCAGCCCCGCCTAGCTGCCGCTCAATCTTGGTCCTCACGGAGGCTTCCACGGACTTAAGATTAATAAAGGTGTTGCGGAGCGATTTTGCGAATTCGACGTCTGGTCGCCGGTTTGTTCTAAGGCAGGCGGATTTTACTCTGCCTTGAAGGGTCAGCGCATGCAGGGACTTTGCCCATTTTTGCAAGCGAGACGTACCTTTGGGCTTCTTCTCAAGGAGCCACTCCCAATCGAGAAAATAGATGTCGGGTCGCGGCGTAAATTTAACCTGAGCTAGTTCGAACGTTCCGTCCGGCAATAAGGCCACTACGTCCTCCAACGAGCCAAACTCGCTGTCTTCCGATTCCAGCTGCACCCATTCATATCTATCCGGGTCGCGGTAATACTCGATAAGAATCTCAATTCCGATCAGGTCCTGATAATCGTATCCAGTGCGCGTTATCGCCGCGTTTTTTATTGATAGCTCTGACACGTATCATGATCATTGAGAGGTTGCCGACAAGTAACCATTATCTATTTGTGATTGCCTATCAACTGAAGATTTAAAGCAGGCGGGCACCGAAGTTGGGGAGGCTTGGATAGGGTCAATGAAATGGGCCCCTGCATACGTGTCTCGACGAAGAACAACTGGAGAAAGCTCTGCTGTCGGAGGACCTCTGCAATTTTGACACGATCACCCGGAGACGCCGTTGGTTATCGTCCGCAACTGCTTCCCGTCTACATGCAACGTAGCTCTCCGTTTCCCGATTCCGATTCAAACGCCGTTTATAGAAGTCACGGGGGGAACAGTCATGAAGAATGCAAACATCGTTTGAAGGACGACAGTCGGCAGCGGTAGCAGGGCGTCGTGCAGAGGCCGCACAGAAGCCACACTGAGGCGGACGACATCAGGCGTCGAGATCGAGATCGTCCGGCCGCTCCATGAGGTGAACCTTGCGGCGGAAAGGCCAATGGCCGTCCCGGTACTTGTCGACGAGGTCGTCGAACACGGCGTAGGACGCCGCCGTGTCAAAACCCTGGGCGACCAGCAGCCTGACGATGCGCTCCTGCATCATCTCCAGCCGTTCCTGGCTCGAGTGGGCGATCGCCTGCGTGATCATCCAGTAGAGCGCCATGCGAGCGAGGTCGTCGCGGCCGGGGCGCCTGGCCTCCCTATGGGCGTCACGGATCTCCTGCTGGTGCGCCTTCTGCTTGCTGTTGCGCTCGGAGATGCTCTGTCGTGCCATGCGACTTGTCCCGTCCTCTCCCCTTCATCGGGCCGACGCCCATCGTCAGACCGCGGCACGAATGCCTGGGACATCCGTAACGGCTCGCCCTTGCGGAATCGTTGATGCGGAGGCTGGAATCGCAAATTTGGGGTTTGGAATCATGCGTCTGAAGTCTGGAATCAAATGAGCGCAATTTGTCTCGACTTAAGATCGGTTGCCGGTGACCTGACATGCATTGTGAATTGCCGCCGACCGGTTCTGAATCAAAAATCTCAACGGTTGAATCGTTCGCCGGGAGTTTTGAATCGAATGACCGCAAGTTGAGTAAGGTTGCCGGCACGATGGATCAGGTCGCCGGTAACCCGAGAAGATGGCGAGCACGGTCAGGCAGGGTTGTCCTTCCCTTTGCTTCGCTTCCTTGATGGTCCCCTCCTTTCGCTTCTCACCTCCTCTCCTTCCGTGTCCCGCGAGCCGCCTTTACGACGGTGCTGTCAGGATGGCTATCACCGCCGCGCCGTCGAGCACCTCGGCATCAAACAGCGCGCGCACCAGCCGGTCGAACACGGGCCGGTTCTCCATAAGCACCTCGGTTGCCCTAGCCTGCCCGAGCTCGAGCCGCTGATGAACGCGGGCCGCGAGCCTCGGATCGGCGCTGAGGACCGGCGTCGGATCGCGGTGATGCAGATAAAGCAGCGGCAAGTTTCCGCCGAAGCCGAGCGCCTGCTCCATATCGAGCGCAATGCGGGTCGCGCGCGCCAGGTCGCTCTGCTCGGCGCCACCGGAGCCTGCCGATACGGTCTTCAGCACGATGAGTTCCGCCGCGCGACCCGCCATGAGCATAGCCAGCAACCGCCCGTACCAATCTTCGGTGTCCGGAGCGTTCGTCGCAAAGGTCACAGCGTTGTGGCCACCGTCCTTAGTGTCGATCGTCAGCCCTTTGATCGAACCGAGACGCAGAGCGTGGTGCACGACCGCATGGCCGGACTCGTGGATGGCGAAGCGCCATCGGATATCATACGGGACCGGCGGGCGATGACCGCGAATGCCCGCTTCGATGTCGGCATAGGTGAGGCGGCGCTTTTCGCGGCGAGCTTTCAATCGCGCTTCACGGACGATCCGTTCAATGTCGGCGCCAGTCAGGCCCATTGCTCGGGTTGCTAGACGTCGCAATGCCTGAAGCACTGGGTTATCCTGCTCGGCCGTCTCCGGCCTTTCGACGCCGCGCTCACCGTCATCCTCCAGGGTGATATCGATCTCGTCCATCGAGCCGACAATTTTGGTGCTTCCCATCATCGCTGACCTCCGATCTGAGTGTCCGATGCGGTGACGGCATCGAGGTCGCTGCCCAGATGATGGGCGAGAATGCCAGCGAGTGTGAGAATGTCGGGCCGCGGGATCTCGATGTGCGTTTCCAACCGTCCTGAGCGGCGGATCGCCTCGTCGATTTCGCCAGGCCGGTTGGTGGCACCGAGGACGATGACGCCTTCGGTCTTCATGGCACCGTCGAGCAATTCCAAAAGCTTGTTGACGCAGGCATTCCAGTAGTCAGCATAAGGTCGCGACGCCGAGGCACGCTTCCCGATGCCGTCGATCTCATCGATGAACAGGATGGAGGGCGCCTGACGCCGGGCGTCCGCAAAAGTGTCTGCCATCCTGCTCAGCACATCATGCAAGTACTCGCCCTGCAGCCAGGTTGAGACAGAGGTGACGACGAGCGGGATCTGCAGCGTGTTGCACAGGGCGCGTGCGAAGGTCGTCTTGCCGGTCCCCGGCGGTCCGGAGAGAAGCAGTTTGGTGCTCATCTGTGACCACGGCAGTTCGCCGCCGAGATAGTCCGCGAGATCGACCTTCAAGCCGAGCGCCCAAGTTTTTGCCGCACCATAGCCGGTCAGCGTCTCGACACGCAGCGCGGTCGGCGCCGATACACCATCATCGGGTTCCGGCAGAATCACTTCGGCGCCCGTCGGCTTGCCTTTCGATTTCCCTTTTCCCGTGGACGACGAAGTAGACGTCGATGATGTGCGATCGCCGCTATTGCCGCCGTCCCGCGACGTCTGCTCTCTTCGCTCGCTCGGGCTTTGCGTAATCAGCCGCCGCGAGGAGGCCGCCTTGTCTCCGTCTTTCTCATCGTTCTTATCGTCGCGGTTCAGCGCCGCGAGCCCTGAGAGCGCATCGAGGCTTGAGAGGATTGGACGGCCGGGCCTGATTGCGATTGCGAGATCGTCGAGCGACAGCGCGCTGGCATCGAGTTTTGCGATGCTGCTGTCATGACGCATGACGGCCCCGCTGCCATAGATAGCTTCCAGCAGGTCAGCGATCAGCAAACGATCGATCCCGGCGCCAGTCAGCCTGATATCGCATGTCAGATCGACCTGGTCAGGCACGCCATTGTGTGTCTCGGAGACCGCGAGAACCGGTGTGCCATCCGCCAAAGCCCGCAGCAACTGCCCGCGCAAGCCTGCCCGGCTCGGGCGATTGGTCTCGGTGACCGGAACCTGCAGGAAGACGCGCCGCGTCTCAGCGTCCACCCACCTCCAGCGATCGTCGGTGAAGGCAAAATCTGCCGCCATGCCGGTGTATGGCCCATACGGCACGACGTCGGTGTCTTCGATGAGCTGCGGCAGTGCCCGCTCAAAGCCGTCTGCGAAGACCGCCACGGAGAAGACAGGTGCGGGTTGGCGCAGGACCGTACCTACATCCCGCAGAGCGACGCCGGATTGCTCCATCGCCGCGGTGAGCAACAGCAGGGTCACCATATGCTTGACGCTCGGACGATACCCGGCCTCGGCAACGACGCGGACGGTGTAAGCAAGTGCGGCCGCGTCATTGCTTTCTTCGCTCGCCGAACGCCGTGCGAAACGCGCCGGCCACACCGGCACGGCCGGTACGAGAATGGACCGGCCGTGACCGTCCTGCGGCGCCTCGACCAGAAAGCCTGCAAAATGATCTCGCACCCACTGCCGGTCCCTTTCCAAGTCGCCAGTGAGATGGGAGGGATCGAAGGCAGGGCTGAAGCAGCCGACGACATGACCGTCGATGATGGCGGTGCTCATCGTCAGCAGGCCGTTGCGGACCGCGAGACGCCGGACAGCCCGGCGCTCGACATGGGCGAGACGTCGAAGGAGGAAGGAAGACAGTCGATCCATCAACGATCCTCCTTCATTGCTGGGCTGCCGGAAGCAATTTCTGTCAGCACGCTCCGATGAGCGGCCGTCCGATGACCCGCGCCGGCCCTCCTGTTGAGGCAGTCGAGAACCAGCCAGCAGGTTGGCTCGCCGGACCGTGCATGGTGGCGCAGGCGGTCGAGCAGCTCGGACGGAATGGCGCGCGTCTCCGACGACCCCTGCCGGGTAAACGCAAGAGCGAGGCCGATGATCAGAGCCGGGTCGTCCTGCGGACGCGGAGCCACAAGAGGCTGATCGGTCTTGGCTGCCTTCGGTCTGCCCCGCTTAAGACGGGGTGATGTCGATGATGATGGGTCGGGCACGATGTCTGCGGACATGCAGGATCTCCTTGGCCCTCCGGTTCAGTGGACGGCGTTTTCAGAGGATGATGGAAATGGAAGAGGCTGCCGCGGCGTCACGCGCCGCAGCCAAAGCCTCATTCAAGCGAAGGCTCGGTAGGCTCAAGCCTCGAGCAGACGCCGCGCGAAGCCGATGCGGATATGCTCAGGCGGCCAAGAGACAGGGTCATCCGCCAGCACTTCCGGATCATCGCGGCCATCGTCGTCATCATCGAAGCTTGGGTCTTCGCAGCCGCCGCAAAGGCATCCGGGTCCGCGATCCCCGGTCTCGTCCGTCGCATCCTCACAGACCATGACACGGGGAAATGCCCGCAGCGTCCTGAAGAGGCGCGAGGATGCTGGGGGTGTTGCGGCGGCAGTGGAGAGGACCGGGGCCGACGTCACCGCCGACGTCTCCGGGAGACCGAGTGCGCGGCGGGCCTCGACCTCGAGAAGCTGCTGCACGCGGCCTCCGAAGCGCAGGCGCAGCTCCGCCATGCAGGCGGCAGCCCCATCGATCTCGAGAAGGTCGTCGATTTCGGAGAGCGCCCAGACACCTGCTGCATGATCGCTCGGCCGACTGGGGCCATCAACGATCGCAACACCGACCGTCTCGACCATCATCCGCTTCTGGCTCTTGTAGAGCCAGTCAGGCAAGATCATCGCTGAGGCCAACATCTTGAGCTTCAGCTCTTCAAGCCGGCTGGTGTCGCCATACGACGCGAGCGACCGTTTGAGATCCAGCACGAAGGCAGCGCGCCTCGCGCAGTTCACGACGATCAGGTCCGGCGTGTAGCTGCCCTTTGCCGGTGCCTCGCAGTCAAGCCGCACACCCTTGAGCTGGCGCCAGTGATTGCCGGCAACCGCTTCGATCGCCGCCTTGACGAGCGGCAGTTTGATCGACTGCATCAGCACGACCAGATCTGGATTCACCTTGGCGAGCCGCTCGACGGCCTGCTCCAAAAGCTTGCCTTCGCGGAACGAGACGGCGCGGACCAGAGAGGCCACATTGACATAGTGGCCGAGGATCTCGTCCTCGACCGGCTCGCCGTCGGCGATGGCAGCGATGGCCTTGTCGATCAGCACGTCGAAGTCTGCCTCGACGTCGGGGTAGCGCACCAGATGCGGGTGGCGACGCAGCACCGGCGGCTCGGGTTGAACAGCGAAGCGCTCACCGAACTGACGACGCGACGCCGAGCCGGCCGCAAAAGACATGGTGGAGGATACCGCTGATGCGGCGCGCGGAACTTCCCCAGCGGGGGTGTTGGCAGTATGAATGGTCATAGCCCGATTCCTTCTTCAACAAGGCTTGAGGGTCAGGCCCTTGGTAGCGTTGGCGCGCTGCCTTGGGCCGCTTGGCTTCATCAGTGAAGCCCTTGTTATGTCGCAGGACCGCAACGGGATCTCAAGGTCCCTGGCAGCGAGGAATGAGAACAGAGCCCGAACAAGGTTAACGGCGGGCTCACGGGCCGCACACGGGAAAGCCGGAATCGGAAAAGGGGCTCGAAAGCCCCTTCTCATCTCGTATCGATCAGTTGGTGATCAGTTCCAGCTTGTGCCGGCCCGGTCCCCTGCGTTGTCCGCGGGTCGCGGAAAGCAATGCAGCCACCGGGTTGCTACCTTCGGCTTCCGTTTCGGCCTGCACATCCGAAAGTGCTTCGGCTCCGACCATCTCCGCCTCCTCAACCTCCTCATCGAGGCCGACGTCATCGTCGTCTTCGATCTCAGCGCGGCTGGACGATGACGCTGCAGCGGCGAACCGCGGCGACGACGGCTCCTCTGGCAGTGGCCACGCCGGCGACTTCTCCTTCGACGTCGCCCATACGAGCATTGGGATCACCACCGTCTCCAACCATGTCTCAAGGCTGTCGGCTTTCGCCCAGTTCGAGCTGTCGCGAAGTCTCCACAGCAGCGCCTCGACTTTCTTCCAGCGAGACGTCGATGGCAGACTGGCCTTCATTGTCGATTTGCCGTCACCCTGCGGCCCAACCCCGGTGCCAAGGCTGCTGAGCAGCTCATAGGCATGGTAAGCATGAACCTCAGCCTTCGGAGCAATCCGGCTCTTCTTGATCCTCTTGCCGGTCCTCTCCGCTTCCGTCAATGCACCCGAGAGGACCTTCAGAAGGCCGAGGAGATTTCGCAGGAGAGCCGTTCGGCTCTCTCGCGTGCGTGTATCGACCATGGCTTTGAGACCATGGACGCCCCCTAGATCGATGACGTCAATCTCGGTCTCGTCCTCGCTCTGCATTTCGTCGCCGGCCAGGATTGCCTTCACGTCAGCAACCTGTATTCGGCCCTGCTCTGCAGCGAACGCGAACGCCGCTTCGATCTTCTCCTCCGGCGCCGAGATCAACTGGATTAGCACCGTCGGCCCGATTGCCAGCTCTACCGCCCGGTCCCGGTAGCCACCAAGGTTCCGGTAGACGCCGCGCCAGTTGCGCGCCGTCCGCGCGGTGATGTTGCACCGCGCCTCCACCCACACCCCGAATGTTCCGTCAGGAATATGAGCGCTCACCTCTTCGAGCAAGGCGCCGAGCCGGAACACGTGATCCGTCTCTTTGCGCCCGAGATCGGTCAGCGACTTCGCCTTCGCCTCGAGTTCCGCCGAGATCTCCGGGGAGATTTCGTGCGCGGCGTAGTCGAAGCCCATGCGCGCTGACGACGCCAGCGCGTTTTTCATCTTCTTCATGTCAAACATCCCTGTTTTCACAGTACTCAGCACAGCCACACCATGTGACTGATAGTGACATTATAACATATATTTCCACTTTTCTCAATTATTACAATAGATTGCGCGGTTTACGACATCATAAAACGACCGCTTTTACTTTGAGAATTACTTATTTTACTCAAGTTTTTCGGCACAAATGGACAAAGAGCTACCATAAAAATATTTCTATACTTGATACGCAATTTTAGGTAGTATTTGCGGCTTTGGTGCCTCTCCAACCAGCCCCGACATCATCGCAAACACAGCGTGCCCCGCAAATGCGAGGATGACACCTTCGAGTCTATCGGCCGTATCAAGAGGTCCTCCGGTTCCCAGCTCGTCACGCTTAAATACGGATGAAGGCCGGCGACACGAATACCGCTGCGGTTAACCCAAACCTATTTAAAAGCAGATCGCGTCTCAGAATGGCACGCTGGGGATGGTTAACATTTATTGCCAAAAAACCTTTCGATTCAGGTAGTTGCAACGATGGCGACGGTAGGCTATATGTCCTTTCGCTCAATACACGGCCCATGCGCCCTTAAGGAAAGGAGATGACAAATGACTACAGCTTTCAGCTATATCATGACGACCATCCTCTCTTCCGGCGCGCCCTTTGCTGCTCGCACCTCGCTGAGCACATTTCTTGGCCGGACCTCCTCCAGCATGGGTGCCTCCGCCCATCGTCGTCGAAGACGATGGCAACCGGCAACCATAGGAGGTCTCCATGCCGAACACCAAGAACCCAACTCGTCCGTCTGCGTCTCCGCGTAGGGCGAAGGCAATCCCACGCGGCTTCAGGAAGCATTCTTCCTGGTGGCGGTCAGGAGTGCCGAAGCTGATCGAACAGATCAGTGCGGTGCTGGCGGATGCCGACGAGCCCAAGGGTCCGCGCGCAGTTCTCATCGAACCGCGTTTCGTGAGCTTTCCGCTGCAGTCGGAGCTGACCAGCGAGATCACGCGATCGAAGCTCGGGGAAGTCTGCTACGGGCTTCCGCTTCCTCCACGGGTCACACTCGCTGACATCAGCACTGCTCTGCAAGGCGAGGCGCTACCTCACCTGGTCGCAGCGCATCTCTGGCTGCAGGAAGTCGATGCAATCTCGCTTCGCGAACCTGGCGGCATGCGGAATGCCGCAGTCAGCACGTTGATCGAACACCTCAGGGCGGCTGCATCAGAGTTCTCGGCTGCGGTCGAGCGGATCAGCGCGAGCAACGCCTGACGCGCGTCGGCGCAGCGGCAATTATTTCCATAAAGCAATTGCCGCTGACGCCGGGCTCCCAAGGGAGTTGCGGACTGATATAAGCCCGCCTCCCGACTTCCAGTCATTTGTAGAACGGGATTGAAGACATGACGAACAAGGTAGCTTTGTACGCTCGGGCTGCGAGCAAAACGGGTGAAGGATCGGTCGAAGCGCAGATCGGGCGCGGCAAGGCGTTTGTCGCCGACCGTGGCTGGGCGCTGGTGGAATGCTTCACGGACGTCGAGAACAACGAAGCCCTCTTCAAAGCCAGACCGGGCATCAAGTCGCTCTGCACCTATATCGATCGCGAACCGATCGATATCATGCTGTGCGACGCGCCTCTGAACGTCTCGGACAACCTCACCCACGTCGCACGGTTTCTCGAGGAGCTCGGCTCCAGTGGGGTCGAGCTGTGGTCGACAGCAAAGGCCGAACGGGTGACGCTGCACAATCTGCCCTATGCCGATAGCGGCGATCAGGGCAAGGAGGCCACTGCTCCCTTTCTCGAGAGCAGTCGTGGGATCCGACAGGCAGGTTTTGGATATAAGCTGTCGTCGGCAGTCGATGCCCAAGGCCGGCGTATTTTCGGGTATCGGGTGGTGCATCCGGAGCAGGCGGAAGTGATCCGCCGCATTTTCCGGATGTATGCCGCTGGCCGTTCGCCGCGCGACATCGCCTCGACCCTGAATGCCGAAGGGATAAAGGGGTCGGGCGGCAAACCGTGGCGGGAGGAGGCTATCTACGGGAACCGGGCACGCGGGACAGGTATCCTCAATAACGTCCTCTACATCGGCATGCGGAAGAATGCAGAGGGAGAATTCGACGGCTATGTCCCCGCGCTACGCATTGTCAGCGACGAGCTGTGGCACCGCGTTCGTCAGCAACAGGCAAGTGTCAGGAAGCGGTATTCCCAGTTCTGGTAACCGCCGCCGGCGATTGAACCGCCAAGAGTGCCAGGGAGGGCACGAACCGCGGCCTCCCTTTCAAAAAATCCATATGTATGGAGCTTGAGATGAAGAAGGTACTGTTTTACGCCCGCTACTCCACCGACCGGCAGCACGAGGTCTCGATCGAGACGCAAATCGAGCTTGGCGAAGCCTTCGTCAAGTATCGCGGCTGGAAGCTGGTCGCAACCTATTCCGATGCCGCGATCAGCGGCACGAGCTATCAACTGCTGCCCGGCATCCAGAGCCTGATGGCGCATGTGAAGCGCGAGCGCATCGACGTGGTTCTTTGCGTGACCGTCGACCGGCTGTCGCGAGACATCGAGCACAGCGCCAAGATCCTCAAGGAACTGCGCTACCGCGACGCCGACATCTGGACCGTCCATGCCGGCACGCCGGTGACGGATCTTGAGATGGCGCTTCGTGCAGCACTCAGCCATGAACTGGTCGAGCAAATCCGCTATCGAACCCGCGAAGGCATGAAGACCGCCGTGAAGAAGGGCAAGGCGTCGACGTGTCTCGCCTATGGCTACAAGCTTTCACAGCAGCGCGACGCCAATGGCGATCGCATCAAGGGTCTGCGGGAGGTCGATACCGTTAAGGCGGATATCGTCCGTCGCATCTATCAGCTCTATGCTGACGGCATGTCGCCGCGCGACATCGCGCAGCTCTTGAACAAGGAAGGCATCCCCGGCCCGCGTGGCCGCAAATGGCGCGACACCGCAATCCGTGGCCATGTTGGCCGGGGCAGCGGCATCCTCAACAACGAGAGCTATATCGGCCGTATCGTCTGGAACCGGCGCCAGTACCGCAAGAATCCGGAGACGGAACGACGTACCGCCCGCGCCAACGACGCCGCCGAGTGGGTGTTCAAAGAAGTCCCCGAGATGCGTATCGTTTCGGACGAACTGTGGCAGCGCGTCAAGGACCGGCAGAGGGTAGTGGGCGATCTCTTCGACTTCGGGCAGAGCAACCGGCTCAACGCGACACACCGGCCGGAATATCTGCTGAGCGGCATGTTGCAATGCACCGAGTGCGGCGGCCCCTACGCGATCTCAGGCAAGGATCGCTATAGCTGCACAAACCGAAAGAAGCGCCTGCCGATCGATGACCTCGGCGGCGCCTGCTGCGGTAACAGCAAGACAATCACCCGCCACGAACTCGAAGAACGCGTGCTCAACTGCCTCCCCGTCGCCTTCTACTCGCTCGATATCTTCGACCGCATTTCCGAGAAAATGGTCGCGCACGAGACGACCAGGTTGAAGAGCGCCCCTTCCCGAAGAGACGCATTGGCGGAAGAGCTTTCGACCATCAAGTCAAAGCAGGCGAGCCTCATGCAGCAGATCCAGGACCGGCATGCCGAAGGCCGGCCGCGCCTCGCCATCCTCGACGACCAGCTCGATGAGCTGGAAGTCACGCGCGAGAAGCTGGTCAAGGAGCTCGCCGGCACGGCCGAAGAGCCGGTCGAGGATTTTCAGGTGAAGATCGGAAAACTGAAGGCGCAGTTCAATCCGGCCAATACGGAGCTTGCGATCCGCAAGCTGATCTTCCTTGCCCGCAACAATGCCGACGAGCAAGCCAAGCGCCGATTGATGCCGATCGTCCGTGATCTCATCCAGACGGTCGTGATCGGCAAGACTCCCGGCCACCAGCCGGCAGCCCTGCAGGTTCATGGCGACATCGCCAACATCATGGCGTCTATGGATGTGATCGACATCCTGCAGCAGCAGTTTGTGGCGGCTGCGCAGAACGACTTCATGGCCCGCATTGCGTCTGGCGAGATCAACACGGAGCAGAAACGCAAAAAGCTCCTCGAGGCTTACGCCGAGGAGCTTTTGCGGAAGTCTCCCGAGTGGGAGAATTTGCAAGTTTCGTTGGTTGCGGGGGCAGGATTTGAACCTGCGGCCTTCAGGTTATGAGCCTGACGA
>NZ_LMNZ01000006.1:764-1120 GCF_001423445.1 Rhizobium sp. Leaf311 | reverse complement strand
CCGTGGTCGCCTGCCTCTCATTGCTGAGTTAGCGCAACGCCTTCGGGTGAATCCAACTCCCATGGTGTGACGGGCGGTGTGTACAAGGCCTGGGAACGTATTCACCGCGGCATGCTGATCCGCGATTACTAGCGATTCCGCCTTCATGCTCTCGAGTTGCAGAGAACAATCCGAACTGAGACGGCTTTTGGAGATTAGCTCACACTCGCGTGCTTGCTGCCCACTGTCACCGCCATTGTAGCACGTGTGTAGCCCAGCGCGTAAGGGCCATGAGGACTTGACGTCATCCCCACCTTCCTCCGGCTTATCACCGGCGGTTACCTTAAAGTGCCCAACTGAATGATGGCAACTAAGGT
>NZ_LMNZ01000005.1:726-1031 GCF_001423445.1 Rhizobium sp. Leaf311 | reverse complement strand
CCACCATTGCGCGCCTCCGTTACTCTTTAGGAGGCGACCGCCCCAGTCAAACTACCCGCCACAGAGGGTCCCTGTTCCGGCTTACGGAACGAGGTTAGACATCAGAAACAAACAGGGTGGTATTTCACCTATGGCTCCACATCAGCTGGCGCCGATGCTTCAAAGCCTCCCACCTATGCTACACAGTTTCTTCCTAATGCCACTCTGAAGCTGCAGTAAAGGTGCACGGGGTCTTTCCGTCTAACCGCGGGTACTCCGCATCTTCACGGAGAATTCAATTTCGCTGAGCATGTCCTGGAGACAGT
>NZ_LMNZ01000005.1:327-608 GCF_001423445.1 Rhizobium sp. Leaf311 | reverse complement strand
GGAACTTACCCGACAAGGAATTTCGCTACCTTAGGACCGTTATAGTTACGGCCGCCGTTTACCTGGGCTTCATTTCAGAGCTTGCACCCCTCCACTTAACCTTCAGGCACCGGGCAGGCGTCAGGCCCTATACGTCGTCTTGAAGCCGACTTAGCAGAGCCCTGTGTTTTTGCTAAACAGTCGCTACCCCCTGGCCTGTGCCCCCTCAAAGTGCTTGCGCATAGTGAGGGCCTCCTTCTTCCGAAGGTACGGAGGCAATTTGCCGAGTTCCTTCAGGACAC
>NZ_LMNZ01000005.1:0-290 GCF_001423445.1 Rhizobium sp. Leaf311 | reverse complement strand
CAAGCGCCTTGGTATACTCTACCTGACCACCTGTGTCGGTTTCGGGTACGGTCTATACGGTGGGGCTATTTCCTGGAACCATTTCGAAGCCATCCCAATCCGATAAGGGATGACAACACACATGATCCGTCACACACCACCAGGCCCACGAATATTAACGTGGTTCCCATCGACTACCCCCTTCGGGCTCGTCTTAGGGGCCGGCTCACCCTGCGCGGATTAGCCTTGCGCAGGAACCCTTGGTCTTTCGGCGAGAGGGCATCTCACCCTCTTTATCGCTACTCATGTCT
>NZ_LMNZ01000004.1:977963-978233 GCF_001423445.1 Rhizobium sp. Leaf311 | reverse complement strand
CGGCAACGGCAATGGCGGCGGCAACGGCAATGGCGGCGGCAACGGCAATGGTGGCGGCAACGGTAACGGTGGCGGCAACGGCAATGGCGGCGGCAACGGCAATGGTGGTGGCGATCACGGTTCCGGCGGTGGCGGTCATGGCAATGGCGGAGGTCACGGCGGCAGCGGCGGTGGTCACGGTTCCGGCGGCGGAGGTGGACACGGCGGTCACGGCGGTGGCGGCCATGGCTCCGGCGACGACGGCGGACACGGTGGCGGCCATGGCAATGG
>NZ_LMNZ01000004.1:652776-977840 GCF_001423445.1 Rhizobium sp. Leaf311 | reverse complement strand
AACGGGAACGGGAACGGGAACGGGAACGGGAACGGGAACGGGAACGGGAACGGGAACGGGAACTAACAGCGGCGCGACTGATATCAAGTTGTTTTTTCAACTTTTTTCAGCAAAGCAGCCGTGGCAGAACAGAATGGCATTTTGCCATTGCTGATAGACGGGGCCGCATCGCGCGGCCCCTTTTTTTACTGGAATTCGAAGATCTGACGGAAAACGCCCGGCGCGATCAGCGAGAGCGGATTGATTGCCAGACGTGGCGTATCCGTCTGGCCGGTCAGCTTGAAGGTAATGCCCAGAAGTCCGCGGTCGCGGCCGTTTCCGAGAAAGATGCCGATGAAAGGTAGTTCGCCAAAAAGGCGGTTGAGGCCATAGGCCGGCATGAAGGTACCGGTCATATCCATATTGCCGTTCTGGTCTTTGACGATTCCCTGGAAGGTCGCTCCGATCTGCTCTCCGCGCACGACGCCGTTTTCAAGAGCAAGCGTACCGTTAACGTAAACTACCCTTGCAAAACCGCGCTGAAACTTCTCCGAACTCACATCGATGTTGCGTTTGACGGCAGTGTTGAGGCTGCGCCCGTCCTCTCCCGTCGGCGTCGCCACGATGTCCTGAAGTTTTGCTTCGTTGAGAACCGCAAAGTTTCTCAGATCCAGCGACCCGCTCCAGTCATTGCCATTGGCTGTTGTCAGCGCCAGATTCAGCAAGCCGCCACGCACGCGTGAGTATAGATTGGTGAAGCGGGCGAAAGAACCTGCGTCGCTGGTGGTAAGATTGATTGTGCCACCGTCTCCACGATTGGTGGTCTGCACCACGACCGCCTGTCCACGACTGGTGACAGCCTTGAGATCGACCGTCCGCAGTTTGCCTTCGCGTAGATTGACGTCGGCACTGACATTGCTCATGACCTCATCATTGAAACCATAGATCTTGTCGAGTTGCGCCTTGACCGAAAAGGAACCGAAATCACTTTCACCGGCAGCTGCCGGACTACCAGCCTTGCCGCTGGAACTCCGAAGCTTTGCGACGAGCGGACGAAGGTCCGCCGACTTTCCGCTTGCATTGATCGTGTAATTCTTACGCGCCGAGGAAATCGACACGGCAAAATCGTCCTGCGGGGAAAGCTGGAAGCGCGAGAAATTCGCAGCCGTCAGCCCGCTCTTGTCGAAACTCAGTTCACCGGCTGCACCGAAGCCATCGCCCTTCAACGAGAAGTCACTGATCGACGTTTTACCATCGACCGTGTCCATCACGAAGGATGCGCCTGCCGGAATACCGGCGCCTTTCGTCCAGCCTATGCCTGGCAAAATGATGGAGGCATTGGAGAGGTCGAGCTTCACAGTTTGATGATGAGGGTCAGAACCGTTGAGTTCAAGCAGCGTGGTGCCACCGAGGATTTTCGTCAGTTCTGGTGCCAGTTTTGCGATATGGCCTGGCTCAAGTGTCGCCTTCAGCACCATTTGCTTCGGCACCGTGCTCGCTTTGCGCGTCGGCTGAACCAGTTCAAGCTCCATTGGCACATCGTCGATATGCGCCTTGCCCTTGAGGCTGAGGGCATCCTTGTCGACAGAAAGAGGTCCGTCGATTGCCGAGACCTTTCGACCTGCAAATGGCCTTGTGAGAGAAACACCGTCCAGATCAAGCTTTGCCGTCCATTCCGGTGCAGGAGGCTGCTGGCTGGCGAGCAGGCCGATGGTCAGTTTCGCATTGGCAGTAACAGGCCCTGAAAAATCCTCGGGCTTGAACTCGGAATCCTTCAGCGCATTGATCGGTTTGAACGAGGCGAGTTCGGCAACGGCATCCGCCGCGCCTGAGACATTCAGGTCGAGATCGGCCATCAGCGGCTTCTCATAGACCGAATTGATCGAGAAGTGGCTGTTTTGAAGCTCAAGCGTGCGACCGGATGGAAAATACGACGTCGCCTTCCTGATATCGACATCGATCCTTTCGCCGACAAGCTCGAAGTGGGCGGAGGCGTCGCGCAACGGCGGTATGTCGCCCGCGACGTTCAGGCGCGTATCATCCACGTCGAATTTGATCTGCAATTCACTGGCGGCAAGCTCCAGCGGGCAGCCCGGCCCGCACATTCTTCCCTCGGGGATGAAGACGGCAATCGATCCGTTTCTGACCGTCCCGCCAAAAAGGTTTGCAACCACCCATGGGCGTGCCTTGCGCGCCATCCAGAACGGCCAGAGCTGTTTTACCGCCGTGGCCTCCATCTTGGCAATCTGTCCGCCAAAGCTGATCTCGGGAGACCCTTGACCGCCGAAATGGACCTTGAGGGAACCCGCCATGTCGCCGAGTGGACTTTTCACGTAGAGCGCAGGCACGTCCAGACGGCGTGTCGTCTTGTCGAAGGTACCGTCGGCATTGAGATCGAAGGTAACCGGTGGCTCGCCTCCGCCTTCAGCAATGGCTGTTGCCTGCGACATGCGAAGCGCGAGGTCGAAACCGGCCGCGCTGTCGCGGATCTGCGCACGCAAGGGCAAAATTGTCTGGCCCAGCGTCAGTTGCGAATCCTCTACGGCAATCACATTGTTGTCAAAATCATAACGTGCCTTGATAAGGCCGCTCGTCACCGTCTGCGCGTCGCCACCGATGTAGAGCTTGCCATCGCCTACACCCATTGACACACCCAGCGACGGCTGCTGGTCTGCGACCTTTCTGTTGCCGACGATGTCGAGGCCAGCCTTGACGTTGAGCCCCTGATGCATGAGCCCTTCCGGGTCGTGCTGTTCCACCAGTGGCCCGATGTCGAAGCCATCCAGGCGGGCGGAAAAGCCGTCAATGACACCGCTTGCGCCTTTGGCGCTCAGGGAAAGGGTCGCGACCTCGCCGTTGAATGCGACATTGCCATCCAGCGAATAACCGCCCTGTCCATCCGGCACCAACGACAATTCTCGCAACGAAATCACGCGCGGCTGGCCATTCTCCTTCGGTGGGAGCCGGATGGCGATATCGGAAAGATCGATTTCCTCGGTCCCGCTGCGTTCGAAAGCCACCGCGAAACGATCCAGTTCGGTGAAAGCGAGTTCCAGGTAAGATGGCACGTCAGCAACGCGAAATTTTGCCCAGTCGAGCGCCTGGCCCTTCGGAAGCAAAGCCGTATCGAGCTCCATGCCGGTCGCTTCGAGACTTTGAACGGAAACACGTCCGGTGATCAGCGCAAGTGGATCAAGCGCCATGCCGATGGCACGTGCACGGCTGAGATGCAGGCCGGTATCCTGCTCGATGATATCCACATCCTGCGCCACGAGGGCCAGATGAAAGCCGGATGCAAAGCGGACGGTGGTAGAGCCGATCCGCGCCTCGTAACGGGAGCCAAGCGCATGTTCGAGCGCCTGCTTTGCCTGCTTTGAAAGTGTTGCATCGATCGAGCCCGTCTCAACAGACAGGATGATGCCGCCCACCGAAATGAAGGCCAGCACGATCATGGCCGCAAAGACCTTGAACAGCGTCCGCATCATGGAACGCGGCGCCGGACAATGAACGATGATGGGATTTTCCACCTGCGCAGAAGGCATCTCGTGCAGCGGCGTTATCTCGCGCTTGCTGAAGCTGACCTTTTCGCCACGAATTTCCGCCATTCGTCTGTGCTTGCTCCTGGAATTGCCCCGGCCATGATGGAAATCAGGGCCTTATCGACGTGACGGGACGAACCAATCACACCGCGTGACTCGTCACAAGACTGGACGACGCTCTTATTCGGTATATATCCAATACTGGCCCATGTACTCAACAATCCGGCGAAAGAAAGGTCACCCATGACAGATTTGGCAATCGGCGATAAGGCTCCGGATTTTACCCTTCCCAGAAACGGCGGCGGTGAGATCAATCTTGCAAGCCTTCAAGGCAAGGCGGTCGTGCTTTATTTCTACCCCAAGGATGACACATCCGGCTGCACCGTTCAGGCGCTCGATTTCAGCGCGATGGGAGCCGATTTCGAGGCTGCAAACTCAGTCGTCATTGGCATTTCCCCGGACTCTGTGAAAAGTCACGACAAGTTTGCGGCAAAACACGCGCTTACCGTCATGCTCGCCTCCGACGAGGAGAAGACTGTTCTGGAGACCTATGGCGTCTGGAAGGAAAAGAGCATGTATGGCAAGAAATACATGGGCGTTGAACGCACGACCTATCTGATTGCACCCGATGGCAAGATCGCCAAAATCTGGAGCAAGGTGAAGCCCGCAGGTCACGCTCAGATCGTTCTCGAGGCAATCCGAGCGCTGTAAATGCCGTCTGCCCCGATATCTCTGCGAGGCGGCGCGAGCGAAGCCATCGCCTGTGCCGATCTTGATCGCAAAACCGCATTGACACAGAATGTCGCAACGCGCTGGTTCGAGCGACGGATATCATTGCGCTCTCCCTTGGACCCGAAGTTGCCGGACCGTCCCGGCAGGCCTGACAAGCCGGAACTCGTCGCACCTACAGCCGTCGAGCGACGCTCCCTGCATAGCCTCAAAGGCCGGATCGCACTTCTGCACGCCATCGCCCACATCGAACTCAATGCCGTTGATCTCGCTCTGGATATCGTCGCGCGCTATGCCAGCGAGCCTGTCCCGCACTCATTTTTCGATGGCTGGATGCAGGTGGCCTTTGAAGAAGCCAAGCACTTCAAGCTGGTCCGCCAGCGATTGAGAGACCTTGGGGCGGACTACGGAGATTTGCCAGCGCATGATGGCCTTTGGCAGGCAGCCCACGCCACTCGCAACGACCTTACCGCTCGGCTTGCGGTCGTGCCCCTGATACTGGAGGCGCGCGGGTTGGATGTTACACCTTCCCTGCAAGCCAAAATGCGCGAGACAGGCGATCTCGAAAGTGCTGCCGTTCTGGACATCATCTACAATGAGGAGAAAGGCCATGTCGCGATCGGAGCAAAATGGTTCCGTTTTCTCTGCGCCAGGGAACGGAAGGATCCTGCCGAAACGTTTCGCCAACTCGTTCGCGCCAATTTTCGCGGCCCGTTGAAACCGCCCTTTAATGATCTGGCGCGCGCGGAAGCCGGTCTTACACCCACTTTTTATCGTTCCCTCACCGCTGTCAGCCAAAGCTGATGGGAAAGTCAAAGTTTCATTAACCTTAACAAATTACTATTGCCTCAGGACGAATTGGCCGGAGGTGGAATTTTGACGGACGCGGGTAAAAGCCTGTCATTTGGCAAACGGCGCCAACAGCACGTCCTCATTCTCGCCAGCGGCGAAAAGGTACGTCACATCACCATCCGCCCCTGGCTTGCAGCCAGCGCGCTTTGCCTCGCCGGCTTGCTGAGTATCGGCTATATCGGCTCGACGGCCTACCTCATTTTGCGTGACGATCTGGTTGGCGCAACCATTGCCCGCCAATCCCGCATCCAGCGAGAATATGAAGACCGCATCGCGGCCCTGCGTGCGCAGG
Source organism: Rhizobium sp. Leaf311 (assembly GCF_001423445.1). NCBI lineage: Bacteria > Pseudomonadati > Pseudomonadota > Alphaproteobacteria > Hyphomicrobiales > Rhizobiaceae > Rhizobium > Rhizobium sp. Leaf311. The sequence goes on along the minus strand of NZ_LMNZ01000004.1, from coordinate 972,449 downwards.
TGGACCGCGTCACCTCCAAGCAATTGCTGGATCAACAGGTCGTGGAACGAAAGGTCGAGCTTCTGCTCCAGCAACAAAGCGCCCTGACCTCCCGCCACGGGCGCATGAGCGAGTTGATGGATCGGGCGGAGAAATCCGGCCTCATGGAAAGTGAAGCCAAGGCCCCGCCTGTGAACGCCTTCAGCCCTGACAAGCGCGCTAGCGTTTCCGGCGCCAGCAACGCACTCGAAATCCTGATAGCTCCCACCGGCAAGGCAAGTGAATTGAAGGGCAGCCTGACTTACTCGGCAGGCAGCGACCGCTTGTCGGACCGCAGCCTCTCAAGAATGATCGATTCGCTAAGCAAGGTTGAAAGCGACCAATTGAACCGAATCGCCACACTGACGACGGGCGCCGAAACCAAGGCGGATGCCATGGCCGATATCATCAGGCGTACCGGCATCAAAATCGAGGAGCATACGGAAGATAATGTCGGTGGACCATTCGTTGAGCCTCTAACGGCCAGCGCTGACACGTTTGAAGCGTCGCTGAGCAATCTCGACAATGCACTGAACCGGCTGGAAACGGTCAGGGGCGCTGCGGTCGCCCTGCCCTTCGGCAATCCTGCTCCCGGACGGGAAATCTCAAGTCAGTTCGGAAATCGGATCGACCCCTTCCTCGGTCGGCTCGCCTTGCACGCAGGTGTCGATTTCGTTGCCGAAACCGGCGCAGACGTCCAGACCACCGGTGCCGGGACAGTGATAAATGCCGGTTTTTCAGGTGGTTACGGCAACATGGTGGAGGTGGACCACGGCCGAGGCATCACGACACGGTATGGCCACCTCTCGCAAATCCTGGTCCGGCAAGGCGAAAAGGTGAGCATTGGAGACGTCATTGGTCGGGCTGGCAGCACCGGACGCTCAACCGGGCCACACGTTCATTATGAAGTGCGGCTCAACGATACGCCTGTTGACCCGATGCGATTTCTTGTCGCCGGGACGGAATTGAAAACATACTTGCAGTAACAGGCAGGGACGAGCGCCACCTCTTCCGGAGTAGCGTACCGATTGCGGGGCGTAATGCTTTCGTCTCGCCAGGATGTATCATTTTGGGATAAATCCCTGTTTCCTTGACTTTCGGGCAATTTGGGCCTATCTCGCCGCTATAGTCTGCGGCGTCGCCGTTCTGACAGCGAAGTGTTCTTTTCGAACCAACACGGAAACCGTTTTTCCTTTGACAACATTCTCTGATCTTGGCCTGAGCCAAAAAGTCCTTTCCGCTATCGAAGATGCCGGCTACTCGACGCCGACGCCTATCCAGGCGGGCGCAATTCCGCCAGCACTCGAACGACGCGATATTTGCGGCATCGCGCAAACTGGCACGGGCAAAACTGCTTCCTTCGTCCTGCCGATGCTGACACTTCTGGAAAAAGGCCGAGCGCGCGCAAGAATGCCGCGCACCCTTATTCTGGAGCCTACCCGAGAACTTGCAGCCCAGGTAGCCGAGAACTTCGAAAAATACGGCAAGAACCACAAGCTGAACGTTGCGCTTCTGATCGGCGGCGTTTCTTTCGACGAGCAGGACCGTAAGCTGGAGCGTGGCGCCGATGTTCTCATCTGCACCCCCGGCCGCCTGCTCGACCATTGTGAGCGCGGCAAGCTGCTGATGACCGGCGTGGAAATCCTCGTCATCGATGAAGCGGACCGCATGCTCGACATGGGCTTCATCCCTGATATCGAGCGAATCGCCAAGATGATTCCCTTTACCCGTCAGACGCTGTTCTTCTCGGCAACCATGCCGCCGGAAATCCAGAAGCTGGCAGATCGCTTCCTGCAGAACCCTGTGCGCATTGAGGTTGCCAAGCCCTCCTCAACGGCAAAGACGGTGACGCAGCGCATCGTTGCCACACACGACAAGGACTATGAAAAGCGCGCGATTCTTCGCGAACTGATCAAGGCCCAGACAGATTTGAAGAACGCGATCATCTTCTGCAATCGCAAGAAAGATGTCGCCGATCTCTTCCGTTCGCTTGAGCGTCACGGTTTTTCGGTCGGCGCACTGCATGGTGACATGGACCAGAATTCACGCACCAAGATGCTCGCGGGCTTCAAGGACAATCAGATTACGCTGCTCGTTGCATCGGATGTTGCTGCCCGCGGTCTCGATATTCCCGATGTCAGCCACGTCTTCAACTTCGACGTTCCGATCCATGCGGAAGACTACGTTCACCGCATCGGCCGTACCGGACGTGCAGGTCGCTCCGGTGCCGCCTTCACGCTAGTGAATCGTCGCGATACGAAATATCTCGACGCCATTGAGAAGCTGATCAATGAAAAGATTGAATGGCTGAATGGCGACCTGACGGCGCTGCCTGCGCCAATGGAAAGCTTTGCTTCCGAGCGTCCGCGCCGTGGCAAGGAAAAGGAACAGCGCGGCCGTGGTCGCGACAGAAATCGTCGTGAGCCTACCGAGCAGATCGAAACAGAAGTAAAACCCATTCAGCCAGCTGCAATCGTCGATGTTGCGGCCAACGGAGGCGAAAAGTTGAAGGCAGAGCGCAAGCACGAGAAGGCCCCCCGCAATTTCGAGCGGAACCACAACGCGCCGCCTGCGAACGACGACAATCGCGAACGGCGCCGCCACTACCGCGACCACGACGATGGCCCGACACCCGTTGGTTTCGGCGACGATATTCCTGCTTTCATGCTGATCGTGGCCAACGCCAAGGCGTGACCGTGAAACCGGGCACGCATTTTCCAGGCGTTGGTGCCGGACTTCTGATCCAGCGTGACGGGAAGGTTCTGCTGTACAAGCGCGAGAACCCGCCCGAAGCAGGACACTGGAGCATTGTTGGCGGCAAGGTTGACCATATGGAGACCGCCGCCACCGCTGCAAAAAGAGAGGCCGAAGAAGAAACCGGTCTCTTGATCGGTGAAACTCACCTGCTTTGTGTCAGCGAACAGATCATTCCAGCAGACGGCCAGCACTGGCTCTCCCTCATCTATGTAACAGATGACGTGCGTGGCGACGCGCGGTTAATGGAACCGGAAAAATTATCCGATATGGGCTGGTTCGACATGGAAGATCCTCCTCAGCCACTGTCGCTTTTCGCCAAGGATGCGTTTCAGCATTTACGCAATCGTCGGTCCCAGTCGTAGAAATTGCTCTACCTTGCTGAAAATACGCCGGGATTTAGTCTGTAAGCGTGATTTAGGCAGCATTTCCTCTTTTGTAATCCGTCGCGTGTCGATAAACATCGCTGAACAGGAAGAGGAACACATCCGGTCGATGCATTTATTTCGCCTGCTCATCATCGCGGCAAGCCTAAGTCTGGCCAGTGCTGCAAGTGCCGCGACAATCGGTATCGTCGCGCCGCAGAGCGGTGCCTATGAGATGCTCGGCGCGCAGGTTCGCCAGGGGGTACAGGTTGCAGCCACAAAAGCTGGCCTCGATGTGATGGAGATCCATGAAAGCTGCGAAGAGGGCAGCGGCGGCGCGATCGCCGATGGGCTGGTCGCAGCCAAGGTCAGCGTCGTCGTTGGCTTTCTGTGCACGGAAACACTGGCCGACGCTTTGCCAATCCTCAAGAATGCCGCAATCCCGGCCATCACACTGTCCAGCCGTGCTTCCGGCCTCATGGAAGATACGCTCAAGCGCGGATGGCCGCTTTTCCGTCTCGCCCCTTCCGACATGGATGAATCGTCTGCGCTGATTGATGTCATCCTTCGTGACTGGAAAGGTCACTCCTTCGGCCTGATCGACGACGGGACCATTTATGGCCGCGAACTGGTTGACCGCATCAGGTCCAAGCTCGAGGAATCCGGTCTCAAGCCTACCTTTACGGATACTTTGCGACCCGCGCAGGAACAGCAGATTGCCTTGGTTCGCAGGTTGGGCCGCACCGGCATTACCCATGTTTTCGTCGGTGCCGAGCGCAATGATGTTGCCGTCATAGCCAGAGATGCCGCTGCCGAGAAATTGGCCCTGACGATCCTCTCAGGCGACACGATGCGCGCGGCAAACAATCCCGTCCCGCTTCAGGAGGGCGTACTGGCCGTTACCTTGCCGGAATACAGCCTCGCACCCCAGGCGGCGGATGCCGTGGCCGCATTGCGGGCTGCAAAGGTGGAGCCGGAGGGCTACGCCCTGCCCGCCTACGCCGCAACACAGATTACAGCCAAGCTTGTCGAGCTTAGCGAGGCGCAGGGCAAGCCCGCACCTGAGCTGATGATCGGCACGGCTTTTGAAACAGCCATCGGCCAGATCGTTTTCAACGACCGCCACGAATTGCAGGCAAACCCTTATCGTCTCCAGCGTTGGAACGGAACGGCGTTTGTTCCTGTGGACCGGGCTGAGCGTTAGGCGCAAACGGTTGCATGACGATTGTTGATCCGGGCTATCGATGATAAAGGCCCGCAAGACCTTTAGTGCAGGAGCTTTTGCAGATGTCTCTTCCCGTGCGGATCGCCCCATCCATTCTCGCCGCCAATTTTGCGAAGCTCGGACAAGAGGTTGCCGATGTGACGGCAGCCGGAGCCGACTGGATTCATCTGGACGTGATGGACGGACATTTCGTTCCGAATATTTCCTTCGGGCCAGATGTCATCAAGGCCCTGCGTCCGCACAGCCAGGCCTTCTTTGATTGCCATCTGATGATTGCGCCCGCCGATCCCTATCTTGAAGCTTTTGCCAAGGCCGGTTGCGATGGCATTACCGTGCACGCGGAAGCCGGCGCTCACCTGCACCGTTCGCTACAGACGATCCGCACTCTGGGCAAGAAAGTCGGCGTGACACTCAATCCCGCAACGCCGCTGTCGGTACTGGAAAATGTGCTCGATGATGTCGATCTCATCCTCATCATGAGCGTCAATCCCGGTTTCGGCGGTCAGAAATTCATTCCTGCGATGCTGGACAAGATCCGCGCCGCCAAGTCCATGATTGGTGACAGACCGATTGAGCTTGAGGTCGACGGCGGAATTACCATCGATACTGCCGGAAGCGCGATTGCCGCTGGCGCGAATGTGCTGGTCGCGGGTTCTGCTATTTTCAAAGGTGACGGCGTGGATGACTATCGCAAGATGGTATCGGCGGTGCGTGCCTCGGCAGAACAGGGCCGTAACTGACCGAAATAAGGGGCGGCCCCTGCCCCATCCCCATTTTTCGGCGGTCTCGATGCGTTGAGATTGCCGGCACACTTTGCTAAAGGGGCAGAAAAATTCCTCCTCAAAGAAAGCCATTGCCATGATCCCTCGTTATTCCAGACCGGAAATGGTCGCAATCTGGTCGCCGGAAACCAAGTTCCGCATCTGGTTCGAAATCGAGGCACATGCCTGCGACGCGCTGGCCGAAATCGGTGTCATCCCAAAGGATGCCGCCAAGACGATCTGGGAAAAGGGTGGCGCTGCCCAGTTCGATGTGGCCCGTATCGATGAAATCGAAGCCGTCACCAAGCATGACGTGATCGCATTCCTTACCCATCTGGCGGAATTTGTTGGTCCCGATAGCCGTTTCGTTCATCAGGGCATGACGTCATCGGACGTTCTGGATACCACGCTCAACATCCAGCTGGTTCGCGCCGCAGATCTGTTGATTGCGGATATGGACCGCGTGCTTGCCGCTCTCAAGACACGCGCATTTGAGCACAAGGATACCGTCCGCATCGGTCGCAGCCACGGCATTCATGCCGAACCGACCACGATGGGCCTGACATTTGCCCGCTTCTATGCCGAGATGGACCGCAACCGCGCCCGCCTCGTCAATGCCCGTGCGGAAATCGCCACCGGAGCCATTTCGGGCGCGGTCGGCACCTTCGCCAATATCGATCCTTCGGTTGAAGAGCATGTCTGCAAGGCACTCGGCCTGTCGCCGGAGCCCGTGTCCACACAGGTTATCCCGCGTGACCGCCATGCAATGTTCTTCGCCACACTCGGTGTCATTGCCTCGTCCATCGAGAATGTCGCTATCGAAATCCGCCATATGCAGCGTACGGAAGTTCTTGAAGCCGAAGAGTTTTTCTCTCCGGGTCAGAAGGGCTCGTCTGCCATGCCTCACAAGCGCAACCCGGTGCTGACGGAAAACCTTACCGGACTTGCACGTCTGGTGCGCATGTCGGTCGTCCCCGCAATGGAAAATGTCGCGCTGTGGCACGAGCGCGATATCAGCCACTCCTCGGTCGAGCGCGCCATTGGCCCCGATACGACTATCACGCTGGATTTTGCCCTCAACCGCCTGGCAGGCGTCATTGAGAAGCTGGTCATCTATCCCGAGAACATGTTGAAGAACATGAACAAGTTCCGCGGGCTCGTACATTCCCAGCGCGTTCTCCTGGCACTCACCCAGGCTGGCGTATCACGTGAGGATTCCTACCGTCTCGTCCAGCGCAATGCCATGAAGGTGTGGGAACACGGCGCAGACTTCCTGGAAGAGTTGCTTGCCGACGAAGAAGTTCGCGCGGCGCTGCCTGAAGAAACCATTCGCGAGAAATTCGATCTCGGCTATCACACCAAGCATGTGGACACGATTTTCAATCGCGTCTTCGGCCAGAGCTGATCAAGATCATCAAACAAGCCGCTGCAGCCTTGACTGCGGCGTCTTTCATACCGAGATAAGCGGCATGAAAGCATCAGAAGCAGATATCCTCATTGTCCCGGGTTACACCAACTCCGGACCGGAACATTGGCAGAGCCGCTGGCAGGAAAAGCTTTCCACCGCACGGCGCGTGGAACAGGCCGAGTGGTCAAAGCCGGTCAAGGAAGACTGGGTCGCAAGGCTGGTCGAGGAAGTGAATGCCTGCACACGGCCCGTCGTGTTGGTTGCGCACTCACTCGGCGTACCGACAGTCATGCACGCGCTGCCGCAGATATCCCACAGGATCGCCGGCGCGATGCTCGTCGCCCCGCCCGATGTCGCCAACCCGGATATCCGCCCAAAGCACCTCATGACTTTCGGTCCCTATCCAAGAGACCCTCTGCCGTTTCCGGCCATCACCATCGCCAGCCAGAACGACCCTTTTGGTACCTATGAACATGCTGGCGATATTGCCAATGCCTGGGGTTCTCTCTTGATCGACGCAGGCATGTCGGGTCACATCAACGCGGAGTCCGGTCATGGCCCATGGCCGGAGGGAACTATGGTTTTCGCCCAGTTTCTCAGCAAGCTGAAGACCCCTCCCGGCTTTCAGTGAAGACAACCGGTAGCACATCGCAACGGTTTGGTCAGTTATCAACTCAGGCCCATTTCCCCGGCATCAACTGTTTGCCGGAAGCTTAGAAAGCGCAGAGCAGATTCAAATCCTGCAAAATACAGAATATGATTCGCTGAGGGCACTGCGCTGTGATGCCTGGATACGCAGGTATCGAACTTTCCAGCCGTACGCATCCACGGCTGGCGCCTGCGCAAATCCAGCGCAACGAGGAAGCCGCCAGTCTCCTGAAAAGCAAGTAGACGTGCGGCTCTATGCTATGAAGATCAAGCGACGGCTTTTTTGTCCGCCTGTTCCATGCCCTCGCGCAGGATTTGAGCAGCAGAATTGAAAGCATCACTCATGTGAGTGTGAATTTCATCGTCAGCTACAGTCACGCCCGCCTGGGTGAAATCTGCCTTCAGCTTTTGGATAATGGCGTATTCGTCGCTATGGCTCACGACATAAGCCGCAAGTTCACTGGCATACTCGTTCGCGTCTTCTTTTTTGAGCAGTGCGGCAGCCCAAAGCCCGATAAGCTTGTTGCGCATCGCATGAAGACGAAACGCCATATGCTCGCCGTTGAAGTAAACATTTTCAAGAGATTTGGCACGTTCATTATTAGACATAATTTTATCCCGGTTTTTATTTAAAATATTGTTTGAGCCCTCTTCGTGGGGACGCTCCAGTGGTAAAATAAAACTGTTGAAAAATCGTAATTGCGGAACCCGCCCCTCGCGGAAGCAACACGCACAGGCCAGAATTGCAGCGAACGCGCCCTGCCTTGTTGTGGAATTGCTTCTTTTCCTTTATGGGACCGCTTCAACACCGTAACGAACGCCGCTCATTTGGCGCCAACCAAGAGATTTGTTATTATGAACCGTCGCCGCCGTATTTACGAAGGCAAGGCCAAGATCCTTTACGAAGGTCCTGAGCCGGGGACTCTTATTCAGTTCTTCAAGGACGACGCAACCGCCTTCAACAAGAAGAAGCACGAGGTCATCGACGGTAAGGGTGTTCTGAACAACCGCATTTCGGAATATCTTTTCACGCACCTCAACAAGATCGGCATTCCCACACACTTCATCCGCCGCCTCAACATGAGAGAGCAGCTGATCAAGGAAGTGGAGATGATTCCGCTCGAGGTCGTCGTTCGCAACGTCGCGGCCGGTTCGCTGTCCAAGCGCCTTGGCATCGATGAAGGCGTGGTACTACCCCGCTCGATCATCGAGTTCTATTACAAGTCCGACGCGCTCGAAGACCCCATGGTTTCCGAAGAGCACATTACTGCCTTCGGTTGGGCAAATCCGGCTGAGCTCGACGACATCATGGCGCTTGCCATCCGCGTCAACGACTTCCTGTCTGGCCTTTTCCTCGGCGTCGGCATCCAGCTCGTCGATTTCAAGATCGAATGCGGCCGCCTGTTTGAAGGCGACATGATGCGTATCATTCTGGCGGATGAGATTTCTCCGGATAGCTGCCGCCTCTGGGATATCGAGACGCAGGAAAAGATGGACAAGGACCGTTTTCGCCGCGATATGGGTGGTCTGCTGGAGGCCTATTCGGAAGTCGCGCGCCGTCTTGGCATCATCAACGAAAATGAACCCATCCGTGGCACCGGCCCGGTTCTGGTAAAGTAAATTCAGGAGAGCATCAGGTGATCAAGGCACGGGTGACAATTACGCTCAAGAACGGCGTTCTCGATCCGCAGGGTAAGGCAATCGAAGGCGCGCTTGGCAGCCTCGGTTTCGATGGCGTTGGCCAGGTACGTCAGGGCAAGGTCTTTGACCTGGAACTGAACGCCAGCGACAAGGCGAAAGCCGAAGCCGATCTGAAGGCGATGTGCGAAAAGCTGCTCGCCAACACAGTGATCGAAAACTACTCTATCGCTATCCTCTGACACCAAGGAGCCGCCCATGAAATCCGCAGTCGTCCAGCTTCCTGGCCTTAATCGCGACCGTGACATGATCGCGGCTTTGACACGGATTTCCGGTAAGGCACCTGTCACCATCTGGCAGACCGAAACCGAAATTCCCGATGTCGACCTTATCGTCATCCCCGGGGGATTCTCCTACGGCGACTACCTGCGCTGCGGTGCCATTGCTGCCCGTATGCCAGTCATGCAGGCCATCCGGGAAAAAGCAGAACAGGGTGTGAAGGTGCTCGGCGTCTGCAATGGCTTCCAGATCCTGGTCGAAGCTGGCATGCTGCCCGGCGCCTTGATGCGCAATGCCTCGCTCAAGTTCGTATGCCGCGAAGTGAAGCTTGAAGTCGTCAACAACGACACGGAATTCACTCGCGCCTATGACAAGGGCCAGATCATCCGCTCGCCCGTTGCCCACCATGACGGCAACTACTTCGTTGAACAGGAACAGCTCAACGCTCTGGAAGGCAACGGCCAGGTCGTTTTCCGTTATGCCGAAGGCACCAATCCGAATGGTTCGCTCAACGACATCGCAGGCGTCATCAACGCAAAGGGCAATGTTCTGGGCATGATGCCGCACCCCGAAAACCTCATCGAAGCCGCCCATGGTGGTAATGATGGTCGCGGTCTGTTTGCGTCAGCGCTTGGCGTCATCGCAGCTTAAATATTAACAAAGTCGGATTAAACCGGCTTTGTTATAGACCCCAGTCATGGATTGAAGCGATGAACCGCCTGCCCCTTCGTTATGCATTGAACTTCGCGGGCCTCGGCCTTGTCGCTTTTACGCTTGCCGCCTGTCAGTCTGAGACCAAGCCGGTTGCTTCTTCCGCCTCGCGGGCCGCACTGCCGACAATGGAGCGGGTTGCGCTGGGTGCAAATGCCTGCTGGTTCAAGTCCGGCGATCCGGCTTTCAAAGCTTACCGACTTGCTCCGGAACTCAACTCCTTCTCCGGCCGCCCGCGTATCCTTCTCGTGCCGCGCAACAGCCCGGAATCTCGCCCCATGCTCGTCGTTCAGGCGGAGGGCAATCCAGCCAAGCTTGATGCATTTGGACCGGTCATGAACGAAGCCCACTCGGCACGCATCGCAAATGACGTGAAGCGTTGGGCCAATGGCGGCAAAGGCTGCTCCTGATCTCAAGGAATGCCCGTCAGCCCCGATTGAAACCGGCGCGTGACGGGTTTTTGCCAATATAATCGTGAACCGATCCGATCAGGCGACCATGCGCGAATTGCCGCGCTGGCCGACTGAGCCCGAAGCCTGCGTGGTTCCCAGCTTGAACTGAGCGACGAGGTCGTGAAGCTTTTCGACTTCCTGCGACAATGCGGCCGACGCTGCCGTGGATTGCTCCACCATGGCCGCATTCTGCTGCGTTGTTTGATCCATCGAGTTGATTGCGGTGTTAACTTCGGAAAGTCCGATCGACTGGTCCTTCGAAGACGTTGCGATTGCATCCATATGTTCGTTGATGCCGGCGACACGACCGGCAATTTCATGCAATGCGATCCCTGTCTCACGCACGAGTTCAACGCCGCTGCCGACCTCTGCCGAAGAGGTTTGAATGAGCGTCTTGATTTCCTGGGCAGCATTCGCGGAGCGCTGAGCCAGTGCACGCACCTCCTGCGCGACGACTGCAAAGCCCTTGCCTGCCTCACCGGCGCGGGCAGCTTCTACGCCGGCATTCAGCGCAAGCAGGTTTGTCTGAAAGGCAATCTCGTCAATCACGCCGATGATGCTGGAAATCTGCTGGGAGGAATTTTCGATGCGCTGCATCGCTTCTTCTGCCTGGCTGACGACCTGAGAGGATTTTGCCGCGCTTTCGGTCGCAGATGTCGCGGCCCTCTGCGCTTCCAGCGTGCGGCGGCTCGAATTCGTTACATTCGCCGTGATCTCATCGAGCGCTGCCGCTGTCTGCTCGAGCGACGCCGCCTGTTTTTCGGTACGCCGGGACAAATCATTCGCGCCTGATGCGATCTCCTGTGTTCCGTTGCCAATGGCGGATATGCTGTCGGTGATGGAGCGCAACGTATCGCCAAGCTGCTTGACGGAGAGATTGAAGTCCTGCCGCAACGCTTCGAATTCAGGGGAAAAAGCCTCGTTGAGCTGGAAGGAAAGGTCGCCGGATGCGAGGCGCTTGAGGCCATCTGCAAGCCCCGACGTTGCGACGCGAAGCTTTTCCCTGGCAACAGCTTCGGCTCTTTCCTGCGCAGCGAGGCGGTCCGTTTCGGCCTGCAGGCGTATTCCCTCCGCCTCTTCCTCAATTCGCTTCTTGGAGATGACAGCCTGCCGGAACACCTCCACCGCAGCCGCCATCAAGCCAATCTCATCCTTGCGACCGATGCCTGTCCCGCTGATGTCGGTGTTGCCAGCCGCAAGTTGCGTCATATCAGTAGATAGCGCCAGAATCGGTTTACTCATCGTCCTCCGGAATACAAAGAACATAAGACCGGAGAACAGCACCGCCAGAATGAGAAGCGAATACAGCACGTAATAGATCAGGACACTCGTATCTTTACTCTCAGCGCCGATATTTTGTGAGACTTTCTCAATATTGTCTCCTGCGACCTCCATGGCGGTTTCCAGTGCGGTAAACTGTTCCATGAAATCCGGCAGCGCCGCCATTGCGGCAGTCGGCTCGCTTTCCGCAATGCCTACAATTTTGCTCGCGCCCTCGACATAGGCGAGCATCGGCGGCTCAACACCTTTCAGCACCTGTTGCGTATCAGGGTCCGTTGCAAGGGCCTTGTTCTCCGCAATCATTGCCCGAAACGAGGCCACGTGTTCGGCAAGATCCTGCTTCACATCCTTGTAGGAAATTCCTGCGTCCGGGTTGGAAGCCAGAAGCGATGCGATGACGTCTGCACGAAGTGCGTCATGCATCATGTCGGCCTGCATATGGTTACGCAGCACCTGGGCGGAGCTTGCTATGCGTTCCGCATTGTTGGTCAGGGCTGAAGCCGCCCACAGACCAATTCCGGCAGAGCTGCCCGTCAACGTCAGAATACACAGACTTGCAACAACAATTTTATGCTGAATCGACGCCATCGTGAAATCCCTTGAGTAATTGTCAAAGAATATTCGATTGTAGTTAAATCTTACTAAACTCGGTTGTAACGAACACAATCACACCAGCCAGTCGAGACTGCGTCGCGATAGCCCTCGGGCAATACGAGAGCGCCCGGCTTATGGGCCGACAGGCTTTGGAAAACGATACAAAGGCAGTTTTTGCGGGGCCAACAGAACATTTTCCTGTCGCGCCCTGCTGTCTCTTGCGGTAAAGAACCGGAAACTCCCGTACCGGCTCGAACCCCGTGAGACCTATGACACTTCCAAATCATATTCAGATCACCCCGGAACTCATTGCATCCCATGGGCTCAAGCCCGATGAATACCAGCGCATCCTTGATCTCATTGGACGCGAGCCGACCTTTACGGAACTCGGCATTTTCTCGGCCATGTGGAACGAGCACTGCTCCTACAAGTCTTCAAAGAAGTGGCTGAAGACCCTGCCGACCACCGGACCGCGCGTCGTCCAGGGTCCCGGCGAAAACGCAGGCGTCGTGGATATCGATGATGGCGATGTCGTAGTCTTCAAGATGGAGAGCCACAACCACCCGTCCTATATCGAGCCCTACCAGGGCGCGGCTACTGGCGTTGGCGGCATTCTTCGTGACGTCTTCACCATGGGCGCACGCCCCATCGCTGCCATGAACGCGTTGCGTTTCGGCGCGCCTGACCATCCAAAGACCCGTCACCTCGTGGCCGGCGTCGTCGCCGGTGTCGGCGGTTACGGCAACTCTTTCGGTGTGCCGACGGTTGGCGGTGAAGTCGAGTTCGATCCCCGCTACAACGGCAATATTCTCGTCAATGCGTTTGCCGCCGGTCTGGCGAAGTCAGACGCGATCTTCCTGTCCGAAGCCAAGGGCGTTGGCCTGCCGGTCGTCTATCTCGGTGCAAAAACGGGCCGTGATGGCGTTGGTGGTGCAACCATGGCTTCCGCCGAGTTTGACGAATCGATTGAAGAAAAACGCCCGACAGTTCAAGTCGGCGACCCCTTTACCGAAAAGTGCCTGCTGGAAGCGTGCCTCGAACTGATGAAGACGGGTGCCGTCATCGCCATTCAGGATATGGGTGCGGCTGGTCTCACCTGCTCTGCCGTCGAAATGGGCGCCAAGGGCGACCTCGGCATTGAGTTGAACCTCGATCAGGTTCCTGTTCGCGAAGAGCGCATGACCGCCTACGAGATGATGCTGTCGGAAAGCCAGGAGCGTATGCTCATGGTTCTGGAACCATCCAAGGAAGATGTCGCCAAGGCAATTTTCGTCAAGTGGGGTCTGGATTTCGCCATCGTCGGCAAGACCACGGATGATCTGCGCTTCCGTGTTCTGCACAATGGTGAGGAAGTCGCCAATCTGCCGATCAAGGATCTGGGCGATCAGGCGCCGGAATACGACCGTCCATGGACGCCTGCAAAGGTTGCCGCTCCCCTGGCAGAGAATGATGTTCCCGAGGCCGATATTGCCGATGCGCTGCTCAAGCTCGTCGGCTCCGCCAACAACTCGTCGCGTCGCTGGGTCTACGAGCAGTATGACACGCTGATCCAGGGCAACTCCCTGCAGCTTCCGGGCGGTGATGCCGGTGTCGTGCGCGTCGAAGGCCACAATAAGAAGGCGCTTGCCTTCTCGTCTGACGTAACGCCACGCTACGTGGAAGCCGATGCTTTCGAGGGTGGCAAACAGGCGGTTGCCGAATGCTGGCGCAACATTACCGCAACCGGCGCATTGCCGCTGGCCGCGACTGATAACCTCAACTTCGGCAATCCGGAAAAGCCCGAGATCATGAGCCAGCTGGTTCATGCCATCAAGGGTATTGGCGAAGCCTGCCGCGTTCTGGAATTCCCGATCGTCTCCGGCAACGTCTCGCTCTATAACGAGACCAATGGTCAGGCGATCTTGCCGACACCAACCATCGGTGGCGTTGGCCTGCTGGCCGATTGGGCCAAGATGGCCCGCATCCGCTTTGCAGCAAGCGATGATATCATTCTGCTGGCCGGTGCCCCTGAGGGTCTTGGTTCGCATATCGGCCAGTCGGTCTATATGCGCGATGTCCACAACCGCATCGATGGCCCTGCCCCGCATGTGGATCTGTCTCACGAAAAGAAGACCGGCGATTTCGTTCGCGGCGTGATCACCGACGGGCTTACCAGCGCAGTTCATGACTGCTCATCTGGCGGTCTTGCCCTTGCCGTTGCCGAAATGGCAATCGCCTCCGATATCGGCGCAACGATCGATGCTGTCGAAGGCCACAATCCTGTCCTGACATTCTATGGGGAAGATCAGGGTCGCTACGTCTTGACGGTCAGCCATTCCAATCTCGAAACCGTGACGAAGCAGGCCGCTGCCGCAGGCGTATCACTTGTCGCAATCGGCAAGACAGGAGGCTCTGCCGTAAAGCTGGGTAAGGCCCGCAGCGTGGAGATTAAAGAATTGCGTTCGGCCCATGAATCATGGTTCCCTCAGTTCATGGACGGCGAGACTCTCGTCGCTGCAGAATAAGAATTGAGGAGTGAACACCATGCCCATGAAGCCCGGCGACATCGAGGACATGATTAAGGCCGGAATTCCCGGAGCAAAAGTAACCATTCGCGATCTGGCCGGTGACGGCGATCATTATGCGGCAGAAGTCGTGGCGGAAGCCTTCAAGGGCAAGACGCGCGTACAGCAGCACCAGATGGTTTACGACGCATTGAAGGGCAATATGGGCGGCGTTCTGCATGCCCTCGCACTGCAAACGTCCGCACCGGACTGAATTCAGTCCCACTGCATTTAAAAGGCCCGCGCGGAGAACTTCGCGCGGGCCTTTTTGTTAGACGTCACAGGCACCAGTGCCCGGCAGACATTACATTTGTGGCGGCCTGGACGAACGCAGATTGGCGAAAGATGCCGCGGGCAAAGGGCCTGCCGTCAACAGCGCAAAATCGTAACCTGATGCACGATCGGACCCCAGAACATATTGGCGGTGCATCCGCAGGAAGTTCCGCTTGTTTTTCCGGTATCGTTCATCGGAAAGCGAATGCTTGAACCTGATGGGAACGATTGTTGGCTGGTCGGCATCTTCGTGCCCCGTCAGCTTGGCGGTATTGCACTTGTAGAGATGGATGGGGTCTGTCAGGCACTGGATATCAAACCAGACCACATCTTCATGGTGAGCCATCACTCCTATGCTCTGACGCAATCGGGCAGCGCTGGACAGCAACCCGCACTGCAGCGCCGCGCCGCCGAGCGTAACGAAGGTCACGCGCCGACCGGTGAAAGCGTCCGCCTTCAGCTCCAGCAGGCGCCCAGCGACGGCTAGCGCAAGACTTGCGCCCATGCTGTGAGAAACGAACAGAACCTCGTCAGCGGGCTGTTCCAGCGCCTTGAGAACAAGCTCAGCCTTTTTCTCGATCCAGTCTCTGGCCATCGGGTCTTCCTGCGCAACTTTCAACGCAAAGCGCCAATCGGCAAAGAGATGCAATGTGTGAAACCGCTCCGAAAACGGCATCACACCCTTCATGAAGAAAAGCCATGCCAGCGGAATGGTAAGCACGAGCAAAAGCGCCGAGACACCCAATAAAAGAGGCAGAACGGCAATAAATAGAGCGCCGATGCCGCCTAGCAGAATGAAAAGAAACGGAAACAGAAAAAACAGGCCAAAACGCCAGGCGTGCTTGAAATAGGCTGCGGCTCCGCCCTCGCGGACAATCCCCTGCCCTGCCTCAAAGCCAAGGGCTATCTGTTTCCACACCGGGGCATCGCGCAGCTGCGAAATCAGATCATTATGGTCATGGATGTAGATGGTGGCCCGAGTCGTATGTCCATCGTGAACCGCACGCACATCCATCCGGTCACCACCTTCGGAGCGTATGACATTTCCGACGGTATAATCAACACCAAACGTCGCGCCGGATTGCCCGGCGCTGCGCGCATACCGCCTTTGATGCGCCACGGCATCCAGCGGATCGAAGCCGGGAAAGTAAAAGACCAGTCGCGACGACACCTTCGTCATGGAAGCAATCCTAAAACGGGCAGCCCCTTAAAGTCGCTCGACACTGGTAGGGGCACCAAACCTATACTTCACACTGGCAACCATCAGGTCGCGAAATCCATCTTTGGATATTGCATGAAGAAATGCAGCGGAAATACTGATAAAAAAGAAAAAACCCGCCGAAGCGGGTTTCTTTGGTGCGGTCGAGAAGACTCGAACTTCCACGGGTTGCCCCACAGCGACCTCAACGCTGCGCGTCTACCAATTCCGCCACGACCGCATCGTGGTAGATGCCGACTTGCGCCGACGGAGGTGCATGTAGCAAAAGGATTTTGGGTGCACAAGAGCGTCATGACAGATTTTTGAAATTAAAAATCGAACGCATCCACCCTATATGAAAGAAGCCCGCAAATGCCGGGCTTGCAGCCCTTATTTCATTCTGCGAGAAGGCTGTGGAAAGGACATTTCATGCTCACACGCACAGATATTCAGACCGATATGTTTCCAATGCCGGGGTCTGCGCCCGTTCGCTGGCGAATCTCCCATGGTCTCGTTCCTTACGAACAGGCCATTACAGAGATGGAACGAGAAGTCGCGGCCATCGCTGCGGGAGAAGCGGATGAACTCGTCTGGCTGCTGGAGCACCCTGCCCTTTATACCGCTGGAACGAGCGCAAATGCTGCGGACCTGATCGAGCCCAATCGTTTCCCGGTATTTGCCACGGGTCGCGGCGGCGAATACACCTATCACGGCCCTGGCCAGCGCGTGGTCTATGTCATGCTGGACCTCAAGCGGCGCAAACAGGATGTGCGCGCCTATGTGGCAGCCCTCGAAGATGTCATCATTCGCACGCTGGACAAGATGAATGTGCGCGGCGAACGTCGTGAAGACAGGGTCGGCGTCTGGGTCCGGCGCCCTGAAAAGCCTACCTTGCCTGACGGCTCCATGAGCGAAGACAAGATCGCTGCACTCGGCATTCGCCTTCGCAAATGGGTAAGCTTCCATGGACTGTCGATCAATGTCGAACCGGACCTGTCGCATTTCACCGGAATCGTTCCCTGCGGCATCACGCGATACGGCGTGACAAGTCTTGTCGATCTGGGATTGCCGGTTATGATGGAAGATGTCGATGTTCTGCTGCGCGAAGCCTTCGAGGAAGTGTTTGGTGCGGCCGAAAGCGAAATCGTCTCATAGAATAACCGTCCGCGGCAACCTTTCGGGACTGCGGGACGTTTCCTGCCGTTGCGGCGCTGGGTATCAATCCAGTGCCTTGCTCAATCCCATAAACCGGAAAAACAGGTGACATCAATGTTCACAACTTCAGCCTATGCCTGCGATGATGGCTCTTCACCGCTGAAATTCGCCACCATCAAGCGGCGTGATCCTGGTCCAAGGGACGTAGAGATCGAGATAGAATTCTGTGGCGTATGCCATTCCGACATCCACACGGCACGTGCAGAATGGGCAGGCTCATTGTTTCCCTGCGTGCCCGGACATGAAATCGTCGGTCGCGTTGGCCGAATCGGCTCCGAAGTCACAAAGTTTAAGACGGGCGACCGTGTCGGTGTCGGCTGTATTGTCGATAGCTGCCGTGATTGCGCAAGCTGCGCCGAGGGGTTGGAGCAGTATTGCGAAAAAGGCATGACCGGCACCTACAATTCGCCGGACAAGGCCATGGGGGATGGCGCGCACACGCTGGGTGGTTATTCGTCCCACGTCGTTGTTGACGACCGCTATGTACTCAATATCCCGGAAGGTCTTGATCCCGCTGCGGCAGCTCCGCTTCTGTGCGCTGGCATCACCACCTACTCTCCACTCCGTCACTGGAATGCTGGTCCCGGCACGAGAGTGGGCGTTGTGGGTCTGGGAGGCCTTGGCCATATGGCCGTCAAGATCGCCAATGCCATGGGCGCGACAGTCGTCATGATCACCACCTCCCCCAGCAAGGCCGAGGACGCTAAGAAGCTCGGTGCCCATGAGGTGATCGTTTCCAAGGATGCAGAACAGATGAAGAAGGCTGCTTCCAGCCTTCATCTCATCATCGATGCTGTGGCCGCAGACCATAATATCGATTCCTACCTCGCGCTGCTCAAGCGCGATGGCGCACTAGTGCAGGTCGGCGCGCCTGAAAAGCCACTGTCCGTCCATGCCTTCAGCCTCATCCCAGGCCGCAAGACCTTTGCCGGTTCCATGATTGGTGGCATTCCTGAAACCCAGGAAATGCTGGATTTCTGCGCGGAGAATGGCATCGCCGCCGAAATAGAGATGATCGAAATGGACCAGATCAACGAAGCTTACGAACGCATGATCAAAAGCGATGTGCGTTATCGTTTCGTAATCGATATGAAGAGCATGCCGAGGCAGGCCGCCGCCTGATCCTGCTTGATTGAAACAATAAAACCCGCCGGTCACTCGGCGGGTTTTTTATTGATCTTCAGCATTTTGGAAATGCGTCGAGACTGATTTCAGGGCCACGTCGCCTTGTGGTCCAAACCACACCACCTGAAATCATGAAGCGCAGTGTCTTGCGTCAGGAAAGCGTCCGGTCGTCCGTAAGATCGCTTTCTGGAACCTGGGTGCTGGCAAGGGCAACAATTGCCAATACGGCATGTTGACGGTCCCAACCCGCACCTTCCGCCTTTTCCAACAATCCATGGATCGAAGGTTCGAGGGCGAATTGGCATTCAGCCTGATAATCCATAGTGTCGACCGAGAGCGACGGAGAATTGATCAAAGCGCGCATTAAGCACTCCATTCTGTCGCGCCTCCTGAATCTGATTCCAGGAAACGCTCAAGTTCAAACGCCTGGGAACCTGCCCACCATGATAGTGGCCGAGTGCCCAAGCTACGAATCCCCCAGCGGCAGGGAGAGTCTGATATATGTGCCTATGTGTCAAGTTCATGAAGGGTAATGAACAACATCGCCCAACGTTTTCCACCCGCTCTCCGCGTGCAACTCGTGCAAAAAATATACAAAAACGTGTAAACGCACGATTTCGTTTAGTAATCTCTTTTCGGCTTGCGCCGCCAGATAAGCATTGCCATCAGAAAAAGTGAAAACAGAACGAACCAGGTGAGTGGGAAAGCCAAGAACAAACCCGCGTAGCCGCAGCCCTCTCCAAAACACGCGCCCAGCGCCCCAGCCTGAGCCATGACGGCCACGGATGCCGCGGCCGCAATTCCGCTGACGACAACTCCCGCCACAAGAATCAATATATTGGTTACAACTCTCATCACCGAGATTATGATCGAGAATGAGACGGCTTTAGGGACCGCCAAAGTCGATTGTCGATGTTTCGGGTGTGTGTTGCATGAATAAGACGTTCGAACGCGGAAACCCATCACGATGACCTACGTCGGCCCACGACTGGGTTGCAGTTCCATCTGATAGAGCACTCTGTGACGACATCGGCGTCTGAAGATTGATCAGCCGTACTCTTCGCCCAACATCGCCTGATCGAATTCTCGTTAAGCTTAAACTCCCTCGCCCACCCATGCCGTCATTTCATCGCGGGGAATGCAGCGGAGAGGGTGAAAAAAACCATGTGCTCTAGATAATGAATGCAGCGGGCAAAAACCTGAATGCAATCTAAAATATTATTAGATATGTTTTGATTATTTTAAGTTGTGTTCGTTTATGGGTGATTTGCGCTGCCAAGCGCGTCCGCAACGCACAGGAATGAGCACATCGCATGTCCCGTGGGACATGAGGAGGAAACATGACATCAACCAAACAATCAGTTCGACGTGTCCTGGCCGGATTGGCTAGCCTGGGGATGGTCGGCGGCTGGAGTGCTGCTCTGGGATCCCTGGCGATTGTCAGCGCCACGCCAGCAGAAGCTTGCAGCGATCAATCCTATGTCGGGTCAATTTGTGCATTCCCGTTTGATTATTGCCCCAAAAACTACGTGCCAGCTGATGGTCGGTCGCTCTCCAAGAATGAATATCAGCCCTTATATGCTTTGATTGGCTCCACATATGGCAATGTGTCTGGCGACAACTTCGCCATTCCAGATCTTCGAGGACGTATGGTCGTCGGCACCGGGCAAAGCGTGGGTCTCGACAACATTCTACTTGGGCAAAAAGTGGGGCAAAGCTCAATCGTTTTGAATGAAAATCAGGTTCCACTGAGGCCGCACACCCACACCGCGACGTTTACTGGCACTGGCGGAGGAAACAACACTATTACTGTGCCGGCGAGTGCCGGATCACTCGGCATAACCGCAACACTTAGTGCTGTGCAAACGCCCGGTGTCGCGCAACCTCGGACGGGGTCACTCCTCGGCATGGGTGGAAGTGGGAATCAGGCGGCGACGATATACGTTCCATCCAATTCAACGGCAACGCAAGTGCAGCTGGGAGGGCTGGACGTAAAGCTGACAGGCTCCTCGGGCAACGGTCCAATACAATTCAATGTTCCGACAGGAATCACAGGCGGAACTGTTGCTGTAGCATCTGCTGCGGCATCTCCGAGCGCCGGTGTCTCCACCCAGTCCCCAGGTCTGGGCCTAACAGTATGCATTGCCACAAATGGCCTGTTTCCCCCCAGACCGTAAGCAGCTGCAAAATGACATGCGAGAGGGATGAGAAAATCCTTTCAACACCCGTCAAAACTTTCGTCGAGCTCGACCTAAACACACGGATTGAGGTCCCCTGTTCGTCTGAGAACATAAAACCTGTTCTGGACGTATGGGACTTGGCCTAACGCATGCCGTGCGGACATAAGGAGAAACCATGACATTATCAAAACAGCCAATGCGGCATTTGCTGGCCGGAATAACCAGCCTGGGAATGATAACCGGTTGGGGTGCCACCTTAGGAACTGTGGCGATCGTTAGCGCCACGCCAGCAGCAGCTTGTGACTACGAGTCCTATACCGGAACCATTTGTACATTTGCCTTTGATTGGTGCCCAGCCGGTTTCGTAAGGGCCGATAGCCAATTGCCGTCGATAGCACGATATAATGCTTTGTACTCCTTGATTGGCACGCTTTACGGCGGATACGGATCTGGATATTTTGCAGTTCCAGACCTCACGGGACGTGCGGTACTTAACAAAGGGGGCGGACCGGGTCTCGCTTATATCAACCTTTCTCAAAAGGTGGGGCATTCCAGGCTGGCTTTGGATATAAGTCAGGTCCCACTGAAACCCCACGTGCACACCGCGACATTTACCGGGAGTGGCGGAGGAACAACCCAGGTTACGGTGCCACCGAGCGCCGGATCACTCGGCATAACCGCAACACTAAGTGCTGTGCAAACGCCCGGCGTCGCGCAGCCTCGGACCGGCTCTCTCCTCGGCATGGGTGGAAGTGGCAATCAGGCGGCGACGATCTATGCCCCCTCCAATTCAACGGCGACGCAAGTGCAACTGGGCGGACTGGACGTCAAGCTGACAGGCTCTGCGGGTAACGGTCAAATCGCATTCAACGTCCCGACTGGAATCACCGGCGGAACGATTTTTGTAGCGCCTGTGCAATCTTTTTCAAGCGAACAAGTCTCAATCCAGTCGCCCGGAATGGGCATGACCGTTTGCATTGTAACCGACGGTATATACCCCAGCAGACCATGACTTGTTCAAAACGAGGACATTTGAAAGGGGCACCGCCCCTTTCAATGCGCGTCAGAACTTTCCGCCTAGCCCGACCTTCACACCGAGTGATTTCTCGTCGCCTGCAGAGAAATTAAAGAGCAGGCCGGCGTCAATATTCCAGTTTTTCTCTGTCTCGAGCGACAGGCCTGCCGAAAGCTGGCCGAAGGCACCGTTGTTATCAAGGTCAGATACACCGCCTGTAAGACCCAGCTTCGGCGTCAAAACCCTGTCGTTCTCTAGGGTGAACTGGCGGGCCAACTCAGCGCCGAGACTTACCCGCAACTGCTCCTCGGTAAAGCCGTCGATCGTCAACACATCACCATCGCTGTTGCGCACCGAATAGTCATCGACCGTTTCGGAGAAATAAAGCGTGCGCAATTTTGGGATCAAGGTTGTGACGTCGTCGAGGTTCCATACGCCCCTAATCGACGTGTCGAACATCCAACGGGTCGTATCGAGATCGCCATCCCAGAATTGCGTGTCGATGCTGTTGGCGGAACCGCCATAGAGCAGGCTGGTATTCCAGAAGATGTTTTTACCAATCTCGAAAGATGCATTGGGACCGGCGAACCAGCCATTGCCCGTCAACGTCGCATCCTCTCCCGTCGGATCGGTCATGCGATCGTAGTGAAACGACAGACCGATGAGCGCTCTTGACGATAGCAGGTAATCAGCCCCCACAGAGACCATGGCAAAATTGCCCCACTTGTCCCCATTGTCATCGCGGTTATGCGCCATGAATGTGCTATCGATCCAGATATTGAATGGCACCTGTCCATCCGCCACAATCCCATCGCCATTGTCGCGCGCGGCCTCCATCTGGGCAAGGCTTGTGGAGAAGCCGAGGGTGACACCCATGACCGATGGACTCATCCGTGCCGTAACGGCATCCGTGGCCTGCCCCATCCGCCGACGTTCGAGAAGCCCAGGTATCTTGATCATCGATGCGATCAAACTCTGGCGCGTCTCTACGAAGCCATGAACGAGAGTGTCTATATCTTCGGCCACGCTGGCGGCGTCATATCCGATGTTATAGGTGACCGATCCTGTATTGGAAACGCCCAATGCGCTGGT
The DNA here is from genome assembly GCF_001423445.1 of Rhizobium sp. Leaf311. NCBI lineage: Bacteria > Pseudomonadati > Pseudomonadota > Alphaproteobacteria > Hyphomicrobiales > Rhizobiaceae > Rhizobium > Rhizobium sp. Leaf311. The sequence continues at coordinate 949,674 of NZ_LMNZ01000004.1, read as the reverse complement.
CAATCTAAACCCTACGGTTACACTGCCGGAAAAGGCCGGGTTCGGTCTGAATTTCAGGTACCAACTGGTGGGGGTCGGACCACTCGCCTGCGCAAACTCACCGTTCACGACGCTGAAGGTGCCGGCACTGTTCTGGGTGATCATGGTGATTTCCGCGGACACGAACGGCCCACCCGTTGCACCGGCCGCAAGGTTTATATTGTTCGGAGCCGAACCCGGGGCCACACTGACAGTCTTGTCCACCACTTTCACCGCGCGTGGCGCGACATGTAACGTGTAACTCGCTGTTCCCGCGACATTGGCGCTGTCGAGAGCTCGGATCGTAAAGCTGTAATCGCCTTCCGTGTCTGCATCAAGCGGACCGTTCAGTTCGCCGGTTGTAACATTGAGTGTCAAGCCAGGCGGCAGGCTACCCGACGTGATGCTGTAGGTCACCGCTCCTGTTCCACTGCTTGCAGAAACTGGCTGTTGATAGTCCTCTCCAGACATGGCTTCCGGCAGCGATCCGCCAGCAGGGGAGAAAAAGAAGGCTGCCGGCGCATTGACCACAAGCGTGTAGCTTGCGGAGGCACTGTTGGGTGGAGAGGAACTGTCCGTCGCCGTAATCGTGAAAGCATAGTTTGCGGCAGTTGTCGGCGTTCCGGAAATTGCTCCGGTTGCGGTGTTTAGCGTCAAGCCATCAGGCAGCGTGCCTGCCCCAAGAGTGTAACTCAGCGGCAGGGTGCCGCCTGAGGCGCTGGCTGTGACTGCCTGATCGTAGACGCTCCCTGCCACCGCAGCGGAAAGCGCGCCTCCTGCAGGACTGAAGGTGAAGACAGGCGCAGCGACCGTGACCGTCAGGGTCGATGAAGTCGCAGCTGCATTGTTCGTATCGCCAGCATATTCGGCGGTGATCGAATGCGAACCGGTGCTCAGGCCAGATGTGGGATAGCTTGCTGTCGTCCCGGAGATCGTACCCGTGCCGAGCGTCGCGCCATTATCCTTGAACGTCACCGTTCCCGATGGCGAAGACCCATTGGACAGCGTGGCCGTCAACGTCACCGTGTCGCCGAGTGACGGATTGGCATTGGAAGCCGTCACCACGACTGTCGGGGTGGACTGACCCACCGTGACGGTTAGTGCCGACGAGGTAGCAGCTGCATTGTTCGTATCGCCAGCATATTCGGCGGTGATCGAATGAGAACCGGTGCTCAGGCCAGATGTGGAATAGCTTGCCGTCGTCCCGGAGATCGTACCGGTGCCGAGCGTCGCGCCATAGTCCTTGAACGTCACCGTTCCTGATGGCGAAGAGCCATTCGACAGCGTGGCCGTCAACGTCACCGTGTCGCCCGGCGACGGATTGGCATTGGAAGCCGTCACCACGACTGTCGGGGTCGACTGACCGACCGAAACCGTGATGCTGGATGACGTCGCAGCTGCATTGTCGGTATCGCCAGCATATTCAGCGGTGATCGAATGCGAACCGGTGCTCAGGCCAGATGTGGAATAGCTTGCCGTCGTCCCGGAGATCGTACCCGTGCCGAGCGTCACGCCATTGTCCTTGAACGTCACCGTTCCCGATGGCGACGAGCCATTCGACAGCGTGGCCGTCAACGTCACCGTGTCGCCCGGCGACGGATTGGCATTGGAGGCCGTCACCACCACTGTGGGGGTGGACTGACCGACCGAAACCGTGATGCTGGATGACGTCGCAGCTGCATTGTTGGTATCGCCAGCATATTCAGCGGTGATCGAATGAGAACCGGTGCTCAGGCCAGATGTGGAATAGCTTGCTGTCGTCCCGGAGATCGTACCCGTGCCGAGCGTCGCGCCATTATCCTTGAAGGTCACCGTTCCCGATGGCGACGAGCCATTGGAGAGCGTGGCCGTCAACGTCACCGTGTCGCCCAGTGACGGATTGGCATTGGTGGCCGTCACCACCACCGTCGGGGTCGACTGACCGACCGTGACGGTCAGTGCCGACGAAGTCGCAGCCGCATTGTTGGTATCGCCAACATATTCGGCGGCGATCGAATGCGAACCGGTGCTCAGGCCAGATGTGGAATAGCTTGCCGTCGTCCCGGAGATCGTACCCGTGCCAAGCGTCGCGCCATTATCCTTGAACGTCACCGTTCCCGATGGCGACGAGCCATTTGACAGGGTGGCCGTCAACGTCACCGTGTCGCCCAGCGACGGATTGGCATTGGAGGCCGTTACCACGACTGTCGGGGTGGACTGACCGACCGTGACGGTCAGTGCCGACGAAGTCGCGGCAGCATTGTTGGTATCGCCAGCATATTCGGCGGTGATCGAATGCGAACCGGTGCTCAGGCCAGATGTGGAATAGCTTGACGTCGTCCCGGAGATCGTACCCGTACCAAGCGTCGCGCCATTGTCCTTGAAGGTCACCGTCCCTGATGGCGAAGACCCATTCGACAGCGTGGCCGTAAACGTCACCGTGTCGCCCAGCGACGGATTGGCATTGGAGGCCGTTACCACGACTGTTGGGGTACTGGTCGAATACGTAAAGCCGTTGGTAAGCGTACCACTGCCTCCAGGCGTGGTAACAACCACGTCCACAGCACCCGCGATATGAGCGGGCGTCGTAGCGGTAATCTGGGTTGCGGATACCACGCTGACATTCGTCGCCGCCTGGCCGCCGATGGTGACGTTGGTTGCACCTGTGAAGTCTGTACCGGCGATGGTGATGGCGGTACCACCCGAAGTGCTGCCGGTAGAGGGGCTGAGAGAGATTACCACGGGAGCAGCAGCCGCGCGCGTGACCGTCAGTGTGTAGGTTTTCGTGGTTGTACCATCAGCGGCAGTCACCACAATACTGAGCATGTTGTCGCCAACACTGAGAGAGACAGGAAAGCCCTGCCCGGATGCCGCCGCGTTCCCGTTAATCGTCACCGTTCCGCCGCTGTTTGTCGTCGGCGTCAAGGTCAAAGAGGATGCACCATTCCCGACTGAGGCAGTATAGGTGATCGTACCGGAAGCAAGGCTTGGTGAAAGTGTGCCGGAGCTCAGCGTCAAGGCCGAAAGGGTTGCATCGGATGAAGGGGTATTACTGGATGCCCGGCAGATCAGAGTCATGGACGCCTCGCCTTGTGACACCCCGCCCGGCATCTGCGATCCCTGGATCCCGAAATAGTAACTCGTCGTCACATTGATTGGAATAATGACTGTCTCGTTGACTTCTGCACCGACGGTAGGGCGGTATTGATCACCATCATCAGCAATGTCACTGCTCCAATAGCCCACTGCGGAGTTAGTGTGATCATCGTTTGCAGGGTCCATTTCATCGGCAATAGAGTTCTGCGTTGTGACCGTGAAAACGAATTCCTCACCAGAATCAAACAAGCTTCCATCATAAGGTTGAGTGTCGAAAGCACCCTGACCAGCCTCGGCCGTCGTGAACGGCACGTTAACTGCGGAGCAGGCGTTTGAGAGCGCTAAAGCAGGCTGAAGATGTGCCACCAACGCTAGAACGGTCAGCACCAAAAAATTCAGGCTGCGACTTGCCCTTGATCTGGTCGATGCGGCAAGCATAAGTAAAACTAAAGAAAAAATCGCAAAATACATGTTTTAGCCAGCACCGCACAAGGCGAACGCGTATGTTCGCATCAATATCAATAAGCGAACGCAGTCATCCTCAATGATGAGGTGAGTCGTCGCCAGTTAATGTGTACCTATGGATGCATAGTTTGGAAAACACGGTGCGCGCAATAAGCAACGCCAGGTAGAGCTGAAAAATCCCGCAATCTGTCTCAAAACTACAACAGCCCAGCACGTGATGGCGGCAATCAAGCTGATTTCAGTGTGTCCTTTGGCAGGGAGGCCGGCAGTCGCCAAGCCAACAAGACAAAACTTTTTGGTGAGGATCAGAGAGACACGTGGCTGGAGAGCAAAGCGCAGCTGGGCTTTCCCGCGGCGAATAGGTGAAACATTGCCAAGCGGAGGTGTGCTGCGCGTTATTCAAGCGGAAAGCTGTATCAATAATCCGATACCGGTCGAAATGCGCCAGGAAGTAAGAAAACTTATTTTAGTACGATAAGAACGCAGCTATCAAACGCGCCTACGCTTGGCGTGCTGCATCAACAAACCAGGATATAGTGTTGTAGTAAAAGGAAGAATGGTGGGTGATGTAGGGCTCGAACCTACGACCCGCTGATTAAGAGTCAGCTGCTCTACCAACTGAGCTAATCACCCGCCGCCGCCGTGTCTGGCGGTGTGACTGGGCGTATAAAGAGGAACATTGTGATTGTCCAGCGCGGAAATGAAATTTCTTGGATTTATACGTCAGAAAAATGACATCCGCGCTGGAAAACCCTTAAAAACCGGGCTTTACAGCCCGATAATTTTGTTGGCAATCACCGCCTGAAAGCGCGCGCGATTGCGATCAGGATGCAGGCGCCGACGAATCCTGCCAGCAAATATCCAAGCCAGCCCGTAAGGACGATGCCGAATACCGCAAGAATCGTGTTCGCGACGATTGCGCCGACGATCCCAAGCAGGATGTTCATGAAAACACCCATATTGCTCTTCATGAATTTTTCGGCGAGCCAGCCGGCTACGCCACCAATGATGATTGCGGCGATCCAGCCAATTCCAGCAGATTCCATAATTTCCTCCTCGGTTGCTGCGTCATCATATTTGGAGACTCTAATATTTTCTTCAAGGTGGAGTGTACGGCTTTGCGAATGGCGCGCTTGAAACATGGAAGTCTGCGACTAATTTGGCGCAGTGATTCGGAAAGAGCAGAAGGGCATTTAAGATGACATTCTCCATACGGCAGCGGCGTGTCCTGCCGATCCTGTTGGCCTTCATGGCTTTGTGGATTTTGCCGGTGCAGACGGTTGTCGCGCAATCGCCCGATACCGTTACCGAAGACACATCGATGCCGCTTGCCCAGAGAGCACAAGCGCGTCTGGAAAAGAACAAGGCTTTGCTGGCCGAAATCACACAGCAGACGGAAAGCCAACGCACGGACGATACAAAACTGGTCGATATCAAGGGCCGCGCCGATGATCTTGCAGGCAACTCAGCCGCCACGGTCGCTCAGCTGCGTGCGCGCCTGGATGAGATCAATGCGCGTGTGACGTCTCTTGGAGAACCGCCCAAGGAAGGCCAGCCACCCGAAGCAAGCGTCGTGACGGATGAGCGGACAAAATTGAACGCGGAGAAATCGCAGATCAATGCTGTCTTAGGCGATGCCGAAAACCTTGCGGCAAATGCCTCTCGCCTTTCCAACAATATCACGTCGCTGCGCCGCGCATTATTTGCGGCCACGCTCTTCAAGCGAACGGAAATCTCCCTGCCTGTGCTTGCGGAAGCGGGCAAAGCCTTCGGCGGCGAAATTGCGGCCTTGAGCAGTTCCGTCACGGGCTGGGCAATATTCGTCTGGAACTACAAGCGACTGTCCATGTTCGGGGCCGTTTCCCTGTCGATTGTGGCCGCGCTCTTGTTCATGGTCGGCGGCTATCGATTGCTTGGCCACAGGATGGAACGGCGGGCGTTTTCCGGTGAGCCATCCTATTTGCGTCGTTTGTCGGTGGCCTTCTGGTCAACCACCGTGCAGTCCATGTCTGTTTTCCTGTTCATGACAGCATCGGCGTTTCTGCTCGATAATTTCGGCGTGCTCAGGTCAGACATCGCGCCGATCTTCTTCGTGTCGATATATATCGTCGCCTTCGTCTATTTCGTCTCACGTCTGACCTACGCAATCTTCTCGCCGACCCAGCCCGAATGGCGCCTGCTGAACGTATCCACCCGGGGGGCGCACATCATCTCGTCTGCCATGCTCGTCATGGCGCTGGTCAACGGCCTCGACTATCTGTTCAGCACCATCAGCGAGACGCTGAACTCTCCACTCATTCTCACGGTCGCAAAGAGCTTTGTCGCATCGATCATCATCGGCATCATCCTGTTCAGCCTGTCCTTCGTCAAACCGCTGGCGAGCAATGAAGGTGATGCGGATGGACGGGACCGTAGAATGCCACGCTGGCTTTCAGTGTTGTTGCGCATTGCCGGCGCGGTGCTCATCGGCGCTTGCCTGACGGGCTATGTGGGTCTCGCCCGCTTTCTGGCGACACAGATCGTCTCAACCGGCGCCGTTATCGCCACTATGTACATCGGCATTCTCTCCGGTCGCGCCGTTGCAAAGCAGGGTGTTTTTGCAGAAACGCTGGTGGGACGTTATTTGGGACGGCGCTTTGGATTGGGACCTGTCCCGCTCGATCAGGCCGGTCTGGCTGCAGGGCTTGGTATCTATTGCGCAGCCCTTGCCTTCGGCGTGCCGCTGGTCCTTTTCTCCTGGGGCTTCCAGCCCGGCGATATCGAAAGCTGGGCCTATCGTCTGCTGACGGGGTTCTCGATCGGCAAGACATCGATATCGCTCATCAGCATCATCACCGGTATCCTGGTGTTCGTGACGGGTTATGTGATTACCCGCTGGTTCCAGAAGTGGCTGGACAGAAACGTCATGGCGCGCGGTCAGGTCGATGCCGGTGTTCGTAACTCCGTCGGCACGGGCATAGGCTACCTCGGTATCGTGGTTGCAGCCATTTTCGGCATTTCCTCTGCCGGTCTGGACCTATCGAGTCTTGCCCTCGTCGCCTCCGCCCTGTCTGTCGGTATCGGTTTTGGCTTGCAGAATATCGTATCGAACTTTGTATCCGGCCTCATCCTTCTGGTCGAGCGGCCGTTCAAGGTCGGCGACTGGGTTGTGACGGGTGCCGTTGAAGGCACGGTCAAACGGCTGTCCGTCCGCGCAACGGAGATCGAGACATTCCGTGGTCAGTCTATCATTGTGCCGAACTCGGAATTCATCAACTCTTCGGTAGGAAACTGGACCCACCGCAACAGAATTCAGCGCGCTGAAATCCCTGTCTCCGTCGCCTATGAGACAGACCCGCAGAAGGTGATGGACATCCTTCTGGAGCTCGTCAAGAAACAACCGCCTGTGCTTCGCAACCCGGAACCGCACGTGGAGTTTTTGCGCTTCGGCGATTTCTCGCTGGATTTCGAACTTCGGTTCCATCTGGCAGACCTCAACCATGGGCTGACCGTGAAGAACAGTTTGCGTATGGAGATACTCAAGCGCTTCCGCGAGGAAGGCATCAACATCCCCATGCCCCAGCGCAATCTCAACATTCACATGGAAGGCGAAACGAACCCGCAGGTTCTGGCAGCACTTCTGGCAGAAGAAGGTGAAAAAGCGGTGGCCTCCCACACGGCAGCAGCCGCAGCGCGCAGCCAGGAAGCGCCTAAGCCTGCAGAGGACGAAGCCGCGTCGAAACCCGCCGAAGATGAGGGTTCGAGAAGCTCCGTGCGCAACCGGCGGGGCTAAGCACAGCTCCTTGAAAATCATCAAAAGGCTCGCCGTCGCGGCGAGCCTTTTGCATGTCGTAATCAGGCGTTTAAGCGACGGTGCGACATTGCATAGTCCGGCAATAGTGGTTTGAAAACGCCCGCATGACGGGCGATATGCCTCAAGGGGAACTTGCATCATGAAGACACATGCGCGGGCGGTGGTGATCGGTGGCGGCGTTGTCGGCGTTTCTACGCTCTATCACCTTGCCAAAAAGGGATGGAGCGATGTGGTTCTGATAGAACGCAAGGAACTGACCTCCGGCTCTACCTGGCACGCTGCTGGCCTGCTGCCCCTGTTCAACATGAGCTATTCCGTGGGCCAGATCCACAAATATTCCGTCAAGTTTTACGAGGAACTTCAGCAGGAAACCGGCATGAATGTCGGCTTTTCCAAGGTTTCCAACATTCGTCTTGCGCGCACCAAGGACCGCTGGGACGAGTATATGTATTACTCCGGCATCGCCGAAACCATCGGCGTCAATGTCAAGATGCTCACACCCGAAGAGGTCAAGGAAATCTGGCCGCTTTGCGAGACGGACGGCCTGCTGGGCGCGATCCAGCACCCGGATGATGGCTATATCCAGCCTGCGGACCTCACACAGGCGCTTGCCAAAGGCGCGCGAGATCGCGGGGCGACCATCTATCGCAACACGACCGTTACGGCGCTGGAGCAGCAGCCTGACGGCCACTGGAAGGTGACGACCGACAAGGGCGAGATCATCGCCGAGCACGTCATCTCCTGTACGGGCAACTTTGCTCGCAAAACCGGCGAAATGGTCGGCATCAATATTCCGGTCATTCCGGTGGAACACCAGTACATCGTCACGGAACCGCATCCGGATATTCTGGAGCGTCGTCGCCAGGGTCTGCCTGAGATGGGCGTGCTGCGCGAATCCGATAGCGCCTGGTACATGCGCGAAGAAGCGGGCGGTCTGATCCTTGGCCCATATGAGGTCGGCGCTCCCGTCTGTTATGTCGACGGTCCCTCCGACCAGAGCGAATACGAGCTCTTCCAGGAGGAACTGGACCGCCTGATGCCTCACATCGAAGCGGCGATTGCCCGTGTTCCGGCATTCGGTGAAGTCGGTATCAAGAAGGTCTATAACGGCGCGATCGCCTACACGCCGGATGGAAACCCGATTGTCGGCCCTGCCCCCGGCCTCAAGAATTTCTGGCTGAATGAAGGCCACTCCTTCGGTATTACCGCTGCAGGCGGTGCGGGCTGGCAACTTGCGGAATGGATCGTCGATGGCGAACCGACGCTCGATCTCATGGGTGTCGATCCGCGCCGATTCGGACCTTACGCAACCGAGGGCTACCTCATTGCGAAAAACGAGGAAGCCTACGCCAACGTATTCACCATGCACTATCCTGACGAGGAGCGCGCCGCGGCCCGTCCGCTAAAAACAACGCCGGTTTATGACCGTCTCAAGAAACTCGGCGGCGTCTTCGGCAGCGTCTATGGCTGGGAGCGCGCCAACTGGTTTGCGCCCGACGATTACGCTCTGAAGCCGGAAGAACTGGGTGTCGGTGCCGATGTCATCACCAACCACAATCACGCTGCGCCGCTGGATGATGGTCGCATCGTTGAAAAATGGTCATTCCGCCGCTCCAATTATTTTGAGCATGTCGGCAACGAGGTGAAGAACGTCAACCAGAATGTCGGCGTGCTTGATATGTCGGCCTTCGCGAAGATGGAAGTCTCCGGCCCTGGCGCACGGGCTTGGCTGGACTCAATCCTTGCCAACGCCATCCCCAAAAAGCGGGGCCGCATTGCGCTGACGCATCTCCTGACCAAGAGCGGTGGCGTAAAGGCGGAATTCACGGTTTACGAATGGGCGCCGGGCCGCTTCTACCTTGTTTCTGCGGGCGGGCTGGAAGCGCATGACCATGATGTGCTGCGCCGACTGATGCCCACGGACGGCTCTGTTATCCTTCAACCAATAACGCAGAAATACGGCGTTCTGGCGCTGGCTGGGCCGAAATCGCGCGAGGTCCTGAAGAAGCTGACCCGCACAAGTCTCGACAACAAGGACTTCCCCTGGCTGACCGGCAAGGAAATTTCGGTTGGTGTCGCAACAGCCCACGCATTGCGCGTCAACTTTGTCGGCGAGTTGGGCTGGGAACTTCACCACCCCATCGAAATGCAGACCTATATCTTTGACCGCCTGATGGAGGCCGGTGCTGAATTTGGCATCAAGCCGTTTGGCATCCGCGCCATGGTTTCCATGTCGCTGGAAAAATCCTATCGCAACATGGGGCGCGAGCTCTCGGTCGAGTACAACGCCTACACCTCTGGTCTCGACCGTTTCATCAAGCCGGAAAAACAGTTCATTGGGCGCGATGCCGTGGTGGCGGGCAAGGACGCTGGCCTGAAGTGGATATTCTCAACGCTGGAGGTTTCAGGCAACAGCACGGTGGACGCGCGCGGCTCCGAAGCGATTTACGACGCATCGGGTAACGTCGTCGGCCGCGCCACCTCGGGTGGCTTCGGCTGGCGCATAGGCAAATCGCTGGCCCTTGCCATGCTCTCACCGCATCATTCGGCGGTTGGGACAAAGCTGAAGATCAGGATATTGGGGGATCTGTATGACGCCGAAGTCGTCGGCGAGAGCCCGTTTGACCCTGATAACGCAGTGCTGCGGGCGTAGGCTCGCCTCCTCATCATCTGAGCAGGGCTTGACCATTTCAACGCTACCTCCCCTGCCTCCATCATCCTCGGGCTTGGCCCGAGGACCGCACTAACCCCCGACATTCAATGTGAATAAACCCTCAGGGCAAGCCAGAGGATGACGGCGTCGCTGTTGCCTCATATTTCTCCGCCACCGAAAATGTTTGGCCTCTACCCTCTCCCGTGGTACTGCATCCGCAAAATTGCCTGCCGAGATTGGCGGGCTCACAATCAAACAAACATGTCCGCCTGAAAGCACTTCACGTGCTGTACGGCGGTGCGGGTGCGCGATGCAAGACAAGACCTATTCCCCCATTCATGTCGTCGGCGGTGGACTGGCCGGTTCGGAAGCTGCGTGGCAGATCGCCCAAGCGGGCGTTCCCGTGATATTGCACGAGATGCGCGGCGTGCGCCCAACCGAAGCGCACAAGGGCGATTCGCTTGCTGAGCTCGTCTGCTCCAACTCTTTCCGCTCGGATGACGCCACGGCCAATGCGGTAGGTGTCATACACGCCGAAATGCGGCTTGCCGGCTCGCTCATCATGGCCTGCGCCGACAAGCATCAGGTGCCTGCCGGCGGCGCTCTGGCTGTGGATCGTGATGGCTTTTCGGCAGCCGTCACAGCCATGCTGGAGGCGCATCCTCTGGTAACGATCGTCCGCGAAGAGATTTCAGGCCTTCCGCCGGAGGAATGGGACAACACCATCATCGCGACGGGCCCCCTGACCTCGCCGGACCTTGCTGCCGCTATTCAGGCCGAAACGGGTGAGGACGCGCTCGCCTTCTTCGATGCCATCGCCCCCATTGTTCACCGCGACAGCATCAACATGGACATTTGCTGGTACCAGTCGCGCTACGACAAGGTCGGCCCCGGTGGCAACGGCAAGGACTATATCAACTGCCCAATGGACGAGCAGCAATATAACGCCTTCATCGATGCGCTGGTCGCAGGCGATACGGTCGGCTTCAAGGAGTGGGAGGGCACACCCTATTTCGACGGCTGCCTGCCCATCGAAATCATGGCCGAGCGAGGACGGGAAACTCTTCGTCACGGCCCGATGAAGCCCATGGGCCTGACCAACGCCCATAACCCCACCGTCAAGGCATACGCGGTCGTGCAGCTCCGACAGGACAATGCTCTTGGTACGCTCTACAACATGGTCGGCTTTCAGACGAAGCTGAAATACGGCACCCAAGCGGATATCTTCCGCATGATTCCTGGTCTGGAAAATGCCGAATTCGCCCGGCTCGGCGGGCTTCACAGAAACACCTATATCGACTCACCCATTCTGCTGGATTCGTCTCTGCGGCTGAAATCGCGTCCGTCTCTGCGTTTCGCCGGTCAGATCACGGGCTGTGAAGGCTATGTCGAAAGTGCGTCCATCGGCTTGCTGACGGGCCGTTTTGCAAGCGCCGAGCGCAAAGGCGAGCCGGTGAGCCTGCCGCCCGCCACCACCGCGCTGGGATCGCTGCTGAACCACATCACCGGCGGCCATCTTTCCACCGATGAGGAACCGGGCAAGCGGTCGTTCCAGCCGATGAACGTCAATTTCGGATTGTTTCCGGAACTGGCACCTGGCTCGATCGTGAAGCCGGAAGGCGTCAAGCGTTTCCGCGGCAAAGATAAGACGGTCATGAAACGTCAGCTAATGGCAAGACGTGCTCTCACCGATTGCGCTGCGTGGCTGGGCGTACCCGCCCCTGTCTTCGCTCAGCCGGAAGACGATGGCGAAGGCAACGCATCTTCTGCTTCAGGCGCCTCGGCAGCCTGATCGGCATCGACCTTCGGCTCGACCTCGGCAGCTTCCAGATAGCTGCCGAGCAGCCACAAGGATACTTCCGCCGCTTCGCCCGGTGACTTGAAACGATAGGCTCCGCTATATTTCTGGTTATCCAGAAATGTGACGACAAAGCCATCGCCCGTTTCAAGATGCTCGACCGTGATGCGCTCCGGATCGATCAACATGCAGGCATGATGCTTGCCCATGTTGCGCATGAAGCCGGCCTTGTTATCATGCAGCCGCACAAACACCGTCTTTGCATCCTCGGTCATGTGCAGGCTGCGAATGGCTTCGGTGGGGAAAGCGCGCGAGAAATCCAGAATTGCCTGCCCCGTATCACGAAGATCCTCGTCATCGGGATCGCGTTTCAGACGCCAGACATAGACCCCGAAAAAGCCCAATGGAACCAGAATGAGTAACCAGATTTCGGGGTTCATAGATGTCGCTCCATGCAGCTGCTCTTTATGAGCGGTAACATTCACCTGAAAGCCGGTTCTTAAGCATCCAGCCTTGTGCGAATATTGAGAACATCAGAAACGTTTCAGAAACGATGCCTTGGCCAGGAGCCATTGCCGATGAAGCTGCGATGGCTGAATCGGCTTCTCCAATAGCGATGCCCCGGCCCTTTTTGCCGCAGAAATGGCACTGCCAGCGAGCGCAACCGGGATGAAGGCAGGAAATACGGACTTGGCGATCGCTACTCTGCGCGCGCTTGCCAGATGGTCCTGCGCATGGGTGCAGAATATCTCGATGGCAGCGGAGATTCGTTCCTTGTCCTGCCCCTCCAGAAATGTTTCACGGTCGAGACCGGCAGCAGCGAGCATATCGCCGGGAATGTAGACCTGTCCCCGGCGTCGGTGCAGAGGCATGAGCAGAAGCATACCGGCCATCACCTGCGCAACCCCGGCATGGCCAGCGGTCTCAGCATTGCGGACTGCATCCTCTGGCGAAAGCACAATACTGGCAAGCTGAATAAGTGCCGATGCCGTTTCCCCGGCATAGCCTTCCAGCGCGTTTCGGTCCTCGAAGACGTCGTCGTAGAGATCGAATATTCGCGCTTCGATCATGTTGATCAGTGTTTGACGCGGAAGCTTGTGAGCTTCGACAGCGTCCAGAAGAGCCGATGCCACGGGGTTGGCAAGGCTTTCACCGTGGGGCGTGCCTTCCAGCAGATCACGCCACCATTGCATTCTGACTTCGCCGGGAAGCGGTTCGCGGACCAGATCACGGATGCGGGCGATCTCCGCGTTGAAGGCGTAGAGAGCGGCAAGTGCAGGACGCTTGTCAGCGGGCGCCAAAAGGCACGCGAGATACCGATCACGATCCGTATCGCGCAGGGTCGTCAGGCATGGATCAATGGTGGTGTCCTGCTGCGTCATGGCTGTAAGCGCCTCTCAGCCTTCCACGGCAACGAGCGCCGCTGCAACGGCGCGTGATTCCGAGAGCATGATATTGTAGGTCCGCACTGCGGCACCTGTGCTCATGGCGTCAACAGAAATACCGGCTTCTTTCAAGGCTGCTCTCAGTTCTTTGGGAAGAAGGCGCATTCCATCACCTGTTCCGACCAGCAGAAACTCTATCTCACCAGCCTGCTCGATGGCTTTCGAGAGATCCTCAAGAGTGATCTTTGCGGGATCGGTAACATTCCAACCGTGAATTCCTGACGGCAGACACAAAATTGACCCGCGATGCGACATGTCGGCGAAACGAAAACCGCCATTGCCGTATGCATCGATGGGCGCCCGGCCGGGGAAATGGGCCGGGCGTATTTCTATACCACCTGCCATCAGACGGCCGGCTTGCCGCCGATGGCGCCATTCTTGGCCTCGGCCTTGTCGTCTTCAGCATCATTGCCAGACGGACGAAGCTTGAAGGCAATCAGCACCGGTGCGGCAATATAGACCGACGAGAAGACGCCGATACCGACACCAAACAGCATGGCGAATGTGAAGGAGCGAATGACTTCGCCGCCGAACAGGTAGAGCGCAAGCAGCGCCAGCATAACGGTAAGACCGGTCAGGATCGTACGCGAAAGTGTCTGGTTCAGCGAAACGTCGATTATCATGGAAAGCGGCATCTTCTTGTAGCGACGCAGGTTTTCTCGAATACGGTCGTAGATGACCACCGTATCGTTCAAGGAGTAACCGATAATCGTCAGAATGGCAGCGATACTGGTGAGGTTGAATTCGATTCCTAAGAACACGAACAGACCGATGGTGAAGACCACGTCATGAACCATCGAGATGATGGCGCCGAGCGCGAACTGCCATTCGAAGCGCACCCAGATATAGGCCATGATGGCGACCATGGCGAGCGCAATGCCGATGGTGGAGGTGAAGGTCAGATCGCCCGAAACAGCCGGACCAACCACTTCAACGCGGCGGAACTCGTATTTATCCTCAAGCTCGCCACGCACCAGCGTGATTGCAGACTGTTCGGCATTTTCGCCGCCTTCCTGCGCCTGAATGCGGATCAGCACATCCTGCGCCGTTCCAAAGCCCTGGGCCTGGATTTCACCCAGGTTCAGCTGGCTCAGGCGATCACGGATATCCGCGATATCGGCATCGCCCTGCTTAGCCTTGACCTCGATAACGGAGCCGCCCTGGAAATCGATGCCGAGGTTCAGGCCCTTGGTCGCGAAGCCGCCAACGCAAGCGAGCATGACAATGCCGCTCAAGATGAAGACATAGCGACGATAGCGCATGAAAGGTATGTCCTTGCCATCGAAAATCGCGGTGCGAATTCCCTTTGGCAGAACCTTCGGACGGCTGCGACGAACCCACACACCAAACATCCACGCGGTCAGCGTGTAGGCGGTGAACACGGTGGTAACGATACCCACGGCGAGCGTAACCGCAAAGCCCTTGACCGGACCCGTACCCATGTAGAACAGAACGCTGGCAACGATCAGGGTCGTGATGTTCGCATCCATGATGGTCGCAAAGGCTCGGGTAAAACCGCTCTCTAGCGAAGAAATCAGCGGCTTGCCGCTCCTCACCTCTTCACGAATACGCTCGTAGATCAGAACGTTGGAGTCGACCGCCATACCGATGGTCAAAACGATACCGGCAATACCCGGCAAGGTCAGCGTCGAACCGATGATACTGAGCACGGCCAGCAGCATGACGATGTTGACGATCAGCGCGATGTTCGCCAGCAGGCCGAAGAAGCCGTAGAAAACGAACATGAAGATGACGACGGCGGCGGCACCGATGCCGCTGGCCATCAGGCCTGCATTGATAGAGTCGCTACCAAGGCTTGGGCCAACGGTGCGTTCTTCAACAACCGTCAGCGTAGCCGGAAGAGCACCTGCACGCAGCAGAACTGCGAGGTCATTGGCGCCCTGAACCGAGAAGTTGCCGGAAATCTGGCCGGAACCGCCGATGATAGGTTCGCGGATCACAGGCGCGGAGATGACCTGATTGTCGAGAACGATTGCGAAAGGCTTGCCGACATTCTGCTGGGTGGCCTGCGCAAAACGCTGCGCGCCACGGCTGTCGAAACGGAAGGTGACGACGGGTTCATTGGTCTGCTGATTGAAGCTGGCCTGCGAATCCACGAGGTTGTCGCCCGAAACCAGTGCCCGGCGTTCCACCAGATAGGGGACCGGAGGATCGTCCTGCGAATAGAGGATTTCCGACGTTGCCGGAGGACGACCGTTCAGGGCTTCCTGGACCGGCATGGACGTATCGACCATGCGGAATGACAGCTTGGCCGTCTGGTTCAACAGCGACTTCAGGCGCTGTGGGTCCTGCAGACCGGGAACCTGAACGATGATGCGGTCCGAGCCCTGACGCTGGATGAGCGGCTCGGTCGTACCGACTTCGTCCACGCGGCGGCGAACGACTTCGATCGACTGGGAGACAGCCGAAGACAGGCGATAATTGATTCCCTCATCCGTCAGATTGAGGCGCAGGAGATTGTCACCACCATCGCTCATCGTCACTTCCGTGATCGATGTGCCGACCAGAGTGCCGGAAGAGACAGGCAGCACGACATCCCGCAAGGCCGTCTTTGCGGCCTCGTATTGCGCGGGGTCGCTGATGCGAACCTGAATCTGCTGGCCGTTTCCGGCGAGGCCGGAATAGCGGATGTTTGCGTCTCTCAACTGCGTGCGCACATCGCCCACAATGGTTTCGAGACGTTCCTTCACGATGTCGGAACGCTCGATCTTGAGCATGATGTGGGAGCCACCCTGAAGGTCGAGACCTAGCGTTACCTTATTGTCCTTGTACCAGGAAGGCATACCCTCCAGCTGCTTGTCGGTGAACAGATTAGGAGAAGCGATGAACACGCTTATCAGCACGGCAAGCCAGATAAAGGCTGTTTTCCAGCGGGAAAAATGAAGCATTTAGGTCTCGGTCAGGGTTGGGTGTCAGAACCCAGGCTGCGTTAGCCGCAACCTGCTTATTGTTACTTGGTGTTTGCAGGGGCTTCGGTTTTCACCGGCTCACCCTTGACGCGCACTTCGGCGATATAGGTGCGCGATGCACGAACCTTCACGCCTTCGGCAATTTCGACTTCCAGCTCGCTATCGTCGATGACCTTGGTCACCTTGCCGACGATGCCGCCGCCGAGAACGACCTGATCACCACGGCGAATAGCCGTCAGCGTTTCCTGACGCTTCTTCAACTGCGCCCGCTGCGGACGGATCAGGAAAAAATACCAGACCACCATGAGCGGGGCAAACAGGAAAAGCATTTCAAGGCCAGACCCGAGAGCGGAAGGGGCAGCTGCCGCGTCCTGGGCAAAAGCTTGGCTAATGAACATAAAGAACTCCTCAGATTTTCGGGCGCAGTCTTAGCCACTGGCCGGCTTTCAAGCCGCCGGAATATAGTTGCGATCCCCTAGAATGCAACAGACACGGACAGTCCGCCGTACCGTTTCCACGCCTCATAACCTTTCAAGGCGATAAACACCATGCTAACCCGCGTAAATTCTACTGTAGCGCCCGCTTCATACAAGATGGATCAGACGTTTCAGATCGTGCTGGAGACGACAAGATGACATCGGACGAAACAAATCTGGCTTTGCTTTCCGAAGTACGCCGTCTGGCGGCAGCCCTGGAACGTCTTGCTGGCCCTGCACCCGCTGTAAATGACTGGAACAGCGCGGATTGCTTCGTCTGGGTGCCGGTCAATTCCTGGCTTCAGCCCGTCGCACGGCCCAACCGCGTTGCGCTGAAACTCATTCGTGGTGTCGATCATGTTCGCGATATCCTTCACGAAAACACCCTGCGGTTCGCAGAGGGCTTTGCCGCAAACAACGTGCTTTTATGGGGTGCGCGCGGCATGGGTAAATCATCGCTCGTCAAAGCCGTTCACGAAGACGTGCGGGTGGCGGCTGGCGTGCCGCTGAAGCTGGTGGAAGTCCACCGCGAGGACGTTCACACCCTGCCAGCTCTCATGGACATCCTGAAGACGTCAGACCAGCGCGTCATCGTGTTCTGCGACGACCTGTCCTTTGACCACGACGACACCGCCTACAAATCGCTGA
Organism: Rhizobium sp. Leaf311; assembly: GCF_001423445.1. Lineage (NCBI taxonomy): Bacteria > Pseudomonadati > Pseudomonadota > Alphaproteobacteria > Hyphomicrobiales > Rhizobiaceae > Rhizobium > Rhizobium sp. Leaf311. The sequence continues at coordinate 932,373 of NZ_LMNZ01000004.1, read as the reverse complement.
AGGCAGCACTGGATGGCGGCATTGAGGGTCGCCCGGACAATGTCCTCTTCTACGCAACGTCGAACCGCCGACATCTTTTGCCGCGGCACATGATGGAGAATGAGCAGTCGACAGCCATCAATCCCTCGGAGGCAGTCGAAGAAAAAGTATCGCTGTCCGACCGATTCGGGCTTTGGCTCGGTTTTCACAAATGCAGTCAGGACGACTACCTTATCATGATCGATGGCTACGCTGACCATTTCGACCTCGGATTGGACCGCGAAACCCTGCATCACGAGGCATTGCAGTGGGCAACGACACGTGGCGGTAGGTCCGGTCGTGTAGCATGGCAATATATTCAGGATCTCGCGGGACGGTTACGTAAACGCCTGGACAGGTAAGATTTCACGTCAGCCACTTCTGAGGGGCGGCGCGCTCAGATGCAGCGCCGTCGCAAATGCTTGAAATAGAAAGCGATAATTGCGTCAGAAAGACGCTCGGTCTAAATTAGTATTTCCTAGTCAGCGGCGGAACTAACGGACAAAATTTCCGTTGTGATGGCACACGCGATCTCGCGTTGCTTCACAGGAGATCAATAATGACTGATCAGACAATATATACATCGTCCACAACAGGCGTTCGCGCTCCTGTCATGCGGGATTCGATTACCAATATTTCTTGGGGTGGTGTTTTCGCCGGCGTGGCGATTGCCCTTTCCCTTCACCTGCTTCTCAATCTTCTTGGCCTTGCCATCGGTGCAGGCGTTATCGACCCAGCGCAGAATGACACGCCAACGGCGGCTTCGCTGTCCACCGGCTCTGTCATCTGGATGATTGTCAGCGGCATCATTGCAGCCTTCGTCGGCGCTTATGTCGCCAGCCGCATGTCTGGCCGAGTCGTACGCTCGACGGGCGCCCTGCACGGCCTGACCACATGGGCCGTCACCACGCTCGTCGTCTTCTACATGCTGACCACTTCCGTTGGTGCACTGGTCGGTGGTGCGTTCTCCGGCGTAACCAGCGTTTTCTCGGGCGCAGGTTCGACAATTGCCACGGCAACCACTGCTGCAGCGCCTTCGTTAGCCAATGCCAGCAACCCGGTTGCAACGATCGAGCAGCGAATTCGTGAAGCAAGCGGCGGCAACGATCCGCAGGCTCTGCGTGATGCGGCGGTCAGCGCCGTTCGTGCAGCCCTGACAGGAGATCAGGCCCAGGCGGAAGATGCACGCAACCGTGCAGCAGACGCTCTTGCTCGCGCCCAGGGAATTCCTGTCGATCAGGCCCGTCAGCAGGTCACAGACTATGAAAACCAGTACAAGCAGGCTGTAGAACAGGCCAAGGTCCGCGCTACCGAGGCTGCCCAGGCAACGGCGACTGCCGTATCGACTGGTTCCTATGTCGCATTTGGTGCACTGCTTCTTGGTGCGGTTGCCGCTCTCTTTGGTGGCAATATGGGTGCTGCCCATACCGAACGCCGTCGCGAAACCGTTGTTCAGTAAACAATCCATCTGACAGAAACAGAAATGCCCGCGGTCAACGCGGGCATTTTTTTGACTTCAGGCTCGTTTTTTTAGAACTCCGGAAATTCCAGCTTGCTGGTGTCGTATCCCAGATCCTTTGCTTTCTTTACCATTACTGCCAACTTGGCTTTAGACGGCACGCTTCGTGCGTAAATCCAGAGGTTTTTCATGTCTGGATCGGAACTGATGAACCAGCTGCGGTCCGGCGACTGGTATCTGACCCAATAATTGAATGTGATGAACAGAGGGTACCGGACTTTCAGCTTCGCATTGGTTGCCTTGTAATCGCTGATCGTTCCTATGCCCTCTACGGTCTTCAAATCTCCCTGCGGTGAGCCCTCGCGACAGCCATCCTGGACGGCGATCTTATTGGGTGCATCGCCGGGTTTGTAGATGGTGAAACCTGCGACGCAACCATCCGTTAGCCACATGGGGGTACGCCCGATTTCCAGCCACTTGCCGGTGTAATGCGACATTTCGGTGCGAACGACGCCGGTTTCCGCCTTGGCTTCGTCAACAAGGCAGGCGCTGAGACCGCAGAAGGCCAAGGCGGCCGCAAGCGGGCGAATGAATGTTGTCATGGTTAATGCTCCGCAAATTCTATTTGCGTAACAACTCCCGTTTTGCAAGCAGGTTGCATGGCGCCAGTTCAGGAAAGCGTGTTCTGGGGCGTCACGAAGCCTGTTCACGCCCGTCCGGATATTCTGCCGGTCCCTTTATCTCCAGCATATTGCCGAAGGGATCATAAATATAGAAGGAGTGACCCATGCCCCTCGCCCCGCCATGCATCGCTTCCCGGTGAATGGCCACACCATGATTTTCAAGATGCACCCGCAGGGCATCATGCTCGAATGGTCCCGTCGCTATACAGATGTGATCAACATTGCGACCGCCAGCCACAGGTGGCGCAGCCTTCTGCCCGCCGGGATGCGTGATATCCCACAACACGATCAGCGATGCGCCACACCATACTTGCTCCATGCCCAGGGCGGGATAGGAATAGCCCGGTCGGCAGCCCATGACCTCATGATAGAAACGAAGGGCCTTGCCCATGTCGTCCACCAAAAGAACGACGTGGTCTATACCAACAAGCGAAAATGGTGCGGCTGATGTCACTGATCTCTCCTCCGGAATGCCGGATGCTACAATCGCCGTATCGAGCGTTCCGTCAACTGCGAAACTGGACCGACGAATGGGAGGGAGAGCTCGTCAGCTATTCGCAGACACATTCGGCCAATTCTTGGCAGCGGCATAAGAATAACGAGGAGAGAATGGATAAGTGGTACGCCCTAGGGGAGTCGAACCCCTCTTTTCAGAATGAAAATCTGACGTCCTAACCGATAGACGAAGGGCGCGTAACACTTGCGGTGTGGCGCCCTTATAGTCAGAGCTTTTTGATACCGCAAGCGGGAAAATGCACCTTTTGACAAAAAAATGACGGAGCCGCCCAGACGCCCTGAAAAACAAGGATTGTTCATTCAAAACAGGGGCTTATTTTGTGTGTGAATTAGCGATGGGTTGGCGCGATGTCCTGTTTCGAGCCTTGGTAGCCAGAGAATCTGCCCGCTTTTCATCTACCGATCCCGACTGGCAAAAATCCTGAAAGCGCTTGCTGGACATGGCAACCGAGCAACTGCAGCGCATGGGTTATCCACGAAGTGCGGCCACAAGATAAATCATCTACAACATCAGGAATTGAAAAATTAGATTCCGTGAATACATTCCGTCGCGCATCGCCACGGAATTGCTTTGTTTGAAGTCGATTTCGTTTCCCGTTGAATTTCAAAACGATCCGTCACCATACCGGGTCAGGACAGAGACTGAGAGACGCCCGCTGATGTCAATTCTGCAACGCTCACTGATTGCCAAGATTTTTCTCGTTTCTTTCCTGAGTGTTCACGTCCCTCTGATCGCCCTGGTCGTTTATCTTCTAACCGGCCTGGACACCGGCCCGGTCTCCATTTTCACGTTGATATTGGTCGCGACTGTTGTCGGCACGGGGGTGTGCCTGTTGGTGATGTGGCGGTTCATCAGGCCGCTCCAACATCTGGCAGCGGCTCTGCAGAAATATCCTGACGACAAGTGCGTTCTCAAACTTCATGCGCCCGGCAAGGATGAGATCGCCGTGGTGACGGACGCGACCAAATCGATTCTCGTACAGCTGGAAGAACTGACGAAGAAGCTGAAGCATCAGGCCACCACGGACTTTCTGACCGGCCTGGGTAACCGCCGCTCGCTGACCGAGCAGGTTCCCGGATTGCAGTCCCGCGCCCAAAGGGCGGGCGAGCCCCTCTCAATGGTCCTGTTCGATCTCGATAACTTCAAGATGATCAATGACGATTACGGCCATGATGTAGGCGACAACGTGCTGATGATCGTTGGGGAAATCGTGAAGGACTCTCTGCGCCCTTACGATCTCGCCTCGCGCATTGGCGGCGAGGAATTCTGCATCATCTTGCCCCGCACCTCCGGTGAAGCGGCGCTGAAGATTGCCGAGCGACTGCGGGCTGCGTTTCAGGAGTGCTATCTCGAACCCCTCCCCAAGGGACGCATCACCTGCAGCTTCGGCGTTGTCCAGGCCGAAGCTGACGAGCGTTTACAGCAATTGTTGCGTCGCGCCGACGCAGCCCTTTACCGCGCGAAGGAAACAGGTCGAAACCGCGTGATCGGTGCCTTTGCCGACAAAAGCCAATAGACGGCCACTTGGCTTTTTTTGCGCGGCAAGGCGGGAAACAATCCATAGAAAGACCTCCCGCCCTTGCCTTTCTGGCGATGTTGCCGCTATTAGCCAAAGCCATCGACAATTTTGACCAGATGGTAGACGCCCCATGTCCCTTCCCGATAAAGCCTTTCCCGTCTCATGGGATCAATTTCACCGTGATGCCCGTGCTCTGGCATGGCGTCTGGCCGGCCTGGACCAGGAGTTCACCGCCATCGTCTGCATTACGCGCGGTGGCCTTGTTCCCGCAGCGATCATCTCGCGCGAATTGAACATCCGCCTCATCGATACCGTCTGCATCGCAACGCGCCATGATTATATCAATCAGGGTGAGACGCAGCTCTTGAAAGGCATCTCTCCTGAATTGCTGGAAAAGGGCGGCGAAGGCATTCTCGTCATCGACGACCTGACCGATACCGGCAAAACGGCAATCGAAGTGCGGGAAATGCTGCCCAAGGCTCATTTCGCCTGCGTCTACGCCAAGCCCAAGGGCGTGCCGACCATCGACACCTTCATTACAGAAGTCAGCCAGGACACGTGGATCTATTTCCCATGGGATCTCGGCTTCACCTATCAGGAGCCGATTGCAAAGGGCTCTCGCGGCTAAATGCCGTTTTTCTGTACCACCATACCGGTTTCAAAGGCTGCCTTCGGGTGGCCTTTTTCATGTCCGTTTTTCGAAAATTGTCTCGTCAACACGAAAATCGGCTTCTGTGGAAATCACCCTTCTGTTGCTTGTACACAACACTGAAATTTTGCGCGAAAAAAGAAGATAGTCGCCTTCCGCAACGTGAGGACGTCGGCTCAAATATGGTTAAAATTGATCCAAGTTACTGAATTTTATAATGCCTTTTTCTTTCCCCGTTTTCCACAGGCGCCCCACACAATATCTTGTGGTTAATAAAGCCCTTCAAACTAGGCCTTGACGGAATCACCTCATATCCCGCAATGTAATGTCATGTTGCGGCGGCAATGGAATCGGGTTTCTCACCACAGGTTCTTTCCAGTTTCAGTTCACGCGTTTGCCTGCGTTCCGGCCATGAGGGGGTGGAACGCAATCAGCTGTTTGTGAACGGAAACATGTTGCCAAAACAAATGCGGGATATATGGCGACAGCAAACTGTTAATACTATATATGGTATGCTTGCAGCCGAAATCACCACGAGATAGAGGAACGACATCCAAAGATGATCGTTTCAACTGCGAAAGACATCAACCGGCTGCGCGTACGAGGCGCGAAGCCGGAGAGAATTTTTGCGCCCTGGCCCTGGGCGCCCAAGACGAGGATTAAGACAATGCGCATCGAACGCCGCTTCACCAAGCCCGGCCAGTCTCCCTATGCAGAGATTGAATTCCGAAAGGCGGTCAGCGAGATCAAGAACCCGGATGGCTCCATCGTCTTCCGCCTGGCCGATATCGACGTTCCCGCGCAGTTCTCACAGGTTGCGACAGACGTTCTGGCGCAGAAATATTTCCGCAAGGCTGGCGTCCCTGCCCGTCTGAAGAAGGTTGAGGAAAACGACGTTCCTTCCTTCCTCTGGCGCTCTGTTGCCGATGAAAAGGCGATGAAGGATATTCCCGAAGGTGAGCGTTACGGCTCCGAGATCGATGCGCGTCAGGTTTTTGACCGTCTCGCCGGCACATGGGCTTACTGGGGCTGGAAGGGCAAGTATTTCTCCTCGGAAGAAGACGCCCTCGCCTTCAAGGATGAGCTGGCTTACATGCTGGCAACCCAGCGCGTTGCGCCAAACTCTCCACAGTGGTTCAACACCGGCCTGCATTGGGCCTATGGCATCGATGGTCCCGGCCAGGGCCACTTCTATGTCGACCCCTTCACCGGCAAGCTGACCAAGTCCAAGTCGTCTTACGAACACCCGCAGCCCCATGCCTGCTTCATCCAGTCCGTTGAAGACGATCTGGTCAATGAAGGCGGCATCATGGATCTTTGGGTTCGTGAAGCGCGCCTGTTCAAATACGGTTCCGGCACCGGCTCCAACTTCTCCTACCTGCGTGGCGAAGGCGAAAAACTGTCCGGCGGCGGTCGCTCCTCCGGCCTCATGAGCTTCCTCAAGATCGGTGACCGCGCAGCTGGCGCCATCAAGTCCGGCGGCACCACCCGTCGTGCGGCCAAGATGGTCGTTGTTGATGCCGATCACCCCGATATCGAAGCTTACATCGACTGGAAGGTGAACGAAGAGCAGAAGGTTGCTGCCCTCGTTACCGGTTCCAAGATCGTTGCCAAGCACCTCAAGGCCATCATGAAGGCCTGCGTGAACTGCGAAGCAGATAATGGCGATTGCTTCGACCCTGCCAAGAACCCTGCCCTCAAGCGCGAAATCCGCGCTGCCAAGAAGGACATGGTTCCCGAGAACTACGTCAAGCGCGTCATCCAGTTCGCCCAGCAGGGCTACAAGGAAATCGAATTCAAGACCTACGACACCGATTGGGATTCGGAAGCCTACCTCACGGTTTCGGGCCAGAACTCCAACAACTCCGTGTCACTGAAGGATGACTTCCTGCGCGCCGTTGAAGACGATGGCGACTGGAACCTCACCGCCCGCAAGGACGGCAAGGTCATGAAGACACTGAAGGCCCGCGCTCTATGGGAAAAGATTTCCCATGCCGCATGGGCATCGGCTGACCCGGGCCTGCACTTCAACACCACCATGAACGACTGGCATACATCGCCAGCCGCTGGCCCCATCCGCGCATCCAACCCTTGCTCGGAATACATGTTCCTTGACGATACGGCCTGCAACCTTGCTTCGCTGAACCTGCTTCAGTTCAAGGACGCCCAGACCAAGAAGATCGATATTGCCGATTACGAACACGCCGTCCGTCTGTGGACTGTTGTTCTCGAAGTCTCGGTCATGATGGCGCAGTTCCCATCCAAGGAAATTGCCGAACGCTCTTACGAATACCGCACGCTGGGCCTCGGGTATGCCAACATCGGCGGCCTCTTGATGTCCTCGGGCATTCCTTACGATAGCGATGAAGGCCGTGCGATTGCCGGTGCCTTGACTGCCATCATGACGGGCGTTTCCTATGCAACGTCAGCTGAAATGGCTGGCGAGCTTGGCCCCTTCCCGGGCTTTGCGCCGAACCGCGACAACATGCTGCGCGTTATCAGGAACCACCGCCGTGCTGCCCAGGGTCTTGCCTATGGCTATGAAGGCCTGTCGGTAAACCCGGTTGCGCTCATCCATGCGGATTGCACGGATCCTGACCTCATCACCCACGCGGTCGCCGCATGGGACAGGGCTCTGGAGCTTGGCGAGAAGCATGGCTACCGCAACGCCCAGACCACCGTTATCGCACCGACAGGCACAATCGGCCTCGTCATGGATTGCGACACGACCGGTATTGAGCCTGACTTTGCTTTGGTGAAGTTCAAGAAACTGGCCGGTGGCGGCTACTTCAAGATCATCAACCGCGCTGTGCCAGAATCCCTGCGCTCGCTCGGCTACTCCGAAAGCCAGATCGCCGAGATCGAAGCCTACGCAGTCGGCCATGGCAATCTCAACCAGGCTCCTGCCATCAACGCATCGACCCTACGCGCCAAGGGCTTTACCGATGAGAAGATCGAAGCCGTCAACGGCGCGCTGAAAGCCGCCTTCGACATCAAGTTCGTCTTCAACCAGTGGACGCTCGGCGCTGACTTCCTCAAGGAGACCCTCAAGGTTTCCGACGAGCAGCTGTCGGACATGAGCTTCAACCTGCTTGAGCACATCGGCTTCTCAAAGAAGGATATCGAAGCGGCCAACGTGCATGTTTGCGGCGCGATGACGCTGGAAGGCGCACCGTTCCTCAAGGACGAGCATCTGCCTGTTTTCGATTGCGCCAATCCATGCGGCAAGATCGGCAAGCGTTACCTCTCGGTAGAAAGCCACATCCGCATGATGGCGGCAGCGCAGCCCTTCATCTCGGGTGCGATTTCCAAGACCATCAACATGCCGAATGATGCAACGGTTGAAGATTGCGGCGCAGCCTACATGCTGTCCTGGAAGCTGGCTTTGAAGGCCAACGCGCTTTACCGCGATGGCTCCAAGCTTTCCCAGCCGCTTAACGCTTCGCTGGTCGAAGATGATGACAACGAAGATGCACTGGACGAGCTGATCGCTCAGCCACAGGCAGCGCAGGCCGTCACCATCACCGAAAAGATCATCGAGCGCGTGATCGAGCGTGTCAGCCGCGAGCGTGAGAAGCTTCCGAACCGCCGTCAGGGTTACACCCAGAAGGCAGCCGTTGGCGGCCACAAGGTCTATCTGCGCACCGGCGAATTCGGTGACGGACGCCTCGGCGAAATCTTCATCGACATGCACAAGGAAGGCGCCGCTTTCCGTGCGATGATGAACAACTTCGCCATCGCCATCTCGCTCGGCCTGCAATATGGCGTGCCGCTGGAAGAATATGTGGAGGCCTTCACCTTCACCAAGTTCGAACCAGCCGGCATGGTCATCGGCAATGACGCGATCAAGAATGCGACATCGATCCTCGACTACGTGTTCCGCGAACTCGCCGTCTCCTACCTTGGCCGTCATGATCTGGCCCACGTGGATACGTCGGACTTCTCGCAGACGGCACTCGGAAAGGGCATTCAGGAAGGCAAGACAAACCTTCTGTCCACCGGCTGGACCCGCGGTTACAAGCCGACGCTGGTTTCCGGCAGTGGCAGCGAGCGTACGGCTTCCGAGCCCAAGGGATCGGCCACCGCCGCCCCTGCCCGCGCTTCCGGCAACGTGACGCAGATCTCCGGCAACACCGTCCGCAAGCTCGAGCCAGCCATTGCCGCTTCCACCTCGGAAGTCGTCGCGTTCAAGCGTGATTACGAGGAACGCGCCAAGGAACAGGCTGAAGAAATCGCAGAAGACTCACTGGCCACCGAATCCGAACAGGCAGCCACCGCCCTCTTCTCCGACAAAGCCGCCGCCGACGCAGCCTCTGCCAAGACGGAAGCCAAGAAAAAGGAAGCCGAACGCCGTATGCGCTCGATTGCCCAGGGCTACACCGGCAACATGTGCTCCGAGTGCCAGAACTTCACCATGGTGCGGAACGGCACATGCGAAAAGTGCGACACTTGCGGTGCAACGAGCGGATGCTCTTGATTGACACCTGTGCTCCATCTCTAATGGAGTAATCGAAGTGGGGCGGCTTGATATCAGCCGCCCTTTTTCGTTTCTTACTTCCAGAGGAACCATAATCCGGGCGCCAAGACTGTCGGCTGTCGCGCTATGAATAGGCAAACGCAAGCATGGAATCGATCAAAGCCAAAGCAGAAGGTCCTCGTGCGGGTCGCCCTCCGGTATTGACCGCGCAGGAACGTCGAGCGCGAATTCTGGATGCTGCGGAAGCGCTGTTCGTGGAGGTCGGCTACGTCAACACGACGATGGTCCGCATTGCGGAGCGCGCGGGCATGTCAAAGCGGACGCTTTACGAGACTTTTCCCGACAAGCGCGACATATTCACAGCCGTCGTGGATTTCCAGAACAGTGTTCCGCCATTGCCGCTGATTGCCGATGAAGACGATCCTCGCAAGGTTTTATGCGATACGCTGCTCCACATTGCCCATTTTCTTCTCGAGCCGCGCCGGATTGCCTTGGCGAGACTTGCTATAGCCGAAGCTCGAAGCCTGCCGGACGTGACACAGAATTTCTTCGAAAATGCCTATGACGTTCTGACCCGCATGGTTGCTGAACGTCTGGAACTGTTGATGGAACGCGGGCAAATAAGCATTGCCGGCACGGCCCAGTCCGTTGCGGATCTTCTGTTGGGGGCCACTCTGGGAGACGCGCTTGTTCGCTACCTTGGTTTTCCGGACAAGGCCGAAGAGTTGCGAAACGAAGAGCTTTCACGCCGCGCATCTGCTGCGGTTGCGATGATGTCATCGGGGCTGGGACTACCGCCCTCCCGGTAGGCCCCATCGCGGACGTCTGGATCATAAATCCAATGACGGGCCACCCGATAAGATGCCGCCCGGTTACCGGGCGACACTTGTGTAGACTTCAGCAAGACGCAGCACGCCTGCCGAGGCCGGTCTTTACTCGCCTGCCTCCAGGCCGAATTTCTTCGCTATCCACCGAGCAGAAAGCGCCACGATTTCTGGATATCGATCGAGAAGGATGCCGTAGTGCTGGCCGGGATATTCAAGCAGCTCCTTTTCACCGGGAACCATCTCAAACATCTTCCGCGCATCCTCAACTGGCGCAACGGTGTCCTGAGAGGCGAGCACCAGCAAGAGAGGCGCCTTGATGCGCTCTGCGTAAGCAGGCGTTTCCATTTCGAACAGCCGGTCGAGCGAAGCGATCGCCAGTTCGTTGCGGAAGCTTGGAATGTCGTTGTAGTGTTTGGTGAATTCGATGCCGGATGGATCGGTAAACATGACCGGAGGGCCGCCGGGCTTCTGCTCGCCAATAACCTGCAAGGTAACGGGCGGCTCACCCCGCATCTGCGCATCACGGTCTGCGTAAATCGCGTCTTCCAGTCGCTTCAATGCTTCTGGGGCAAACAATTTTCTTGCAGAAAAACCAGAAACTGGCGGAACGAGCGCAACAACAGCGCCAACGCGACGGTCGGTTCCTGCCACGAACAGCGCGACCTGGCCACCAAGGCTGATGCCCCAAACGGCAATCCGGCTGGCATCAATTTCGGGGCGCAACGACAGATGCGTGATGACGTCTCGAAGATCGCGACCGAACTGCCAGGGGTCGACGAGCTGACGTGGCTCCCCTCCACTCAAGCCGTAGCCACGATGATCGTAAAACAGCACACCGAGCCCAACGCCGGTATAGTGTGGGGCATCCCTGTGAATACCCTCGGCAACACTGCCGATTCCCGAATGGGCAATAACCACTGGAACAGGGCCGGTTGTGTTTTCAGGCAGGAAAAGCCGCCCACGCAAAACGGTACCGGAAACCGGAAATTCAATATCTTTAAACATGCGTTTCTCCCTATGGCAGCATCCGTCCGGCGTGAACCTTGCCTCGGCGACGTGCTGTCCATAATTACAAAACACTACGGTTTTCAAATGTCAATGGGCGAATATTTTTGTGAGCACTCCAGGATTTTTCCCTGACCGACAGCAGTCGACATGTGAGTGTAACCGTCAGATGGAGCGTACAAGTACGCCAACGCCAGCGAGGCATTTCCTGAGGTACGGCAGAAATGACAAGGTCTGCAGCGGTGCGCCGAAATCTAGGCGACAGCACGCGGAAGCATCGATCACTCTAAAGCGAAGCGGAGCGTAAAAGCTTGTATGTGATGAAATAAGGTTGAGACCAACCGCCGTGATTGCTGACGAAAAGACAAATCAAGATGCGCAGGATGGGTGGCCGGCAGCTGCGCTGCCTTGCAACATGGCCGAACCGCCCTCCCATCTCAGGCAAGGCAGCTCCGGTTCGATGCGTCACATACGGCGTGCTTCCAGCCGCCGCTTGTCGCGGTTCACGTATTCAAGGCCGAGACTTGTCAGGCGGAATTGGCGTTTTTGAAATTCACCGCGGATCTGGATGAAGCCCTGCTCTTCGGCTTCAGCAAGCGTCTTCAGGCCGGTGCCTTTGGGTGGGGACTGCCAGTCGGTGCCGTTAGCGCTGTGCAGCAAAACCATGATCTTGATAATGTCGGTTCTCCATGGCTGACAGATGCAGCCGTGTTGCGTCTTTCAAAACAGCCCTCTGCGGCTGTTGCGCTGAACTCCAGTGCCCAACGGGGCACCGGAGTTACATTCGGCGCCTGTTTACTTCTTCTTCGTCGTGCTTTCGCTGGCTTTCACCTGCGAACCGAGTGTGGGAGCAGCGGCGGGAGCCACCTTGTCCTTTTTCGGCTTTCTGATTTCCTTGTTGCTGCGAACTTGACCCTTGGCCATCGAATATCCTCCCGGTTTGGTTTGTCAACTTAGCGGCCATCTGAACTGTAAAGGCAAGCGCTTTCTGGCGGGCATGCAAAGGCAGATGCTCAACCCACGAAAAAAGCGCGGAAATCATTCACATTCGTTCCGGTCGGGCCTGAAACGAAGAGATCGCCCGCCAGATCAAAGGCAGACCACGCGTCATGACCAGACAGAAATCTTCGCGCTTCGCCGCCAGCGGCAAGAATGCGCGCAATGCTGCCGCCATCACAGAATGCGCCAGCGTTGGTCTCCGAACCATCGATCCCATCCGTGTCAGCTGCAAGACCGGTGACGCCGGCCACATCCTGCAGGTCGAGTGCTGCGGAAAGCAGAAACTCCGTATTGCGGCCGCCCTTGCCATAGCCGCCATTGCCAATGGTGACCGTTGTTTCACCGCCGGAAAGGAGAACCATCGGTTTTTTGAAGGCAGCGCTGCTAGCAAACTCCCGCGCAAGTGCGGCGTGCATACGTCCAATATCCTTCGCTTCGCCTTCGATACTGTCTGAAAGAATGAGCGGATGGACACCGCGCTGTCGTGCGAGCTCCGCTGCCGCTTCGAGCGACACACGCGACGAGGCTATGACGTGCACTTCGTTGCGGGCGAAAATATTGTCGCCCGGCATGGGGGCGGTGGCATGTGAGATGCTCTCTACCATCCGTTCCGGTAAATCGATCCGATAATCGCGGATAGCCCGGATTGCGTCCTGCGCACTCCCCTCGTCCGGCACTGTCGGCCCTGAGGCAACGAAGGCGGGATTGTCGCCGGGCACATCAGACACAACAAGGCTGACGACCCTGGCCGGATGGGCAAGCGCTGTAAGCCTGCCACCTTTGATGCGCGAAAAATGCTTTCGCACCACATTCATTGCGGAAATCGGGGCACCGGAGGCCAGGAGAGCCTTGTTCAACAAAATTTCATCGGCAAGTTCAAATCCCGCCGGAGGCGCGGGCAAAAGCGAGGATCCACCGCCCGAGATAAGCGCGATGACAAGATCGTCCTTCGTTAGCCCTTCGAGGGAGGCCATCAATGCCTGTGAGGCATCCAGGCCTGCGACATCAGGAACGGGGTGCGCGGATTGAATGACTTTAATTCGTTCGCAAGCGGCAACAGGCCCGTGTCTCGCCACCACCAAACCTTCGAGGGGATGCGGCCATGCGCGCTCAAATGCCTCAGCCATCTGACTCGAGGCCTTGCCCGCCCCGATGATGATCGTGCGACCCTTTGGAGGCTGCGGAAGATGACGAACGATTGCCTCGTAAGGGTCTGCTGCTTTGACAGCAGCAAAGAATAAATCCCTCAGAAAAGCCCGTGGCTCAAAGACCAATGTTGTCCTCCCTCAAAAAAAGACGCGCGCTGTTTGCGACAGCATGACCGGCGCAGGCAAGCTTCGCAAGTCCACGGTGGTCCAATCTGGCAGCGCGATTGAACTTCTCTGGCCTTGAGGCGTTGCCACCTAGATCGACCTGTGTATCGGAGGGAGCCATGGCAAACACGGAAAATCTGGGGCCGGAATATCACAACAATCCGGACAAGGAACGGTTACGCGGCCGCAGGTTCGTCTGGTCTCGGCGCAAATCCAAACCTTGGAGCTTCACACTTGCCCTTATCTTCTGCCTGATTGCTGCGGCCTGTGCGATTGCTGTGACCTACCTCGTTACGTCACATCCCGGGAAACCGGATTCGAACCCCGGCATCGAAAGTCCAAGCCAGCCCTAAAGCGCGCATCAAGCGAGCAACTGAGCCCCAAATTGGGCGTGGTAAAGACGGCTATACGGCCCCTTGGCGTCGATCAGTTCGCCGTGATTACCGGTTTCAACGATACCAGTCTCATCCACGACAACAATGCGTGATGCGTCCCTGATCGTCGCCAGCCTGTGCGCGATGACGAGAGTGGTTCTCCCCTTCGCCAACTCGCCCAGCGACGCTTGAATCGCCCGTTCCGTTTCCGTATCGAGCGCCGAAGTTGCCTCATCCAGAATGAGCACAGGCGGATTTTTCAGAAACATTCGCGCAATAGACATACGCTGCTTCTGCCCGCCGGAAAGTTTCACTCCCCGCTCGCCGATGATTGTGTTCATCCCATCAGGCATCTCGCTTATCACACCGTCCAGACGCGCGCGGCGGGCAGCTTCCCAAATCTCGGCCTCGCTTGCTCCCAGCCGGCCATATTCGATATTCTCACGGATCGTGCCGCCAAAGAGGAAGACATCCTGCTGAACGATGCCGATCTGACTGCGGAGAGAGGCCAGTTTCAGTTTGCGGATATCGATCCCGTCAATGGTGATAGATCCACCTGACACCTCATAAAATCTGGGCAGCAGAGAGCAGAGCGTCGTCTTGCCCGCGCCCGACGGACCCACGAAAGCAACCGTCTCTCCCGCCTTGATCGCCAGATCGATGTTGCTGAGCACCTGCTTGCCATCGCTATAGCCAAAACTGACATTGCTGTACGAGATGTTGCCTTTCAACACAGGTGCATCCACCGCATCCGGCGCATCCGTAATGTCGGGGTCGGTGTCAATCAATTCGGTAAAGCGGCGAAAACCGGCAATGCCCTTGGGATAGGTTTCTATGACGGAGTTGATCTTTTCGACGGGGCGAAAGAACACATTGACGAGAAGCAAAAAGCCGATGAAACCACCATTGGTCAGGTCACCGGTCAAGACAAGCCAGGCACCGCAAATCATGATGATCATCTGCGTCAACCGCATACTCATATAGCTGAGTGACGTGCTGGCAGCCATGATCTTATAGGCGTTGAGTTTTGTCTGGCGGTACTGCTGGTTCTCGGTTTCGAACAGCGCACGTTCGTGGTTCTCGTTGGCGAAGGCCTGGACCACGCGCATTCCGCCAACGTTTTCCTCAATGCGGGCGTTGAAGGCCCCGACGCGCCCGTAAAGTGCGCGGAAATTATTGGTCATGCGGCTGCCGTAACGGCTCGTTACCCACGCCGTGATTGGTACAATGGCAGCGGTGATGAGCGCCAGCGGGACGTTGACGGAGAGCATAAGCAAGAACGCTCCGAGGAACGTCATGAGGGCGATGAAAAGATCTTCCGGACCGTGATGCGCCACCTCGCCAATTTCTTCGAGATCCTTGGTCAACCGGCCGACAAGATGACCGGTCTTCTGATTGTCAAAAAATCGGAACGAGAGCTTTTGCAGATGGTCGAATGCGTGGCGCCGCATATCGGTCTCGATATTGATACCAAGCATATGCCCCCAATAGGTGACGATCGCCATCAGGCCGGTGTTCAAGACGTAGATAACGAGAAGACCGATAGAGGCGAGAAGAATGAGAGACCAGTCCCCAGCCGGCAGAAGAAAATCCACGAAAGCCTTCACAGCCATCGGAAATCCCAGTTCCAGCAGGCCCGACAGCACTGCGCATGAGAAGTCCAGAATGAACAGCCCTCTATATGGCCGGTAGTAAGAGAAGAATCTGGAAAGCATGGTCTAAATCCATAACGGTTGAGGACCGCCATCAAGTTTGCAAAACATGTCCTCAATTCTCATATTCAGTGAACGAGGCCAAGGCTGCTTGCGTTATTTTTACCAAAATCGTTCAGTAGGATATGCGAACACTATAAAAACGAAATGCTGGCAGAATATGCTGTAAACTGTCCATCAAATGATGACAGAATAAAAATCTGTCCGGGGAATGCGAAAGAGACGCGATTTTGAGTAAGGTTGACACTCCAAGGAAAACCGGCGAGCCCCGTTGGCTCGGCCCAGCCTCACATGCACGCACCGCGCTGGTACCGTCCATTTCTGCGGCGCGCTGGCTTCTGGTTCTTATTGTCGCGGCTGGCATCTATTTCTTCTATGGTTTTCTTGTGCCGGTTCTGGCTGCACTGGTCATCGGTTTTGCGAGCTGGCCTGTCTACCGAGAGCTGTTGCGCCGGGTTGGCGGCAACAACACGGTTGGCGCAACCATCGCGCTGCTGCTGATCATCACCTTCCTCATCGTGCCGATCTTTATTGCCGCATCCTATACAGCCAGCGAAGTCCGCGAATGGTTCGGCTGGGCGGTTGAGGTCAACAAGACCGGAGCCCCCGTTCCGCAGTGGATTGCTGCGCTTCCCGGCGTGGGATCATGGATGAGTGAGCAATGGGTTCGCTATGTGGGTACGCCCGGCGCAATCGGCGAAGTCATTCAGCTGGTCAGTGGCGCGAATATCGGCAACATCTACCGCGCTATCGTTGCAGCGGGCAATGGTGCCTTCCACCTGATTCTCACTCTGTTGTTCATGTTGATTGCGCTGTTTTTTGTTTACCGCAACGGTGTGGGATTCGCGCGCCAGATCGATCTTGTGGGCGAACGCATTCTGCCGACCCGCTGGGAGAGAATTTCCCGCGTTGTTCCGGCAACCATCAGCTCCACCGTTACCGGCATGACCCTGATTGCCATCGGCGAGGGAATCATTCTGGGTATCGCCTACTGGATTGCTGGCGTCCCCTCGCCGGTCACGCTCGGCGTGCTGACCGGTGTCATGGCGCTCATTCCCGGCGGTGCACCGCTGTCCTTCACGCTCGTTTCGGTCTATCTGGTCGCCAGCGGCTCTGTCGGCGCGGGCATCGGGCTCTTTGCCTGGGGTTCGGTGGAACTCTTTATCGTTGACAAGACTATTCGCCCTCGCCTCGTCGGCGGCCCTATCAAGTTGCCGTTCCTGCCAACATTTTTCGGCCTTGTCGGCGGCGTGAAGACTATGGGCTTCCTTGGCCTGTTTATCGGCCCGGTCCTGATGGCCCTGCTGGTCGCCGTATGGCGCGAATGGGTTCGCGAAGTTGAACTTTCGGCTACGGAGAATGAAGTGCTGGAGACGGAGGTCGCAATTGACGAACCTCCGCCGCTGAGAAAGACGGCAATCTGACGCTACCGCCTTTGGAGAACCAGGTTTAAGCCTGCGCTATCAGCGTAACGGCGCTATAGAGACCGATTTCATCTGCCTGAAAGACAGCTGAGGCTTGGTCCTCGTCTTCGCCTTCACCTTCGACTTCTTCTTCATTTCCCTCTTCATCAGAGAGAATGCCAGCTTCTTCTTTCAGAGCCTTCGTCAACTTATCGTTGCTATCAGGATCGGCGGCGCTTGCAATAACATCGTCGACAGACACGTCAAGCTTGTCCAAACCAAGCTCTTTCTCCAGCGCCATAACGGCGGCCATTCCGCCTTCAATTTTCAACTTGCCCAGGGCCCGACGCATCGCATCGACAAACTCATCTCTAGAGGCATAGTCCTCCTGGTTTACACCAAGTGCCTTGCCAGTCCTGTCGATGAGATCGAGCTTCATCTCCGTCACACTGACACTATTCACACTGTATAAAGCGCCAGCAATCTTCGACTCCGCTTGCGAAGGCTGAGCTGTAACACCAATCGAAGATTTGGCACTGATTGAGGCGGCCGCCAGATTGGATGATGAGAGAGATATTTTCTGATCTGTAACTTGGTTGATATTTGTTTTTTGCAAAATCAGTAAAGCAGTTGAATTTGGATTTGAGACCAACGTCATTTCCGCACCCCAACTCGGCCGCCGTCGCTCATCAGCGGCAAGCCAAAGCGTTACCTTCACCTCATGCGAAATATAAACGTAGTTTTTCTACCATTGATGGTATTTATAGTCAACTCTTGGTAAACATCGCGTTTACCGGCCGACCTATATTTTCAGCTCCATGAACATGCTGAGAGGGTCCGGCTTGTAGGGTGGGAAGGGCTCGATATCCACGAAACCCGCCTTGCGATAGAGTCCGATGGCCTCCGGCTGGCTGATGCCGGTTTCCAGCCGAATCGCTTTCACGCCGTGCTGACGTCCAAGCTCTCCCAGTGCCTCAAGCATGAGCTTGCCGATCTTCATTCCGCGCGCCTGCGGGTCCACGAACAGTCGCTTGATTTCCGCAGTCCCATCACCCTTTTCCACAAGTGCACAACAGCCGACAATCTCGCCTTCGTTGCGGGCCACGAAGAACGAGACATTCGGCTGCTCCAAAGTTGCGATATCGACCAGATGGTTGCTTTCCGCGGGATAAAGCGATGCCGCGTAGGCATCGGACATCTCCAGAAGCCGGATTATTTCCGGCTGGCGTGGGCTTTCCAATGTGATGGACACAGGCATTTTCAGTTCCATTATTTTGTGGGAAGGCGCTCGTTCTGTCGCAATAAGACTGCAATTTCTCTAGATCATGCGCACAGATAAGACAATTTCTCTTCCAGGGGCAAAAGAGCGAAAATGAGAACTGCGCTTGTTTTGATGACCATTCTCGGCTGCGACGACAGCGCGACCGATTGCCAACATATTGCGACGCTGCAGCAGCGGTGGACCAGTATCGAACTATGCGATGCCGAATCGGAAAAGCAGCTCGTTAATTTCGCGAACGCCTCCTACCCGGTGGTGGTTGCGGTGTGCCAGACGCCCGATGCACCCGGAACCGAAACGGCCAACACCCAAGATCAGACGCCCGAAGCGCCAGCAACTCCGCCCGCACTTGCGCAGCAGGAAGAGCAGACACTGACGCAGAGCGCCATCACCCGCGTCCGCAGGATCCTGCCGTCAACCGAGGGCGTAAAGGAAGTGCTGGGCAAGCCCGTACGCATGGTGGAAGACAGCTATTCCTGGATCGCCCGACGTTTCTCGAAATAAGCTTTACGCAGCTTCTGCGACGAGATCACCCAACGAGCGGGCGCGTTGTCTTTGCTGATTGATCCGCAGTCTTTCAACCATATGCAGCAACTCCCGCGTCGTCGGATCAGTTTCGACACCGGAAAATTTGGCGAGCAGGTCCGACGACAGGTCAGCGATTGGATTGGAATATGGTGTGACGACGATATCGCGCCAGAGCACCGTTGCTTCCATGAAGATATCGAGGATCGGCCCGGTAAGACCAATCGACAGAAAGAGTGCCTTCAGCGCGTGGTGCCTTCCAGTCGACAAGATTGCACGGACCTGGCGGTCTGCAAGGCCTGACAGGTCGGAAACAGCCAGAGCAAAGAATTCCAGCTTGCCGGAACACAGAACATTCATCAGGAAAGCAGGCGTCAACTCACCACGGTCGCGCAGTTGCTCCACGAGGCAAGGCAGGCTTTCTGCCTCCACATCGTCTGCCAGCGCCACGGTTACCGCTTCCGATGCCTCGCGGATGACGCTGGTGGCACGCGCCTGCGTCATGGTGTGGCGCACAAGGTTTGACGCAGCCAGAGCAGCCCCGATGTGCCCAACGATCATATAGCGGACATCCACCGGCAAGTCCTCGCGGCGCAGCAAGAGGTCACGGATTTCGGCGTCAGCCGCATGTCTCTCTGCGATCCTGCGCAGGGCAAAAGGCGTCATGAAGGCGCTGCGATTTTCCAGAAGGACGGAAATCTCCAGTGCGTCGCCAATTTCTGCCATGGCGGCGCAGGCACCCGTTTCGAGCGCAGGGCGCGCGGCGATCATGGCGCGCGTAATCGTTGTGCCAGTCCCGATCAGATCTACAAGATCCGTTTCCCGCAAAACGGGGGAATGCACCAGCACGACGCAGGCAATTTCCGGCTGGTCCTGCGCAAGGGTAAAAAGAATCGGATGGGGCGCATCGGGCGAAAAGGCCAACTTTTCGGCCAGGGCCAGTCGAACCTTGGGTGACGGGTCATCCAGCAGAAATGTCATGGCGTCGTAAGCGCTCGCCTGCCGATCCGTTGGCAGCGAAGATTCCAGATATGCCTGAGCAAGCGCAGTAGCCGCCTTGGAGCGATCATTTGCTCCAGCCTTGGAAGCCCAACGAAGAAATGCTTGTACTATCAACCTACGCCCCAACACCAGACAGCACCGACGACCAGCAGCAGTCCGTCCCTCAGAAAGGTTTGCTGCCATCAGAGCTATAGAAGTAAGGGCAAATGGTTTACGTTTGGTTCACCATAAAATTTAACTGTTGCTAATGTCTCTTAGCGCGCACCGGGCCTCGTCAGCTGGAAGACCTCTGCGCCGCCATCGCAATAATCCCTGTAACCCATGCGCGCTATCGGACGGGCGATTGCCATATCGATCATCCCGTCCCTTATTACGGCCTCATCGATGTGAATGCCGACAACCTGGCCGAACACGACCCAGCTCTGCGCCTTCACCCCATCGACATCGACCGGCTGGATAATCTGCGTTACGCGGCATTCCAGCGCCGCATAGGCTTCCCCGACAAAGGGTGCGTCAACGAGCTCGCCGGGCTTTGGCGTCAGCCCGGAAAGCTCAAATTCGTTGACATCGTACGCAACAGGGGCGGACGAGGTATTCATTTGCTCAACCAGATGGCGGCTGACAAGATTTGCAGTGAAAACGCCACTTTCCTCGACATTGCGAACGCTATCCTTGTGGCCGCTGGAGGAAAACATCACCAATTTGGGTGCGTCCGACACGGCATTGAAGAAGGAATAGGGCGCGAGATTGAGCGTGCCATCCCTGCCCTTCGATCCAATCCAGCCGATCGGCCGCGGCGCGACGATCGCCTTGAAAGGATCGTGCGGCAGGCCGTGAAGATTTTTGTCAGTGGCGTAAAACATCAGCTTTCACCAATCCATGTCACGACATCCGCAAGTTCCGGACGCGGACGCTCGACTGCAGGAAACGTCGTGGAACCGATAAACATCAGACCCGCAACCTTTTCGCCAGGTTGGACGCCGAGTTCCGGCAGGAAGGCTTCGTCATAGGACACCCATTCCGTCAGCCAGTTTGCGGCAAAACCGTTGGCGTTGGCCGCAAACAACATATTGAGGCACACGGCACCGGCGGACATGACCTGTTCCCATTCCGGAATTTTGGCATGGGGGGCAGCCGTGCTGACCACTGCGATGACGACGGGCGCACGGGTAAAACGCGTGCGCTCCACCTCCTGATATTCGGGACCCAGGTCCGGTGTCTTTTCCAGCGCACGCTTCAGAGCCGCTTCACCCAAACGCTTGCGCTCCTCTCCGCGATAGACGATGAAGCGCCATGGAGCGATCTTGCCGTGGTCGGGGACGCGAACGGTCAGACGCAGTATTTCCTCGATTTCGCGACGATCCGGGCCCGGCTCCGTCAATTGCAAAGCGGGCGTCGAGCGCCGAACATTCAGATAATCGATGAGAGTGATATTGTCTTTCATGTCAGAACCGTTCCATTGTCGTACAACTGAAATTAAGGGCCTTGAAATCGCCACGGCATTGCGTTTGAAGTGGTCCCAGAAAAACAAGAAGTCAATCCGGTTGAGAGAAATGACGTCCATCAAAATTGCGACCGGCCTTTGCGTCGCGCTGGTTTCCAGCCTTGCGCTGCACAATGTCGCCTTCTCTCAAGACGCCTTCAAGGACTTCAAGCAATTGGGCGGCACGCCGAAGATGCCGAAGCTGAATGCCTTCAGCGCTCCAATTTCTCCGGCCCTGCAAGAAGACAAATCGCGCGATGTCGTGATGGAAGCAAAGCTGACCAACGACGGCGAGCCGATGATGGAAGGGCTGGCCTGGCGGGTGTTCAGCCCCATCCCCGGCCCTGACGGCAAGCTTCCCATGCTCGCGAGTTCGGAGGGCGGTTCGGCAGAATTTCACCTGTCGCCCGGCGATTACTTCGTCAACGTCTCCTTCGGACGCGCGGGCGTGACCAAGAAGGTCAGCGTGCCAACCAGCGGCAAGATCGACAAACAGGTTCTCATACTCGATGCAGGCGGCTTCGTGCTGAACGCGGTTGTTGGGACCGATAAGCGCATTTCGCCTAACCAGCTAAAATTCTCCGTCTATTCATCCGACACGCAGGAAGATGGCGAGCGGCGTCTGGTGATGTCCGACGTCAAACCCAATACCGTCATCCGCCTTAACGCCGGAACTTATCATGTCGTCTCGGAATATGGCGGCATCAATGCCGTTGTGCGCGCCGACATTCAGGTCGAAGCGGGCAAGCTGACGGAAGCTACACTCCAGCACCATGCTGCGCAGGTGACGCTGAAACTTGTTTCCGAACATGGCGGCGAAGCCATTGCCGATACCGCCTGGTCGGTCCTGACCGGCTCCGGCGACATCGTCAACGAAAGCGTCAGCGCCTTTTCCACCATGGTGCTTGCCGACGGCGAATACACCGCCATCGCCCGCAATAAGGAAAAGGTCTACCAGCGCAACTTCAGGGTGGCTGGTGGACAGGACTCGGATGTTGAAGTCCTGATGAAGGACCAGGCCCCGGACGAGACAACTGGCGATTTTGAATAGGCTTAGGTGAAAACGTCAGCAAATCAAAAGATGACGTGGATGCGTGACGCTCGAATAATCCGCGTGCCAATAGTGCGGGTCGTCGCATAGCGAAAACAGGGCGTCTTTCGACGCGTATCTGTCATCAAACCTATCCCGCATCGTGACATGGACAGACCCGTTGTCAGGATAGTCCTTACCGACATCGGCGATCTTGTTTCCGCGCTGGAGCTCGGCAGCGACTATGTTTCTTAGCGGGATGACCAGATCCGCCAGCAGTGACTGCATTCTCAGGAAATCTCTCTCATTCCTGATGTGGGAAAAGCTCTTCTCGGTGAACATCGAGTCCTGCTCTCATTTTTAAGACGCATGACATGAAAACGGCGCCCTTGAGCGCCGTTTCCTATCTTCTGCTTATGCCGCTTTGGCAGCCTTGGCAGCCCGCTTGCGCTTGACGTCCGGCGGTGTCGCTTCATCCACGAGGTTTGCAATCGCTTCGTCCAGCGTATAGGACGTCTGGGCCTGCGAGCCGAGGCGGCGGATGTTGACGGTGCGTTCTTCCGCTTCCTTTTTGCCGCAGACGATGATGACGGGCACCTTGCTGACGGAGTGCTCGCGGACCTTGTAATTGATCTTCTCGTTGCGGAAATCCGTATCGACGGTCAGACCTGCATCGCGCAGAGCTTCTGCGACTTCGCGGCCGTAATCATCCGCATCGGAGGTGATCGTGGCGACCACGACCTGCTGCGGCGCGAACCACAGCGGCATGTGACCGGCGAAGTTCTCGATGAGGATGCCGAGGAACCGCTCCATCGAGCCGCAGATGGCGCGGTGGATCATGACCGGCTGGCGCTTTTCCGAGGCCTGATCGATGTAGAAGGCACCGAAGCGTTCCGGCAGGTTGAAGTCAACCTGCGTGGTGCCGCACTGCCATTCGCGACCGATGGCGTCCTTCAGGGTGTATTCGAACTTCGGACCGTAGAACGCGCCCTCACCCGGCAGAATGTCCGTCTTGATGCGTCCGCCGGACTGCTCCTCGATGGATTTGAGAACATCCGTCATGACGCTTTCGGCGCGATCCCAGACCTCGTCGGAACCAACGCGCTTTTCAGGCCGTGTCGACAGCTTGACCACGATTTCTTCGAAGCCGAAGTCCTTGTAAACGGACAGGATGAGATCGTTGATACGCAGACACTCTGCTGCCATCTGCTCTTCCGTGCAGAAGACATGCGCATCGTCCTGCGTGAAACCGCGAACGCGCATCAGCCCGTGCAAGGCACCAGATGCTTCATAGCGGTGGACGTTTCCAAATTCCGCAAGGCGAACAGGGAGTTCACGGTAAGACTTCAAGCCATGCTTGAAGATCTGAACGTGGCCTGGGCAGTTCATGGGCTTCAGCGCAAAGATGCGGTTATCGGCTTCCTCATCCTTGGGATGGGTGAAGGCATAGGCCGATTTCACGGCGAACATGTTTTCCTGATACCAGCCCCAGTGGCCCGAAGTTTCCCACAGCGAAGCGTCCAGCACCTGCGGCGCGTTGACTTCCTGATAGGTGCCTTCGAGATTGCGGCGCATATAAGCCGTCAGGGTCTGGAACATGCGCCAGCCCTTGCCGTGCCAGAATACGACGCCCGGGCCTTCTTCCTGGAAATGGAACAGGTCCATTTCACGGCCCAGCTTCCGGTGATCGCGCTTTTCCGCTTCTGCCAGAATGTGGAGATACTGGTCCAGTTCTTCCTGCGTAGCCCAGGCAGTGCCGTAGATACGCGTCAGCATCGGGTTGTTGCTGTCCCCACGCCAATAGGCGCCGGCAACCTTCATCAGCTTGAAGGCGGTGCCGATCTGTCCTGTGTTGGCCATGTGTGGGCCACGGCAAAGGTCGAACCAGTCGCCCTGATAATAGATCTTGAGGTCCTGCCCCTCGGGAATCGCATCCACGAGTTCGACCTTATAGCTCTCACCCTTGGCCGCGAAGACTTCCCTGGCCTTCTCACGGCTCCAGATTTCCCGCGTGAACGGTTTGGAGCGGCCGATGATTTCCTTCATCTTCTTTTCGATCTTCGGCAGATCTTCCGGTGTGAAGGGCTCATTCTTGGCAAAGTCGTAGTAGAAGCCGTTCTCGATAACAGGGCCGATGGTGACCTGCGTGCCGGGCCACAGTTCCTGAACCGCTTCGGCCATCACGTGAGCGGCATCGTGGCGGATCAGTTCCAGAGCGCGCTTGTCGTCACGGGTGACGATCTCGATCTTGCCGTCGGCGATGGTATCGGAAAGGTCGCGCAAGGTGCCATCCAGCGCAATCGCGACGGCCTTCTTTGCAAGCGACTTGGAAATGGATTCGGCGACATCGCGACCGGTCGTGCCGACCGGGTACTGGCGAACGGAACCATCTGGGAATGTGAGGGAAACGGCTTCTGACATTGAAATCTCCTGTCCAGTCCCGCCAACGAATGCGGGTGGTGATGTTGACCGGCTACACCGGAAAGTGAACGCGCGGGTGATAAAGCGGAATGGCCATTGAGTAAAGAATTTTAAGACAGCACCGGCAACTGCCAGAACTCACCAGCCTCTGCGGGCAGTTTCGCAAGCGCGCGGCCAAAGACTTCCGGATCGAGGCTGCGGCGCAATGCCTCTCCGACGTCGCGAATGGCCGAATCGGTCGAGAGGTTGTGATTGTGGCGCCACGCGCGCACCTCTGCCATCATCTCGGCTTCGGTACCGAATTCTCGCTTTTCTTCATTCGTATCCCAATCGCTGACAAAAATTGCGCGAAGAACAGGCGGCAGAGCATTTGCAAAGGAGATAGCCTGCTGGACTGTCAACCGGCGGCGAAACACCTGAAAAACGGCTTGAAGCATGGTGTACGCCTGATGCGACGTTCGCAGCATCGAGACCTCTTTCAATTCCTCCATGAAGCGGTCGAAATCCACCGATGCCTGACGATATTCCATGGGCATGGGCATAGCGGTCACTCTCCCCTGTTGAATACCTTTCGCCCCTGCTTCCAATAGGACCAGGGGGCCCACCAGACACAGCTATCGTCCAGTCTTTCCGCAACCGGGTCAAGACCGCTGGTGCCGCCGGGCCCGCAACGCGCGACACGAAACAGCGTCAACCAGCCGCCGGCCCAGAAACCATGCCGCGCGATAGCCTCATAGCCATATTCAGAGCAAGTCGGAATGTGTCGGCAGGAATTGCCGATGAAGCCGGAAAATACCAACTGGTAGAAACGGATAAAACCCATTCCCAGCAGCCGACCCGGAGTCTTTGGAAAATGCCCTGACCAGTTACGGGATCGGCTGCCCTGCCCGCCTGTTGGTCCGTCGTGTTGGCAGTTCGGATCGCTGCACACAGGTCAAGCCGGAAGGCGCTGTTCAGCTTCGATCTGGTCCAGACAGTCACAGATCGCGTCGAAAGTCAGCATGGTTGAGGCGTGCCGCGCCTTGTAATCCTTGACCGGTTTCAAAACGCGCATGTCGAGGAACCGGCCATCCGGGCCCTCGCCGTCAGCAGTCAACATGGCCAGCATATCGCTGCGCGCCTGGCGCAGTTCTTCGCTGGTGGCACCGATCACATGGTGGGCCATGATGGACGACGAAGCCTGCCCAAGCGCGCAAGCCTTAACCTCGTGCGAGAAATCCGACACCCTGCCATCGCGAAGCTTGATATAAACCTTGACCTTGGAGCCGCAGAGTTTGGAATGTTTCTGCGCGCTGGCATCCGCATCCGGCATGGCTCCCGTCAGCGGAATGTTGCCCGCGAATTCCAGAATACGATTGTTGTAAATGTCTTCCATTGGCTCGTCCATTCGCGCAGCCTGCCGATCCGAAAGGCTGCATTGCATTTGGCGGGGGTTCTCTGCTTGATCACTTCATTATATGTTATGCGGCGGTGGCGTCATCAAGGTGGGTTCATTTTAATGGTTCAGATACCGAAAAAATGACGACAGGCTTGCCAAATTGCCCGAAAACAACCAGATAGCAGGCGCGGCATATTGAATTTTAGCCGTAACCCATGTTCAGGTGCGGCCTTGAACCGCATCGGGAGACCAAGAAATGGATGCAATCGTGAAGAATTTCCCCGGTGCTGGCACCCAGAACGGCGCCGCAAACCCTCGTCCAACGCAGGCGGAAGCTGAAGAGGCTGTACGCGTTTTGCTTCGCTGGGCGGGTGACAACCCGGACCGCGAAGGTCTGCTCGATACGCCAAAACGGGTCGCAAAATCTTACCGCGAGCTCTTCAGTGGATATGAACTCGACGCAAACGATGTTCTTGGAACCACATTCGAAGAAGTCGGCGGTTACGACGACATCATTCTGGTGCGCGACATCCCCTTCTATTCCCATTGCGAACATCACATGGTTCCAATCACTGGCAAGGCGCATGTCGCATATCTGCCAGCGGGCCGAGTCCTCGGTCTTTCCAAGATCGCGCGTGTCGTGGAAATCTACGGTCGTCGTCTGCAGACCCAGGAAACAATGACAGCGCAGATCGCTCAGGCTATCGACAGCAAGCTCAAGCCTCGCGGCGTGGCTGTCATGATCGACGCAGAGCATATGTGCATGTCCATGCGCGGTGTCCAGAAGCAGGGTTCCACCACCCTGACAACAAGCTTCTCCGGCACATTCAAGACCGAACCCGCCCAGCAGGCACGGTTCATGTCCATGGTCTACAATCGCTAAGATCAAGACCGGTCTCACAGGGCGGCGCTAGCCGCCCTTTTGCTTTGGCACACAATATATTCCCTTTCATACGAGAGGTCTCATGTCTTCGACATTCCCGCCCGCGCCTTCGGACAAGAAAGAGCTTGAGGCTTCCGGTCTCTTTACGCCAAAATTCGATGCCCACGGCCTTGTGACCGCAGTCGTCACCGACATCAAGGATGGCGAACTGTTAATGGTGGCGCATATGAATGCGCAGGCGCTGACGCTGACGCTCGAGACAGGGATTGCCCATTATTACAGCCGCTCGCGCGACAAGATCTGGAAGAAGGGTGAGACGTCCGGCAATCTCCAGACCGTTCAGGAAATACGCGTCGATTGCGATCAGGATGCCATCTGGCTCAAGGTTTCGGTTGCGGGCCATGACGCGACATGCCACACCGGTCGTCGCTCCTGCTTCTACCGCACGGTGTCGCTGCAAGACGGCAAAGCGGTAACGACCATTACCGACGACACGCGCCACTTCGACCCTGAAGAAACCTACCGCGGCCAGCCCGGCAAAGAGTAAACGGGACCGGCGATCTTTTCGGTTTTTTATCATTTTGCTACGAATATGACAGATGTCAGGAGGTCTGCGGACGTCCGTGATGTGCGCATGTCTGCGCAAGCTGGCAAGCGCCTTGTCGCTGTCCGCACGGTTATTGGGAGCAGAATATGTTGGGTTGGGGAATGAACCGCGAAAACGCGGCGGGCGCGACGTCCTCGGAGAAAGCCATCGATCAGGCGCCCTCCTCCATGCCCCCAATCGCATCCAACCGAATTGCACTTGCCCTCGGTGGCGGCGCGGCACGAGGATGGGCGCATATCGGCGTCTTGCGTGCTTTGGATGAGGCAGGTGTCAAGATCGGCATGATCGCGGGCACATCCATCGGTGCGCTTGTGGGCGGGTGCTATCTTGCAGGAAAGCTGGACGAACTCGAGGACTTTGCCCGCTCTCTGACCATGCGCCGCATAGCAGGGCTTCTCGATCTCACCATCGGCGGCGGTGGCCTTTTTGGCGGAATGCGTCTGACCAAGCGGATGCAGGAACATCTCGTTGGACTCAACATCGAAGATCTGGAGCATCCATTCATCGCGGTCGCCACCGAACTGAAAACCGGGCACGAAGTCTGGGTGCACCAGGGCGATCTCATTACCGCCCTTCGGTCTTCCTACGCGCTGCCCGGTATTTTTGAACCGGTCCGTTGCAATGGCCGCACGCTGATTGATGGCGCGCTGGTCAACCCGGTGCCGGTTTCCGTCTGCCGTGCCTATGAGCAGGCTTTGGTGGTGGCGGTAAACCTCAATTACGATATCTTTGGTCGTTCAGCCGTCGTCAAGCATGCTGCTGGCGCTGCGACGCCCTCACCAGAAGCCACTGGCAAACCGGCTGCGGATCCATCCTCAAGGGTCGGGCTTCCCGGCGTCATGGTGCAGGCATTCAACATCATTCAGGACCGCATTTCCCGCTCGCGTCTTGCCGGAGACCCGCCTGATCTGACCCTTCACCCCCGCATCAATCATATCGGCCTGTCCGAATTCCATCGGGCAGCTGAATCCATTGAACGCGGCTATGAAGAGGCCAGATCCAGAATTCCCGAACTGCAACGGATGCAGCAGGTCTTCCAGCCGACGTGACGCGATCGATCATCGGAAGCCCGCACCAGGCGCACTTCCGAGTGACGTACCAATGCGTCTTTTGGTTACCCGGTGATATAGGATTTGATGTGTTCGGCTTCCGCCTCGATCTCACCTATTCTTGCCTTCACCACGTCGCCAATCGATATGATGCCGACAAGGCGGCCATTGGCTTCAACCGGCAAATGGCGGAACCGGCCACCGGTCATAAGCTCCATGAGATCGTCCGTGCTTGATCCCTCGTGACAGCGGGTCACATTCCTTGTCATCACATCCGCAAGCTTGGCCTGCAGGGCGGCAGAGGACTGGGTTGCGATGGCTCTTACAAGATCGCGTTCTGTAAAGATGCCGAGAATGGCACCGTCCTGATCGGTCACGACAACCGCGCCAATGCGGTGCTCATGCAAGGTTGCGGCCGCATCTCCCACCGACATATCCGGCCCGACAGTCACGACGTCGCGGCCTTTCAGGTCGAGAAGTTCCTTCACAAAAATCGGCATGGTTCCTCCTGTCATTGTGTACGAGACCGTGCGTCGCGTCTCCTCCACAAACGCACGATCATACGACAGGGCAATGGTGCGCCAGCGTTACCGGGATTGCAATATGTTTCCCGGCAGCGTCCAGACTTCAATCGATTGAGTGGTTTTGCTGCCGGTCCGCGTGGCTTCTGGCACTGCGGTCAAACAGGGCGAAGAACAGGAACCCCAGCATGAAACCGAAGATGTGGGCGTCCCAGGCCACCTCTCCCCCCACGTCTCCAAACAGCGGTATGCCAACCGCGATGAGAACATTTCCCAGCAGCCACATGAGTGTGAAAATCAAAACGGTGCGGTTGGAAAGCGCCTGCAGGATGCTTTGCCGCGGCAGAAGGTGCCCGACTGATGGATGGTAACGACCGCCCCGTGCAGGAAAAGCAAACCGGCAGGCTGCGCCCATGAGGGCCGAAACAACGCCTGACGCGCCAATCAATACGGTCTCGTCGCCCCAGTGCAGCCAGGCATGGCCAAAGGCAGAAACGGCAGCGGATACGCACCACAGCAGAATGAAACGTAACGTCCCAATCCGACGCAGCACTGGCGCTCCGAACGCCATCAACCAGAGCCCGTTGAACAGGATGTGCTCGATACCGCCATGGAGAAATGAATAGGTTACGGGGGTCCACAGCCACTCCAGTCCTTGCTGTGAAAACGGGATGGCATAGCGCAGCGGTATGAAGCCGAAAGTGAAAAGGAAATAGCCATAGCTTTCGTCCGAAAGCAGATATGTCGCGATCAGATGGACGGCAACCATAATGGCGAGAATGGCAACGAGAGCTCCGGGAAGGTTGAATACCGGCGTTTTCGGTGGTGCGGCTGGCGATGTGTTTTCGCCGTGTCCCGGTATGTCGCCTTCGTCATGGGCCATGAGCCAGTATTCCTTCGCGTCGCAAGATCAATGTTTCCGCTGAGCAATATAGTAACGGACCCTTAAAAAGAAGCACCGTGCAAATGGACATTTCGACCCAATGTCACAGGACGACAACGTGCGCGAGCGACGCGTGGCACGGAAATCGCTTGTATGAGAGTGAACACCGAAGCCGGGTCGAAATCTGTATCAGAACGATACGGGTGCAGGACGACACACCATTTGCCCAGCAGCAGATTCAGCATTCGGAAACCACAGACGCAAACTGACGATGGCGTCTAGATAAAGCCGAGAGCCTTTCAAGGAGGCGATGCTATGAGGACGAAGAGCGGCAGGGAGATTTTCTCCTATTGGAATGATCGGCGCGGGAGTCGCACGGCACCAGCACGCGCCGATATCGATCCGTCGGCCATTCGTCACCTTCTTCCAGACCTTTTCGTTCTCACGCAAATGGACGACGGTTCGCTGGTCTTCCGCCTGACGGGTACGCGTCTTTATAATCTCTTCCATCGCGATCTGCGCGACAACGTTTTCAACGCGCTGTGGCAGGAGGATTCCGCCGGTTACGCCTGTCGCATCGCGCAAGGCGTAATGGAACGCGCACGACCTGTTCTATTCGAAATCCAGGCAGAAAACGCAACTGGGCAGGCATCGCAGGAGTTTGAGATGTTGCTCCTTCCCCTCGCAGCACAACCTGACTCGGCACCAAGACTGCTTGGAGCTTTGGTTTCGGATCAGCCTCTTCAGGATTTTGGACAGCCATTTGCCCCCTTGACCCTCCGGTCAAGCAGGCTGCTTGAAGTTCCCGTGACACACTCATTCTTCGTGCCGCCTATGAGTCTATGGACAAAAGGCCGCACCGTCCCATTATGGGAAAGAGGATGATTATGGGCGCTTTGTGCCGGAACGGGTTGTTAACTCGCCGCCTGTAAAGAGTAGGCATCATCACTCTTTATTGTACCGCCCATGTTCTCATCCCGATCAAACACCGTCGCCTTTGCCACTCGTCACGTGGAAGCGCCCACCGCAGAGGTTCTGCCCGTGCCGCTGACAGGCAGGCTGATGGTGCCTTCGCAGGACGAGTTTGATTGCGTCGCACATGATATGACCGCGGAAAAGGCTCGAATCTCGTGCTTCGTGCGCCCGGCAAATGGTGACCGCATCATCGCTTATCTACAGCACATTGGTCGCGTTGAAGGTATTGTAAAGTCACTTACACCAGACGGCTTTGTCATCGCTATCAGCGCTACCGAGCGCAAGCGTGAAAAACTGGCTGCACAGCTTGCCTGGATTGCCAAGCGCCACGCACTCGGACTGCCGGAAGATCGTCGCCATGACCGTCTGACACCGCGCAATCCTCGCGCGGACCTGATGCTGAGCGATGGAAACATTGCGCCATGTCGCATCATCGACCTTTCGCTTTCCGGCGCCGCTGTGGAAATCGACATACGCCCTGCGCTTGGAAGCAATGTGCGCCTTGGCAATATGGCCGGTCGCATTGTGCGCCACTTCATGGAAGGTGTGGCTATCGAGTTCGATGCCGTCCAATCGCGCGACGCCCTCATCGAGTTTCTCTGAACTTTTCAGCTTCGGAAAGAATACGAACACCGGCCGCGCCCACGCGCAGCCGGTTTTTTTATGATTCTAGCGACACTGAACGGCGCATAGAACGGCGCCACAGCCGTTTCCGAACGCTATAAAACCGTACCATTCTGGGAAACTCAAAAAATTTTAGAAAATCTGCATGAAAAATGCGGGAATTAGATCCACATTCCGACAACCAAAAGTCGATTTTTGCGCGGGATTTTCTTAGCAGCAACCGCACGACGTACATATTTCGATCGCAAGTATAGTAAAGCAACCCTAAAGAGGGGAAATATCTGCATCCGGAATGCATCCGCGTTAATAAATATTCTGATATTATTATTTTATATCAGTGACTTAATCAAAATCATCATCAAAAAAATGAAGGCAAAAGATAAAATGCCATTTAAATTTTATGAAAATACAAATCAAAACAAACTCAAATAAATCGAAGTTTTTCCTAAATTTAAGCTCGAATTCTAGCGCCGATGTTTTCTGACGCTAAAAATATTCATGGCAATATTCTCCTCACAACGGGGAGAAAAGAAGATGAAAAACATCAGCCGTTTTGGTTTTATGATTGCAGCAATGATCGCCGGTGCATTTGCGGGCCAAGCAGAAGCATCACCAGCAGCAGCAATGCGTGTCATGGGCAAAGCCAATCCGCCGATTGGTCATTATGAATTTTGCCAGACCTATCAGAGCGAATGCCAGGCGACATCCGGCGACAGAGGACCACTGCGTCTGACTGAAGAGACGTGGAAGACGATTCTCGATGTGAACTATACCGTTAACACCACGGTCACGCCGATGACAGACATGGAGATCTACGGCGTCGAGGAACGCTGGGCATATCCGACCACCGTTGGTGATTGTGAAGATTATGTTTTGCTGAAGCGCAAAATGCTCATGAACAAGGGTATTGCGCCCTCCGACCTGCTGATCACCGTGGTTCTGCAGCCTAACGGTTCCGGTCATGCGGTATTGACGGTGCGGACCGACCGCGGCGACTTCATTCTCGATAACCTGCGCAACAAGGTGATGGAGTGGTCGGAGACCGAATACACCTACCTCAAGCGCCAGGACAGCACGAACCCTGGTCGCTGGGTGAAGGTTCAGGATGGCCGTAACGTCAACGCGGTCGCAGGCATCAAGGGGTAAGGACAGCGGAGCGAAACGTTGTCAGCCCGTTGCAAGTTATGGCTGGTCAGGGCACCCCGTCCCGGATTGACCGTGCCAAAGGGCCGGTTTCGTTGCCCCGGAACCGGCCCTTTTTTTAGGGAACTACAATAGCCCGAGTTCCGCCAGTTCCCGTCTAAGATCGGCAGGCATGTCTTCGCCAACCGACTGTCCGCCAAGATCCCGGGGAGCTTCCTCTGCATTGAGATATCGCCACCCCTGAAAAGGACGCTTCGGTGCTGGCGAGGTCTCAATGACTTCCGGCCCCAGAACGAGATCGCAACGACTGATGCCATCCTCACCCTTGAACTGGCGGATATCGAGAAGCGTCTGCCGGGCCTGAACCTGCCCCTTGATGACCCAATAAAGAGAGCCGCCGTCGAGCAGTTCCTCGGTCCGCTTGGGAAACATGCGTGTTGTGTGAACGCTGTGCGGCTCCAGGCCGGCTGCAATCGCAGTCAGGCAACGGTGTGAGACCCACTCGCGCACATCCTCGATCGAATCCGCGCCGACGCAAAGCTTTATGAGATGAAGAGCCATGGCTCTATCAAGGCTGTTTTAGCACTTGCGTCAAGCGTTGGCAGGTTGTGCCTGTCAACACTCCACCACATTCACGGCCAGGCCGCCGGTCGATGTTTCCTTGTATTTCTCGTTCATGTCGTTGCCGGTCTGGCGCATGGTTTCAATGCAGGCATCGAGTGGCACGAAATGCTCTCCATCGCCCTTCAAAGCCAGTGACGCCGCCGTGACTGCCTTGACCGCACCGAGTGCATTCCGCTCGATACAGGGAACCTGCACCAGCCCGGCAATCGGGTCGCAGGTCATGCCAAGATGATGCTCGAGCGCAATTTCTGCTGCATTTTCAACCTGCGCCGGAGAGCCGCCCATGACAGCGGCAAGACCGGCTGCCGCCATGGCAGCGGCGGAGCCCACCTCACCCTGACAGCCGACTTCCGCGCCGGAGATGGATGCATTGTGCTTGATGATCCCGCCAATAGCGGCAGCGGTCAGCAGGAAATCCCTGATGTCGTCCACCGTCGCGTCTTCATGGAAATGGCGGAAATAGCGCACGGTGGCAGGCACCACGCCCGCAGCGCCATTGGTTGGAGCTGTCACGACGCGTCCTCCCGAGGCGTTCTCCTCATTGACGGCCATGGCGTAAACGCTCAGCCAGTCGTTGGCCAGCACCGGGTTGAGGCGATTGCTGCGCCATTCGGCGTTCAGCTTGTCATGGATGGAACGGGCGCGACGCTTGACCTTCAGGCCGCCGGGCATGATGCCTTCGCCTTTCAGGCCGCGTTCTATACAGCCGTTCATTGCGTCCCAGATCTGATCCAGTCGCTCGTCCAGCTCCTGTCGCGTCATGACAGTCTCTTCATTGGCGCGCTTCATCTGGGCAATGGTTCGCCCGGAACTGTTGGCCATTTCAAGCATCTGCCTCGCCGTCGCGAAGGGATAGGGAACCTTGGGTCCGTTATCCACAGTCTTGCCGCGCTGGCGCATTGCCTCAAGTTCTGTATCGGTAACGACAAATCCCCCGCCGACCGAATAGTAAATCCTCTTCAGCAGCATCCGGCCCTGAGTGTCATAGGCTGAAAACGTCATGCCATTGGCATGGCCCGGCAAAGGGTTCTTCTTATCGAAAACCAGATCTTCCGCCGGGCGGAAGGCATAGGTCGGGTGGCCTGCAGGCGTCACGCGGCCCCGCGTTTCGACTTCCAGCACAAGACGGTCCATTGCATCGGGATCGACAAGATCCGGACGCTCGCCGGTCAAGCCAAGAATGACGGCACGGCCGGACCCGTGACCAATGCCGGTAAAGGCGAGCGACCCGTGCAGGCTGACCTTGATGGCCGATACAGTCGCGCCCGCCGGTCGGGGCCACTCGTCAGACAATATCGTGTCAAGAAACCGGTTCGCCGCCGACATGGGTCCCATCGTATGCGAACTGGAAGGTCCGATACCGATCTTGAAAACGTCGAATACCGAAAGAAACATATGCGTCCTGCCCTATAAATAGACTTATTACGCCAGTTTATCTCAACCACCGCAATGCGCCACACCTAATATGGGCACGAGATAGGCAGGCTGCGACATCCAGCGGAAACGAAAACAGCACGGTTCCTGTAAGGAAACCGTGCTGCCATATCTAAAACTTTTAACGGAGATTGTTACGGGCTACCAAAAATGTAGGTCAAAGCGAGGAAAGCGGCAAAGCCTGCGAGTGCGCGTAGTGTGACAGCCCAGCAGGATTTCTGTGCAGTTTCTTCCATGATTACTCCAACGTGTTCACTCTCCAGACCGCTCTTCCGTCGGCCCAGTGGTGAACCATTTATTAAAATCTTGTGACGAACGCAAATGCAAAAAACGGCTAAAGCAAGGCGCATTCGGCGAGCTGCTATTCACTGGCTGCATAGGTTTAATAAAAAGCAATATCTTAGTGGATCACTTCGACACAGCCACGATGCCGCTCCGTCTCAATTTAGACCAAAGTGTAAATTCCGGTTGGAAACTGTTCATCATCAAAGCGGGAGATGTGTATAAGGCCGCGCATTTTTGGCCTTTTACACATTTGAGTTGTTCACAGTCTTGAAGACATGTTTGATCTGGATTATCGGGCAAAAACCAACAAGCAAAGCGGTGAGAAACATGCAGGCAAACGCGTCATCTTTTCCTGATCGCGATACGGTCGCAGCCAAGATCGCATCCATGAGTGCCGAGGATCAGTCCTGGCTGAAACTTCTTCTGGAAAATGCCCTTCAGGAAGAAAACCTGTTGGAAGGTCTTCATATTTTTCTCGATCAGCAATCGCAGGCCCGGTTTCTGAACTCATTGAAACTGGAAAAGTGCGGCGAGTGGTTTGGCGAGAACGCCCCTGCTCGGATGCAGATCCGTCTGCATGAAGTGTCTAAGAGCAGCCAACACGCTGCCTATACCGCATTTCGTGCGGGGCTTTCGAAATCCCGTGGGCTGGAAAAAGCCTATCCGAAGGCGCCTATCTGACGCTTTCTACAGTCAATCCGGAACGTTCTCGACAACCGCGATAATGGGCCCCATTGGGTGCCAGCTATCGCGGCGGTTGGCGGCGGGTATGTGGACGCTGGAAATACTGCCGTCCAGATAAAGTGCGTTCGCGGTCGCAAGCCGGTCGCGAAACAACGTTGCAAAATCGTAGAAACGCACTGGATTTTCCGAAATTGCGAAGTGCACGATGCCGTCGGCGGAAACGCCCACGCCGTTGCGCGTGTTCAGGCTGTCGCTCTGCGGCAAAAATCGTGGATGAAGTTGCCCTTCGA
Organism: Rhizobium sp. Leaf311; assembly: GCF_001423445.1. Classification (NCBI taxonomy): domain Bacteria; kingdom Pseudomonadati; phylum Pseudomonadota; class Alphaproteobacteria; order Hyphomicrobiales; family Rhizobiaceae; genus Rhizobium; species Rhizobium sp. Leaf311. The sequence goes on along the minus strand of NZ_LMNZ01000004.1, from coordinate 896,298 downwards.
TGACCAGCATCGGACCTGATTGCGTTGCGACATCAGGTTTGAGATTGGCGTTGAGATAAGCGCTTGTTTCCAGCACGCCTGCCCTGTCGCCTTCTATAAAGAAGACGCCGTTCGGCTGCATATGAAAATTGCCCCAGCCGCCGGAGGTGCTGATCGGCGTTTTTTCGACACCGTTTTCGATGTGCAGGCCAACCGGCGATAAATCTCGGTGGTACATTCCGGCATTCATGGCAAAGGTTACAAAGCTGTGCTGACGCCAGAGTGCGGAGGAGAGCGCCTCGAACGACCCATAAGGCTTTCCAGCGACGGCATCCCATTGATAGAGCCTTATCTTCGCTTTTGCTGGATCAAAGCTGCATACGGTGTAGCGGCCTCCCATATGATCGATTGACTGGCAGTCGCTGGGAAGTTGAGAGGCATTAGCCGCAGACGAAAGCAGCATTGGCAGCAGGTAGCGAAAGAATCTCTTGATCATGGCTCGCGGTGAAGGCTGGTGTGACGCGCCTTGCCTCCTAACCTGAGAAACAAAGCTGGAATACGGCGGCGCGGGCAAGGCGATGCGTTTCCTATGCCACTCCACTGACAATATCGTGACGCGCAAAAAAGCCGGCGAGAGCGTCGCCGGCTTTAAAGAAATTAGTGGGATAGAATTAGCGACGGGCAGCGCGGTCGACGGTGCGTCCAGCAGCCTGCGTGCCATCCACAGTGCCTGCAACGTCCTGGCCTACGCCGCGGATCGTATTGCCGCAGGAGCTAAGGGAAACAAGAGTAACGAAAACGGCTGCAATGGTTGCGAAGAAACGTGTCGACATGCGTGGAAACTCCCCTTGTGTCTGCGCACTCGCGGCAGACGATGATCTGGATTGCGCGCAGATAACGCACGAAATCGAGAGCGGTTCCGCAACGCTGTCAAAATAACACGCGTTGATTAGACCGGGAGCGCAACATCCCTGAACGCATTGCGGATGCTGTCTGCGACGGCCTGGACCGGACGCGTTGGATTATCCGCGAGAATGAGGCGGATATCGAAACAGCCAAGCTCCGGCAAACCATCCTTTTCGCTCAGAATCACCATGTCGTCTTGTACGTAGGAGCGCGGAAGCGGAGCGATAGCCAGATCTGCTTCGATAGCCGCCTTTTGCGCCATGGTGTGGGCACTTAGATATGCGACACGATAACGCCGGTTTTCCTTCTCAAGTGAGTTGATGGCCTCTGAGCGCCAGATGCATCCATCCTCCCAGATAGAGATGGGCAAAGGATCACGCAGATGCGCGGTGCCGCATCTGGCACCCGTCCAAACCAGTCGCTCCCGCATCAGAACCTCGCCCGTATCGCGCATCGGAAGCGACGCGCAGTTGACCAAGGCGAGGTCGAGCCTGTGTTCATCCATACGGCGATAAAGCTGCGAGCTGGCATCGATCGTCACATCCACCATAATGGCCGGAAAGGCTTCCGCAAAGCGTTTGAGAATGCCGGGCAATAGTCCCCGCTCCCCAATATCTTCCGGCGCGCCCAGCCGCACGACACCCGTAAGTTCAGGCATGACGAAGCGCGAAACGGCTTCGTTGGAAAGAGCGATCATGCGGCGCGCGTAGGTTAGCAGTGTCTCTCCATGCGCCGTCAGCGTGACGGACCGCGCATCGCGCAGGAAGAGCGTCGTCTTCAACTGCTCTTCCAGCTTCTTGATCTGCATTGACACCGCTGAAGGCGTTCTAAAGACGACCTCTGCAGCGGTAGAAAAATTCCCGGTTTCTGCAATCGCGACAAAGGTGCGCAAGATATCGTTGTCGAGAAGAGGCAGCGGCTGCCTGAAGGAAATTGTCATGGCGAATGCCTTCAATTTTTCTGATCAATACATCGATATCATTTCGTTTGATTGAATGTCAATAATGCTCGATCCTCTAAAGCCAGACAGAGAATGCGTCGAAGAAACCATCAAAATTCATCATGAATGACATCAAAACCATTCGATTGATTGATGCCCCACTCGAGCGCATATCTTGATTGTCAGAAAGCACAGATGCAGATGAAAGGAGTATCGAAATGACCGTTATCATAACCCATGGCAGACGCCCGAGGAGGGACCTGCTGCATACCGATAGGCTCGTCGGGCTCTGGAGAGCTGTCAATACAGCTTGGGCTCGCAGACAGACAATGCGTGCACTTGAAGCGCTTCCGCCAGAAACATTGAAGGATATTGGATGGCCGACAACGGACAAGAAAGCAACGCGTATTGTTCGCTGAAAAACACGACGAAACGCCTTAAATAGAAAGCCCGCCAGATATGTCATGGCGGGCTTTTTCTTGCGCTGCGGAACCAATGACCGGCCACCACATTTCCCCCTGCCCCAATCAAGCACGAGGATATCAATGGCCCAGTTCGGTTCCACAATTTTACCCGGCGACTTTACCCGCCTTGGCGCCAATTTCGATGGTGACGGCGTCAATTTTGCAATCTTCAGCGCCCATGCCGAACGTATTGAACTGTGCCTCTTCGATGAGAGCGGAAAAACCGAAATCGAACGCATTACCCTGCCTGAATTCACCAATGAAATCTGGCACGGCTATATTCCCGGTCTGAAGCCCGGCGCGCTCTACGGTTACCGTGTACATGGGCCCTACGATCCCGAAAACGGCCACCGCTTTAACCCGAACAAGCTGCTTGTTGACCCTTATGCGCGCGAACTCGTCGGTGATATCGATTGGGGTACGGAGCAATTTGGCTACAAGCTGGACGCCGAAGAAAAAGATCTCTCCTTTGATGAGAGTGACAGCGCCGCCAAGATGCCGAAATGCCGTGTGGTTGATCCCTCCGCCTATGATTGGGCGGGAGATAGCAAGCCGAACGTCCCGTGGTCCAAGACGATCTTTTACGAGACCCACGTCAAGGGTTTCACGCAGCTGCATCCGAAGATTTCCGAACAGCTTCGCGGTACCTATGAGGGTTTGGGCGACAAGGAAATTGTGGACTATATCAAAAGCCTCGGCGTCACCTCCGTAGAACTTTTGCCCATTCACTACTTCCCGGATGATTCCCATCTTCTGGAGAAGGGTCTTAAGAACTTCTGGGGCTACAATTCACTGGCATTTTTTGCCCCCGCGTCGCGCTACTACGGGCCAAAGGGCATGGCAGGCTTTCGCGACATGGTCCGGGCATTCCATGATGGCGGCATCGAGGTAATCCTGGACGTTGTGTATAACCACACAGCGGAAGGTAACGAGATGGGCCCGACCCTTTCCTTCAAAGGCATCGACAACTTCTCCTATTACCGCACGATGCCAGACCAGCCGCGTTACTACATTAATGACACCGGCACGGGAAACACGGTAAACACATCACATCCGCGCGTCCTGCAGCTCGTAACCGACTCGTTGCGGTACTGGGCTGATGACATGCATATCGATGGTTTCCGCTTCGATCTGGGCACGATCCTTGGACGTGAGCCGGAAGGCTTCGACCAGCGTGGCGGTTTCTTCGACGCGGTTGGGCAGGATCCTGTGCTGTCCAGGCTGAAGCTGGTCGGAGAGCCCTGGGATATCGGTCCGGGTGGCTATCAGGTTGGCGGCTTTCCACCGGGCTGGGCGGAGTGGAACGACAAGTATCGCGATACTGTCCGCGAATACTGGAAGGACGAAGATGGCACAGCGGGCGACTTCGCAGCTCGTGTGCTCGGCTCAGGCGATGTCTACGACCTGCGTGGCCGCAGGCCTTGGTCCAGCGTCAACTTCATCACCGCGCATGACGGCTTCACCCTGAACGACCTCGTTTCCTATAACGAGAAGCACAATGATGCGAACGGGGAAGACAACAACGACGGTCATAACGACAACCGCAGTTTCAATTACGGTGTCGAAGGCCCGACCGATGATGAAAACATCACCGCGGTGCGTGACCGCCAGAAGCGAAACTTCCTTGCCACCCTCCTGCTTTCCCATGGAACGCCGATGCTTCTGGCGGGCGATGAGTTCGGTCGCAGCCAGATGGGCAACAATAACGGCTATTGCCAGGACAGCGAGTTGAGCTGGGTCCATTGGGAAAATCTCCCAACAAGCGCGGAAGCCCTGCGCAGCTTTACGGCAAGGCTTATCGAACTGCGCCAGACGCATTCAATCCTGCGTCGAGACAGCTGGAGAGACGGCACCCATGCCACATGGCTTAATCCCGGCGGTGGCGAGCAGACGCGGGAGCAGTGGGAAGACCTCGGCAGCACCACGCTCGGTCTGCGACTGACCAGCGGCGGCCAAATGGGTGACGACGCTACGGAAGAATGGAAGGACGTATTGATCCTGTTCAACCCGCATGACGGTGCCGTGGAATTCAAGCTGCCGGATGCAGATCATGGCTGGGCGATCGAGCTAACGACCGCTGATCCTGACGCGCCCTCGAACAACATCGCCAACGGCGAAATCTACACGGCCGAAGGCCGCAGCCTGGTACTGCTTCGCGCAGCATAAGTTCTGGGTCAGACGAATAAGAAACGCCGGAGGAAACTCCGGCGTTTTGCTTTGACTACTGAAGGGATTGAGTGCCAGCCAGACGAATACCCCGTTTTTTCCGCACCTGTTCTTTGGACGCAATGGCGGCCTTAAGCGCGAAGAAAATGTCGTCGAAATGGTAGGGCTTGCTGAAAAAGCGTGCGTCGCTTGGCAACTCCAGAGCATCCGGCGCATGACCGCCAGATGTTACGATCACGGAAATATGCTCCTGGCAGTTGTTCAGCATCTTTACCAGATCCAGCCCGGAAAGGCCGCCCGGCATATCGATATCGGTAATGACCGCCGATATCTGAGGCACCTTACCGATCACGGCGACAGCCTCAAGAACGTTGGACGCTTCAAGCACGGTATATCCCGCCTCTTCGAGCGCATCCGCAAGGGTAAATCTCAGAATCGGTTCGTCGTCTACGACCAGTACGGTCAGGCCAACTTCATGCATACGCAATACTCCGCTCGAAGGCACCTGGCAGGAACGGCAATGCCATTCTTGGGCAACCCGATGCTGAAACAAAAGATGAAGCGGCGGTCTGTGATGTCGTCCGCCATTTCATCACGTCGATAGAACGCGCAACTCGGCGATAGTGCTGAAAGGCTGCGCCGAAAAATTGAAAACAATATTAATAAAATGCAAAATATCGGCAGAAGCTCCCGGACGGGAGCCTGCCCTCCTAAGCACGCTGCCATAGCTGACGGTCGTCAAGACCATCCACCCGCTGTTGTTTTTTTGACAGGAGATCAACGCCGTCGTATCTTGCGCTGCAAGTGTCGCAAATGAGATATACAGCGGGCCTTTTCCAAGCAAGGAATTGCGTTTCCGCAATGGAGCATGGTCATAATGAGCAAAACTCCTCCCAAGAAACGCACTGTCGTCTTTTTCATGGTTCCGCAGTTCACCATGCTGCCTTTCACGGCGGCGGTAGAAACGCTGCGCATCGCCAACCGTATGCTCGGCTATGCCGCATATGAGTGGCGCCTTGCCTCTGCCGATGGCGAGAAGGTCGCCTCATCCAGCGGAATTGCACTGGAGGCCAACACTTCGCTGGCAGAAGAGCGCAAATCGGTCAGCGGCGAAAACCGCCCGAATATGGTGCTGATCTGTTCCGGCATCGATATCGAGCAATATGGCAACAAATCCGTGAATGCTTGGCTGCGGGAAGCCAACAATCGCGGCATTGCGGTGGGCAGCCTCTGTACCGGCGCACATGTGCTGGCGCAGGCCGGCCTGTTAAATGGCAAACGCTGCGCCATTCACTGGGAAAACCTGCCCGGCTTTTCCGAAGCCTTTCCCCAGGTTGAGGTCTATGCCGATCTCTATGAGGTCGACAGCAACATCTACACATGCGCTGGCGGCACCGCATCGCTCGACATGATGCTCAACCTCATCGGTCAGGATTTTGGCGAAAACCTCGTCAACCGCGTTTGCGAACAGCAACTGACAGACCGCGTTCGCAATCCCCATGACCGCCAGCGCCTACCACTGCGCGCGCGCCTGGGCGTACAGAATGACAAGGTCCTCTCGATTATCGAGTTAATGGAGAGCAATCTTTCGGAGCCTCTGTCGCTTCTCGATATAGCCGAAGATGCCGATCTTTCCCGCCGTCAGGTGGAGCGGCTTTTTCGTCAGGAAATGGGACGATCGCCCGCCCGCTACTATCTGGAGATCCGTCTGGACCGGGCGCGCCATCTGCTCGTCCAGTCCGCCATGCCGGTGGTTGAAGTTGCGGTGGCCTGCGGCTTTGTCTCCGCGTCCCATTTCTCCAAATGCTACCGGGAAATCTACAATCGCACCCCGCAACAGGAACGCGCTGAACGCAAGCTGGTGATGAGTGCCTCTCGCATGGCGGCTGTCGCCAGCCACGGCAAGCCGGCGCATTAGGGCTGAAAAGGCCGAACCGCCGCAGCCAGATCTTCGGCGGTAAGCCCCGGCCCCAGTTTCTGTGCGGTTTCGCCGTGAAGCCAGACGGCGGCGGCAGCCGCCTCAAAGGCCGGAACCTGCTGCGCCAGAAGACCGCCTGCAATCCCTGCCAACACATCACCAGAACCCGCCGTTGCGAGATAGGTTGGCGCATTGGCGTTGATGACGGCCCTACCATCCGGGGCCGCAACGACCGTATCTGCCCCCTTGTAGACAATGACGGCGTTGCAGGCAGCAGCTGCGGCTTGCGCCTTTTCCACCTTGCCAAGCGTCTTGTCCGCAGCAATGTCAGGGAACAGCCGCGCGAACTCTCCTTCGTGCGGCGTCAGGATACGCGGCGCATTGGCCGCGAAAAGGTCAAACAATCTCTGCGGCTCATCCTTGAACGCCGTAATGCCGTCCGCATCCAGCACCAGAGCCTTGTCCCGCAACAGGGACACAAAGGCCCGAGCCCTATCAAGGTCGCCAAAACCAGGGCCGAGCACATAGGTCGCGTGGCGTTTATCATCGCGCCAGTCGATCAATTCCTCTTCCGTTTCGATGCCGGATACCATCACGGCGGTCAAAGATGCGGATAAAGCCCCAAGCGCTTCATGCGGCGTCGCCACCGTCACGATTCCAGCCCCGGCGCGAAAACCTGCCATCGCAGCCATTCGCGCAGCACCGGTGGCATGGGACGGACCTGAGAATACGGTCAGATGTCCACGCTTGAATTTGTGCGTTTCTCCATCCGGCTTCGGGAACGCAGCTGCCCACACCCCGGGATGGTTTTCAAAGATCGACCCGCGCCCCTCCATGAGAATACGGCGAGGAATGCCGATATCGAAGACCTCCATGTCTCCGCATAGTGACCGGCCCGGCATCAGCACATGGCCCGGCTTGCGCGCCATGAAGGTAACCGTGCGCTGCGCCTGAAATGCCCTGCCAAGAGGGATGCCACGCTTGCCGCAGAGCCCGGAAGGCAGATCGACGGCTATGACCGGCAAGGCCGCGCGCTCGATATCGTCGATGATATCTGCGACCTGCGACGGCACATCCCGCGAAAGACCCGCTCCGAAGATTGCATCGATCACGACATCACCCGCAATGGGTCGGTAGTCGCCAAGAGAAGTAAAGGACATTCCGACGCAATCGAAGGCCTGCTTCGCCGCGCCTTTCAATTTGCCAATATCACCAAAGACGTAGACGGCAACCTCAGCACCGCTTTCTTTCAGGGCGCGTGCAGCAACGAAACCATCGCCGCCATTATTACCGACACCGCAGAGAACGACAAAGCGCAGCGCTTGGGGATAATGCGCAAGGGCGCTGGCCGCGACCGCCTGCCCCGCTCGCTCCATCAGCGCGGCAACAGAAATGCCGCTTTCTTCTGCACGTTTATCAACACGTGCCATGGCGTCGGGTTCTATCAGGGCGTAGTTCAGCAAGGACATCATCGCCCATAATCACCGCAAAACTTCGCAAAAGGCAATCGGCGCAAAAATAGGCATTTTAGCGAGTCTACTTTTTGTGCATTTGCTTATTTTTACCACACTTCACTGTCTCGTCGGCGAAATCCGCGATCCTGTGAATTCTGGCGATATTGAGAAAAATCAGTGAAAAATGATGGGTTGGAGAGCCAAATTATCCATTGAAGCGCGCAAGTTGAGCAAAATTCGCCGATGTCCAGCCATTTTTTGAAGATTTTTTATTTAAACCCGCTTCCGATCTGGCACGATACGTGCATTCTTGTGGCAGAGCGGAAAGACCGCTTTAACGGGAGAAGCGGAGAGATATTTTCTCATGAAAAAGATCGAAGCGATCATTAAGCCTTTTAAGCTCGATGAAGTGAAGGAAGCCCTTCAGGAAGTCGGACTACAGGGAATAACGGTTACGGAAGCCAAGGGCTTTGGTCGTCAAAAAGGCCATACGGAACTTTATCGCGGCGCAGAATACGTCGTCGACTTTTTGCCGAAAGTGAAGGTCGAGGTCGTGCTCGCGGATGAAAATGCGGATGCCGTTATTGAGGCCATTCGCAATGCAGCCCAGACCGGACGCATTGGTGACGGAAAGATTTTCGTTTCCAACGTGGAAGAAGTCATTCGTATCCGCACGGGCGAAACAGGCGTCGACGCCATATAAAAATACGAAACCCGGCAAATGCTGGGGCTTCGCCTTGTTATCAAAACACTCAAGGAAAAGTTTCAAATGACGACTGCAAACGATATTCTCAAGCAGATTAAGGACAACGACGTAAAGTTCGTGGACCTGCGCTTCACTGACCCAAAGGGCAAGCTGCACCACGTCACAATGGATATTGCCTGCGTCGACGAAGACATGTTTACCGATGGCGTCATGTTCGACGGCTCGTCGATCGGTGGCTGGAAGGCAATCAATGAGTCCGACATGGTGTTGATGCCTGATACGGGAACGGTTCACATGGACCCGTTCTTCGCGCAGTCCACCATGGTTATTCTCTGCGACATTCTCGACCCCGTCTCCGGCGAGTCCTATAACCGCGACCCACGCGGCACAGCCAAGAAGGCCGAAGCCTACCTCAAGGCCTCCGGTATCGGCGATACCGTGTTCGTTGGTCCTGAGCCTGAATTCTTCGTATTCGATGACGTGAAGTACAAGGCCGACCCATACAACACAGGCTTCAAGCTTGATTCGTCCGAATTGCCATCCAACGACGACACAGACTATGAGACCGGCAACCTGGGCCACCGCCCACGCGTCAAGGGCGGCTACTTCCCGGTTCCTCCGGTCGACAGCCTTCAGGACATGCGTTCTGAAATGCTGACCGTTCTCGGCGAAATGGGCGTTGTCGTTGAGAAGCACCACCACGAAGTTGCGTCCGCGCAGCACGAGCTGGGTGTGAAGTTCGACACGATGGTTTCCAGCGCCGACAAGATGCAGATCTACAAGTACGTCGTGCATCAGGTCGCCAATGCCTACGGCAAGACCGCAACCTTCATGCCAAAGCCAATCTTCGGCGATAACGGTTCCGGCATGCACGTTCACCAGTCCATCTGGAAGGGTGGCAAGCCAACCTTTGCTGGCGACGAATATGCGGGCCTGTCTGAAACCTGCCTGTACTACATTGGCGGTATCATCAAGCACGCCAAGGCCATCAACGCGTTTACGAACCCGACGACCAACTCCTACAAGCGTCTGGTTCCAGGCTACGAAGCACCGGTTCTGCTGGCTTACTCCGCGCGTAACCGCTCTGCATCCTGCCGCATTCCTTTCGGCTCCAACCCGAAGGCAAAGCGCGTCGAAGTCCGTTTCCCGGATCCAGCACAGAACCCGTATCTCGGCTTTGCCGCCATGCTGATGGCTGGTCTCGATGGCATCAAGAACAAGATCCATCCTGGCAAGCCTATGGACAAGGACCTCTACGACCTGCCTGCAAAGGAACTGAAAAAGATCCCGACAGTTTGCGGCTCGCTGCGTGAAGCGCTTGAAAGCCTCGACAAGGACCGCAAGTTCCTGACCGCTGGCGGCGTTTTCGATGACGACCAGATCGATGCCTTCATCGAACTGAAGATGCAGGAAGTCATGCGTTTCGAAATGACCCCTCACCCGGTCGAATTCGACATGTACTACTCGGCCTGATCAGCTTACAGGAAAGGCGCCTCAAAGGGCGCCTTTCTCTTTTTTGGAGGGTCACGTCAACGGGTGTGCCTGACCATCCCACCACCGCGTTGATAATGCAGCCTTGCCGGAAAATTCATGTCCTCAGCACCAGACACCGCCCCTCGCCTGCGAGACTGGTTGATATTCCTTGCGGTTCCCTTCTTCTTTTCAAGCAATGTCATTTTCGGTCGCGGCGTCATCGGCGAAGTCTCGCCCTTCACGACGGCATTCCTGCGCTGGTTCTTCTCGGCTGTATTGGTAGCGCCATTTGTCGTTAGCGATTGGCGTGCCTGCTGGAACTTCGTCCGTCGAAAAACCGCGCTCTGGCTCATCCTCGGCTTTCTCGGCATGGGCATCTGTGGCGGCGTTGTCTATTGGGCCCTCACCCTGACCTCAGCCGCCAATGGCACATTGATCTACACGACCTCTTCCCTGTTCATCATCCTGTTCCAGCGCATTCTCTACGGACGCGCCATCAGGCGTCTCGAAGTGGTGGGCATGGTCGTTGCATTTTCGGGCGTCGTCGCAATCGTCTTGAAGGGCGATCCGGCTCAATTGCTTCATCTCAACTTCAATCTCGGCGATATCGCCATTCTCGTAGCCTCAGTGTCCTTCGCGATCTATTCGCTGCTCCTGCGTGATCCCGCCGCCAGGGAAATGATGTCTCTCAGCCTTTTCACATTGATTGCTCTCTCCGGCGCGCTTGTTCTGATACCACCTGCAGCCATTGAAATTGCCCACGGCGGATTGCTGCCGGCATCGCTCACGGCCTGGGCGAAGATTGCCGGCATCATCGTCTTCGCGTCGATCTTTGCATTCTACTGCTTCACCCACACCGTGCGGGTGTTTGGCCCGGCCACTGCAGGAATAACGCTCTACATGATGCCGCCGGTTTCGATCGTCATGGCAGTCGTGTTTCTAGGAGAGCAGTTCGAAGATTATCATGCCCTCGGCATAGTGCTGGTAACGGGCGGCGTGGTGCTGGCCACCGCTCCACTTGAAAAGTTACGGCGCAGGCATTGAGTATTGACACAAGATATCTTGATATTTTGATATTTTACCCCAAATTGTATGGGGAAAGGATGTTCATGCCATGAAACAAAGAGACGCAAAATTTACGATTGGCGAGGTTGTTCGCCACAAGGTGTTTCCGTTCCGCGGTGTGGTATTTGACGTAGACCCCGAATACGCAAACACCGAAGAATGGTGGAATGCCATTCCAGCGGAAATCCGCCCCGATCGCGACCAGCCGTTTTACCACCTGCTGGCCGAGAATGATGAGACGGAGTATGTCGCCTATGTATCGGAACAGAACCTGATACACGACGAGAGCGACCGACCGCTGCGCAATCCGAACATCACCCGCATATTCGACAAGGCGCCAAATGGTGAATTGCGTGCCAAGGCTGCAATGACCCACTGATTTCTCAGTGATGCCAAGTCCAAGTCAAAATAAAACCGGCCCTGAAACAAGGCCGGTTTTTCTGTATCTGGATGATGTCTTAGTTTGCAGGCTTGGTCTTGGCAGCGTCCTGCGCAGCTTCCAGCTTCTTGCGGGCTTCCTCAGCCTTCTTCTGCATTCCTTCCTGGAGGGAACGCTGGCTTTCAGCAAGCTGGGACTGGGTGATTGGCTGACCGTCATAGGCACCTGTGAAGCCGCTGAGCGCGATCTTGATCGGGTTTGGCGCACGGCGGAAGTTGATCGAGGTGAAAACGATCTCGGTGCCCTTCTTCATGCTGGCGATCATGGCGTCCGTCAGCGGCACTTCGGCGGTGCACTTGTCGGGAAGGCAGACGGCGTAATCAAGCTTCTGACCCTTGCCACCGTCGATCTGCATCATGACACCAGGAGGCAGGAGACGCGCGGTCGGAACGGAAACCTGCAGAAGCTTGCGGTTGACCTTGCCTTCAACGCTGATGAGGCCAACAGCCGTTATCATCTGACCGTTCTGGGCGAGAACGACGTTCTGCACAACGCAAACATCATTGTCTTCCTGCTTGCTGCATGTCTTGAACCAGCCAAGTGGCGGCGAGCCAGCCGGTGCGGCAGCCTGCTGAGCCTGAGATACGGCTGGAGCAGACACGGCACCCAGCGAAAGAACGAGAGCAGACAAGCCTGCACGGGTGAATGTGTTTGCGAATTTCGTCATAAGAGTTCCGTCTCCTAAATTTTTATGCGAAGCAGAAAATTCGAGCTGCTCAACATCACCGGTATCCGTCTGCCCGTTCCACTGTCGTTTAAATGAGGCAAATGCGTGACCCGACGGTTTCGGCAACCCTGTTACATCCCGTCGGCGGCGATATCCAGCACTTCTTCAACTTTTTCTTTTGGCATCAAGAGATTTTATCTCGTCGGATGCCTGCCATAGTTGGGTGTGATACATTCCGGCGGGAATCAATACAAGATGGGCCGCCCATTCCCGGCAAAGCAATCCCAAACAAACGGCCCGAATGCGACAGGACATCAATATGCGAAGCCTCTTGGCGTTCATCCCCGCCCTTCTTTTTTCAGGTCTGGCGTTGGCGGAACCCCTTCATGGAATTTCGATGCATGGTCATCCTGCCCTGCCCGCCGACTTCAAGAATTTTCCCTATGTGAAGCCCGACGTCAAAAAAGGCGGACGTGTTTCCTACGGTGTCGTCGGCACCTTCGACAGCCTCAATCCCTTTGTTTTGAAGGGTATGCGCACAACTGCGCGCGGTGTGTGGGATCCGGAATTCGGCAACCTTCTATATGAGCCGCTGATGCAGCGCTCGAACGACGAACCTTTCTCGCTTTACGGTCTGCTCGCTGAAAGTGCGGAGTGGGACGACGAGCGCAGCTATATCCAGTTCAACATGAACCCCAAGGCAAAATGGCAGGATGGCAAGCCGGTAACGCCGGATGACGTGATTTTCACTTTTAATCTTCTGAAGGAAAAAGGCCGTCCGCCTTTCAACAGCAGGCTGAGCGGCGTTGAGAAGATGGAGAAGGTTGGAGAGCATGGCGTGCGCTTCACCTTCAACGAAAACGCCAACCGCGAAACGCCCCTCATTCTCGCATCATCGACCCCCATTCTGCCGCAGCACGGGATTGATCCGGCAACCTTTGAGCAGGCGGGGCTGTCGCCCGTCATCGGTTCCGGCCCCTACCGAATCAAGACGCTGCGCCCCGGCGAGCGGGTCGTTTGGGAGCGTGATCCGAACTATTGGGGCAAGGATGTTCCTGCGAAAGTCGGGTTCGACAATTACGATGAGATCAGCATCATCTATTTCCTGCAGGTCACCACCATGTTCGAAGCCTTCAAAAAGGGCGATATCGACATTTATCCTGAAGGCGACGCGATCAACGGCACATCGGACACGTCTCACTGGGGGCAAGCCTACAATTTCCCGGCGGTTCATCGCGGCGAGATTGCCCGCGACGTTTTCGAATCGCGTTTGCCGTCCGGCATGTTCGGCCTGGTCTTCAACACGCGCCGGGCCATCTTTGCAGATCAGAACGTCCGTGAAGGTCTTTCTTACGCACTCGATTTCGAATGGATGAACCGCAATATTCTCGGCGGCGCGTTCAAGCGTACCCAAAGCTACTGGCAGAATTCGACACTCGGAGCTTTCGGCAATGCCGCGGATGGGCGGGAGCTGGCGCTGCTGGGCGACACCGCGAAGAAACTGCCGCCAGCGCTTCTGGCTGGAACCTATGCCCTGCCGGTGACGGATGGCTCAGGCGCCGACCGCAAGGTGTTAAAGCTCGCTGTCGACCGTTTGAAAGAGGCCGGGTACACCATCAAGAACGGCAGAATGTCCGATTCCAATGGCCGGGCCCTGTCATTCGAGATCATGACCCAAAACCCGGCACAGGAGCGTATCGCTCTTGCCTATCAACGTTCGCTAAGGCTGATCGGCGTCGATATGGCCATTCGCTCCGTCGATGATGGCCAGTATCAGGCACGCTCCAACAGCTTCGATTACGATATGATCATCCGATCGCTCCCCTCGTCGCTGTCGCCGGGGGCGGAGCAGCTCAATCGCTGGGGCTCGGCCTCGCGCGACGCAAATGGCAGCTTCAACTATGCGGGTGTGGCAGATCCTGAGGTGGATCGGATGCTTGAAGCATTGTTGCAGGCGCGCTCCACCGAAGATTTTCAGGCAGCAGTGCGTGCCTATGACCGGCTCTTGACGGCGGGGCACTATATCATCCCGCTTTACTATATCGGGGCGCAGTGGGTGGCACGGTGGAAATATATCGAACGACCGGAGGCAACCCCTCTTTTGGGGAACCAGAAAACCAGCTGGTGGGATGCCCGCGTCCAATAGGTCTAAGGGTAGATCTGTTGCGGTGATGCCTTGCGCAAGCACGGCAAGGCCCCTAGATGGGGCAGAGATAGTCTGGTCTGAAAGGGAAGCACCATGCAACGCATTGTTATCGACGTCGTCTCCGACATGGTCTGCCCATGGTGCTATCTCGGCAAGGCACGCCTGGATCTCGCAATTGCGGAAGTTCTCGATGAAGTCAGCATCGATGTGAACTGGCGTCCCTACCGCCTGAACCCGGATTACCCACCGGAGGGCGTAGACCAGAAGGCCGAACTGGAAAAAAAGCTGGGCGGCAAGGAAAAGGTCGAGCAGGCGCACGACATGCTGAAGCAGCTCGGCAAGGAAGTCGGCATAGACTTCAACTTCGACGCCATAAAGGTTGGCCCCAATACGCTTGACGCACACCGCCTTTCGCTCTGGGCCCATGCCGAAGGCCGCGAGTTTCAGGACCGGGTGGTGACGGAACTGTTCCGCGCCAACTTTGAGCAGGGCCTCAACATTGGCGACCACGCCGTTCTCGCAGACATTGGCGAAAAGGCCGGAATGAGCCGCGAGGTCGTCACGAAACTTCTGGCCTCCGATGCAGACAAGGACACGGTTGTCGCCGAGATCGATGCGGCGCAGCAGATGGGCGTTGCTGGCGTCCCCTTCTTCATACTCGATCAGAAATATGCCGTCAGCGGAGCGCAGAGCAAGGAAGTGCTTATTAATGCACTGCGGGATATTGCCAGAATGAAGCTGGAAGAGCATAGGGCTATGAACTGATCTTCAGCCAGCGCGCTGTCGATTCCTGCCCTTGGTAAATTCTGGTGTTTCCGTGTCCGATAGCACGTTGAAAGGCATCCTTCTCGCCTTTGCCGCCTTCGCGGCCTATGCGTGGAGCGATGCCAGTGTAAAGCTCATTGAAGGGCAGCTGTCGCCCTTCCAGTCGGCATTTTTCGGTGCGCTTTTCGGGCTGGCCGCCCTGCCCTTCATCCGCAAACGCAATGATGACTGGCGTGACATCATCCGCACCACCAATCGCCCCTTGTGGATCCTTCGCTTCATCTCGTCGGGTCTCGGCGCGATCACCTCGGTGACCGCTTTCACCTATCTGTCGATGGCGGAAGCTTTCGCCCTCATCTTCCTCCTGCCCGCCTTCGTCACCATCATGTCGGTGCTTTTCCTCAAGGAACAGGTCGGCATCAAGAGATGGTCTGCCGTCATCATCGGTTTTGCAGGTGTTCTCGTCATTTTGAGACCCGGCTTTCGCGAGCTTTCGACCGGCCATTTCGCCGCCATTGTCGCGGGTCTGTGTGGAGCCATATCCATCGTCATCTTCCGCGCGATGGGACCATCGGAAAAGAATATCTCGCTCTATGGCGCAGGGCTCCTGGGAACGCTGGTCATTTGCGGCGTGGCCATGGCGAAGACCTTCACCCCGCCCGATATGGAGCAATGGATGTTCCTAGCGGGCTACGGATTGCTCGGCGCGCTTGCCAACGTGCTCGTCATGTATGCCGCGAAATATGCGCCTGCTGCCGTTATCGGCCCAACGCAATATAGCCAGATGTTATGGGCCATCCTGTTTGGCTACCTGATCTTCGGCGACAAGATCGACGGATGGATGTTTGTGGGGATCGCCCTCATTATCGGATCGGGTCTGCTGACGCTGATCCGGGAAAGGCAGCGGCATGTGCCTCTCCCGACATCCGTTGCGGCGGCTGACCAGAATGTGGCCGTGGCGATGACGCCGCAGGACGATACATCAAAGACCTGATTGCTCGCTCAGTAGCATACCCTTGCGCGATACATGTTGCCCCAGCCATCCTGATGCCACTCCATGTGGCAGCGGGGATAAACGGTTTCGTAGGCGACTGGAGGACCATAGGCCGGGTAACCGTAAACCGGCGCATAGCCATAAGCAGGCGGTCCATAATAATTGTGCGACGCACCTGCCAGAAGGGCCCCTCCAACGACCGTGCCGGCAATACCGGCGGCCAATCCGCGTCCGAAATTGTTGCGTGCTTCAGCCTGGGTGGTCGTGGCAATTGTCGTGCCTGCAATTGTCAAGGCTACCAGACCAGCGGTGACGAACCTGTTGATGTTGGTCCACATGGTCCTGCTCCCTAAAATGAAGCGGAAAAGGGGTAGGATGCCTCTGGCTTTGCCCCGCATCTGCTTCGCTGAAATCAAGGTTCCCGCTTCAGCCCACGCGGCCCGAAACGACCCTGAACCAGGATGGCAAGACATTTGCCATCCCTTGAGAGCCAAGACTAGACCTCCAAAAGCTACCGATACATGTCCGTTCGATTAACTCGACGTAATGATCAATCACCGCTGCGTGACGTCAGCCTTTTGCCAGTTCCGCCAGTTGCGTCATCACCATGGCCGCACCTGCCAGACGCTTCTCAGGCGTTGGCAAATCGCGCGTGAGGAACACGCTGTGGTCCGGCCTGATCTTCGCCATTGAGCCCTGCTTGGCAATGTAGCCCACAAGTGCCGCCGGGTTCGGGAATTCCTTGTTGCGGAACTGGACCACGACGCCCTTTGGACCTGCGTCCAGTTTTTCGACATTGGCCGTGCGGCACAGGGATTTGACGTAGACGATCTTGAGCAGATGTTGCACTTCCTTTGGCAACGGTCCGAAGCGGTCGATCATCTCGGCACCGAAGCCGTCGATTTCACCAAGATCGGTCAACTCACCCAAGCGGCGATAGAGCCCCATTCTCAGGTGCAGATCCGGCACGTAGTTTTCCGGAATCATGACCGATGTGCCGACGGAAATCTGCGGCGACCAGCCGCTATCGATGACTTCGTCCTCACCCTTGACCTCGGCGACGGCTTCTTCCAGCATTTGCTGATAAAGCTCGAAACCGACTTCCTTGATATGGCCGGACTGCTCTTCACCGAGCAGATTGCCTGCGCCGCGAATATCGAGGTCATGGCTGGCCAGCTGGAAGCCTGCGCCCAGTGTATCGAGCGACTGCAGAACCTTCAGGCGGCGCTCCGCCATTGTCGTCAGCACCTTGTTGACCGGAAGTGTAAACAGCGCAAAGGCGCGAACCTTGGAGCGACCCACCCGGCCACGAAGCTGGTAGAGCTGAGCAAGGCCGAACATGTCGGCGCGGTGCACGATCAGCGTATTGGCAGTTGGCACATCCAGCCCGGATTCGACGATCGTGGTAGACAGAAGCACGTCGTACTTTCCGTCGTAGAAGGCATTCATGATGTCTTCCAGCTCACCCGCCGCCATCTGGCCATGCGCCACGGCAACCTTCAGCTCAGGAACGTCAGACTGGAGGAAGGCATGAACATCTGCGAGATCGGCAAGACGCGGGCACACATAAAAACTTTGACCGCCGCGATAGTGCTCACGCATCAGCGTTTCGCGAATGACGAGCGGATCGAAAGGCGAAATGAAGGTGCGCACGGCCATGCGATCGACCGGCGCGGTCGTGATCAGCGACAGTTCGCGAACACCCGTCATTGCGAGCTGCAAGGTGCGCGGAATGGGCGTCGCCGATAGCGTCAGAACGTGTACGTCGCTCTTCAGCTCCTTCAGCCGTTCCTTGTGCTTCACACCGAAATGCTGCTCCTCATCGATGATGAGAAGGCCGAGATTGGCGAAAGTGATGCCCGCACCCAGAAGCGCGTGTGTGCCGACGACGATATCCGTCTTGCCTTCCGCCACTTCCTTTTTCGTTAGCGCCAGTTCCTTCGTGCCAACGAGGCGCGAAGCCTGCTGCACCCGGATCGGCAGGCCACGGAAACGTTCGGAGAAGGTACGGAAATGCTGACGGGCCAGCAGCGTGGTGGGCACAACGACGGCAACCTGCACGCCGTTCATGGCGGCCAGGAATGCTGCGCGCAATGCCACTTCGGTTTTGCCGAAGCCGACATCGCCGCAAATCAGGCGATCCATGGGACGACCGGCACCAAGATCCTCACGCACCGACTCGATGGCGTTCAGCTGGTCTTCCGTCTCGTCATAGGGGAACCGCGCGGCAAACTCGTCGTAGAGGCCATCGGGGGCAATAAGTGCTGGCGCATGACGCACCATGCGTGCCGCAGCGATGCGGATGAGATCACCCGCCATGTCCAACAGGCGCTTCTTGAGCTTGGCCTTGCGCATCTGCCAGGCGCCACCGCCCAGCTTGTCAAGATTGGCTTCTGCAGCATCGGAACCATAGCGAGACAGAAGATCGATGTTTTCGACCGGCAGGAACAGCTTGGCATCGTCTGCATAGTGGAGCTCAAGGCAGTCGCGCGGCGCGCCCGCCGCCTCGATGGTCCGAAGGCCTACGAACCGACCGATGCCGTGTTCGGCGTGGACAACAAGCGATCCCTCATCCAGCCCGGCGACCTCAGAGATGAAGTCGGCACCGCGCTTGCGGCGCTTGGAGCGGCGAACCATGCGGTCGCCGAGAATATCCTGCTCGCCGATAACCGCGAGGTTGCCGGTTTCGAACCCGGCCTCAAGGCTCAGCACCGCCGCAGCAGCCTCGCCCTTGCCAAGCTTCTCAACCTCTTTCAGCGATGTCACGGTCTTGATGTTCT
The DNA here is from genome assembly GCF_001423445.1 of Rhizobium sp. Leaf311. Taxonomy (NCBI): domain Bacteria; kingdom Pseudomonadati; phylum Pseudomonadota; class Alphaproteobacteria; order Hyphomicrobiales; family Rhizobiaceae; genus Rhizobium; species Rhizobium sp. Leaf311. The sequence continues at coordinate 877,436 of NZ_LMNZ01000004.1, read as the reverse complement.
CAAGTCCGTGTTCGTTCAAGACCTGCAAAAGACGATCAAGCGAACCTTCCGACCAGCCGGTGATCAGCACCTTCCAGCCCTTGGAGCGCCGCTCGGCAATGTGTTTGACGGCAAGCGTAAACACATTGATCCGGTCTTCGCTTTCACTCTCGGTCGCCGATTTCGCCCAACGGGGGCCGACATGGGCATCCAGCGTGGCAACCGGCTTGTCCTTCGTATCCTGCTCGTTGAATGGCGTCAGACGTACCGCATTGACGGCATTCAGCGCCTCATCAAAGCTCTTGCCGCCCAGATAAATCTGGCTGGGTGAAACGGGCTTATAGGGTGCGCCCTGCGTCGTGCCTTTTGTCTGCCCTGTGTTCTGCCTTGCCTCGAAGTAATCATGGACAAGCTTGGAGCGCTCCACCGCAGCCTCACGGGCCGTGTGGTCGGTAACGATGCGAAATCCAGACAGATAATCGAACGCGGTTTCGAGCTTGTCGTAGAACAGCGGCAGCCAGTGTTCCATACCGGCATAGCGCCGGCCTTCGGAAACCGCCTGATAGAGGGCATCGTCGCGCGTCGCAGCGCCGAAGAGAGAGAGATAATTCTTGCGAAAACGGCTGATCGTATCGGGCGTCAGCGTGACTTCGCTCATCGGATTGAGGTCCAGCGAGCGGGCCTGGCCGATGGTTCGCTGGCTTGCAGGATCGAAGGTACGGATACTTTCCAGCGTATCGCCGAAGAAATCCAGCCGAACCGGTTCTTCCGTGCCGGGCACAAAAACGTCCAGAATGCCGCCGCGCACCGCGAATTCACCGACTTCCCGCACAGTCGCCACACGGTCGAAACCATTGCGCTCCAGCCGGGCGGCGATGTCTTCCATGCGGATCTGATTTCCCGGCTTGGCCGAGAATGCGAGGCTTTCAATCACATCGCGCGGCGCCATCTTCTGCAGCATGGCATTGACGGTCACCAGCACGATGGCGGGATGCGGCTTTTTCTGGTGATGGATGAGACCAGACAGTGTTGCCAGACGGCGGGCAGATACATGTGCGCTGGGCGACACGCGGTCGTATGGCAGGCAGTCCCACGCGGGCAAGGTCAGAACGGGAATCTCAGGCGCGACAAAACCCAGTACCTGCTCGAGGTCAGAGAGGCGCTGGCCATCGGAAACGACATAGGCAACAGAGGCGCCTTGCCGAACCAGATCCGCAAGCAGAAAGGCTTCCGTGCCTGCTGGCACATTGCCAATGGTCAGCGGCGTATCGGCCGATGCCACCAGCCTGACATCGAATCCGGCTATCATTATGAGCTGCTTCCGTTCTGGGCGGAGACCAGATCGAAATCCGGGCGGTAGGAGATAATCTTCATAAACAGGGGCGTCTGGAATTTTTCAGGGATGGCCTGCGCGCCCGTCACCATCTGCACGAGGTCCTGGTCTTCCTCGGCCATGATCTGTTCCAGCTCATCCAGCTGCACATCGGAAAGGTCTGCAATGTTCTCTTCGGCAAATTGGCCGAGCACAAGGTCCATTTCCCTGATACCGCGATGCCAGCAACGATAAAGAATTCGCCTGCGCCTCGTGTCGAGGTCGGCGCTCGTGCGTACCAGTCCTGTCATCGCATTCACCTGTTTGTTGACCGTCCCCTCCTATAGAACAGGGCGGGAACGTTTGGGAACCGGTTTTTGCGGAAATATTGCAGCCCGCCGAAAAACTTGGGCGAATAAACCGTGTTTAATGTGACGCCACTCTTGCAATGCGTATCGCCTTACCCGATTTTGCTCGCCATGCGCCCGGCTCTCCTTGATCCCCTGTTTGCCCCCGTTGCCACGCTTTCCGGCGTAGGGCCCAAGCTTGCCGATTTGCTGGCAAAGCTGCTGGGCCGCGAAAGTGCTCAGGAAGCCCGCGTGCTCGACCTGCTGTTCCACGCACCCTACAACGTGATCGACAGGCGCAATCGACCCGGTATCGCTCTGGCGCCACAGGGTTCTATCGTCACCATTCAGGGACGTGTCGATCGCCACCAACCCGCGCCGCCCGGCAACCGGTCCGCCCCCTATCGCGTGTTCCTGCACGACGAAACCGGCGAACTGGCTCTGACATTTTTCCGCGCCCGCGGCGACTGGCTATCCAAAGCGCTGCCGGTTGATGAAGAGGTGATGGTCAGCGGCAAGGTGGACTGGTTCAATGGCCGGGCCTCCATGGTGCATCCCGACTTCATGGTGAAGGTTTCGGAAGCCGAAAACCTGCCCATGGTCGAACCCGTCTACCCGCTGACGGCAGGCCTGTCGCCCAAGGTTCTGCGGCGCGCCATTGATGGCGCAGTTGGAAAAATGCCTGTTTTCCCGGAGTGGATCGACGAGACCCTGGCGGCGCGACAGAGCTTTCCGCATGTGGCAGATGCGTTCCGTGAACTGCACGATCCGCGCGATGGGGCCGACATTGACCCGCAAGCACCGGCCAGGCGCCGCCTTGCCTATGATGAGTTTCTGGCCGGGCAGCTATCCCTTGCGCTGGTGCGCCAAAGGCTGCGCAAGGTTGCGGGCCAACCCATCCGCGCCAAGGGCGACTTTGCCGCAAGAATTCTTGCCAGCCTTCCATTTTCATTGACTGCCAGCCAAAGCGCTGCGGTCAAAGACATTCTGACCGACATGGCCGGTGAAGACCGCATGTTGCGCCTGTTGCAGGGTGACGTGGGCGCGGGCAAGACGCTGGTTGCGCTGATGGCCATGGCGACCGCTGTCGAGGCTGGCGGTCAGGCCGTGCTGATGGCACCGACGGAAATTCTCGCCCGCCAGCATTTCGCGACCATATCCAAATTCGCCACTGCCGCAGGGATTTCCTGCGAGGTGCTGACCGGTCGCACCAAGGGCAAGGAACGCCGTGAAATCGAGGAGCGCATTGCCTCCGGTGAAGCGCAGATCGTCATCGGCACCCACGCGCTGTTTCAGGATAGCGTCAGCTACAAGAACCTGGTCCTGGCCGTGGTGGATGAGCAGCATCGCTTCGGGGTCCACCAGCGCTTGCGGCTCACCGCCAAGGGCATCAGCCCGCACATGCTGGTCATGACCGCGACACCCATTCCGCGCACGCTGGTCTTGGCGGCCTTTGGCGATATGGACGTATCGAAGCTGACCGAAAAGCCTGCCGGGCGAAAACCCATCCAGACCGTGACCATTCCCACCGAGCGTATCGGCGATATCGTTGCGCGGCTGAAAAGCGCGCTTTCGGAAGGCAAGAAAGCCTACTGGATCTGCCCGCTGGTGGAGGAATCGGAAGAATCCGACCTCATGTCGGCAGAAGAACGGCATGCCGTTCTTACCAAGTCCCTCGGCGCTTCCATCGGTCTCATTCATGGGCGCATGAGCGGCCCGGAAAAGGACGCCGCCATGCTTGCCTTCAAGAGCGGAGAGACGCGGCTTCTGGTAGCAACCACCGTTGTGGAAGTGGGCGTCGATGTGCCTGATGCGACCATCATGGTCATCGAGCACGCCGAAAACTTTGGTCTCGCTCAGCTGCACCAGCTACGCGGACGCGTCGGACGTGGGGATGAAGCCTCCACCTGCATTCTTCTCTACAAAGGTCCGCTCAGTGAAAATGGCAAGGCGCGCCTGTCTATTTTGCGCGACAGCGAAGACGGTTTTCTGATTGCCGAAGAGGATTTGAAACTGCGCGGCGAAGGCGAGTTGCTTGGTACCCGCCAATCGGGCACGCCCGGGTTTCGCATTGCCAGCCTCGAAGCCCATGCAGACCTCTTGGAAATTGCCCGCAAAGACGCCACCTATATCATCGAGCGCGATCCGGAACTCACCAGCGAGCGAGGCCGCAATTTGCGCACCCTGCTCTATCTCCATCGCCGTGACGAGGCGATCCGTTTCCTCCATGCAGGCTAACGATCATGAATGACATGCCCCTACCGCCAGCCGCCTTTTGCAAGGGCTATGCCCTCTGCTCGCCGGACAATCTGCTGCTGCCGGAGACATTCGCAAAAAGCGAAAAGAAAACTATCGGCAAAAAATTCAAGAAACCGGGTCGCAAGAAAGCCTGGGCGAAGGCGCAGGATGAAGGCTGGACGGTTCGCTTCGTCTATATGCGCCTTTTCGTCCCGGTCTTTCACTCGACATCTGCCCCGAGCGGCGACGTTTACGAGGACGATGAATAATCTGGAGCCGCAGCAATTGCCTTTGGCAACTCGAAATCCGGCGCAACAAGTCCGCCCGAAATCAGCAACTTTGCGGCATCTTCCGGCGACATATCCAGGATCGTGATCTTGTCTTTGGGCACAAACAGCAGAAAGCCGGCGGTTGGCACTGGGGTCGGCGGCAGGAACACCGCCACCATTTCCTGACCGATTTCATTGAAGCGATAGGCCAACTCACCTTTGGCGTCGGACGCCACGAACACCATCGCATAGGTCCCGGGTGACGGGAATTCGATAAGACCGACTTTTTTGAATGAGCTGGAATGTTCCTTCAGCACCGATTCGAATAGCTGCTTGATGCTCTTATAGATCGGACGGACGAAGGGCATATGGTTCAGCACCGACTCACCGAAGCTGACGATCCATTTGCCGATGAGATTGTTGCCGAGAAAACCGATCAGCGTAATACCGATGACGGCGACCAGCAGGCCGAAGCCGGGAATGGCAACATCGAAATATTGCTCGGGATCATAACGCGCTGGAATATATGGTTTAACCCAGCTGTCCACCCACTGCAGGAAGGTCCACACCACCCACATGGTGATGGTGACCGGTGCCAGAATGAGAATTCCGGTGAGGAAATTATTGCGCAGGCGAGTCGCAAAGGAAACTTTGAGGGGGTGATCTGTCATACAATCCGCAGGGCTGTTCGGTATCACCAAAGTAGGCAGGTTGATAACGGACAATGCCGGAGGCCGTTCCAGCTCGCAAGAGCGAGATCATGAAATAATCGTCATGATCTGCCCGGGCCGTCAAACCTTCGTTACCGTCAGCAAGGGAAAGACAGGGAAACGCCGTTCCCCTGCCCCAGAATCCCATCCTGGAATTATTCCACAGTCACCGATTTCGCCAGATTGCGGGGCTGGTCCACATCGGTGCCCATGAAGACGGCGGTGTGGTAAGCGAGAAGCTGGATTGGCAGTGAGAAGACCATCGGGGCGATGATCTCATCCACGTTCGGCAGAACGATCGTCGCCATGGTTTCGAGCTTGGAGGCGGCCGCACCCTTCTCATCCGTGATGAAAATGATCTTGCCGCCGCGCGCTGCGACTTCCTGCATGTTGGAAACGGTTTTCTCGAAGAAGCGGTCATGCGGCGCGATGACGATGACGGGCATATTCTCGTCGATCAGCGCAATTGGCCCGTGCTTCAACTCGCCTGCGGCATAACCTTCGGCATGGATATAGGAGATTTCCTTGAGCTTCAGCGCGCCTTCCAGCGCCAGTGGATAGCTGGTGCCACGACCGAGATAGAGCACATCCTTGAAGCGGGAGAGATCCCGCGACAGGGTTTCGATCTGCGGCTGGATTGCGTTCAGCACTTCGCTCATCACACGCGGCATTTCGATCAGGTGGCGAACGAGGTCTGTTTCCTGCTCGACGGTAATTGTTCCTCTGGCCTTGCCAGCGGCAATGGCAAGCGATGCGAGAACCGCGAGCTGGCAGGTGAAGGCCTTTGTGGAGGCAACGCCGATTTCAGGGCCGGCGAGAATGGGGAACACGGCATCCGATTCACGTGCCATGGTCGATTCGCGAACATTGACGACCGTGCCGATCTTGAGGCCATTTTCCTGGCAATAGCGCAGGGACGCCAGCGTATCTGCCGTTTCACCCGATTGCGAAATGAAAAGGGCTGCCTGCGTAGGCAGAAGCGGCATTTCCCGGTAGCGGAACTCGGAGGCGACATCGATTTCGACCGGCAAGCGCGCATAACGCTCGAACCAGTATTTACCGATGAGGCCGGAAAGATAGGCCGTCCCGCAGGCGGAAATCGCGAGGCCCGTGAGCTTGGCGAAATCAATGGCCGGGTCGGCATTCTTCACGCGCTTTTCAGCAAAATCCACGTAGTGGCTCAGCGCATGGGAAATGACTTCCGGCTGTTCATAGATTTCCTTTTCCATGAAATGGCGGTGGTTACCCTTGTCCACCACATAAGCCGTCGCCTGCGAAATCTGGCGCGCGCGCTTGACCGGCTTGCCGGAGAAATCGATGATTTCTGCGCCATTTGCGGTGATGATGGCGCAGTCACCGTCCACCAGATAGGTGATCTCACTGGTAAAGGGTGAAAGCGCAATGGCATCCGAGCCCAGGAACATCTCACCGCGACCATAACCGATGGCCAGCGGCGGGCCGGAACGGGCAGAGAGAAGCGTTGACGGATCATCCTGAAACATGACGCCAAGCGCATAGGCGCCGGTGACGCGGTTCAGCATGGCGAGCATGGCGGCGCGGTGGTCCATTCCATCGCGGGTGAATTTCGCCAGAAGCTGGGCCACGACTTCCGTGTCCGTCTGCGTGGTGAAGGTGGCACCCTCTGCCGCAAGCTCATCGCGCAATTCGGAGAAGTTTTCGATGATGCCGTTATGGACAACCGCGACGCCATCTACGAAATGCGGATGGGCATTGGTTTCGTTCGGCACGCCGTGGGTGGCCCAGCGCGTGTGGGCAATACCGGTCAGGCCGGGCAGCGGCTCTTCCGAAAGCTTCTTTTCGAGATTGAAGAGCTTGCCTTCCGCACGGCGGCGGGCGAGTGCGCCGTCATGGATCGTTGCAACGCCAGCGGAGTCATAGCCCCGATATTCCAGCCGCTTCAGCGCATCCACGAGGCGCTCCGCAACCGGCTGCGTTCCAACAATACCAACAATACCGCACATGCACTTCTCCAAAAAATTTCGAGCAACGACTCGCTGGACGTGTCCTTATGAGCTGATGCTTTTGACAGCCGAAGTCCTAGCGGTTTCCGCAAAAATCGCAATTGGAACAACGGTCACTTTCAATGTCTGTTCGTTACGATTGTCAGGACTTCTTCTTCGCGTCCTTGATGGCCTGAGCGCGGGCACGAAGGGCGTTGGCGCGCCCTTCTTTGATCTCCTGTCGCGCACGACCGAAGGCTAGCGCATCGGCAGGCACGTCATCCGTAATCACGCTGCCGGAGGCGACGTAAGCGTCATCACCAATCGTCACCGGCGCAACCAGCGAGGAGTTGGAGCCGACAAAGGCGTTCTTGCCGATGCGCGTCTCGTGCTTGTTGATGCCGTCATAATTGCAGGTGATGGTCCCTGCCCCGATATTGCTGCCAGCGCCCACGAAAGCATCGCCGATATAGGTGAGGTGGTTGACCTTTGCGCCCTCGCCGATCTCTGCCTTCTTGACCTCGCAGAAATTGCCGACTTTCGAATTGGCGGCCAGATTGGCACCGGGGCGAAGCCGTGCATAAGGCCCAACTGTCGCACCGCCGCTGACATGCGCGCCTTCCAGATGGGAAAATGCGTGGATGATGGCACCCGATTCGATGGTTACACCGGGCCCGATAACGACATTGGGCTCGATCAGCGCATCCTGACCGATCTTGGTGTCCCAAGACAGGAATACCGTTTCCGGCGCTATCATGGACACGCCATCGATCATGAATTGATGGCGGGCGCGCTCCTGCCAGAGCTTTTCGATGTAAGCGAGTTCTGCTCGGTTGTTGCAGCCGGTCAGTTCTGTCTCGGGCGCATCGATGGCAATGGCCTTGCCGCCCTGCGAGCGGGCGATTTCCACGACGTCGGTCAGATAATATTCGCCCTTGGCGTTGTTATTGCCAATGCGGGTCAAAAGGTCGAGCGCGCGGCGGCCATTGATCGCCATCAGACCGCTATTGCACCAAGTAACCTTGCGCTCCTCGTCGGTCGCGTCCTTTTCTTCCCTGATGGCAACAAGCTCACCATTTTCCACAAGCAGGCGACCGTAGCCGGTCGGCTTGTCCGTGTGAAAACCGATGACGACGACATCGACATTGTCGCTCAGCGCCTGACGCGCCTTGTTGAGTGTCTCGGAGGTCAGCAATGGCACATCGCCATAGGCAATCAGCACATCGTCATAGCCGCTTTCAATGGCAGCACGCGCTGCCAGAACGGCATTGCCAGTTCCAAGACGCTCTTTCTGAAGATAGGGCTCAACGCTGACACCAGCCCCACGCGCCGCATCTGCCACCTTGTCCGCATCACGGCCCACCACGAGGGCAGCAGCACTCACGCCAGCACCCGCGACGGCCTGCATCACATGCGCAATCATCGCCCGGCCAGCCACGGGATGCAGCACCTTTGACATGGATGATTTCATCCGTGTGCTTTCACCAGCGGCAAGAATAACGGCAAGGCAACTGCGTTCCATTGGTATCTCCGACTCCATCATTCATTTCAGCCGCCGTTAACAGGCGGACTCGGGTTTTCGCTATAAACGCTCAAGACTGAAGAAACCATGGAAATTGCATGAACGCCGGAAACCTGCCGTGAGCGCAGGCAAGGAAAAAGCCGCGCCTGTTTCCAGACGCGGCTTAATATTCCTCACAGCACCAAACACCCCCCGTCATACCGGAGTTGATCCGGTATCCAGCCGCCGCGCGTCTGCGCGGCGAAAGGCTCTTTCGTGGTCAAGGACTTGACCACGCTGGACCCCGGCTCAAGGCCGGGGTGACGGAGGTAAATCCAGCTTACTGCGGCAGCTTGTCGTCCACGCCTGCGACGTAGAAGTTCAGGCCGAGAAGAACCTTGTCTTCAGCCTTTTCGCCAGCCTTCAGCCACTCGGAACCGTCCTGCTTCTTCACCGGACCGGTGAAGGGGTGCAGTTCGCCCGACTTGATCTTGGCTTCGGTTTCCTGCGCCATCTTCTTCACGTCGTCAGGAATGTTCGTGTATGGCGCCATGGTGAGGATGCCGTCTTTCAGGCCGTCCCAGACCGATTCGGACTTCCATGTGCCATCGAGAAGGGCCTGTGTGCGCTTGATGTAATAGGCGCCCCAGGTATCGACGATAGCGGTCATCTGCGTGTTTGGACCGGCCTTGATCATGTCGGATGCCTGACCGAAAGCCTTGATGCCGCGCTCTGCAGCAACCTGCATCGGGGCTGTGGTGTCGGTGTGCTGGGTCAGGATGTCCACACCCTGGTCGATCAGTGCCTTGGCAGCATCGGCTTCCTTGCCGGGGTCAAACCATGTGTTGGCCCAGACGACCTTGACCTTGAATTCAGGGTTGACCGACTGCGCGCCGAGAACAAAGGCGTCAATGCCCATCACCACTTCAGGGATTGGGAAGGAGGCGATGTAGCCTGCGAGACCCTTCTGGGACATTTTAGCCGCGATCTGGCCCTGAATGTAACGGCCTTCGTAGAAGCGCGAATTGTAGGTTGCGAGGTTTGCAGCGGTCTTGAAACCGGTGGCGTGCTCGAATTTCACCTTCGGGAACTTCTGCGCAACCTTGACGGTGGCATCCATGAAGCCGAAGGAGGTCGTGAAGATCAGTTCGCAGCCGGAACGGGCCATTCGCTCGATCGCACGCTCGGCATCTGGGCCCTCTGGAACGCTTTCGAGGTAAGGCGTTTCGATCTTGTCGCCGAAATGCTTCTGCAGCTCCTGACGGCCGATATCATGTGCCTGCGTCCAGCCGCCGTCGGTCTTGGTGCCAACATAGACGAAGCAGACCTTCTTGGCGTCTGCTGCCTGGGCTGCGGGAACAACGCCGACGATGGCGGCGGCCGATGCGGCCAGTGCGATGATGAGTTTCTTCATTTTTACCCCTGCTTGGTTAGGCGTGAACCTGGTTTTTTAACGATCCGGAACGAACGGTTTCCCGAGCGATGCCGGTGTATTGATCAGCGTTGTGCGGCGATTATGGGAGATGATGATGAGGACCACAATAGTCGCAATGTAAGGCATTGCTGAAAGAAGTTGCGACGGAACACCGATGCCGAAGGCCTGTGCATGCAGCTGGCCAATGGTGACCGCACCGAAGAGATAGCCGCCCGCCAGAACCCGCCATGGCCGCCAGGATGCAAAGACGACAAGCGCCAGCGCGATCCAGCCACGGCCAGCCGCCATGTTTTCCACCCATTGCGGCGTATAGACGAGCGAGAGTTGCGCTCCGGCCAGCCCCGCACAGGCACCGCCGAACATAACGGCGAGATAGCGCATGCGGATGACATTTATGCCGAGCGCATGGGCAGAGCCATGATTGTCGCCGATAGCGCGAATTTTCAGGCCCGTACGGCTTTTGAACAGAAACCAGCCAATGCCGATGACGAGCGCAATCGACATGTAGAAGATCAGATCCTGCCGGAACAGCGCCGGTCCGATCACCGGAATCTCCGACAGGACCGGAAAGACGATGGGCGGCAGCTTGACGCCCGGCAGGCCAACGAAGCTCTCTCCCAGCATGCCGGAAACGCCAAGACCGAGGATCGTCAAGGCAAGACCCGTCGCGACCTGATTGGTGACCAGCGTCAGCGTCAGGAAACCGAAGAGCAGCGAAAACAGGGCACCGCAGACAATTCCGGCGACGATGCCAATATAGGGAGAACCGGTCAGATGGGCCGCGGCAAAGGCGCAGACGGCGCCCATGATCATCATGCCCTCGACACCGAGATTGAGAACACCGGCGCGCTCAGTCACCAGTTCGCCCAGTGCGGCAATGACCAGCGGCGTGGCTGCGGTGATGACGGTGAGAAGGATCGCCTGAAACATATCCATCACGCGGCTCCTTCAGCATTCTTTCCACGCCCAAAACGGATGCGGATCTTGTAGACGATCAACGTGTCGCAGGAGAGGACGAAGAACAGCATCAGCCCCTGGAAGACGCGCACCAGCTTGTCGGAAATCTGCATCGACATTTGCACCGCCTCGCCACCGAGATAGGTGAGTGCCAGGACAAAGCCGGAAGCGATGATGCCGAGAGGGTTCAGGCGGCCGAGAAATGCAACGATGATGGCGGTAAAGCCGTAGCCGGGCGAGATTGACGGCTGCAAATGGCCGATGGAGCCGGAAACTTCCGAAATACCGGCAAGACCAGCCAGACCGCCTGAAACGAGCAGCGAAAACCAGACCATGCCACGTGAGGAAAATCCGGCAAAGCGCCCTGCCCTTGGCGATTGGCCGAGCACGGTGACCTGAAATCCGCGGAGCATGTAACGCATCATGAACCACAGGGCGACGGCGGCGATAATCGCAAAGACGATGCCCCAATGGGCGCGACCGGAGTCCAGAATTGCCGGCAGCACGGCGCTTTCATTGAAGGGCTTGGTCTGCGGAAAATTATAGCCCGCCGGATCGCGCCACATGCCGCGCACCAGCCAATCCAGGAAAAGCTGCGCGACATAGACAAGCATGAGGCTGGTGAGAATTTCATTGGTGTTGAAGCGCGTTTTCAACAGTGCCGGAATGCCCGCATAAATCGCGCCGCCCACGGCACCCATGACCAGCATCAGCGGCAGGATCATGGGCGATTGCCACTCGGGATAGAGAACTGGCAGGATGGAGCCGGTGATGGCACCGATGGTGAACTGCCCCTCAGCGCCGATATTCCAGTTGTTGGAGCGATAGCAGATGGACAGGCCAACCGCGATCAGGATCAGCGGAGCGGCCTTGATGGCCAGCTCATGCAGAGACCAGACCTCCAGCAGCGGCTCCACGAAGAAGCTGTACAGCGCCGTAAACGGATTGTTGCCCAGCATGGCGAACATGATGGCACCGAAAACCAGCGTCAGGAAAAGTGCCAGCAAGGGCGACAGAACGGCAAACAGATTGGAAACGCCCGTGCGTCTTTCAAGCTCAATGCGCATGGGCTTGCCCCTGCGCATGTCCGGTGTGAATACCGCCCATCAAAAGTCCGATCTTTTCACGCGTCATGTCTCCCGCCGGGTAGGATTGCGAAAGCCGACCATCGGAAATAACGGCTATGCTGGAAGCCACCTCAAAGATTTCATCCAGATCCTGGCTGATGACGACGACGGCTGATCCCGCCTTGGCGAGATCCACCAGCGCCTGGCGAATGCGGCTCGCCGCACCGGCGTCCACACCCCATGTCGGCTGATTGACAATCATGATCGATGGCTGGCGGTCCAGCTCCCGTCCGACGATGAACTTTTGCAGATTTCCGCCCGAAAGAGAGCCAGCGAGCGGATCGTCACCACTTTTGCGCACGTCCATTGATGCGGAAATGCGTTTGGCCGCCTTCTTGATGGTAGAATTTGCGATCACTTTCAGGAAGCCACCTTTAAGAAACGCCTTCCTGTCGGAGTAATATCGCGCCAAAAGCAGGTTGTCCGAAAGCGTCATCGTCGGCACCGCCGCATGGCCTAGCCGCTCTTCCGGCACAAAGCCCGCGCCCAGCAGACGGCGACCGTTGATCCCCATGCGACCAACGGCTTTGCCACGCAGGCGAATTGCGTTGTCCTCTGTCACGGGATACTCGCCGGATAGGGCATCGAACAACTCCCCCTGCCCATTACCGGCAACACCGGCAATGGCAAGAACCTCGCCGGAACGCACCGTCATGGAGATGTCCTTGAGGGACACGGCAAAAGGGGTACGGGCCGAAACGGAGAGATTGGCGATCTCAACGCTGACATCGCCAAGCGCGCAATAATCGTCGCGCTGAATGCCCGCCACATCGGAACCCACCATCATGCGCGCAAGCGAGGACGGTGTTTCCTGGCGCGGATCGCACGCGCCGGTCACTTCGCCATGGCGCAGCACGGTGGCGCGGTCGCAGATGCGCTGCACCTCCTCAAGGCGGTGGCTGATATAGAGAACAGAGCGTCCCTCAGCTTTCAGCTTCGCCAGCGTTTCGAACAGGCGGTCAGCCTCCTGCGGTGTCAGAACGGAGGTCGGCTCATCGAGAATGATGAGCTGCGGATTTTGTAAAAGCGCACGCACGATTTCGATACGCTGGCGCTCACCCACCGAAAGATCGGCCACATGAGCGTAGGGATCGAGCGGAAGCCCATAGGCCTTCGACAGCGCTTCCGCCTCACGAGCGATTTCCTTTAGCGAAATCTTCGGATCCAGCGAAAGTGCAATATTCTCAGCAACCGTCAGCGCCTCGAATAGCGAGAAATGCTGGAACACCATGCCGATGCCGAGCTTGCGCGCCTCGCCGGGGGAGCGGATGCGAACCGCCTCACCATTCCACAGGATTTCACCCGCAGATGGTTCCAGAACGCCGAACAGCATCTTGACCAGAGTGGATTTTCCCGCGCCGTTTTCACCCAGCAAAGCATGAACTTCACCGGGCGCAATATCGAGATCGATCGCATTGCAAGCGCCGAAAGTTCCAAACAGCTTGGTCAGCTGGCGAACGGACAATAGAGGCGTGGCCCCAGACGTCACCGATCCCGTCACCTGTTCCCCTTTTCCAACCCGCCGCCGCACTTTCTTCGAAGTGTTGAACGACTGGATCGATACCCATGCACTAAATTTGGGCAGTGCCCGTTATTGATACTAAATACCGGTTTTATTGCTGCGCACAACTCTAAAAGATGTGAGTGCAAAGGTTTTGAACGACTGGTGTTAACGTGCACCAAGCGAAGGGAAAAGCTGCATGATGCCGCCGATGCAGTAAAGATAAATGCCCGTGATGACGACGCCGGCCACCACCCAGTCCGGCGAGGAGAAGTGGAGCAGCAGCGCATATCCGCTGAGCGCACACCACACCAGAAACACAGCCATATTCAGCGCCCTGAGACGCTTGACGCGCACGGGGTGGAGAAAATTGATGGGCAGAAATGTCAGAACGACAGAGATGGCAACAACGATCATCGCCGTGGTCGCACTTGCGTCTATGACAAACAGGGTGAAGACAACCATGTTCCAGACGACCGGGAAACCGGAGAAGAAATATTCGTCCGTCTTCATGCCCATGTCGGCATAATAGATGGCGCTAGAAACAACGATCATGCCTGCGGCCACAAAGGACCACGGCTCACCGATCATGCCGCTTTGATAGAGCGCAAAGGCGGGTAAGAGAACGTAGGTCACGTAATCGATGATGTTGTCGAGCGTGTCCCCGGACCAGTTCGGCAGAACTTCCTTCACCCGCACCTTGCGTGCAATAGGCCCATCGATGCCATCGACGGCAAGCGCAAGGCCCAGCCACCAGAACATATCGACAAACCGATGCTCAGCAGCGGCGACCACGCCGAGAAATGCCAGGAAGGAACCGGATGCTGTCAGGATGTGGACCGAGAAAGCCCGCATTTCGGCATAGGGCACGCGCTTGTAGTTGAATATCTTCATATCAGCGCAAGCGCCTCGCTTTTCATCCGCTACGTCTTTTCCGGTATGCGACCATTCACCACTCTTTGCAACCATTCCCGATCGCTTATCCAAGTACTAATACTGAGTTTACATCGGGATCATGGCCTTCGCGACACAGATGTCTGCTGGATTTAGCCGTGCCTGATGCCTATATTTGTGGTGAATATGCTCGTGAAGTGGATTGGAACGATGAAGAACATCGAGATCGCTGTTGTTGGCGCGGGTCTTGCGGGACAGGTGGCCGCCATTGCGCTGGCTCGCTCGGGCCGTGACGTGGCGTTGATCGCACCAAAAGCCGACAGGGTCGACAAGCGCACCACAGCATTGATGGACCAGTCCATCCGCTTTCTGGACCGTCTGGGTCTCTGGTCCGCCATAGAGCCCTCTGCTGCGATGCTTTCGACAATGCAGATTCTCGATGGAACAGACCGGCTGCTGCGCGCGCCGACCGTCGCCTTCCGGTCATCAGAGATCGGGCTTCCGGCATTTGGCTGGAACATGCCAAACGATGTCCTGTTAAAAACGCTCGCCGAAGCCGTTTCGCGGGAAAGCAATATTACCGTGATCGAAGCCTTGGCCGAAACCATCGAGTTGGGCAAGCACGAAGCGACGATCACGCTCGACAACGGCGAGACAGTGGTCGCAAGTTTCGTCATTGGCGCAGACGGTCGGAAGTCGAAAGTCCGCGAAGCCGCTGGCATCGATGTGCGGTCATGGTCTTACCCGCAAACGGCGGTGGTGCTGAATTTCTCTCATACGCGTCCGCACAACAACGTATCGACCGAATTTCACACGCCGACTGGCCCCTTTACGCAGGTCCCTCTGGTTGGCAACCGCTCGAGCCTCGTCTGGGTCGTGACACCGGCACAGGCCGCCGAACTCTCGAGTCTCCCGCTTGAGGAATTGAGCAAACGGGTCGAAGAAAGAATGCAGTCCATGCTGGGGACTGTCTCCGTGGAAGACAGCGTTCAGACATGGCCACTCTCCAGCATGACGGCGCATCGTTTCGGCAAGGATCGCGTAGCCCTGGTTGGCGAAGCTGGCCACGGTTTCCCGCCGATCGGCGCACAGGGCCTCAATCTCAGCCTGCGCGATATTATCGTTCTGACAGAATTGCTGGGAACGCTTACGGGCGGGCCGCTCCCCGCGGAAGCCGGTTCGAAATTTGATCGCCGTCGCCGGGTCGATGTTGTCAGCCGCACTTTGAGCGTTGATCTTCTCAACCGTTCCCTGCTTTCGGCATTCCTGCCCATGCAGGTGGCGCGTGCGGCAGGCCTGCATGTTTTGTCCAGCGTTGCTCCGCTGCGCGGCCTCGTCATGCGGGAGGGTATCGAGCCCGGGCGCGGGCTCAAAGCACTGCCGTCACTTCTGGTTGGAAGCCTCAAACGCTCATGGCGCGGATGACATAGAGAACCAGAGAAACGGTGAAGACCGACAGCACGGTTGAAACCAGGATCGTCGCAGAAGCCCGCTCCTGCCAGACCCGGTATTGCTGGCCGATGACGAAGACATTCGTCGCCGTTGGCAATGCTGCCAGCAGCACCGCAGTCGCGACCCAGATGGGGTCGAAGGTTCCAAACGACGACAGGGCGAGATATGCCAGAAATGGATGGAGGATGAGCTTTGCCGGGACGATATAGCTGATTTCCACCGGCACACGTTTCAGCGGGCGCAACGCCAGCGTTACGCCCATGGCAAACAGTGCACAGGGCGCTGCCGATTGCGCCAGATAATCCACCAGTTGTTGCACAGGCTGTGGCGGATGCCAGCCGATGAAGGCGGTAAGGAAGCCGACAAGCACGGACAGGATAAACGGGTGCGTCAAAACTTTTCGGGTGACATCCCCTGCAAGCCGCAAAGGTGAGCGCTTGTCACCACCCGCGACCGCCATCAGCGCTGGTGCGGTTATGAAGTGCATAGCGTTCTCCAGACAGACGATCAGCGCGACCGGCACAGCCGCACGCTCCCCGAAAGCCAGTAGGGCAAGTCCCGGCCCCATGTAGCCGATATTGCCGTAGCTTCCGGCAAAACTCTGGATCGTCGCATCCGCAAAACTGTTTCGGCGGATAAAATAGCCAATCAGGAACAGCAGAGTGAACACGGTGTATGTTGCAAGCAGGCTCAAGCCGACGAAATCCATGCGCGCCAGTTGATCAATGGGCGTTTTCGCGACCAGCTT
The DNA here is from genome assembly GCF_001423445.1 of Rhizobium sp. Leaf311. Lineage (NCBI taxonomy): Bacteria > Pseudomonadati > Pseudomonadota > Alphaproteobacteria > Hyphomicrobiales > Rhizobiaceae > Rhizobium > Rhizobium sp. Leaf311. The sequence goes on along the minus strand of NZ_LMNZ01000004.1, from coordinate 861,005 downwards.
AAAGAACAAGGCTGGCAAGGCGGCATAAATGATGAAGGTATTCAGCCAACCCATGGCCTCAGCAGGCTGTCTGGTGATGCGCCCAGCCAGATATCCGATGAAGATCAGCCCGAAAAACGGAAACAGCAATCCGGCGATGTCGGCCATGGCTCCCCCTTCGCCCTCGCGATACCTGAGCGGGCTTAGCCGATTTGCATCAGTATTGGAAAGCTTTCCTGAAACCAGATCGCCGCATTCGTAATGAAGCCGGACATGAAGGCCACTCCGGTGAGAATGAGAAGAACGCCCATTGCCTTTTCCACAACGCCGAGATGGCGGCGAAACCGCGTGAGGAAGCGCATGAAACTACCGGAAAAACCGGCAGCAATCAGAAAGGGAATGGCAAGCCCGGCGGAATAGACGGCCAGCAGCATTGCCCCCTCACCCACCGTATCTCGCGACGCGGCAACACCCAGAATCGCCCCCAGCACCGGGCCGATGCAGGGCGTCCAGCCAAAGGCGAAGGCGAGCCCCATGATATAGGCGCCCGAAAGGGTCGCAGGCTTGCCGCCGCCTTGAAACCGCGCCTCGCGGGAAAACAGACCTATACGAAACACACCGAGAAAATTCAGCCCCATCAAAATAATGATGAAGCCGCCGACCTTGGCGAGGATATCGAGGTTCTGGCGCAGGACCATGCCGATGCTGGATGCCCCAGCCCCGAGCGCCACGAACACCGTTGCAAAGCCCAGCGTGAAAAACAGCGCGGCAAGCAGCACCGCCTTGCGTCCGCGCGGCTGTGCTTCATATCGTTCTTCGCGGAATTGCTCGACGGAAATTCCCGCCATATAGCAGAGATAGGGCGGCACCAGAGGCAGCACGCAGGGGGACAGAAACGAGAGGGCTCCCGCCAGAAGCGCGGTGAACAGGGATATATCGGCGATGGACAAGGCAGGGCTCCGCTACATTTCGAGATGCTTGTAACGCCGCCAAGCCCTTACGACCAATCACCTTTTTACGCCCGTGACAAAAAAACGCGGGAAGGCCAAATATTCCTGTTTTTATGGGTTGACCGCAGACGTGCCCCTCCCTATGTTCCGCCCACTTCCGAAGGGCGCTTCGCCGCCAACCGGGATAAGCGCAATTCTGCCAATACGGCAACTGAACCGAAACACATGCTGTGTGTTGATACGTCAGTGAAACGCGCGGGACGAAAATGGTGAGAGAGGCTAGCTCAGCTGGTAGAGCAGCGCACTTTTAATGCGCGGGTCGTGGGTTCGAGTCCCACGCCTCTCACCACTCCCCTCCCAATCAGCACTTTCTCGCATCTTCCATAGCTACCACTTGCTGCTGGTCATTGAGGCAAAATGAACCTCCGACGGCACCAGCCTCCGAATTGTCGCAGTTGTCGGCAGCGGCATGTGAGCACTCTTTCCCCCATGCGGCAGATGGAATCAACATCACGAGGGCGCCAGCGCCCTAGTGTATGCTCTGTGGAAATAGCAAGGAAGAACCCCGTCGGCGTTAAACGAGGATCCCAAAAACGATCAATGATGGCTAGATGACGCACGGACCAGAACCCACGAAACTGGGCTCTTGAATCCGCATATTCACGCGGACGCGCCAGCCTCTTCCCGCTGCTTGGCTAGAGCGGCCAGGTCTGCCGGTTTCAGCTCGACAGACTCACCGCAGCCGCAGGCCGAAGTCTGGTTTGGATTGCTGAAGGTAAAGCCGGATCGGAGTTTTGTAGTTTCGAAATCCATCTGCGTGCCCAAGAGATACAGCACGGCCGATGGCTCTATCCAGACTTTTGCATCCTGAAATTCGATAAGATCGTCTTTGGCGGAAGGCTCCGTCACGAGATCGATGGTGTATTCCATGCCTGCGCAGCCACCCTTCTTGATACCGACGCGGACGCCCTTGGCGTCTGGGCCGGAATTGGCGACGATTGCTTTGACACGCGCGGCGGCGGCCTCGGTCATGGTCATAACAGCAAAGCCCATGGGCTCATTCTCCTTCACAATCGGGTTCAAGGCCCGATGCTTCATGGCGTGAATCTAGTCCTACCGACAGGGAGTATCAATAGGCTGCCTTGGCAAAACACAATTGCCTCAGTACCAGCCAACGGCGACCTGCGCCTCTTCCGACATGCGTTCCGGCGTCCATGGCGGATCGAAGGTCATTTCGACGTTGACGCCGGACACACCTTCAACGGCGCCCACGGCATTTTCTACCCAGCCCGGCATTTCGCCCGCAACCGGGCAACCGGGTGCCGTCAGCGTCATGACGATCTTGACCATGCGGTCGTCTTCGACATCGATCTTGTAGATAAGGCCGAGTTCGAAAATATCGGCCGGAATTTCCGGGTCATAGACCGTTTTGAGAGCGGCGATCACATCGTCGCTGATCCGTGCCAGTTCATCTGGCGCGATAGCGGAAACCTTGGCCGGAGCTTCGGTTACACCTTGTGTCTGTTCGGTCATCTCTGTTGTCATGGTCCTGATCCTCAGGCGAAAAAATTGCGGGCGTAGTCAAGCGCCTCGGCCAGGGCGTCCACTTCTGCGCGCGTATTGTAGAGGCCGAACGATGCACGGCATGTGGAGGTAACGCCAAAGCGTTTCAAGAGCGGCATGGCACAATGGGTGCCAGCGCGCACGGCCACACCGCGCCTGTCGATCACCATAGAGACGTCATGCGCGTGAATACCTTCAAGCTCAAACGAGAAGATTCCGCCCTTACCCGGTGCGTTCCCGATGATGCGAAGCGAGTTGATGTCGCGAAGACGTTCTGTAGCATAGGCAGCCAGATCGGCCTCATGCGCGGCAATCGCGGCACGACCGACACCTTCCATGTAATCCAGCGCATAACCCAGACCTATGGCCTGCACGATGGGCGGTGTGCCCGCTTCGAAACGATGCGGTGGCTCATTATAGGTTATGGTGTCCTCGGATACGTCGAGAATCATCTCACCGCCACCCTGAAACGGACGCATCTCGCGCAGGCGGTCGGCCTTGCCATAGAGAACGCCGATGCCGGATGGGCCGTAAAGCTTGTGACCGGTCATCACATACCAGTCGCAATCAATATCCTGAACATCGACAGGCATATGCACAGCACCCTGGCTGCCATCGACCAGCACCGGAATGCCACGCTCATGGGCGATACGGCAAATTTCCTTGACGGGAACAACCGTGCCCAGCGCGTTGGACATATGGGTGATCGCAACGAGCTTGGTCCTTTCGGTCAGGCTCTTTTCAAAGTCTTCGATGTGGAACGCGCCCTCATCGTCGACAGGCACCCAGACGAGCCTGGCACCCTGCCGCTCGCGAATGAAGTGCCATGGAACGATGTTGGAATGGTGCTCCATGATCGACAGGACGATCTCGTCGCCCTCCCCGATTTTCGGCATACCATAACCATAGGCAACCGTGTTGATCGCCTCGGTCGAGGATTTTGTGAAGACGATCTCGTCCACGGATCCGGCATTCAGAAAGCGGCGCACCTTTTCGCGCGACGCTTCGTAAGCATCCGTTGCGGCATTGGAGAGGAAATGCAGGCCACGATGGACGTTTGCATATTCATTGGCATAAGCGTGCGAGATGGCATCGATAACCACCTGCGGCTTTTGAGCGGACGCGCCGTTGTCCAGATAGACCAGCGGCTTGCCATAGACCTCGCGCGAAAGGATCGGAAAATCCTTCCGCACGGCTTCGACGTCATAAGGGGCGGCCACTGCGGCGCGTTCGCTATCAGGCATGGTGTTCCAGCCAGTCGGCGATGATGTCTTCCAGCGCCGCTACGAGATTTTCGTCTTCAAGCTCTTCAACGATCTCATCGACGAAAGCATTGACCAGCATCGCACGGGCCTTTGCCCGCGGAACGCCACGCGCCATCAGGTAGTAAAGATGGTTGTCGCTGATATCGGCAACAGTTGCGCCATGGCCGCACTGAACGTCATCTGCAAAGATTTCCAGTTCCGGCTTGGCCGAGAACTCGCCATCGTCAGACATCAGCAAGGTGTTGCAGGCCATCTTGGCATCGGTCTTCTGGGCATCGGGTGCAACCTGGATCATGCCCTGGAAAATGCCTCTGGCGCGGTCGAAGACAACGTTGCGGAACACTTCTGTCGAGCTGGTATTCGGCACATTGTGACCGAGAACCATCGTGACATCCGTATGCGTTTCGCCGCCCAGAAGATTGACGCCGCGAATGGAAAGGTCGGAATTTTCACCCTGCACATCGATGCGCAGTTCCTGCCGCACGAGCTTGCCACCGGCGTTGACGACGAACAAACGCAGCTTTGCATCGGCGCCCATCGTAATGCGCAGCTGGCCAAGATGCGTATCCGACGCACCCTGCTGCTGGAGGACGATATAGGTCGCCTCCGCGCCATCCTGCACTTCGATTTCGCTGACCGAGGAAACCAGCGCCGCATCAGACGTCACCGACAGGTGACGCTCGATGACGGTGGCCTTGGAGCCCTTTCCAAAGCGAACCGGAAAACGGCTGTGGATCTGCCCAGCACCATGGATTACCTGGAGCTCGAGCGGATTGACCACAATGGATTCCTCGGGGACGAGAACCGAGAGGCCGTCGCGCACGAAGCTGCCATTGATACGACCAATCGCATCATCGTTGCTGGCTGCCACGAGAGTTGCTGCGGCGGTGCCGTCGGAAAGGCTTTCCGCATAGCTTGCCACCGTAAAGCCTTCGATCTGAGCGTCGATTGCCTTGCCCTGCATGACATAGGCGATTGGTGCACCGGCAACCAGTGCCGCACGCTTCTCAATCATTGGAGCTGGAGCATCTTCCGGGATGGCACGCAGCAGGGTCTTGAGGTCGGTGTAGTGCCAAGCCTCGATACGGCGTGTCGGCAGCCCGCCTGTCTTCAGATCGTCAAACAGCACGTCACGCGCGGCGGCGACATTGCCATCGCCCGGCAATTCGCTGAACTTGGCGGTAAAAGCTTCGACCAGCGTGGTTTCCGCTGGCGTCTGCCGGTTGGTTGTTTGCATGTTCATCACATCACCTTTCCCAGCCAATCAGGCGGCTTCACCGATGATGTCGGCATAACCGTTGGATTCCAGATCAAGAGCGAGGCTCTTGTCACCGGAACGGATGATCTTGCCCTTGTAGAGAACATGGACGCTGTCAGGCACGATGTAATCCAGCAAGCGCTGATAGTGGGTGATGACGATGGTCGCACGGTCCGGAGACTTCAGCGCGTTGACGCCATCGGCCACGATCTTCAACGCGTCGATATCGAGACCAGAATCGGTTTCGTCGAGCACGCAGAGCTTCGGCTCAAGCAGCGCCATCTGCAGGATTTCCGCACGCTTCTTTTCACCACCGGAGAAACCGACGTTCAGCGGGCGCTTCAGCATGTCCATGTCGATCTTCAGATCGCCAGCGGCTTCCTTGACCTTCTTGATGAAGTCAGGCGTCGTCAGTTCCGCTTCGCCACGTGCCTTGCGCTGTTCGTTCATCGCAACCTTCAGGAACTGCATGGTGGCAACGCCGGGAATTTCGACAGGGTACTGGAAGGCAAGGAAGATGCCCTTGGCCGCACGCTCGGCAGCGTCCAGTTCCAGGATGCTTTCGCCGTTATAGAGAATGTCACCGGAAGTGACTTCGTAATCTTCACGGCCCGACAGAATGTAGGACAGCGTGGACTTGCCAGAGCCGTTTGGCCCCATGATAGCCGCCACTTCGCCAGCCGCAACCTTCAGGTTCAAGCCCTTGATGATCTGCGTGTCGGTATTGGCGATCTTTGCGTGCAGGTCGATAATTTCAAGCATGTTTGTTTCCTATCCGTACAGCGGTTTCAAAGGCCGCCTCGTAAGCCCTGTTAAAGGCCGGTCTCAATTCTCACATCCGTCATCCTCGGGCTTTTCCCGAGGACGACGAACGGTGGGTTAGCCCACAGATCCCTCAAGCGAAATGCCGATCAGCTTCTGCGCTTCAACCGCAAATTCCATCGGCAACTGCTGGATCACGTCCTTTACGAAGCCGTTGACGATCAGCGCGATGGCTGACTCCTCGGGAATGCCGCGCTGCAGGCAGTAGAACAGCTGGTCCTCGGAAATCTTCGAGGTCGTGGCTTCATGCTCGAACTGGCAGGACGAGTTCTTCGCTTCGATGTAAGGCACGGTGTGCGCGCCGCACTTGTCGCCAATCAGCAACGAGTCGCACTGCGTGAAGTTGCGCGTGTTGGTTGCCTTGCGGTGGGCCGAAACCTGGCCGCGATAGACGTTTTCCGAGAAGCCGGCAGCGATACCCTTGGCGATGATGCGGCTTGACGTGTTCTTGCCGAGGTGGATCATCTTGGTGCCGCTGTCGATCTGCTGATGACCGTTGGACACGGCGATCGAGTAGAACTCACCACGGCTGTCATCGCCGCGCAGAATGCAGGATGGGTATTTCCAGGTGATGGCAGAGCCGGTTTCGACCTGCGTCCACGAAATCTTCGAACGGTTGCCACGGCAATCGCCGCGCTTGGTCACGAAGTTGTAGATGCCGCCCTTGCCGTCCTTATCGCCCGGATACCAGTTCTGGACGGTGGAATATTTGATTTCGGCGTCATCCAGAGCGACAAGCTCAACCACGGCAGCGTGAAGCTGGTTTTCGTCGCGCTGCGGTGCTGTGCAGCCTTCGAGATAGGATACGTAAGCGCCCTCTTCCGCGATGATCAGCGTACGCTCGAACTGACCGGTGTTCTTCTCGTTAATACGGAAATAAGTGGACAGTTCCATCGGGCAACGAACGCCCTTCGGAATGAACACGAAAGAACCGTCCGTGAAGACTGCGGAGTTCAGCGTCGCGTAGAAATTGTCGGTCGTCGGCACAACGGAGCCGATATACTTCTTCACCAGCTCCGGATATTCGCGAATGGCTTCCGAGATCGACATGAAGATCACGCCGGCCTTGGCCAGTTCCGCCTTGAAGGTAGTAACGACCGACACGCTGTCGAACACGGCATCCACGGCAACGCGACGGTTTTCGACGCCAGCCAGAATTTCCTGTTCCTTCAGCGGAATGCCGAGCTTTTCATAGACCTTGAGCAGCTCAGGATCGACCTCATCCAGCGATTTCGGGCCGGGCGTGCTCTTTGGTGCCGCATAATAATAGAGATCGTTGAAATCGATCTTCGGGTAATTGACGCGCGCCCATGTGGGCTCTTCCATCGTCAGCCAGCGCTTATAGGCGTCAAGGCGCCATTCCAGCATCCATTCCGGCTCTTGCTTCTTGGCGGAGATGAAACGGATCACGTCTTCGGACAGGCCCTTGGGTGCCTTGTCCACTTCGATCATGGTTTCAAAACCGTATTTATACTGGTCCACATCGATCTGGCGGACCTGATCGATCGTTTCCTGAACCGCAGCCATAGTCGTTCTCCAATCTCGCCGGATACAAGGTCCGGTGGCTTGTCAACGTATCGAGGCAGAAGACCTGCCTCCATTCGTGTCAGGCGCAACTTTCTTTGCTACGCCTTATTTAGTGTTCGGATGGCGCTTTTCACACTCTCCGGCAAGCGGAATTTTGACTTTCCGCAATTGTTTTTGGCCCTAAGCGGCCTGCACGGCCCGTTTTCGCCGTCCCGCTATTGTGGCGAAGGCGGCGATGGCCTTGTCGATATCTGCCCGCTGCGTGGCAGCGCCGAGCGAAATGCGCAGCGCACCCAGCTTCGGGTCCTGCCCCATAGCTGTCAGCACGTGGCTTTCCCCGACTTTCCCGGAAGAACAGGCCGATCCCGCAGACAGCGCCACGCCTTCAATATCGAAAGCAATCTGGCCCGTTTCGGACTTCAATCCCGGCAGCGTGAAGAAGGTCGTGTTGCAGACACGGCTCACGTCTTTGCCATGAATGATCACATCAGGCGCGACCGTCTGCATCGCGTCTTCCAGTACAGCGCGAAGCCCCGCAATCCGCATGGCTTCCCCATCGAGCCTGCCAAGAGCCTCAGACGCCGCCACACCAAAGCCGATGATGGCGGATGTGTTTTCCGTACCGGACCGATGGCCTTTTTCCTGACCGCCGCCATGGATCAATGGCTTCGGCATCATCACCTCGCCGCGGGAAATCAGCGCACCTACGCCCTTGGGACCGCCAATCTTGTGAGACGACAGAATAAGAAAGTCCGCACCGAGCGTCTGGATATCGACTGCGATACGTCCAACAGCCTGAACGGCGTCGACAACAAGCAAGCCGCCCGCTGCGTGAACGAGGCGCGCGGCATCTTCCACGGGCTGGATAATTCCGGTTTCGTTGTTGACCAGCATGAGCGCCAGCATGGGAAGACCCTTGGCAGCATCATGGGATGCCAGGGCCTGCTCCAGCGCGGCGAGATCGAGAGTGCCCTCAGATGTTACCGCGATTTCACTGACATCCGCCTTGTCAAACCTCCCACCCTCGCGAATTGCGGGATGTTCGATGGCCGAAACATAGAGATGCCCGACAGACAGCGCCGCCCGGCCCATCTTGAAAGCAGGCGAAAGAACGAGATTCGCAGCCTCGGTCGCACCGCTCGTGAAGATGACATGGGCCACTTCCGCACCAACCAGTGCCGCTACATCGCGACGGGCGGCTTCGATTTCGGCGCGCACCATCCGACCTTCCCTATGGACAGACGACGGGTTGCCAGGCAAATCCAGCGCCCGGACAAGCGCATCCCGAACGGCTGGCAGCAGAGGCGCTGTCGCGTTCCAGTCGAGATATGTGCGCATCGTGGTGCTCATACGGGAATTTGCTTCTGTTTACCTATGATTGATGCGCGAAAGCGCATTTTCCTTGAAATTTCAGTCGCGCTTGCCTTATGACACGTCCAACAGTGCTTAAGGCACGCGAAGTTTCGAATAATTCTAAACTGGGTTTTAGAAAAGCTGACCATCCGCGTCAAGTCTTCTTGCGCATGGAAGCGTCAGAAATAGAAAAACACGACCGGAGTACCAATGCCCGAAGTCATTTTCAACGGCCCTGCGGGTCGCCTCGAAGGCCGTTACCAGCCGTCAAAAGAAAAAAGCGCCCCGATTGCCATCATCCTGCATCCGCACCCGCAGTTTGGCGGCACGATGAACAACCAGATCGTTTACCAGCTGTTCTACCTGTTCCAGAAGCGCGGCTTTACCACACTGCGTTTCAATTTCCGCTCGATTGGCCGCAGCCAGGGCGAATTCGATCACGGCGCCGGTGAGCTCTCCGACGCAGCATCAGCGCTGGATTGGGTGCAGGGCCTGCATCCTGATAGCAAGAGCTGTTGGGTGGCGGGATATTCCTTCGGTGCGTGGATCGGTATGCAGCTTCTGATGCGCCGCCCGGAAATCGAAGGCTTCATGTCGATTGCGCCGCAGCCCAACACCTATGACTTCTCCTTCCTCGCGCCCTGCCCATCCTCCGGCCTCATCATCAATGGCGATGCCGACAAGGTAGCACCTGAAAAGGACGTCAACGGTTTGGTTGAAAAGCTGAAGACCCAGAAGGGCATCCTCATCACCCACCGCACCGTTCCCGGCGCAAACCACTTCTTCAATGGACAGGTGGATACGCTGATGAGCGAGTGCGAAGACTATCTGGACCGCCGCCTCAACGGCGAACTGGTGCCTGAGCCTGCGGCGAAGCGGATTCGTTGAAGACTTGCATTCCTGCCCCGCGCCGGACGACGGCGCGGAGCTTTCTATCCCCGTCATTCCGGCCTTTAGCCGGAATCCAGCAGCCGCGCGTCTGCGCGGCGAAAGACTTTAATCCAGACCAAGGACCTGGTCTGACTGGATGCCGGATCAAGTCCGGCATGACGGAAAGCTTATACATTGCGCGCAAAAACCCCACCCGTCACCGGTTCCCTCACACCTGTTGTGCCGGGATAGGTCAGGGGCAAGCCTCTTAGCGACCGCACGGCGAGATAGGCCCAGGCTTCGGCCTCCATTGCACCGCCATCAAAGCCCGCGTCCTCTGCGGCGATCACCTTTGCACCAAGTGTCGCGGCCTGGGTCGCGAACTCATGCATAATGACGGGGTTCAGCCGGCCACCGCCACAAACGACATAGGTCTTGGCGCCCTCCGGCAAATAGCTGGCAGACTTCAGAATGGCGGCACCCGTCAGATGCGCCAGCGTACGTGCACCATCCTCCAGCGAAACCTCACCCGTTGCAGGCGGCATGAAATCCGAGCGATCCAGCGACCGGCGGATATTTGAGGAAAAGAACGGGCTTTCCATATAGCGCTCCACCAGTGATGGGACCACCGCACCCCGTGCCGCGGTAGCACCGCCCTTGTCGTAAGCCTTGCCGGTATGCGCCTCGATCCACTGGTCGATCAGCATATTGCCGGGGCCGCTATCGAAGGCTGCAAGCTCGCCGCTCTCGCCGATATAGGTGAGGTTGGAAATGCCGCCGATATTCACGAACACCGCAGGCGTTTCGAACTGCTCCGGCAGATTGGCGGCAAGGGCTGCGTGATAGACCGGAATGAGTGGTGCGCCCTGCCCGCCATGGACCATATCATTCGCACGCATATCATAGACGACTGCGATGCCGGTTTCCTCAGCCAGCAGCGGACCGTCGCCAATCTGCACCGTTAGCCCATCATCCGGTCGGTGCAGAACCGTCTGTCCGTGGAAGCCTATGATGTCGATTTCATCGGCAGCCAAGCCATGACGGTGAAGGAAGGATTTGACCGTTGCAGCATGGGCAAGCGTCAGTATCCTTTCCGCCTCCGCCAGATCCTGCGGACGCTCTTTGCGCTCGCGAATGGATTTTGCCGTAACAAGCGCTTTCTGCCATGTGGCGCGCAGCGTGGCATCATAGGGGAAATAGCCGCTGGGGCCGTGGTGAACCACGCTTTCGCCATCCGTGCGCAACAGCCCGATATCGATGCCATCCATGGACGTGCCGCTCATCAGCCCTATCGCTGTTTTGACCTCGCCCATGTCCGCTCTCCTGCCAGATGGAATCAACCCGTTACCGATTGCCGATATTCATGGCGCAAACGGGTGCAATTTACAAAAAACAATGCTAAGGGCGCGGCATTCACTGGCATTTCAGTGATGCAACAGACCCAACCAGAAAGAAAAAGGTTATGTCCAGGTTCAAGTCCGATTTCCTCCGCACGCTCGATGAGCGCGGCTTTATTCACCAGATCTCCGACGAGGCAGGTCTCGATGAACTCTTTGCCAAGGAAACCGTGACTGCCTATATCGGCTTTGATCCGACCGCACCCAGCCTGCACGCTGGCGGTCTGATCCAGATCATGATGCTGCACTGGATGCAGAAGACCGGCCACCAGCCGATTTCGCTTATGGGCGGCGGCACCGGCATGGTTGGCGACCCCTCCTTCAAGGATGAGGCGCGGCAGTTGATGACGGTCGATACGATCGAAAGCAACATTGCCTCCATCAAGCGGGTCTTCTCGAATTACCTCGATTACGATGCCGCAACCGCGCCTGCGCTCATGATCAACAATGGCGACTGGCTGCGTGACATCAACTACCTCGAATTCCTGCGTGATGTCGGCCGTCACTTCTCGGTCAATCGCATGTTGTCCTTCGACAGCGTCAAGACACGTCTGGACCGCGAGCAGTCGCTGTCCTTCCTCGAATTCAACTACATGATACTTCAGGCCTACGACTTCGTGGAGCTGAACAAGCGCACCGGCTGCCGATTGCAGATGGGCGGCTCGGACCAGTGGGGCAACATCATCAACGGTATCGACCTCGGTCACCGCATGGGTACACCACAGCTTTACGCGCTGACCTCGCCGCTTCTGACGACGTCGTCAGGTGCGAAGATGGGCAAGTCCATGAATGGCGCCGTTTGGCTGAACCCGGATATGCTCTCGGCCTATGACTTCTGGCAATACTGGCGCAACACCGAAGACGCCGATGTGTCGCGCTTCCTGAAGCTCTACACCACGCTGCCGATGGACGAGATCGCCCGCCTTTCGGCGCTTGGCGGCTCGGAAATCAACGAAGTCAAGAAGATCCTCGCGACCGAAATCACCGCCATGCTGCATGGCCGTGAAAATGCCGAGCAGGCTGCCGAAACAGCACGCAAGACATTCGAAGAAGGTGCGCTTGCCGACAACCTGCCCTCCATCGAAGTGCCGAAGAGCGAACTTGAGGCGGGGCTTGGCCTGTTGTCGCTGATCGTGCGCGCTGGCCTTGCCGCTTCCAACGGCGAAGCCCGCCGGCACGTTCAGGGCGGTGCGGTCAAGATCAACGACCAGAGCATGTCGGACGAGCGTCAGGTTATCGGCGCTGGCGAGATCACGGCAGATGGCGTCATCAAGCTGTCGTTGGGCAAGAAGAAGCACATTCTCGTTCGGCCTGCGTGAGGTTTCAAACCACCACACAACGAAAAAAGGCAGCCTTCGCGCTGCCTTTTTTGTTTTGATGTGCGAGTGAAGGATCAGTTCCTCAACTTATACCCTGTCTTGAACATCCAGCCGATTACGCCCAGGCAGGCCGCGAGGAAGATGGCGATCATGCCGAGGCTGAGCAGCGGATTGACGTCCGATATTTCGTAGAAACTCCAGCGGAAACCGCTGATCAGGTAGAGCACCGGGTTGAAATGGCTGACCGTCTGCCAGAATGGCGGCAACATGCTGATGGAATAGAAACTCCCGCCAAGGAATGTCAAAGGCGGTATGACCAGCATGGGAATAAGGTTGAGCTGCTCAAAATTGGTAGCCCACATGCCGATGATGAAGCCGAATAGGCTGAAACTGATGGCGGTGAGAACGAAGAAAAGCACCATCATGAATGGATGAGCAATCGAGACGTCCACGAAGAAGGAAGCCGTCAAAAGGATGATCGTGCCGATCAATAGCCCCTTCGTTGCCGCCGCTCCGACATAGCCTGCGAGTATCTCGGTCATCGCTACGGGAGCGGATAGAATTTCGTAGATCGTGCCGGTGAATTTTGGAAAATAAATTCCAAATGAGCCGTTGCTGATACATTGCGTCAGAAGCGTGAGCATGATCAGGCCCGGCGTGATGAACGCGCCGTAGGATACGCCATCGACTTCCTGAATGCGTGAGCCGATGGCCGTGCCGAAGACGATGAAGTAGAGCGAGGTCGAGATGACCGGCGAAACCACGCTCTGCAACAGGGTGCGGCGTGTACGGGCCATTTCGAAGAGATAGATGGATTTGATGGCTTCGAAGTTCATTTTTGACCTCCCACCAGCGCCACGAAAATATCTTCCAGCGAGCTCTGGCGTGTCGAAATATCCTTGAAATGAATGCCGGCGCTTGCGAGTGCCGAGAGAAGATCGGCAATTTGGCTCTGCTCGCCATTGCCCTCATACTCGTAGGTCAGACAGCTGCCATCCTGCGAAAGAGAGAGCTGGAACCGGGAAAGACTGTCCGGCAGCACCTTGATGGGTTCGGCCAGTTCCAGCGAGAGCTGCTTGCGGCCGAGCTTCTGCATCAGTGCGGTCTTTTCTTCGACAAGCAACAACTCGCCGCTGTTGATGACACCAACGCGATCGGCGATCTCTTCGGCTTCCTCGATGTAGTGCGTGGTCAGGATGATGGTGACGCCCGTCGCCCGCAACTCCTCGACCACCTGCCACATGTCGCGACGAAGGGCCACGTCGACACCCGCAGTCGGCTCGTCCAGAAAAAGGATCTGCGGCTCATGCGCCAGCGCCTTGGCAATCAGCACGCGCCGCTTCATGCCGCCGGAGAGCTCGCGAAGCATGTTGTCCTTCTTGCTGTAGAGCGACAGGGACTTGAGGATGCGCTCTATAAGCTCGGGGTTCTTTTTCTTGCCATGCAGGCCGCGGGAAAAGGAAACGGTGTTCCAGACGGTCTCGAACTGGTCCGTCGTCAGTTCCTGCGGAACGAGGCCGATCAACTCCCGCGTCCTGCGGAAATCGCCGACGACATCATGTCCATCAACAAGGACGCGTCCCTCGCCCGGATTGACCAGACCACAGATGATGGAAATCAGCGTTGTCTTTCCGGCGCCATTCGGTCCCAGAAGCGCAAGAATCTCACCCTTGTAGATATCAAGGGTGACACCTTTGAGCGCCTGAAAGCCGTTGGCGTAGGATTTTGTGAGATTTTGGATGGAAACAATTGGATTTTGCGGGGAATTCATGGGGCATCTTTCAACGTAATCCGTATTGAAAGCATATAGGTTCCAGACTCCTAAAAAGCCATCCCCGAGGCGGCATGATGCCGCATTGGCGCTATCATTCCGCCAAAATCTTCAATCGCAGTGGCGGTAGCCGGACTTACGGGTTCTAAGATCGAAATGGAAATGGTTCCAGTGGTTGGGATCACTGCCCGGTCCAAGAACCGTCGAGAAATACTTGCAGCTGTCGCTGCGCACCGCCTTGAGCAGACCTTTCTCACGAAACGCAAAGAAGCTCTTCTTGCGCACATCGATTTCCTTGCCGTTCTTAAGCGTGATGGTGCCGATATCGATGGCGTTGCCGCGCGCGTGCTCCGACCACGGATTGCTGGAGCGCGAGTTCATCTTGCGGCAGGAATAACCGCCCATCGGCGTGATGCGCTCGACACCGGAGAGATAGCGGAAGCGCGACGAAGGAACGAGCTCGAACTTTACCCACTTGGCAAAGGCGAGCGTTACCTGGCAATTGAGCTTTACCGCAGGGCGGATAGCGACGCCGCTGGCAAGACCGCTGAGCTCGATCGGGTAATCAATGCCGCAGGTGGGGCCATCCGACACGCGACCCACATCCCGAAACGCCACGCCCAGCCTGCGCAATTCGGAGCGGCAGGAAATCTCCGACGCGGGCATCATACCCGGTGGAGATGACATCCTGCTCTCCTGCATCGGGTTCTGCGGCATCATCATCGCCACATCCTGCACCGGCTGACGCTGCCTCTGGCCTTCGCCGGGCGGAGGAATGAGGCGCGATTGGCTGTTTACCTGTCGACGCTGCAACGGTGGAGCAGACATCTGGCTGTTCATCGCGTCATCTACAGGCTGTGGACCGGGCGCAGCAATATCCATGTCCTGCTCTTCCGCCAGCCCACGCACCGGCGCAACGCCCAGTCCGTCGTCCATATTGACGCCGCCCTGCCCCTCGGCCATCTCATTCGACATTTGCGGCGTTGGCCCACCCAGACGTGCCTGTTGATCATCCAGCGTGGAATATTGCTGTCCGGGAGCGGCCTGCAGCAGCGGGTCTCGCGAAGGCGTTTGCGCCGGCATCGGCTGCTCGAGCGGCGCATATTGCTCGACAGGCTGACCCGGTACGACGGGGCTGGAGGGCGCGCTGTAATTCTGTTGACGGGACGATTGAATGGAGCTGACCCTGGTTGCGCCATCGACGTCGGCAGGAGGGACAAGCCCTTCCGCCGAACACGATACGATCACCGTCGACATTGTCAGTAACGTCACCAAGCGACGCGGAAGGGAAACATACGCCATACCAGAACCTGCACCTTCAGCGGCCGCAACGCGCGGCAATCAAGCTAAATCTTAAACAAATTTGGTAAACGAACCCTTTTCATGCGCACCTCTATAATCATCAGCGAATGCTTGCATGAGGAAGATTTGAGGTCGCGCCGATTTCCCTCTGCCTCGGCATCAGAAGTGAGGGTTCTGACGGGACGATGAAAGAAAGCGTTAATCCTCGCGGCGTAACCTTATGAGACTGAGCTACGAAATAAGGGCGACCCATATGGCCAAGCCAAGCTTCCGCTTTACCCATTACGACCTGAAGGAACTGCGCGCAGGCGCAATCATCGAGGTTTCGCTAAACGCTATCAACAATGTCCGACTGATGAATTCGGGCAATTACCAGCGTTTTACCGAAATGCTCGACTTCAAGTATCTTGGCGGCGTAGCGAAGAAGTCGCCACTGCGCGTTGTCATTCCAGAAACATCGCACTGGCATCTGATCGTGGATTGCGAGGGACATGCCGCACTCGCGGAATCATCCGTGAAGATGCTGCCGCCACAACAAGCGGCAATCACACGACGCGCATCCTGAGCAGGAGCACCTGCCCTATTTGGCGTTACGTTCCCGCCGAAGCTTGGCCCACCAGTCCAACCGCTTGCGAATATCGCGTTCAAAACCGCGATCGGGCGGATCATAGAATGTAGTGCGCCCCATTTTCTCCGGGAAATAATCCTGTCCTGAAAAGGCGTCGGGCTCGTCATGGTCATAGCGATAACCATCGCCATAGCCTTCGCCCTTCATCAACTTCGTCGGAGCATTCAGAATGTGCTTGGGCGGTAGCAGCGAGCCGCTTTCCTTGGCCGCGCGGGTTGCAGCCTTGAATGCGGTGTAGACCGCATTGGATTTCGGCGCCGTCGCCAGGTAGACGCAGGCCTGCGCGAGCGCGAGTTCGCCTTCCGGCGAACCGAGATAATCATAGGCATCCTTGGCCGCATTGCAGATGACCAGCGCCTGCGGGTCCGCAAGACCGATGTCTTCCACCGCCATACGCACCAGACGACGACCGAGATACAGCGGATCCTCGCCCGCGTCGAACATACGCGCAAGATAGTAGAGCGCAGCATCGGGATCAGAACCGCGCACGGATTTGTGCAGCGCCGATATCATGTTGTAGTGGCCGTCCTGCGCCTTGTCATAGATTGGCGCACGGCGCTGAACGATGCGTGTCAGCCCTTCCGTATCGAATGTCTCGTCCTTGCGCGCGGCACGCCAGACCTCTTCGGCCAGCGTCAGCACAGCACGACCATCGCCATCTGCCATGCGGATCAACGCCGCTCTGGCATCATCCGTCAGCGGCAGCGGCTTGTCCTCGACGGATTCCGCACGCGCCAGCAATTCGGCGAGACTTTCCTCATCATGCGATTTGAAGGTCAGAACCCGCGCTCGCGACAGAAGCGCGGCGTTGAGTTCGAAGGATGGGTTTTCGGTCGTAGCGCCGACAAGGATTATCGTCCCGTCTTCCATGACCGGGAGAAAGCTGTCCTGCTGGGCACGGTTGAAGCGGTGGATCTCATCCACGAAGAGCAACGTCTGCCGACCGTTCATCCGCCGCGTCCGCGCGCTCTCAAAAACCTTCTTCAGATCTGCGACGCCTGAGAAAATGGCCGAAATCTGCTCAAAGGCTAGCCCTGCTTCACCTGAAAGCAGGCGGGCGACCGTCGTCTTGCCAGTACCGGGCGGGCCCCAGAAGATCATGGACCCCAGGGAACCGCTCTCGATCATTCGGCGCAGCACGCCCTCTTCGCCCGTCAGATGTGACTGGCCGGTGACCTCTGCGATGGTCGTCGGACGCAGCCGGTCAGCAAGGGGTCGCCGGTTGGCGACCTCTGCCGGAACCTGAGGAGCAAAGAGATCGCCACTCATCGCAGGAATTGCCGGATGCGCTGGCCATCCCTGACGATTTCCAGACGCCAGAAACCGGGATTATCCTCCAGTGCGCGCTCCACATCCGCCGTCGACGTCATTTCCGTTCCATTGAGGGACATGATGATGTCCTTTGGCTGGAAACCCACCCGTGCGGCTGGCGAATTGCGTTTGACCTCGACAATGACGACGCCTGCGGTGCTGGTTGGCATGCGCAACTCATCCGCAAGCTTTGGCGAAAGGTTGGCAACCGTTGCGCCCGCAAAAGGATTGCGGCCTTCCAGCAGGCGTTCGTCACGCGGTGCTGTCTCAGGCGCCGTATCGAGCGCGATTGTCGCCGTCTTTTCCTTGCCCTTGTCGATCAGGGTCAGTTTCGCGGATTTGCCGATGCCCGCGGTCGTCAATCGATACCCCAGCGCATCGGGATGCTCAACCTCGATACCGTTGACCGCCGTCACCACCTGTCCGGGCTCGATGCCAGCCTTCTCGGCGGGTCCATCCTTGACGACGCTGACCACCAGTGCCCCACGTGCGCGCTTGAGGCCAAGCGCTTCGGCCACTTCAGATGTCACAGGGTCAAACGTCGCGCCTACGTAGGGACGCTGGAAGCTGGTATCGCCCTTTTCGGCTGCAGCTAGGAACACCCGGACCAGATTTGCCGGGATGGCGAAGCCGATGCCGTTCGAGCCACCACCACGCGAGAAGATGGCGGTGTTGATGCCAATCAGCTCTCCGCCCATATTCATCAGGGCACCACCCGAGTTGCCGGGGTTGATGGATGCATCTGTCTGAATGAAGAAGCCGAAGTCACCTTGAGTGACCTGATTTCTGGCAAGAGCCGAAACGATGCCGCTGGTTACCGTCTGCCCGACGCCAAATGGGTTGCCAATGGCCAGCACCAGATCACCGACCTCAGTCGCATCCGAGTTGCCAAGTGGCAGGACAGGAAACTCTTCCTTGGCATCGATCTTCAGCACCGCGAGATCGATGCGATCATCCTTCAGGAGTACCTTGGAAGAAAATTCACGACCATCAGCGAGTGCGACCTTGATGTCGTCCGCGCCATCGATGACGTGGTTGTTGGTAACGACGAGCCCGCTTGCCGTGACAATGACGCCCGAACCGAGGGAGGATTGCTTCTCGGTGCGATTGGGCAATTGCTGGCCGAAGAACTGCTCAAAGAATGGGTCGCCGGCAAAGGGCGAAGCGCGGCGCTCCACGACCCGTTCGGCATAGACGTTTACCACGGCGCCGGAAGTGCGCTTTACAAGAGGCGCGAAGGAAAGCTGCATTTCTGCGGTGCTGGATGGCACGGTCTTGCTGTCCTGCGCCCGCACGTGTGCAGGCAGAACGAGCATAGTCGCCACAAGGGCGGTGGTCAGATACTTCGCCATGCTTGGCATGTGATTCCTCATCCTCATCAATATGATGGAGTTATAATGCCTCAGCCTATAAATCAAAGGGCGGCAAGATAATGACAAACCGCTGCCCAAACACAGTTGTGGAACAAGATGTGGTGATTCGGACTTAAGACCGCATATAAAGTCCGGTTCTGGAAAAGAGATCCACATGCATTTGAAGAAAAAAATCCTGACTGCAATGATTGTACTTGCATCATATTCGCACGGCTCACCCGTCGGCGCCGCAAGCTTCGACTGCACGAAGACCGACCTCAAAGCCGACGAAAAGACCATTTGCGAAAACCGGGCGCTGAACGATCAGGACGTCCGCATGGCAACCACGTTCGACATTTTGACGCAGCTCATGGC
Source organism: Rhizobium sp. Leaf311 (assembly GCF_001423445.1). NCBI lineage: Bacteria > Pseudomonadati > Pseudomonadota > Alphaproteobacteria > Hyphomicrobiales > Rhizobiaceae > Rhizobium > Rhizobium sp. Leaf311. The sequence continues at coordinate 841,963 of NZ_LMNZ01000004.1, read as the reverse complement.
AATGGGTGCCCGCGACACGCTGCGCACCGAGCAGAGCGAATGGCTGAAGAGCCGCGAAGCCTGCGCGGCTGATACCGAATGTCTGACCAAAGCCTATGATGAGCGAATGAAGAAGCTCGGCGAAGCCTTCCAGAACATCAACCGCCCGCTCTAATAAGCGCGACTCGACAAGACATCTTCAATTCAAGACGCGGAGATAATGTCAGCCATCAGCCCGTGCAACTGGTCTCGGTACCCGGTGCGCGCTGATGGCGCATCTTCGCGAGATGTCATGACAACACTCAGCTTTTTCGTGGGAACGATGTAGAGCATCTGCCCGCCATAGCCCCACGCGTAGTAAACTGTCTCTCCCGACATTTCCTTGATAAACCAGCAGTAGCCATAGCCATCACCATTGAAAACCGAGTTTGTTCGCTGGACCCAGGACTGGTCTACCCAGCTTTGCGATAAGAGCCGCTTGCCATCTGGCGTCACGCCGCCTCCGCGATAAAGTTCTCCAAAGGCGAGGAGCGATCTCGATGTCATCGCCATCTGGTTTCCGCCGAGATAGATACCTTGCGGGTCCCTCTCCCACGCACCAATCCTGAAGCCTTCAAGCGGTGAAAACCAGTCTCTTGCAAGTGCAAGGGTGGATTTTCCGGACGCCTTGGTCAGGATTGCCGATAGCAGATGGGTTGAACCGGTGGAGTACAACATACCGCCGCCCGGCTCTCCGGCAAAACCGGAGCCAAGCGCCATCCGCACCCAGTTGCGGCTGGAAACCCACCGGCCATAATTGGGGCCAGACATTCTCTCCAGCCCCGACTGCATGGACAGAAGGTTTCCGATGGTCACGCGCTCCAGGCGCGGATCTGGATTGGCCGGGAAATCTCCACGCAGCACCGAGGCAACGGGCTGGTCGACACCGTCAAGGATCTTTCGATCAATCGCCATTCCAACCATGGCAGACAGGATCGATTTGGAAGCCGACTTGATATTGGTCGACCCATTGAGTGACGCGCCATGATAAGCGCGGCTGGCCGTCTCCCTGCCATCCACGCTGACGATCACGGTCTTGAGACTTGGCAATTCATCGGCGCTGCGAAGCAGTTCATCCACATTTCTGGACGTCTGCGCGCGAATGCTGGAGGCAAAAGGGAGTGTGGCGAAGATGGCAAGTGCGGCGCGACGTTTCATAAGAACGTAGGTAGTCTTTTATTGGCAGGCCAAAAGGCCTGTAACCCTTTTGTGACCTGCCAAACGGTCGGAATGCAAAGTCTTCCCCGTGGACTACTCTTCGTAAATCATCTTCTTCGTCATGCCACCGTCTACGACCAGAACCTGGCCGGTTACGAAGCCGGCTTTCGCCAGATAAGCGACGGCATCTGCGATATCGCCGGGGTTCCCCACTCTTCCGACAGGATGCTGCTCATGGTCTTTATCCCGCAGATCCGTGTCATTGGTTATCCAGCCTGGTGCAATTGCATTGACGCGAATGTCGGGACCAAGGCTGACTGCCAATGCGTGCGTGAGTGCAACGAGCCCACCCTTGGAGGCCGCATAGGCCTCCGTCTCCGGCTCCGACATGAAAGCGCGTGTCGAGACCATGTTGACGATGGAAGCGCCATCGCTCATCAATGGCACAGCGGATCTGGTCATCAAAAAGGCGCCCGTCAGGTGGCTATCCGTGACTTTGCGCCAGTCGGCGAGAGAAAGTTCGTGGATTGGACCGTTGGTCGGGCTGGCGATGCCGGCATTATTGACGAGAAGGTCCAGACTGTCCCAGCCAAGCTCCTGAAACGCCCCAAGAACGGATGTTTCATCGCCGACATCGCAATGGACATGCTGTGCATCGCTCTCGCCCTCTTCCAGATCGAACGACGCTACCGTCCAGCCGTCTCTCGCCAAGGCTTCGATAATACCCGCGCCAATCAAACCTGCGCCGCCGGTCACGATTGCTCGTTTCATGCCGATTCTCCGTCTGGTCATTTCAAGTACTCGCCCAACGTCCGGGCAAAGCGCGGGTTCCTGCACTGACGCAAATGAAACGCCAGACGCCAGACAGCAAAAAGCCGCCCGGCGTGACCGGGCGGCTCTCTCATGGATAGCCTGAGCTTTACTCCGGCAAAATGCGAACTGCACCCTTGTCGGCGCTCGATGCGAAAGCGGCATAGGCCTTGAGCGCTGTTGTAACGTTGCGCTTGCGGAATTCCGCAGGCTTCCAGCCAAGCTGATCCTGCTCGGCGCGGCGCGCCGCAAGCTCGGCATCGGAGACCTTGAGGTTGATGGTTCGGTTCGGGATGTCGATCTCTATCGCATCGCCGTTGCGGACCAGACCGATTGCTCCGCCCTGCGCTGCCTCAGGTGACGCATGGCCGATGGAAAGGCCCGACGTACCGCCGGAGAACCGGCCATCGGTGATCAAGGCGCAGGCCTTGCCCAGCCCCTTCGACTTGAGATAGCTGGTCGGATAGAGCATTTCCTGCATACCCGGACCGCCCTTCGGGCCTTCGTACCTGATAACGACAACGTCGCCTTCTTTGACCTCGTTCGACAGGATTCCCTTAACTGCAGAGTCCTGGCTCTCGTAGACGACAGCCGTACCGTTGAACTTCAGAATGGATTCGTCGACGCCAGCCGTTTTGACGATGCAGCCGTCGAGCGCGATGTTGCCGTAGAGCACGGCAAGGCCGCCATCCTTGGAGAAAGGCTTTTCGACCGAGCGGATAACGCCGTTGTCGCTGTCCGTATCCAGTTCATCCCAACGCGAGGACTGGCTGAACGCGACCTGCGTCGGCACGCCGCCGGGTGCTGCCTTGAAGAACTGGCGGACCGTTTCGCTATTGGTGCGGGTAATGTCCCAACGGTCGATTGCGTCGCCCAGCGTCGGCTCATGAACGGTTGGGCAATCGCGGTTGATAAGGCCGCCACGGTCCAGCTCGCCCAGAATACGCATGATGCCACCGGCGCGGTGAACATCTTCCATATGCACGTCCTGCTTGGCCGGTGCCACTTTTGAAAGGCAGGGCACCTTGCGCGACAGGCGGTCGATGTCTTCCATGGTGAAATCGACCCCGCCTTCATGGGCTGCGGCCAGAATATGCAAAACCGTATTGGTAGAACCGCCCATGGCGATATCCAGCGACATTGCGTTTTCAAAAGCCTGCTTGCTTGCAATGGTGCGCGGCAGAACGCTTTCGTCATCCTGCTCATAATAACGGCGTGCGAGATCCACGATAAGATGACCGGCCTCAACGAACAGGCGCTTACGGTCGGAATGCGTTGCAAGCGTCGAACCATTGCCCGGCAGGGAAAGACCGAGCGCTTCGGTCAGACAGTTCATGGAGTTTGCCGTAAACATGCCCGAGCAGGAACCGCAGGTCGGGCAAGCAGAGCGCTCGATCACCTGGACATCCTCGTCGGAAATCTTGTCGTCAGCCGCAGCGACCATGGCGTCCACGAGGTCGAGTGCAACGGTTTTACCGTGCAAAACGGCTTTACCCGCTTCCATGGGTCCACCGGACACGAAGACGGCCGGGATATTGAGGCGCATGGCGGCGCTCAACATGCCGGGTGTGATCTTGTCGCAGTTGGAAATGCACACCATGGCGTCTGCGCAGTGGGCGTTGACCATGTATTCGACGCTGTCGGAGATGATTTCACGCGACGGCAGGGAATACAGCATTCCATCATGCCCCATGGCGATGCCGTCATCCACTGCGATCGTGTTGAATTCCTTGGCAACGCCGCCAGCGGCCTCGATCTCGCGCGCAACCAGCTGGCCGAGATCCTTAAGATGGACGTGGCCGGGCACGAACTGAGTGAACGAGTTCACGACCGCAATGATCGGCTTGCCGAAATCGCCATCCTTCATGCCGGTGGCGCGCCACAGGCCACGGGCACCGGCCATGTTGCGGCCATGGGTTGTCGTTCTGGAGCGATAAACTGGCATGTGCTTATTCCTCGATTTGTCCGTTGCGGAGGGGGTTCTGCCACAGAGCCGACAGCCCTGCCCCTCGCTTTGGCAAGGTTTCTACTTCAAAGCCGTCCGCCTGTCACTGTCACCTTGCGGCGAAACAGTACGGTTCGGTACGGTACGGATTATTCAGCCGCGTCTTTCAGAGCTGGTGGCTCGTCTGTATAGACCGGCTTGATGTGAGCCATGAAGCCTTCATGATCAGGGCAACGGGACAGCCGCTGCTGGAATGCCTCGACCAGCCATTTCGCTGCTGGCCCACAGGGCGTATCGGCCTTATGCAAGGCATAGAGGGGATATTCGCCGCCTTCATAGGCATCGAGATCCAGCGCCTTCAGGTCGCCATTGATGATATCGTTACGCACCACCGATGCGGGCAGACCGCCCCATCCCAGCCCGCCCTTGATCAGTTGATACTTGGTTGCGATGTCGCTGACGCGCCATTTCTTGTAGGACAGCACATTGAAGTCCTTGCCCTTGGTCAGCCCGGACGCATCGGTCACGACAAGCTGGACTTCTTCGCGCACATCCGCGAGCGTCAGCGGACGATTGAGTGCGACAAGCGGATGATCTGCCGCAGCGACCGGAATCAGGAAAGAATGACCGACCTTCTCGATGACCAACCCGTCATCCTGATGGAACATCGCTCCACCAATACCGATACCCGCCTTGCGTGACTGGACCATTTCCATGACCATGCCAAGCTCACCGACATTGAGGTTGAGTGTAACGGTTGGAAACTGCACACGAAACTCACGCAGAACTTCCACCACCGCTTCTGCGGGAACCATGGTGCTGATCGCGATGGAAACCTCCGCCTCCAGCCCCTGCTTGAGTCCTCTTGCGCGAGCACGCAGATCCTGAAGCCCGGCCACGATACGCCGCGCATGTTCAAGCATGGCGGCGCCATCCTCGGTCAGCTTTGGCTGTCGCACGCCGTTGCGTTCAAACAACGTAACCTCGAGCTGCGTTTCCAGATTGGCAATGGTGTAGCTGACAACCGACTGCGCCCGGTTAAGCGCGCGCGATGCCGCCGAAAAACTACCGGTTTCAGCAACGGCCAGAAACACCTGCAATTGGTCTAGAGTGGGGTTCGCTTCCATGGTCCATCCAGTTTCTCGATAGGTAGCAACAACATTATCACAGTTTTCTCGATGAGAACATTCGTGGATATAGGCTGCAACGATTGGGTTCCCTGCCCCATCCGACCTCCCAATGGAAACAAGGATATTTCAAATGTCGAAGATTCTCCTCATTACATCGAGCCCCCGCGCCGAAGAATCCCTGTCCAACAAATTTGCAGGCGACCTGGCGGCGAAGATCAAGGCACAGTCCAACGGCTCGATCACGCATCTCGATCTCGGCCAGAACCCTATTCCTCACCTTGATCAGGTCACCACTTCGGCTATTCGCAAGGCTCCCGAGCAGCGCGACACACAGGAAGCAGCTGCTGCTGAATATTCCGACAAGCGCGTTGCAGAACTGATGGAAGCCGACACGGTCATCATCGGCACCGGCCTCATCAACTTCGCCATCTATTCCGGCCTGAAGTCCTGGATCGACAATGTCGCCCGCGCTGGCATGACGTTCCGCTACACCGAATCCGGCCCTGTTGGTCTCGCAACCGGCAAGAAGGTTTACATCGTTCTGTCTTCTGCTGGCGTTTACTCGGAAGGCCCGGCAGCAGCGATGGACCACGCTGTTCCTTACCTCAAGACCGTTCTCGGCTTCCTTGGCCTGACGGACGTCGAAGTGATCCGCATCGAAGGTCTGGCATTCGGACCGGAAGCGGCAGAAAAGGCAATCGCGTCTGCAACTGCAAAGGTTGAAGAGCTGGCCAAGGCTGCCTGATTTGACAAGGGCGGCGTTTTGCAACGCCGCCCTTCCTATCTGATGATAACGGCTGCGCGGCTCTCGCGGCCGTTATTTTTTGTCTGAGAACAAGCTCGGGCCGTTCTGGTCGATGATCAGCTGCCCTTTGCGAATGGTGCATTCCACGGCATCGTCCAGGCTGGTGAAGACATCAGCGCGCACGAAATCATGCGCAAGCGTTTCCTCTCCCACCTTCTTCTCAATGCGGCCAGCGAGACGGTATTGGCTGCCTTCCTTCAGGGGCGTCGCGTAGATGACGCAGTCCTTATAGGGATGTCCCTCGCTGGTTTCGGCCTTTTTCGGGCCGTCATCCGATGGCGACGAGCCGAAGGCGGAAAAAAGTTTCGAGAAGAACGAAGCCATTGATACCCTTCCTGTTGCGTTTCTGGGGGAGGCTACACGAGCCCTGCCCAGCCGTTATGCCTGTCAGATGATCAGGTTTGCGAGGATTTCGTTTTCGGTTATGTCCTCGTAACCCAGACCCGCCTCTTCGAAACGTTCAAACAGGCCAACGAAGTTCTGCCGCTCTGTTGTCTCGATGCCGATGAGGATCGAGCCGAAGTTGCGTGCGGATTTCTTCAGATACTCGAAACGCGCAACGTCATCATCGGGTCCAAGCAGATTGAGGAAATCGCGCAGGGCACCGGGGCGCTGAGGCAAGCGAAGAATGAAATATTTCTTCACGCCGCCATATCGCATGGCGCGTTCCTTGACGTCTGGCAGACGTTCAAAGTCGAAATTGCCGCCGGAAACAACACAGACGACCCGCTTGCCCTCCAGTCGCTCCCGGCCCATCTTTTCAAGCGCAGCGATGGACAGCGCGCCCGCTGGCTCCAGCACGACGCCTTCCAGGTTGAGCATATCGATAATGGTGACGCAGATTGCGTTTTCAGCAATCAACTCGACCTGCTCTGCCGGGAAATGCTTCAGCGCCTCAAAATTCAGGTCGCCAATGCGCGCAACGGCAGCGCCATCCACGAAATTATCGATCTTGTTGAGCGTGACAGGCTCACCCGCTTCCAGGCTTTTCTTCAGGCTCGGCGCACCCTCGGGCTCGCAGAATACGAAGCCAGTGCTGGCGACTTTCCCTTCAAAGAAACCGGAAAGACCGGCGGAAAGACCGCCGCCGCCAACAGGCATGACCAGAAGGTCCGGCGCAACATTGTCCGGCAGCTGGTCGATGATCTCGGCGGCAACGGTCGCCTGCCCCTCGATAATGTCCTTATGATCGAATGGCGGCACCATGTACGCGTCGTTTTCTTCCACATAGGCGCGGGCCGCAGCATAACACTGGTCGAAAATGTCGCCGACGAGCCTGATCTTGATGAACTCGCCGCCGAAGATGCGGGTCTTGTCGATTTTCTGCTGAGGGGTCGTGACCGGCATGAAAACCACACCATGCACGCCGAAATGGCGGCACGCGAAGGCAAAGCCCTGCGCGTGATTTCCCGCTGATGCGCAGACGAAAACCTTGTTCTTGCCGGTAGAAGAGACAGCCTTTCGCAGGAAGTTGAATGCGCCTCTAATCTTGTAGGAACGAACAGGCGTGAGGTCCTCGCGCTTGAGCCAGATTTCGGCACCATAGCGGCGGCTGAGATGTTCATTCAACTGCAACGGCGTTTCGGGAAACAGTTCCCTCACTTCACGCCGAGCGGCTTCTACAAGCAGTTTGTCCACGATTTTCAATCCATTGAAATTCACGATGGCACCCGCTATGCCATAGGAAAACGCATGACACAAAGACTCTTTGCGCAACTTCGGTACGCCTCACACGATCAGGGTTCCATTTATTGAACAGCAATCTTCTGCGCGCAGTCCTCTATATCGCTTCTGTGTTCGGGCTCTACATGGCCACGGCCATGTTCATTCCAGCCATGACCGATCTCTACTACGGAAACAATGACTGGGCGGTCTTCGCCATCTCCGGCTTCATGTTCGGTGGACTGGCTCTGGCCGGTGCCCTGGCGACGCGTGCACCCATGCCGACCTTCAACAAGAGGTTCGGTTTTCTCTTGGTGAACGTCTTGTGGCTGGTGTTTTCCCTCGTCGGTGCCTTGCCGCTTTATCTGTCCGAATTGAACCTCAGCTTCGGGCAGGCCTTGTTCGAATCCGTATCCGCCATCACCACGACAGGTTCAACGGTGATTTCCGGCTTGGACAAGGCGCCCCAGGGTATTCTTATCTGGCGCTCACTGCTCTGCTGGCTGGGCGGTATCGGTATCGTCGCACTTGGCCTTTTTATCCTGCCCTTGCTGCGCGTTGGCGGCATGACGTTTTTCCGCATGGAATCGTCAGATACGGGCAACGATCGCCCTTTCGCTCGCTTGGCCAGCTTCACCAAGGCGTTTGTCGGCATTTACGTCGTCATAACGCTGGCCTGCACAATTGCCTATGATTTTGCTGGCATGACGCATTTCGATGCGCTCAATCACGCCATGTCCACGGTCGCGACGGGCGGTTTCTCGACACACGACGCCTCGTTTGCATTCTTTGGCGACAATGTCGCGCTGCTGTGGATTGCGACCTTCTTTCTGATACTGGGCAGCCTGCCTTTCTCCGTGATGATCCTTTTGGCCGTACGTGGGCGAATGGATATTCTTCACGACCCGCAAATTCGCGTCTTCATCGGCTACCTCTGCGCGATCTCTCTCGCTGTCGGCGTCTATCACCACCTGACAAATGGCGTACCGCTCGACATTGCGCTCAGCCACGCCTTCTTCAATATGACATCCATCCTGTCGACCGGCGGTTTTGCCAGCGACGATTATACATTATGGGGGCCATTCGTCGTGCTTGTCGCCTTTTTCGCGACCTTCATGGGCGGATGTTCAGGGTCGACAGCAGGCGGTATCAAGGCCTATCGCTTCGTCATCGTTTACAGTGTCGTCAAAACAGGACTGAAGAAGCTTCTGTACCCTGACGCGGTCTACACTGTACGCTACGGCCAGCAGGTGGTGGATGCCGAGATCGTCCGCAACGTCTTCCTGTTTCTCAGCTGCTTCCTTGCCCTATGGATCGGCGGCAGCCTCGCCATGAGCGCCATGGGCTACGACCTGCTGACAGCGACCTCCGGTGTTGCAACGTCGCTCGCCAATGTCGGCCCCGGCGTCGGCCCCACCATCGGCCCCGCAGGCAACTTCTCCACCATAAAGGACCCGGCACTCTACCTGCTATCCATCATGATGCTACTCGGCCGCCTGGAAATCCTGACGGTGCTTGTGCTGATGATGCCACTGTTCTGGAAGAGCTGAAAATGCTGGTGCGGACGGCGGGACTTGAACCCGCAAGACCATGGGCCGGCAGATTTTAAGTCTGCTGCGTATACCGATTCCGCCACGTCCGCTTGCGGTTTTATCTACACAGCGCAACCGGCTGTGGTCAACGGGGCGGGTGCGTGTCGGGGCAATTTAACCGCACCAGGATTTGTTTCTGGCACCTTGCGGACGCGCCAGACCTTCCCGCATCAGCTGGTCTGCAAAGGAAACGCCGGATCTCGACAGCGTTGTTGCGCCGCCGGCTGCAGCGACCTGGAAGCCACCGGCGTTCAGCATGTCCCGCAACCTCACCTTGGCGGCAAAACCTTTCTGACGTTCTTCCAGGCAACGAGCCTGATCCGTCTGGGGAACATCGATGCCCGCAAGCGTCATCCTGACGCCTTTGAGCCAGAAGGTATTTCCATCAGCTACGCAATTGTTGAGGCCGGAGCGGCCGCAGAATGCAAAGGTTTCGGGCTTTCCGCCTAGAGAAACGGTCTGGACCTGCGGTCGTGGCAAGGGCGAGGCAGAGGCTGGCGTCTGGGCGTTGGACGGCATGGCGATGGCACGTGGCGGAACGGGTGCGCCTGAGGCCGGAAGAGCAAAGGTCTGCACCGGTGTTGGCCTTTGACGCTCGGAAGCGACTTCCCTGCTCGCAGGCTTCTGTGGCGGTGCAATCGTTTTTGAAACTGACGCAACCGTGCTTTTCATCTGAGGTAGCAAACTGTCACGATGCTCGTAGACCTGAATGCCGCCGACCGCTACGCCGAACAGCAACAACCAAGACCAGAGACCAGATCCGCCGGACTTGGCGGTAGACCGGCGGCGGCTTGTCGTTTTTCTCTTGCTCACGATAAAACTCCTTGTCGGTGAGCATTATCCGTCCAAGGAGTTTCCGAAAGGTTGGCATTTAAAACAAATGCCCGTCAAAAAACTGAATTATCCACAGGCCGTACAGAGAATCAGCGGACCTGATCGAGCAAGCGCTTGCATTCAAGCAGATCGAAAAGCGCTTCCTGCAAAAGCGCGCGATCATCCTTGCTGATGCTCGATTTGCCGATCGATATCTCCGGCGTGTCGTCCGAGGCGCCACCAAATCCAAAGAAACGCCCGCTGGGCTTTGCCTTGGGCCGACCGACGACTTCATCCTCATCGGCATGTGCGATGCGGGGCTCGGCGGTCTCCTTCTCACCGCTCTGCGCCATGATGGCTTCCATCGTGGCGAGGTCACCGGACGCAATTGCTGATACAAAGCGGTTGCCATTGGTCTTCAGAAGTTTCTGGACGCCCTTGATCGTGTAGCCATGGTCGTAAAGCAGATGACGGATGCCCTTCAACAAGTCCACATCGTCAGGGCGATAATAGCGGCGCCCCCCGCCCCGTTTCATCGGCTTGATCTGCGGAAATCTTGTTTCCCAGAAACGGAGCACGTGTTGCGGCAGGTCAAGATCTTCTGCAACTTCGCTGATCGTTCGAAAGGCGTCGGGGCTTTTATCCAAGTTCAACTCCTATCCAGACCAAAGGCAGGATTACAAGACACGATGAAAGGTACGATGCGAATCGTTCTTATTTCAACGACTTGTCGGTTGAAATTCAACTGTTTTCACAACAAGACTACGCGCCCTGCCTGTAGAAACATCGAGAGGGTGGCAGATGTGTCAGGAGCCTGACTTCTGGCTCTTCTGCTTTGCCTTGCGCGCGGAATGCGCTTTCAGTATCCGCTGCTTGAGAACGTTGGATGCCTTGAAGGTCATGACGCGGCGCGGTGAAATCGGCACTTCTTCGCCGGTCTTGGGGTTGCGGCCGATTCGCTCGTTCTTTTCGCGGATCTGGAACGTCGCAAACGAAGAGAGCTTGACAACCTCACCGCGTGTTATGGCGTTGCAAATCTCGTCGATGACGGTTTCAACCAGTTCGGCGGATTCGGTTCGAGATAACCCCACTTTACGAAACACAGACTCGGCTAGATCCGCACGTGTGACTGTTTTCCCGGCCATATTTCCCCGCACCGCTCTCTTCTTTTCGTTGAACCCGGTCAAGATTATTGCCCTAGAGGCGACCGGTCAAGCAAAGTTTCCGGATTCGTTTAGGGATTTCCAGCAATAGTGGCAATGGCTTACATGTTTTCGTGAAGCAGATTTTACCATCGCAGAAGAACTGCACCCCAGGTGAAGCCGCCACCCATCGCCTCCAGCATCACCAGATCGCCCTTTTTGATCCGACCGTCAGACGCTGCTGCTGCCAGAGCGAGAGGTATGGAGGCTGCCGATGTGTTGCCGTGCTGGTCTACCGTGATCACGACTTTTTCCGTGGGAATGCCGAGCTTTTTCGCAGAACCATCGATGATACGGCGGTTTGCCTGGTGGGGGACCAGCCAATCCAGATCGTCTGCCGTAGTGCCCGTTGCCTCAAAAGCAGCTTCGATGACGTCAGTTATCATGCCCACAGCATGTTTGAAGACTTCCCGGCCTTCCATCCGCAGATGACCTACCGTTCCGGTTGTGGAAGGGCCGCCATCGACATAGAGCTTGTCCTTATGCGACCCATCCGAGCGTAGATTAGAGGTCAGAATACCACGGTCAGATGTCTTGCCCTCGCCCTCTCCTGCCTCGAGCACAACCGCACCGGCGCCATCGCCAAACAGCACGCAGGTGGTGCGATCCGTCCAGTCCAGAATGCGCGAGAATGTTTCGGCACCGATGACGAGGACGCGTTTTGCCATGCCGCCGCGAATGTAGAGGTCAGCTGTTGCCATGGCATAAACGAAGCCAGAGCAAACCGCCTGAACGTCAAATGCGAAGCCGCTGGTGATGCCGAGGCGATTTTGAATATTGACTGCTGTTGCAGGAAAGGTGTTGTCCGGCGTCGATGTCGCAACAATGATCAGGTCGATGTCTTCTGGCCGTATGCCAGCGTTTTCAAGCGCCGCGCGTGCAGCCTGCTCTCCGAGCGAAGACGTCGTTTCCCCCTCGCCCGCGATGTAGCGCTGCTTGATACCGGTGCGCTGAACGATCCACTCATCAGAGGTCTCGACGATCGCTTCAATGTCCTGGTTTGTCATGACGCGCTTAGGCAGCGCCGCACCGAAACCACGTATAATCGAGCGGATCATCTCTTATTCCTCATCAGCTACGAGCACTTCAGGCTCCGGGGGTGGAAGCCTTCTGGCGTGGTAAGCCTTCAAATCATTTTCTATTTTTGCGGTCAGCCCGTTGTGAGCCATGTCATAGCCGACATCTACCGCGGAAGCGAAGCCGAGCGCGTCAGTGCTGCCGTGACTTTTAATAACAATGCCATTCAAGCCGAGGAACACGCCGCCATTGACCTTGCGCGGATCCATTTTCTCGCGAAGCACGTCAAAGGCGCTCTTGGCCAGAATATAGCCGATCTTGGCTATGAAGCTGCGCGAAATCGCCTCCTTCAGCAGTGTGCTGATCTGGCGAGCCGTGCCTTCGGCGGTCTTCAAGGCAATATTGCCCGTGAAGCCTTCGGTAACGACGACATCGACTGTACCCTTGCCGATATCATTGCCCTCAACGAAGCCACGGTAGTTGATGGTGCTGAGACCGGCCTCGCGGATAAGGCGACCGGCTTCGCGCACTTCTTCCTGTCCCTTGACCTCTTCCACGCCGACATTCAGAAGTCCGACGGTCGGGCGGTCGATATCGAAAAGGGCACGGGCCATTGCGCCGCCCATGAGGGCGAAGTCGAGCAACTGCTGGGAGTCGGCACCGATTGTTGCGCCAACGTCAAGAACGATGCTCTCACCTTTCAGGGTGGGCCAGATACCGGCGATTGCCGGGCGCTCGATGCGCGCCATGGTCCGGAGGCAGAATTTTGCCATTGCCATCAACGCACCGGTATTGCCAGCGGAAACGACGACATCGGCCTCGCCGACCTTCACGGCTTCGATGGCGCGCCACATGCTGGAGACATAGCGACCACGGCGCAACGCCTGGCTCGGCTTCTCATCCATGGTGACAGAAACCTCGCAGTCGAAAAACTGCGAGTTATCGCGAAGCTTGGGAAACTGCGCCAGAATAGGTTCGCATCTGCTTTTTTGCCCGTAGAGCAAAAAAGTCACATCGTTATGCCGATCCAGCGCCTTGGCAGCGCCGGGAATGGCAACATCAGGGCCAAAATCTCCGCCCATGACGTCAATTGCTATTCTGATCACTCGTCCCTGATCCTTCTTACCGCTGTGCGGTGGAATTTTGCGCGAAAATACCGTTTCCGCGCCCGCTTACAACTGAATTGTTGGGCTTGACCAACCGCATTCAGTCTTTTTTCCAATCTTTCAACACCGCAAATGGCGATGGTTTTTTATCTGCATCCGCCTTCTCGTCCGTGTATTCCGAGAAATCCACATCCGGTTTGCGGGGGTAAGGGTCGATGGCAAGCGCTGCAAATTCGGCCACGACGACACCGACGTCGATCGTATCGCCGGAGAATTGATCGGGGATATCCGGACCGTCAGGATCAAGAACAATCTCGCCCTGCTCATTCGGCATCAAGCGCGCCAGCTTTGAACCTTCCGGCACGAAAATCTGCTCGATTTTCTCGTCGATCACGCTTGAGACCGGCTCCAGTGTTACAACGCAGGACTGCGTCAGCGCAGCGCGTACGTCGCCCGTGATTTTCAAACCGTCCTTCTTCCAGCGGGTAACCTGCAGCTCGCTTTTCAGGTATTCCACCGATACGACATCCCACAATTTCGCCAGGCCCTTTAATTCCTCGGCGTTCGCGGAGAGACCAATCCTGACCGGATTGGCAGAAATATGGCCTACCTTGACCAGGTATGAAAAAGGGACGTCGTCGTTGGCCGCTAGGTGCGAGTTCATGGTAACCTCTTAAAGTCCGGTGTGGGCAGCGTGACTTGCCCTGTCGCGATGAGGTCTTCCGACTGAGCCGTCAATGCGTCGGAAGCAGCCATCATCCAGGTGGCAAGTCCCCGCATATCTGCAGGGGTCGCTTCTGACTGCGGATATATATTGCGAGCAAGGGCTGCTGCAAGTGCATCCACATCATCGCCGTCCAAAGCGGCGGCATAGGATTCGAGACGGCCATAGAACATTCCGGCGAATTTCTTCATGCGCTTCGGAACACCCTGGTCCCCGATGCCAAGCTCCCGCATGGAGTGATCCAGGTCCTGAAAAAACGCATCGATTATTTCCTGCGCAATCTCCTGCCCGCTGGTTTGCGAACTCTTGGTGCGGCGGAAATACAGAATCATCACGATGGCCAGAAGCTCAAAACGACCCATGACGGTGTCCGGCACGTTCAGATAGAGATAGAAACCGGGTTGCCGTGCAGCTGTCGTCAGCGCAGCATATTGCCTGTCGACGATGACGCGATTGTTGTTTTTCTTCTTAAAAAGACCGAAGACCATCGAAATTTCCGAATATTGATCGACGAAATCGCGTCTCGCCCGTTGCCCGTGTTGCATGATTGCCAAAGCTGGTTTACCGAAGCACCGAAGAATTGCAATGCCGTTGAGGTCACGTTCATCGTTGGGCTGCAACAGTAGAAGAGAGCGCCGGAGGAGGTGTTATTTTCGTAAAGCCATTGCATTCCGTTGTGAGGCGGGGATTTTCTGTCCCCGGATTGACATAATCGTGTGTACAGAAGCGGTACGACACGTAAGCAATGCCGGAAGGTGCCATTCATGATCGCAGTCGGGGAAACGCAGGTGAGCAAGCAGAAGTCCGGAAAGCAGACCAAGTTTCTGAGCAAGACCGCCGTGGCTGTTGTAATAGCTGCCAGTCTGCTGAGTGCCTGCACCAGCACCACCGACGTCTTTCACAATGGCTATGTCGCAGACGAGCAGTCCCTTCAGCTTATTCCTGTCGGCTCCAGCCGCGAACAGGTCCTGCTGACCATGGGAACGCCCTCGACAACAGCGACATTCGGCAACGAGGTTTTCTACTACATTTCCCAGAAGCGCGTGCGTAAGGCAGCCTTCATGAAGCCAAAGCTGGTCGAACAGAACATTCTGGCGATTTACTTCGACAAGAACGGCGTCGTTTCGCAGAAGGCGAACTATACTCTCCAGGACGGCAAGGTCTTCGATACAATCTCGCGCACCACGCCAACGGGCGGCAAGGATCTCACATTCCTTCAGCAGCTCTTGTCTGGCGGCACTGCAGGCGCCGGGATTGCGAAGAGCATCCTGGGCCAGGCGGCTGGCGACGGCAGCGGTTTCTGATCCGCTAACTCGAATTATAAAGGCCCGCGAGATGTTCGTCTCGCGGGCCTTTTTTTGATCTGCACCAGCTTAGTGCGCCAGAACAGCTAGCAACAGCAGCGCCACGATATTGGTGATCTTGATCGCCGGGTTCACCGCAGGGCCTGCGGTGTCCTTGTAGGGATCGCCTACCGTATCGCCGGTCACAGACGCCTTGTGCGCGTCGGATCCCTTTTGGTGCGTAACGCCATCCTTATCGATGAAGCCGTCTTCAAAGCTTTTCTTGGCATTATCCCAGGCACCGCCACCCGATGTCATGGAAATGGCGACGAAAAGTCCGTTGATGATGACGCCCAGAAGAGAGGCACCGAGCGCCGCAAAAGCTGAGGCTTTGGAACCGGAAATAAGCAGCACGCCAAAATACACCACAATCGGTGCCAGAACCGGCAGGAGTGAAGGTACCACCATTTCGCGGATGGCGGCTTTTGTCAGCAAATCGACTGCCTTGCCATAGTCAGGCTTTTCGGTGCCCTGCATGATGCCAGGCTTTTCGCGAAACTGGCGGCGGACTTCCTCAACGATGGAGCTTGCCGCCTTGCCCACCGCCGTCATGGCTATGCCGCCAAACAGGTAGGGAATGAGGCCGCCGAACAGCAGACCGGCGACGACGTATGGGTTGGAGAGGCTGAATGAAATCTCGCCCACATCCCTGAAGTAAGGATAGGTGTCCCCGTTTGCTGCAAAATAGGAAAGATCGTTGGAATAGGCCGCAAACAGCACCAGCGCGCCCAGACCTGCAGAGCCGATGGCATAGCCCTTCGTTACCGCCTTGGTGGTGTTACCAACGGCATCCAGAGCATCTGTCGCCTTCCGGACATCAGGGTCGAGACCGGCCATTTCGGCAATGCCGCCCGCATTATCCGTCACCGGACCAAATGCGTCGAGCGCGACGATCATCCCTGCAAGGCCCAACATCGCAGTCACCGCAATGCCGGTGCCGAACAGGCCTGCCAGCTGATATGTCGAGATGATGCCGCCGACGATCACGATGGCGGGCAGTGCCGTCGATTCCAGCGAGATAGCCAAGCCCTGAATGACGTTGGTGCCATGGCCCGTGACGGAGGCCTGAGCGATGGAGTTTACCGGGCGCTTGTTGGTGCCGGTGTAGTATTCGGTAATCACAACGATCAGGGCCGTCACCAACAGGCCGAGAAGACCGCAAAAGAACAGATTGGTACCGGTAATATCCATTCCGGCGACGGTGCCGATGGTGCCCCAACCAATGGTCATGGATGTGGCAATGGCAAGCCCGGCCACAGAGAAGATGCCGGTCGCAATCAGCCCCTTGTAAAGCGCTCCCATAATGGAATTATTGGTGCCGAGCTTGACGAAGAAGGTCCCGGCAATAGACGTCAGGATGCAGACGCCGCAGATTGCCAGCGGATAAAGCATGGCATTCTCAAGCACCGGTGCACCGGCAAAAAAGATCGCTGCCAGAACCATGGTAGCCACCACAGAGACGGCATAGGTTTCAAACAGGTCTGCGGCCATGCCCGCGCAATCGCCGACATTGTCGCCGACATTGTCGGCAATGGTCGCGGGGTTACGAGGATCGTCTTCCGGAATTCCCGCTTCGACCTTGCCCACGAGATCGCCGCCGACATCCGCGCCCTTGGTGAAGATACCGCCGCCAAGACGGGCGAAGATGGAAATCAGCGACGCCCCGAAGCCGAGCGAGACAAGCGCATCGATGACGGTGCGCGACCCGACCGCGTGGCCAAGGCCTGCCGTCAATACGAGATAGTAGATGGACACGCCGAGCAGCGCGAGCCCTGCCACGAGCATACCGGTGATGGCACCGGATTTGAAGGCAATGTCGAGGCCCGCAGCCAGGCTGTGAGATGCAGCCTGCGCGGTGCGAAGATTGGCACGCACCGAGACATGCATACCGACAAAGCCTGCTGCGCCGGACAGGACGGCACCGATAACGAAGCCAATAGCGGCTTCCGGTGAAAGAAGCAGCCAGGCGGCAATTGCGACGATGACACCGACGATTGCAATGGTCAGATATTGGCGGGTGAGATAGGCCTGCGCGCCCTCACGGATATAGCCTGCTATTTCACGCATACGCTCGTTGCCCTGATCGGCATCGAGAACGCTTTTCGTTGCCCAGACCGCGTAGACCACGGACAAGACACCGCATAAAATTACCAATGCAATGACAGTCATTCGCACTTACCTCCTGTGTGCCGGGTACTCACTCCCTCCCCGGCGGGCGAAACCATGCGGGCGCAGGGTGTAAATCCCTGACGCCAGGGTGAGCCATTTGTTCCCCTCCCAAGGAAAAATGACTTGCGGGCAGAGATTGCGTTGGCAAAAGAGGCCGCGTCAAGTCCGAAGATTTGCGGCGGAGCGCTTATCGCACTGATTCAGAGTGGCTTTTGAGCGGCCCTCTGCTTCATCAGCAGGAATATCAGCAGCAGAAGGCAAATGCCCGTGACCGGCCAGATGACAAGGTTCATGACCGACCAGCCCCAGGCGGTAAACACCTGACCGGACGAAAAGGACGAGAGGGCAACGGTGCTGAAAAGAATGATGTCGTGAAAACCCTGCACCTTGTCCGCCTCATGCGGGCGGTAGCTCGAAGACACGATTGACGTGGCGCCGATAAAGCCGAAATTCCAGCCCATGCCGAGCAGGATAAGGGCAGCCCAGAAGTTCCAGAGGTCCACACCCATATGGGCAACGATGGCACAGATCATCAAAATGATGAGCCCGGCAGCAACCACCTTTTCCGCACCGAAACGCGAAATCAGCATCCCCGTAAAGAAACTTGGGCCGAACATGGCAAGCACGTGCCATTGAATGCCAAGCGTGGCCAGTTCTGAAGGGAAGCCACAGCCGATCACCATGGCAAGCGGCGCGCCGATCATCATGAATGTCATCAGCGCGTAAGACCCGATGCCGCATATCATGCCGGTGATGAAGCGCTGCGTCGTGATGATCTCTCTCAAAGGCCTTGCCGGTTGCGATGCAGAAGACGCGTTTTTCAGCTCCGGCAGCTTCAGGAAAGAGAAAATGAGCGCTGCAACGAGACCGAGCGGGATGAGCGCGATGAAAGCCCCGGCGAATGTAACCGGCTCCAGCGCATCCTTGCCGAAAATTGCAAGCTGCGGCCCGACGATGGCTGAGATGACACCGCCAGCCAGAATCCAGGAAATGGCTTTCGGCTTGTAGAAGGAGGGAGAGGCATCTGCTGCTGCAAAACGGATTTTCTGGGTGAAGCCACCGGCAATGCCGATCAACAGCAGGCCAAGAGCGAATAGCCAGAACTCTGAGCGAAACAGCGCGACCGCTGCAAGCGCACCACCCGTGGAGCAAAGGAGTGCGCCGAGGATGAAGCCAGCCTTGCGCCCGAGAAACCGGGCGGCCAGGGCAACGGCTATTGCGCCAAGCGCAACGCCGATATTGAAGCCGGTCAGCGGCGCTGTCGCCAGTGACTTGTCCGCCCCGAGGAGCTGATAACCGGCCAGCGCCCCAACCGAGAAGCTCAGCGGACCGGCCGATCCCATGATGGCCTGAGCCATGGTCAGCAGGAAGACATTTCGCTTGGCGTCGTGGAGTTGATGTTCAAGCCCGGCAACAGAAACAGCGCTCATGTCTTCCTCGAATGTTTTTTAACGCTTTGCCTCGCCACGCACCTGTTTGGCAATGCGGTCCAATACCGCATTCACCAGTTTCGGCTCATCATGCTCGAAGAACGCGCGGGCGATCTCGACATATTCGGTGACGATGACAGCGACCGGAACATCCTTGCGCTCAAGAATTTCGAACGTGCCTGCGCGCAAAATGGCGCGGACCGTCGTGTCGAGGCGCGACAAAGGCCAGTCTTCCTGCAGCGCCGAGCGAACCAATGGATCGATCTTGATCTGGTCGCGCACGACGCCTGCAACAATCGAGCGGAACCAGGAAGGATCGGCCTTCAGGTAGGTGTCGCCATCGACTTCCTGGCCGAGACGGTGCGTCTCATATTCCGCGACGACCTCCATCACGCCGGTGCCGCCGACATCCATCTGATACAGCGCCTGAACGGCGGCCAGACGGGCAGCCCCACGCTGATTGACGGGCTTTGTGGAAGGCTGGCGCGGCTCGGAACCGTTTTCGGTGCTGGTCATGCTATCAACCACCCAGTTTTTTCTTCAGTTCAATCATGGTCAGCGCCGCACGGGCCGCAAAGCCACCCTTGTCCTTTTCGGAACGACGAACGCGTGCCCAGGCCTGCTCTTCGTTTTCAACGGTCATGATGCCGTTGCCGATAGCCAGCGATTCACTGACGGCCAGATCCATCAGCGCGCGCGAGGATTCGTTGGAAACGATATCGAAATGATAGGTCTCGCCGCGAATGACCATGCCAAGGGCAACGAAGCCGTCATATTCGGTGCCGTCATTGTCAGCACCATCAAGAGCCATGGCGATTGCAGGAGGGATTTCCAGAGCGCCGGGAACGGTGATGACGTCATAGGTCGCGCCAGCTTCATCAAGCGCGGACTTGGCGCCATCGAGAAGTGCATCGGCCATATCGTCATAAAAACGTGCTTCCACGATGAGAAGATGAGGCTGGGACATGAGATTTTCCTGAAAGGCTGCGCCGGATCATCCCGGCTTTTGCGGCGGTCAAACCATGGCTTGCCCCGATTGGCAAGCATTTTTCGCGCAGGGCACGGTAGATGGAATGCAGCGCGCAGTAAAAATGCGCAGTTGTCCATGGCGTGATTGTGGTTATTTTCAACGCCAAGCACAGGAGCGCAGCTTGGCAGTCATCCCTACGATCACAACATCGAGGCTGGTTCTCAGACCTCACCATGTCGATGACTTCGACGCCTATGAAGCTCTCTGGGCCAATCCCGATGTGCTGCGCTATATCGGCGCGCCGCCTTCAAGTCGTCAGGTGACGTGGGCCAGATTGCTGCGCACGACCGGCCACTGGCACCATCTCGGCTTTGGCTTCCTCGCCATAGAGGAGAAGGAAACCGGCCGGTTCATCGGTGAAGGAGGCTTCCAGGAGGTGCGCAGAGACATGACACCGTCGATAGAAGGAACGCTGGAAACCGGCTGGCTTCTGTCTCCTGACAGCCACGGAAAGGGCTATGCTCTTGAAGCGATGACCGCCCTGATCGAATGGGCGGAAACCAAATTTCCGCTCATGCCCATGACAGCCATCATCGACCCTGACAACGGTCCCTCGCTGAAACTGGCGGCCAAGCTTGGCTTTGTTGAAAGCGCCCGCACCAATCTCAACGGCGAGATCATCATTCTTTCCCGGATGGGAACTCGGCCAGCCTAGCCGCATAGCGCGCCATCGTATCGACCTCGAAATTCACGAAATCGCCCGGCTGGCGGTCGCCCCATGTGGTGACGGTCAGTGTGTGGCGGATGAGCAGGACATCGAAGTCCGTGCCATCAACGGCGTTGACGGTCAGCGATGTGCCATCCAGCGCGATGGAGCCTTTTGGCGCAACGAATTTTGCCAGATGCCGAGGCGCGCGCAGACGGATGCGCACGGCCTCGCCCTCAGGCTCAATCGACAGGATTTCGGCTTTGTCGTCCACATGGCCGGAGACGATGTGACCGCCAAGTTCATCACCGATTTTCAGGGCGCGCTCCAGATTGACGCGCGTGTCCTTCGTCCAGCTTGAGATTGTGGTCAGGCGAAGCGCCTCTTCCCAGGCCTCGACCTCATACCAGCGTTGATTGCTGCCTTCTTCCGGCAGTTTCGTGACCGTCAGACACACGCCGCCATGGGAAATGGACGCACCAATATCAATCGTCTTGGGATCATAGCTGGTGGCGATGCGCAGGCGCACACCTTCCGGCAGAGTTTCAAGCTCGGAAACGGTTCCAACGTCGGTAACAATTCCGGTGAACATCAAAATGGCCTTTCAAATTCAAAGCAGCGATCAGGCCCATAGGCCGTCTCACCGACGAACGTAAATTCTTCAGGGATATCGGCACGTGTAAGTGGGCTTTCAAGCCCGCCTTCCCCAACGATGACGGGACTTTCAAACAGCAAGATACGATCCACAAGTCCAGCGTCCAGAAATGCCTTGGCCGCAAAGGCTCCGCCTTCCACCAGAAGCTCCGACATTCCCCTATCGCCAAGTGCCATCACAAACGCTTCAAGGGTCGACGCTTGCAGCACCTCCACCCCGGCGGCTTCGAGTGCCTGACGTCTTGACGCAAAGGCCTCATCATTTTCGACAGGCGGTACAACAGCGGCAACCGTCGCAACATCCCGCGCGGTTTTGACGAGCTTGGAGGAAAGCGGCAACTCCAGACGGCGATCGAGCACGAACCTCACCGGCGAACGTTGCTCAAGCCCGGGAAGCCGCACCGTAAGCTCCGGATCGTCTGCGATGGCGGTGCGAATTCCCACAAGGATGGCGTCACAGCGGGCGCGCAGTTCGTGCACGGCACGCCTTGCTTCCGGGCCGGTTATCGCCACCTGCCCCTGCCCTATCCGTCCGATCATGCCATCGCTCGAAACGGCAATTTTTAGAATTACATGCGAGCGTTTCTTCAGCTTTCGCGTGAGGTAACCGGCGAGTTCTCTCTCGCTTTCACGACGCAGTAAGCCTGTCTCGACCGCGATCCCGGCATTGCGCAGAATTTCGTATCCACGACCCGAGACCCGTTCATCCGGGTCATCCACGGCAACGACGACACGCGTAACGCCGAAATCCACCAAAGCATTGGCGCAGGGTGGAGTCCTTCCGAAATGAGAGCAAGGTTCCAGCGTGACATAGGCGGTCGCCCCACGCGCTGCCTCTCCCGCAATTTCCAGCGCCTGCCGCTCGGCATGGGGCCGCCCGCCAATGGCGGTCACGGCTTCGGCTATGATCTCGCCATGCTTGACGATGACACAGCCGACGGAGGGGTTTGTATCTGTAAGGCCGGCATGGCGACGAGAAATCTCGATTGCGCGCGCCATGAACCGTTCATCATCGGCGCTGTCCGTCACAGGTCAGGCTCCGGCGTCGGTATCGCGTGCGATCTTCGCGTTGATTTCGGCGATGACGTTTTCAAAGTCCTCGGCATGGCTGAAATCGCGGTAGACGGATGCGTAACGCACGAAAGCCACGTCATCCAGGCTTTTCAGGGCTTCAAGCACCTGCAGGCCGATTTCCTCGGATGGAATTTCCGTCTCGCCGGAGCTTTCCAGACGGCGCGCGATGCCGGAAACCGCCCGCTCTATGCGGTCGCGGTCCACGGGACGCTTGCGTAGCGCGATCTCGAAGGACCGCACCAGCTTTTCACGATCAAAGGGCAGTTTGCGACCGCTTTTCTTGATGACCATCAGTTCGCGCAGCTGCACGCGCTCATAGGTCGTGAAGCGACCGCCGCAATCCGGGCAGATGCGCCGCCGGCGGATGGAGGTGTTATCCTCCGCCGGACGCGAGTCCTTGACCTGCGTATCTTCCGAGCCGCAAAACGGGCAGCGCATCGCTTGATCCTTGTCTCACTGTCTGTTCAAGAATTGGTGCTGGCGTGGCCAAAATGGTGATTTCGAGAACCAGAGCGCAGCGTACTTAAAGTACGTGAGCACCGGAAGCGCAGAAATTGCCATTTGCAGCCCACCAGCGACAATTATGGAATAGGCGGTTACAGGTACGGGTACATCGGGAAACGGTCTGTCAAAGCGACGACCTTCTCACGAACCGCAGCCTCAACAGCGGCATTGCCTTCGTCAGAATTGGCAGCCTTGAGGCCATCAAGAGTCTCAACGATCAGATTGCCGATTTCGCGGAATTCCGCTTCCTTGAAGCCGCGCGTGGTGCCAGCAGGTGTGCCGAGGCGCACGCCTGATGTTACGAAAGGCTTTTCAGGATCGAACGGAATGCCGTTCTTGTTGCAGGTGATGTAGGCACGGCCAAGAGCGGCCTCCGCGCGCTTGCCGGTGGCGTTCTTCTTTCGAAGATCGACCAGCATCAGGTGGTTGTCGGTGCCGCCCGAAACCACATCCAGACCGCCTTCGACCAGCGTTTCCGCAAGAGCCTTGGCATTCTTGACGACCTGTGCGGCATAGTCCTTGAACTCAGGCTTCAAGGCTTCACCGAAAGCGACAGCCTTGGCGGCGATGACGTGCATCAACGGGCCGCCCTGCAAGCCTGGGAATACGGCCGAGTTGAACTTCTTGGCTAGATCCTCGTCATTGGTGAGAATCATGCCGCCACGTGGACCGCGAAGCGACTTGTGCGTGGTGGTTGTGGCAACGTGGCAGTGCGGGAACGGCGATGGGTGCTGACCACCGGCGACGAGACCGGCAATGTGCGCCATATCGACCATCAGGTAAGCGCCGACTTCATCGGCAATCTCGCGGAAACGCTTCCAGTCCCAAACGCGGGAGTAAGCCGTACCGCCAGCCAGAATGAGCTTCGGCCTGGTTTCCTTGGCCTTGCGCTCAACTTCGTCCATATCGAGAAGATGGTCGCTTTCGCGAACACCGTAGGACACGACGTTGAACCACTTACCGGACATGTTGACCGGCGAACCATGCGTGAGGTGACCGCCCGAATTCAGATCGAGGCCCATGAAGGTATCGCCCGGCTGGAGCAGCGCCAGGAAGACGGCCTGGTTCATCTGCGAACCCGAATTGGGCTGTACGTTTGCAAAGTTGACGCCGAACAGCTTCTTTGCGCGCTCGATGGCCAGCTCTTCGGCGATATCAACGAACTGACATCCGCCGTAATAGCGCTTGCCCGGATATCCCTCGGCATATTTGTTGGTCATGATCGACCCCTGCGCTTCCAGCACGGCGCGCGAGACGATGTTTTCCGAAGCGATCAATTCGATCTCGTGGCGCTGACGACCGAGCTCCTTCTCGATCGCGCCAAAGATATCTGGATCGACGTCGGCAAGCGGACTGGAGAAGAAGGCATCTGTATTCGACATGATGAAAGCTCCTGAAACAGTAATGCGATGGCGTCTTAACGCCCTGCCCTTTCAAGAGCAATACGGACAACGAGATTTGCCCGTCAAACTGCGACGTGGAGACGAAAAATCGCTTCGGGCCACGCCGCCCCCAAAAGGAAAAGCCGCGTTTGATGTAAAACGCGGCTTTTAAAGGCATCAAGACAGTTTGATCAGTTGCGCGGCACCAGGTCGTCGTCGATGGCGCCCGAAGGCTGTTCCATCGCGGTGGTCGTGTTCAGTGCCAGCTCTGCATTGCCGTCCTTGCTGTAGATGTCGTCGCGGAACTGCACGACGCCATCACGCGTGGACCAGGCCGTGATGTAGACAAAGTAAACCGGCACTTCCTGCGCCAGCTTGATCGGCGTGTTGACGCGGCTTGCGATAACGCGCTCGATCTCCTGACGCGACCAGCCGGGCGTGTCGCGCAATATCCACGACGTGAGGTCGCGCACGTTCTGCACGCGCACGCAGCCGGACGACTCGAAGCGCATCAGCTTGTTGAACAGACCCTGCTGCGGGGTGTCGTGCATGTATTCATTGTTTGGATTGTGGAAGTTGATCTTGGTGGAAGACATGGCGTTGTTCTTGCCCGGATCCTGACGGAACATCAGGTTCGGAATCTTCGGCGCATTCCAGTCAACCGTTGTCGGCGACACTTCCTGTCCACGACCATCGATGAGGCGGATATTGTTGCGCTCAAGATAGGTCGGATCCTTCTGCATTAGCGGAACGATGTCCTTTTCGACGATCGAACGCGGTGCAGTCCAGTATGGATTGAGGATGATTTCGTAAATCTTCGAATTGATGATGTGCGTCGGGCGAGTATCGCGGCCTACGACAGCGGTGTTGCGCAGCACGACGCGATTGTTCTCCACGGCTTCAATGGAAGCAGCGGGAATGTTGACCATGACGTGACGTGGACCGAGATCGCCCGACATCGTGTTGATGCGAACGAGGTTGGTCTGAAGCTGCGCGAGACGGATCTGCGCAGGCACGTTCAATGCCTTCAGCGTGTATTCACCGATGACACCATCAGCTGGAAGGCCGTGGCGGGCCTGGAAACGCTTCAATGCGCCATCGACATAGGAATCGAATGCGCTGGAGATGCCAGCTTCACGCGGCAGGTCGCCGGAAATCATAAGGCGCTGGCGCAAAGCCTGGACCGAGGGATCGCTGACGCCAATCTGCAGACGCTGCTGGCTTGGCGGAACTTCCGGCCAGCCGCCGTTGGAAACGATCTGCTGATACTGCATCATGGCCTGCTGGACGAAGGCCGGGGATTCCGGGCTGAGAACCGGTGTGTTGGAAGCAACGCCGACAGCGGCGCGCGACGAGTTGGCATCGAACTGATCGTCCCAGTTACCGCGACGCGACGACCCGATGAGATCGTTGAAAGCATCCTGCGCCAGCGCGGGCGCGGCAAGCGCTGCAGCACCGATGGAAACGGCAGAGCGCAACATGGCGCGCCGGGAAAGAACTTCTGGGACGATTTTCTTTGTCATTTTACCTACCAGCCACTTTATCAGGCATCTTGATCAACGCCTAAAACAACATCGTTAACAAACACGTATTCACGCGCCTGCCGGCAGGACTTACTCGATGCGAAATTTGGATGACGCATGACGCGAACACAGGAGAAACCGCCGGCTCCTTCGCTTGTGGCGGTCCCATACCAATATGGCCAATTCGTGTCACCCGAAGGCCTCTCACGAAGCTGTGTCAGCGTGTGATTTTGCAACGGGTACACGCAAAAATGCAACAAGCCGGATGCGAGTGGCATCCGGCTTTGCTGATTGGGCCGATATCACTGAGCGGTTACAGGCGGTAAGCGATGCTGTCGTTCCAGAAACGGTCCAGACGCTGGAGCATCTTGTTCATTTCTGCAAACTCGCCGGTACCGATGCCGCCGACCTTTTCGATGGAGCCGATGTGGCGTTCATAGAGGCCTGCGACGGTTTCCGCGATGTCCTGGCCCTTGTCGGTCAGGCTGATGCGAACCGAGCGGCGGTCGATGCGGGAGCGCTGGTGGTTGATGAAGCCGAGGTCTACCAGCTTCTTGACGTTGTAGGACACGTTGGAGCCGAGGTAGTAACCACGCGAGCGAAGCTCACCAGCGGTCAATTCAGATGTGCCGATGTTGAAAAGCAGGAGCGCCTGAACTGCGTTGACATCATCGCGACCCTGACGGTCGAACTCGTCCTTGATGACATCGAGAAGGCGACGGTGAAGGCGCTCAACCAGGTGGAGCGACTCCATGTAGAGCGAGCGGATGGTTTCGTCCTGAGTATCGGAAACTGCGGCCTGTGGCTTTGCTTTGCTATTGATCATGACTGCCTCACTGTTTTGTTTGGCGGTGTTTGATTTTGTTTCCCGCCTTGAGAGGAAATCTAAGCAATGCGCATAAAATTCTACTTAAAATGCAGCCTTAACAAACGGTTACTTGCAACACGCCCACCCTGCCCCACCGGCGCACCGTCCAAAAAAGACATAATCCGCTCTATATAAATCAAATACTTAGCGGGAAAAAATGCGTCAAATCCGGCCTGAATTGCTTTAATTTTATGGTAAATCAATTCTTGAGCGCTCGTCGTTTTGGCGCGCATCCAGCCAAAAAGCGACCTGGAATAGTATATAAACGGTTGATACGATGCCGTGCATGATGGGCACGATGGTGTTGTGACCGTAGATGTTGGGCCATACCTTGTACATGGCGATCTGGGTGCCAGCACCGATGAGCCACATGACCGCGCCCCAGGAAACACCGAGCCACAGGCCAAGTGCAGCCACAGGGAAGATGACGGCAAGGCTTGTGCCAGCAATGCGCCAGGGCATGTTGAGCATATCGAACCGTGCGTGACCGCTCAGGGAGTAGCCCGTCAGCATGGCCCAATATTGCAAGCCAAACCAGAAACACGAAATCGCCACCAGCCTAAGAAAGGCGATGTAGAGTATTTCTGTCAGCGGCATCTTGGGGTGTGGCAGAGAATCAGGTTCCATGGGGCGAAGATACTGACCAGTTAAGCGCACGACCAGAGGATATTGCGTCGAGGCACGACGCTTGTCAAAGACCCGCAACGATCTGCCGCATTCGCAATTGCGCGCTCCTGTGCTATGTGCCGCCGAAATATAGGGTGCAGCGTTCTGGTCCGGAGTGGGTCCGGAGCAGATATAGCAGGCGGTGCAATGCCGCCGGGCGTGAACCGTTTGCGCCGAACAGCACCGAATCTGGAAGGAAATGGCAATGAATGACAAGACGCACCTCGTAGACCACGTTACCGGACACCGCCGGATGCGCAGAAACCGCAAGGCGGACTGGACGCGCCGTCTTGTGCGGGAAAACCTTCTGACTGTGGATGATCTGATATGGCCCGTCTTCATTGTTCCCGGCACCAATATTATCGACCCAATTCCCGCAATGCCCGGCGTCAACCGCATGAGTGTCGACATGCTGGTGGAGGCGACGAAGGAAGCGGCCGATCTCGGCATTCCCGCCATCGCCACCTTCCCCAACGTCGAGATGCACCTGCGCGATGAGACCGGCTCGCACGTGCTGGAAGCCAACAATCTCATCAATCAGGCAACCGCCGCCATCAAGAAGGCCGTACCCAATATCGGCATCATTACCGATGTTGCTCTGGACCCTTTCACCAGCCACGGCCATGATGGCATCTTGCGCGGAGATGATATCGTCAATGACGAGACCGTCGAACTCGTCGTCAAGGCTGCCGTCATGCAGGCGGATGCCGGTTCCGACATCATTTCCCCGTCCGAGATGATGGATGGCCGCATCGGCGCCATCCGCCGGGGGCTGGATGCATCCGGCCACCAGAATGTCGGCATCATGTCCTACGCGACCAAGTTCTCTTCCGGCTTCTATGGCCCATATCGCGAGGCGATATCGACAAGCGGACTCCTGAAGGGCGACAAGAACAGCTATTACATCAATCCCGCAAACGGGATGGAAGCGGTTCGCGACGCGGCACTCGATGTCGAAGAGGGTGCGGACATGCTGATGGTCAAGCCGGGCCTGCCCTACCTTGATATCTGCTGGCGCCTCAAGGAAGCCTTCGGCCTCCCCACCTTTGCCTATCAGGTCTCGGGAGAGTATACGCAGATCAAGGCGGCAGCCATGAATGGCTGGATCGACGGCGACCGCGTAATGATGGAAACGCTTCTTTGTTTCAAGCGCGCAGGCTGCGATGGCATCCTGACTTATTTCGCCATCGAGGCCGCAAAAAAACTCGCCAAGGCGTGAGATTGCAAATCATTGCATTCGGCGGTTTCAATACCATATTACTGTTCCGAACAGGAGAAACCGTCGATGAGCCTCGACCCGAATGCCACCTATGTCCCGACAGAAGACTGGCGCGCCTATAGCGGCGTTCTGAGCCGTCGCGTCTTTGCGTTTGTGATCGATTATATCATCGTCGCCCTTCTGTGCATTCCTGCTGCAGTCATCGTCTTTTTCCTTGGCGTCCTGACGCTTGGGTTAGGTTTTGCACTGTTTCCGGCCATTTTCGTTATTGTCGCCATTCTCTATTTCGGCATGACACTCGGCAGTTCTGCACAGGCAACCCCTGGCATGCGGGCCGCGGGTATTGCGATGGCGCGCACCGATGGACGGCGAATCGATTTTCTGATCTCCACGGTTCACATCGTTCTTTTCTGGGTCATCAACTCGATTCTTACCCCGCTCATCCTGCTGGCCGGACTGTTTACCGAGCGCTCACGCCTCGTCCATGACCTGCTGCTAGGCACCGTCATCGTCAGAACCACCTGAACTTGGCAAAAGCCGCGCGGCGCAGCGTCAAATTGACGTGCGCCGCTTATCAGGCAGTTGACGTTTTGTAGCTTTTTGCCATTCTGTTACAGAGGCTTGACTGGCGAAGGGAGCGATCAGGGTTCTATGAACACGCAGGCGACGCCCTCACCACAGTTCTATCTGACCGCACCGGCGACCTGTCCCTATCTGCCCGGCCAGTTGGAGCGAAAGGTTTTCACTCATCTTGTCGGCCCTCGTGCGGCAGAAATGAACGACCTGCTGACGCAGGGCGGTTTTCGTCGTTCGCAGAATATCGCTTATCGCCCCGCTTGCGAGACCTGCCGGGCGTGTGTCTCCGTACGGATTCTGGCGGAGCGTTTCGTACCGACCAAATCCATGCGACGCGTTCTTGGATATAATAACGATCTCGTTGCCAGCGTGCACCAACCCGAGCCCTCCACCGAGCAGTTCTCGCTTTTTCGCCGATACCTCGACCACCGCCATCAATCCGGCGGCATGTCGGACATGTCAGCACTCGATTACGCCGTGATGGTCGAAGACACGCATGTGAACACCCGCATCATCGAGTATCGAAAGCGCGAGCCCGGCGCTGGTATCGATGACAGCAAACGCGGTGAACTCGTCGCGGTCGCGCTGACGGACACGATGAGCGACGGGTTGTCCATGGTCTATTCCTTCTTCAATCCAGACTATGAAAAAAGATCTCTGGGCACCTTTCTTATCCTCGATCACATTGCCCGCACCCGTACGCTTGGTTTGCCGCACGTATATCTTGGCTATTGGGTCGATGGTTCGGAGAAAATGGGTTACAAGACCCGCTACCATCCGCAGGAGCATCTGACGCCTCGAGGTTGGGAACTCTACGAGCCACAGGCCGAGACACCATGATGACGAGCAGGAAAACGCGTGCCTTCAAGACTTAAGTCCATTTTCGCCGCCAAGGTGCTGCTGACACTTATGGCAACGGCAGCTTTCGCCCAGAACAGTTGGACGCCAACCGAGCAGATAAAGACATATCCCATCACCGGCAGTTCCGGCATCGAACTCTATCGATCAATCGGTGAACGCGGGCCCCAGGCGGGCGTTCAAGCCGTTGCGCACACCACCTTCAAGCTGACATGGCGCCGAGACTATCGTCCGAAGGCAGATGGCGCTTGCGTTCTGGCAACTGCCCGTCCCAATCTGACGATCATCTACACATGGCCAAAGGCTCCCGCAAAACTTCCTTCTGACGTCGCGGCAGGCTGGCAACGCTTCATCTCCGGCGTTGAGAAACACGAGCGCGTTCACGGCGAGCATATTCTCGACATGGTCAGGAAGATAGAAGCCTACAGCGTGGGTTTGCGTGCAGAAGACGATCCGAAGTGCCAGAAGGTTCGCGCCGTCCTGCAGCAGAGGTTGGGAGAGCTTTCCAATGAGCAGCGCCAGCGCGGCCGCGATTTCGACCGCGATGAGCTATCGAATGGCGGCGCCGTCCATCAACTCATTCTCGCACTGGTGAATGGTCCCTGAAGCGGGCATGAGCGACGCAGGCGTTATTCTGCCGCCTCCCCCTTCAAGAGAGGCTCGGCCAGCACGGCTATTTCAAGCTCGTAGGAATAGCCTTCCAACATCGTGTAGGCCTGTTCAATAACTTCTATCTGTGTTTCGGCATTGCGAATGGCGTCCGCAATCGACTGGCTACGCGCGCGCAGCATCGATCCCAGCACATCCGTTTCCGGCTTTCGGCCCAGCCGGTCCATGTGTTTGCGCACGCGGGTGCGGTGACGCTCAAGTTCGAGAATGTGAAAACGGCTCTTGAGGATGTCGTCCGTAAGCTTGCGACGCATCGCTGCTACGGGATCGAAGCTGCCAGGCTCCCGCTCGTCGAGAATGAACTCGTTGACCAGCGTCTCCAACATTAGCAAGCCCTTCAGATCCTTGGCGTCGGCCAGTTGCGGATCATATCCCGTATCGTCGAAAACCTTGCGCCTGACCGGATCCTTCAAAAGCTCGTAGGCCAATTGAAGCTTGGCGAACTGATCGGCATCACCGCCGCTGTCGGGATGCGCACTCTTGGCAACCTTGCGATAAGCCGCCTTGATCGTGGCATCATCGGCATCACGCTCTACGCCCAGCAAAACATAAGGATCGATCACCGAAACACCCGTACTCGCATTCTCGAAAACAGCCCCGGCCCGAAAGACCCGCAGGGTTGAAGCGGGATCATACGAAATTTTCCTCGCTGACGGCACCCCTCTAATGGGGTTTTGAACGCAAAACGACATCGACCGGAAATTTGTCGCCCGCGTGGCAAGCGCTCAAACGACCCGACAAAAATGTGGACAACCGTGTGCCTGAAGCCTGTTTCGGACCTTCCGTCCGCACATTACCCCGGTCGTGGCAGAATGCTGAAAAGAGTGTATTTTAGATCTGACTTCTGGAGGGAGGGTCAGAACGATGTCGGAAACAATCAGCCAGACGATTGCGGATTACGTGCAGGCAATGGCGCAAGCCGATGGTGACATGCTGCGGGAGGTTCTGGATCCACGTGCCAGCATCGTCGGCAACTACGAGGGCGCGACCGAGTGGTTGTCCGTGGAGGATTTCATTCACCAACTGCGCTCGGCAGAGCAAGGCTTGCAGGAGAGCCAATATGAGTTTGACATCATCGGCATCGACAAGGTGGGAGACACCGCCTCCGTCAAACTGACCACGCAAATGGGAAGCGTTGTGTTCTGCGAATATCTTTCGCTTCTGGAACGAGAGAGAAACTGGACCATCACCCACAAGCTCTACTACCTGCAAGGCTAGCCGCTTGCCGGGCCCGATGCGAATTTGAAACAAGTTTTTCCACACAAAAGTGAAATTTCCACTTTACACGACAGGAGAATCTGCTAATTCCACCGCACTGGATTGCCCTTGTAGCTCAGTTGGTAGAGCACCTGATTTGTAATCAGGGGGTCACGAGTTCGAACCTTGTCGGGGGCACCAGTTTTCTCTTTTTTTCATCAGATTAGTGGATCGACGCTTGCCTTAGCGCTGGCCAGCTTGGGTACAGCTGTTGCGTTAAAGCTGGGGCCACCGAACTAGCGCATCGCGCCCGGCGTCAGTCAGGCCGTAAACGCCACGCTCAAGCCTCTCGAACCAGCCGTAGACATTTGAGAGCAAGATTTTACCGGCTTCCGGAACGTCCCTCCTCACATCCCCTACCCGCAGCGGGCCTTTCGCCAGAATGGCAGCGCATCCCAATGCCTGCTGTCGGTAGGCCGTCATCACGGGGACGCGCGTGCTGCCACCCAGTACCGGGTCGCCTCGCCTCGTCTTGTGCTCGCGCACCAGTCGGGAGCGTCTTTTCGGATTTGTGCGCGGCATCGGAGACGTCGATGGAACGATAACGCTGATGTCCCCGCGATCGGACACGCCCATCATGCCGATGCCAAGCCGGCGGCAGAGATCGCGATAACGCTTATCGGCTTCTCTTCCCCTGCCCTTTGCCGATATTCTGGCCGCGATCCAGACCTCGTCAGCGACAGCGGCCCTATCAACGGCCTGGAGAAGCAGCTCGAGATTGAATGTCATCTTGAGTTCACAGATGACCACCACCGGCGATTCATCGTCGCTGATTCCGACGAGATCACATCCGCCGACCTCACCCTTTACGGAATAACCCGCAGCCTCAAGAAAGGTTTTCACCGGGAGATATAGGGAAGTTTCCATCAATCAGCGATCGTAACAGAGAATCATCCAGCCAGCATAACCGGATTATCGAGGCATTGAAGCGGTCTTGTACCTGCACCACCTCGTGACGCGGCTCAGTTGATGTCCCTGTCCTTCTTCGCCTGATCATGATGCCATTTGATCGCGAAAAACATTCCTGTTCCCAACACAAGAAGCTTGAGCGGCAAAAGCACTATCGGGAACCAATCGACCCAATCCGAACCCATCATTTTCAAAAACTTTCCGCCAACCGCTCGACACCATCTGTCATGACATCGGTACAGCGCCACACCCGCCCCAACAACCTGTCGTATTGACGCAGCCCTTCAGCGGGACGGTTTTGCTTGATGGAGCCCCAGCGTCCCTGCCTCAGACTGTCAGCGCATTCGTTTGGCATAGCCCATTATCAAACAGACCAATCTCGTTCGCAGCAATATGCGGCCGAAAGGTTCCGAAACCGTACGCGATTAAACAATAACACTCAGAAACAACATCATGGGAACTAGCTGAAACAAAAAAGCCCCCGGAGTATATACCGGGGGCTTTTTTGTATTGGTGGCGACCCCTGCAGGACTCGAACCTGCGACCTACTGCTTAGAAGGCAGTTGCTCTATCCAGTTGAGCTAAGGGGCCCGATCTATGAATTAGTGTGTCCAGGGCTGTGTGCGGGTGAACTTGAAGTTGTCCGTGTAGGACACAATCTTGCGGGTTGGCTCCTGAGGAGGAATAACGCGGTATTCGATGCCTTTGCGCTGGGCGTAGGCTTCCGCCAGTTCCTGCGTTTCAAAAGTCAGCTTTACCTGCTGGTTCATATCCGACGAGGACGTGTAGCCCATCACAGGATCGATCTTACGCGGAACCTCGGCGTCGAATTCCAGCACCCAGATATTCGTTTTAGCCTTGCCGGATTGCATGGCAGTCTTGGCTGGACGATAGATTTTTGCAGACATTTCAAACTGCTCCGGTCTTGCGATCAAGGGGCGCTCCGCCCTTTCTCCCCATCCCCTATCATAAAAACATGACAGAGCGACAGCAAAACTCAATTGGACCGACTCCCCTTTGAAGTCAAGTCCGCGCAAGCCTCGCATAATGCGGAAACCATAAAAGCCTTAGATGGGGAAAAGGCTTTACACTTATCTTGCTACATGCGGACGAAGCCTATTTTATCGGGACGACATGTAAAGGACAGCAGACATGAATGAAAACGTCATCAAATTTCGCAAGCCGGAGCCGCCGAAACAGCCTCGCAAGCCAAACCCGCAACTGCGCAAGCTTATCGCGATTGCCGCAGTGATAGCGTTTTTTGTCGGCGCCTGGGCATATTTCCAATACGTAGCATGAATGTAAAAAGGGCAGTTTCCGGAGAACTGCCCACATCAACTTTTCTATTTTTGAAGATTGCTAGCCATTAATTCAATGGCGTTAAAGAAAAATGGTCGGAGTGGAGAGATTCGAACTCCCGACCCTCTGGTCCCAAACCAGATGCGCTACCAGACTGCGCTACACTCCGCCTTTTCGATGGTGGGGAGATACACGGTTCATACATGCTCTGCAACAGCAAAATGACATTTTTTACCGATTTTTTGCATTGCAAAAAACTGTCTAGCAACAAGACAGAATTGATGGAGAAGATTTTTTCGATCAGCGCGTTTCTCCCGTCTGCCCGACAGCATCGTGCGAGAATAAAGGTTGTCAACTTATTTTGTTTTTAACGATTATACGGACTAATCGCCGGCACGACACGGCAACTGCCGAATGCATGATGCGAACGTCGGAGCCTGCGCGGCATTTCATTACATTCATCTGAAGCACTGCATGCCACCACGTGCCGAACTGTCGCGCATATGGGTTGGGGGGAGACAATTCATGCTGGAAAATTTTGGTATTAAAACAAAGATATTATCTCTGCTTGTCGTTTTGGGCGTCATTTCGCTGTCAGGCATCGCCTATATGTCTATCCGCTTCAATCATGCCAACGACACTTACCACGGCTTCATTCGTAATGAGAGCCAGGCTGCGGTTCTTGGTGCCCGTGCCTCGGCTGGCGTCTGGACGGCGGTCGCTATTTCCGGCCGTCTGCTGGAGCAGGATCCTACATCCACCGTCTACAAGGACATGAAGGAGAAATACGAAAAGGATCTGCAGACAGCAGCCGAGCGGTTTCAGGCTGTTGGCGTTGCCGTGCCCAGCCGCCAGCCAACAATGCAGAAGATCCTGACGATCCTGGCCGCGGTCAAAGCCAATACCGATAAGGCTATCGTCATGGCAGCCTCCGGCAACAAGGCAGGCGTGCCCGCAATCATGGCGGAAAATGATGGGCTGATGAAGCAGCTGTCCACGGAGACTGGCGGCAATAATACGGCGATGATGGAATTGCTGACGTCAGGCGGCGACAGCATGTCGGAAGACGTCAAGTCAATCATCATGTTCAGCATCATCTCGCTCAGCATTGGCGTCGTTCTTGCGCTGGGCCTTGCTCTCTATGTTTCTCACGCAGGGATCACCGGTCCAATGGCTGTGTTGCGCGAACGTATGATCGGTCTTGCCAAAGGTGAGACCAGCCAGGAAATCGCAGGTATCAACCGCGCCGATGAAATCGGGCAGATGGCACAGGCAGTGGCCGTGTTCCGCACGAACGCCATTGAGCGGGCGCAGCTGACAAAACAGGCCGATGCCGCCCAGGAAGCCAGCTTGTCGGAGAGGCTGGAGCGCGAAGCCCAGAAGGCGCGCGAAGCACAGGACCTGCAGCAGGCCGTAAACGAACTCGAGACTGCGCTGGGCCGCCTCGCCGATGGCGATCTGGCCTTCCGCATCGAAACGCCTTTCGTCGAGCATCTCGACGGTCTGCGCCGCAACTTCAACGATTCCATCCAGAAGCTCAATGCCGCCATGGCGACCGTCGGCGGAAATGCACAGGCCATCAGTGCCGGTGCAAACGAGCTTCTGTCTTCGGCGGACAACCTGTCCAAACGCACCGAACAGCAGGCGGCATCGGTTGAGCAAACGGCCGCTGCTCTGGAACAGATCACGACAACGGTGAAGGACGCAGCGAAACGCGCCGATGAGGCCAGCAAGCTCGTCGTTCGCACCCGCGATGGTGCCGAAAGCTCCAGCAAGATCGTGGGCGAAGCCATCAATGCCATGCACCAGATCGAAAATTCGTCCAATGAGATCGCCAATATCATCGGCGTTATCGACGACATCGCATTCCAGACCAACCTTCTGGCTCTGAATGCCGGTGTCGAAGCGGCACGCGCAGGCGAAGCTGGCAAGGGCTTTGCAGTCGTCGCCCAGGAGGTGCGTGAACTGGCCTCGCGTTCGGCGAACGCTGCCAAGGAGATCAAGGCGCTCATCAACACGTCCGGCGATCAGGTCAAAACCGGTGTGACACTGGTGGGCGAAACCGGAAAATCGCTTCAGACGATTGCCGCAGAAGTGCAGGAAATCAACCGGCACGTACACGCTATCGCCGAAGCATCGCGGGAGCAGTCACTCGGGTTGCAGGAGATCAACACCGCCGTCAACACGATGGATCAAGGGACGCAGCAGAATGCGGCCATGGTCGAAGAATCCACCGCCGCCAGCCACGCACTTGCGAAGGAGGCACGCAGCCTCACCGAGATGCTGGCGCAGTTTCGGCTGGGCGATGCAGGTACGGCTCGGCAGGCTGCAAGGCCACGCGCGGCTACATCCATATCCGCCTCTGTTCCCTCTCCTGCCCGCAGCATGAGCCGTAAACTCGCAGCCGCCTTTGGTGGCGGTGCAGCAGCGGTAAAAGAGCCGGAATGGGCTGAATTCTGAGAGACAGCCCGCCGGGTTCTAAACCCGGCGGGCACCAACCGTTCCGGGCGTTGTTGCCGCGCGCGCCATGAATGGCAGTTGTCCACCGACGCGCTCCTCCATTTGTGACCCGCAGCGGACCTGTTACCGGTAATATTACCAAGTTTTCACTTCACGCTGCCGCAAAGCTGTGCAACTTCCGTTCGATAAACAGAACGTGGAGCCGAATCCGATCCAGATCGTTCATCAGGCGTCATGCGCACGATATTGTCACGGGTCGGCCGAGTTGCAGGGAAGAGAAATGACCAAGCCCGATGACGTCGGCAACGATACAAGCAGGACGGCACAACAACCGGATCTTCGAGAGATTCTCGGCGCTTCCAGTAAAGGCAAAAGAAAGTCGCGCCGTTTTATCTATGTGCTGGGTGCGGTTCTGCTGCTGGGTGGGGCGGTGACCTATTATTATATCTCTGGCGGCTCGCGGGTTTCCTATACCTACACCACGGCAGACGTCAAAAAGGGCGATCTATCCGTCATCGTTACATCCACGGGTTCGGTCCAGCCAACCGATCAGGTGGATATTTCAAGCGAGCTTTCCGGCACCGTTAGAAAGGTCAATGTGACCTATAACAGCCCGGTCAAGGCAGGCGACGTGTTGGCAGAACTGGATACGAACAAGCTGCAGGCGGATGTGCAGAGTGCCCGCGCCAAGCTCGCATCGGCACAAGCAAATGTTCTCAAGGCAACCGCCGATCTCGGCTCCGCCAAGGCATCGCTCGACCGGCTAAAATCGCTCGTGCAAAGCCGTGTGTCCAGCCAGCAGGATCTGGACGCCGCACAGTTCAATTATGATGCTGCCGCAGCTACGCTTCAGGTCAATAGCGCGTCCGTGCTGTCGTCGGAGGCTGATTTGCGCTTGGCGGAACTCAACCTCGGCAAGGCCAGAATCATCTCGCCGATAGACGGTGTCGTGCTCACGCGCGACGTTGATCCTGGGGCCACGGTGGCTTCGTCACTCAATGCGCCCGTTCTCTTCACCATCGCCGGCGATTTGCGGCAGATGGAATTGCAGGTCGCGATTGACGAGGCTGACGTCGGAAAAGTCCGGAACGGCCAGACTGCGTCTTTCAATGTCGACGCCTATCCGGACCGCAACTTCCCCGCCTCCATTGAGACGGTGCGATTTGCGTCTGAGACCGTTTCGAACGTCGTGACCTATAAGGGCATTCTGACTGTCGACAATGCGGAATTGCTTCTGCGTCCAGGCATGACAGCCACAGCCAATATCGTGGTGGAGCAGGTAAAGGACGCCATCCTCGTCCCCAATACCGCTCTCAGATACAGCCCACCACGCGAATCCGCCTCTCGTGGCGGTGGTGGGCTGATGGGACTGTTTCGGCCTCCGCGAATGAACAGGCAGCGTGGTGGCGACGAACCGGCGGTCTCGGCAAAGCGAAACATCTGGGTCCTGCGCAACAACAATCCCGTCCCCGTCGAGGTGGAAACCGGCTCTACGGACGGCCAGTTCACCGCCATCAAATCAGGCGACGTGAAGGTTGACGATCAGGTCATTACAGACGCTTCCCAGCGCAGCAATTGAAGCGGGAGCAGAGCATGACAGTCCACCCGCTCATAGAGTTCCGCAACGTCGTCAAGCAATATGGCGTCGGCGAAGCGACGATCCGCGCACTGGACGGCGTCAGCCTGTCTATCGCGGAGGGTGAATTCGTTGCCATCATGGGACCTTCGGGCTCCGGCAAGTCCACCTCCATGAACATCATCGGGTGCCTCGATACGGCAACGGCAGGCGAGTACTTTTTTCAGGGCGTGCCGACCAGCGGCTTCGACAAGGAACAACTGACGCTGTTGCGTCGTCATATGCTCGGCTTCGTTTTTCAGGGCTTCAACCTTTTGCCGCGCACCTCTGCCGTGGAAAATGTCGAATTGCCCCTCATTTACCGGGGCATGAAGGCTGCGGAGCGGCGTCCCCGAGCGCTGGAGGCGCTGGCGCAGGTGGGGCTTGCGGGTCGAGAACACCACACGACGCAGGAGCTTTCGGGCGGGCAGCAGCAGCGCGTGGCCATTGCGCGTGCCATCGTTACCCAGCCCGCTCTCCTGCTGGCCGATGAACCCACCGGCAATCTCGATACAAAGACCAGCACCGAAATCATGGAACTGATCACCTCGCTGAACCGCGACAGGGGGATTACTGTCGTCATGGTGACGCATGAGGAAGACATCGCTGCCTATGCAGGCCGCCTGTTGCGGTTTGTCGATGGCCACCTTGCCTCAGACAGCGCCAACCAGATCCCGGAGGCCCATGATGTTTCTTGAGACAGCCCGGCTTGCATTGCGCGCCATAAGCCGGAACATGCTTCGCTCTTTCCTGACCGTGCTCGGTGTCGTCATCGGCGTGGCGGCAGTCATCGCCATGGTCACCATCGGAAACGGCACGACGGCGCAGGTGAAATCGGAGCTTTCGCGGCTGGGCACCAACATGCTTTTCGTACGCCCGGGCCAGTTTGGCCCCGGACGCGCCAGCACTGAGGCGAAGCGTTTCAACGAGCATGACGTTCAGGCCATGCGTGACCAGCTAGGCGGTGTGCGCGCCGTCGCTCCACTCAACAGAAGCTCTGCTGCGACGGTCATCTATGGCGGCAAGAATCATTCGACCAGCGTGGTTGGCACCACCAATGATTACCTGACCGTGCAGGACTGGACGCTGGCACTGGGACGGGAATTTCTGCCTGCGGAAGATCGTGGCGGTCAAATCGGCTGCATCATCGGCGAGACCGTCCGGCAGGAGCTGTTCGGGTCCGCCAACCCGGTTGGGCAGACGATCCGGGTCAGCAACATCTCCTGCCCTGTCATCGGGGTGCTGGCGCGCAAGGGCCAATCGGGCTTAGGTGACGATCAGGACGATACCATCATCATGCCACTGAAAATCCACCAGCGGCGCATCGGTGGCACCACGACCATATCGAGCATCATGGTCTCTGCGCAGGACGGCGTTTCCACCGCCAAGGTTCAGGCAGATATCGAAAACCTTCTGCGCGAACGCCGTCGCATTGGTTTGGGCCGCGAGGACGACTTTACCGTCAATGACATGGCGCAGATCGCTTCGGCAATGACGGGAACGACAACCCTACTGACCGGGCTTCTCGGCGCTGTCGCGGCGGTCAGTCTGCTCGTCGGGGGCATTGGCATCATGAACATCATGCTTGTTTCCGTGACCGAACGGACCCGCGAAATCGGCATCCGGCTTGCTATCGGCGCGTTGGAAAAACAGGTCCTGACCCAGTTTCTGGTCGAGGCGGTGATGCTCTCTGCCTTCGGAGGTCTTGCTGGAATTCTCACGGGGCTGGGTCTTGCCTATGCCGTGGTGAGCTTTCTGGGCGTTCCCTTCGTCACCAGCCCTTCGATCATCGCGCTCGCATTCGCCTTCTCCGCGGCAATCGGTGTCATTTTTGGTTACTTCCCGGCGCGCAGGGCAGCGAACCTCAGCCCTATCGAGGCGCTGCGACACGAATGAGCCAAACGGTTGTCTTTCCGCTCTGCACTCTCCATATGAGGATAAGTGTATAAAGGAATTTGACCGTGAGCGTAGCCTTCGTAAAGGAAGAGAGTGCCGAAACCGCAGCAGAAACACAGCTGCCGGATCGCCCCGTCTCGCCGCATCCCAACCTCGTCACCGAGGCGGGTTTGATAGCACTCCAGAAGCAGGTCGCTGCCGCAAGAGCGGCATTTGATGAGGCAAACGCCATTGAGGACATCAACGAGCGTCGTCGACAGGCTGGCCCGCACATGCGCGATCTCAGGTATTTTTCCGAAAGGCTTCATACCGCACAATTCGTAGCGCCGCCCGAAAACAACGATGTCGTCGCCTTTGGCAGCACCGTGACATTCTCACGGGAAGACGGGCGGGTGCAAACCTACCGGATTGTCGGGGAAGACGAGGCAGACCCAAAGACGGGTTCAATCTCCTACGTCTCCCCTGTCGCCAGGGCGCTTTTGGGGAAATCGGTCGGTGATCCAGCCTATGTGGGTGACGATGAGCTGGAAATCACTGCTATCAGCTGATGTTTGCTTGCTAGGCGGTCGGACAAGCGATATTTGATCGTCAAGATCGCACTCCTACCAACAAGGCCAGCTACCTGATGACAGCGGAATTTCTCGTTACCCACTCCGGTGGCTTTCATGCCGATGAACTTCTGTCCAGCGTCATCCTGACCCGCCTCTTCCCCCAGGCGAAAATCATACGCAGCCGCTCGCCGGAATGGATCACGCCTGCCTCCGATCGTATCATCTATGACGTGGGCGGCGCCTATGATGCGCAGACGCGCATTTTCGATCATCATCAGCGCGGAGCGCCTCTTAGAGAGGACGGCCAGCCCTATAGTTCTTTCGGACTGGTGTGGAAGCATTTCGGTCGCGATTATATGGCGGCATCGGGCATTTCCGATACCCATATCGAGGCCCTTCATGCCTCATTCGACGCAAGCTTCGTTCTGCCAATCGATCTCACGGATAATGGTGCGCTGAGCCCATCCACCGCGGGGCAACTGTCTACCTTGACGCTGCCCAGCCTCCTTGAGACGCTGAAGCCATCTTTCGACAATAGCGACCCGGAAGCCGACGACCGCGCGTTCCATCATGCGCTCTCCATCGCGCGCAGCTTCGTTGAGGCAAACATCGAGAAGAAGGCGGCAAAGCTGCGGGCTGAAGCCCTTGTGTTGAAGGCCATCGATGCAACGGGCGAAGGCCGCGTTCTGGAGCTTCCTTTGGGAATGCCGTTCCGTCCTGCAATCGTCAAAGCCGGTGCTGACCATCTTCTTTTCGTGGTCCACCCGCGCGACAAGGATTGGTGCGTAACGGGTATTCGCCGTGCCGACGATGGATTTGAACTGCGAGCAGACCTGCCTGCGGCCTGGGGTGGGCTGACGGACGCCGATCTGGAAGCGGCTTGCGGCGTTGAGGGCGCAACCTTCTGCCACAATGGCCGCTTTATCGCGGCTGCGAAATCACGCGCAGCCGCGCTTGAAATGGCCGATATCGCAGTGAAGACCGCTTTGATCGATGCTGCAACATCGGCAACCGCCGCGCCCTGATCTGATCACCTCAGATTTTGAGGTAGGCTGAGGACCTGTCGAAGTTCAGGCCGGGAAATATCGTGTTGGTCAGCGCTTCACTGGATACGTCGAACTGGCGATAGAGCATGGCGGCAGCAAGTTCGCGAACATCGCCGGTCGGCATCAGGTCGCGATCGTCGAGAAGCTTGCCATCGCCGAGGCCGGGCCAGTTGCCTAGAACGCGGCCGCCATCGATACCGCCACCAGCAAGGACTGCGACGCCGCCTGTGCCATGGTCGGTACCGCCCGTGCCGTTCTCGCGGGCCGTGCGTCCAAATTCGGTCATCGCAACGACAACCGTTTTCTTCCAGACCTCCGGCCCGACCGCATCTTTCAGCGTCGTCAGCGCAATGGTCAGGTCCTTGACCGTTCTGGCAAACTGCCCCTTCTGCCCCGCATGGGTATCCCAGCCGTCCACGGAGAAACTGGCGATGCGGTAATCTTCTTTCAGCAGGCCACCCGCCAGCTTGGCGACATCGCGAATGCCCTGCCCGCGCTTTTCATCCTGAAAGAGTTGTTCCGCCGACATGTCGGTGCGCAAGGCTTCGGCGAGAACCTGGTTAAATTCCGGATCATTCGCATAGAGCCGCTTGAAGAAGCCGATTTCATCTGCTCCCATCGTCATGTTGGACGTGGAGGCCCAGACGTCCGCCTCGTTCGGACCTGAGAGAATGAGCTCCATCGACGTGTTGATGTCTATCGCCTTGCGATCTGCGGAGCGCGGGATGGACGACAGGGCGCGGTTGAGCCATCCGG
The DNA here is from genome assembly GCF_001423445.1 of Rhizobium sp. Leaf311. Lineage (NCBI taxonomy): Bacteria > Pseudomonadati > Pseudomonadota > Alphaproteobacteria > Hyphomicrobiales > Rhizobiaceae > Rhizobium > Rhizobium sp. Leaf311. The sequence continues at coordinate 799,581 of NZ_LMNZ01000004.1, read as the reverse complement.
TGCGTTCCTCATGGACATGCTCTGCCCCGCTCTCCAGCATATCCTGCCCGTCGAAATGGCTGCGCTGATCGCGGTAGGGTGTGGAAACCGCATGGACGAAGGCCAGTTCCTTCGCCTGCCACAGAGGCATCAAAGGCTGCGCTGCCGGGTTGAGCCCGAAATGCCCATCGAGATCGATCAGGCCGGTATCTGGCGTCAGGGCAAGTGTCGGACGAAACCCTGCGAATGCAGGATCACCATAGGGCTGAACCAGGTCCAGCCCATCCATGGCTCCGCGAAGCACAATGGTGACGAAGCGGTTTTCGCCCGGCATGGCGGCGAAGCTGACTGGTGAAAACGCCGGCACGGCAGCCGCGCAGCAAGCCGTCACCAGAAAATTGCGGCGGCTGATAAGCATGGTCTGAGAGATGGTCATTGATCCTATCTCCTGTTGAATTCCGGGGAGGAAAGCGCAAGCGTCATGCCGCTCGCACGATTGGGCGCCTGGCTGACCACACGGATCGTGTCGTCTCTGGCCATATCCGCCAACGCGACTTCCAGAAGCTTTCGCGGCTCCATGTCGCCGCCAAGCGTGTTCGATGCCTTGCGCGCCCACAGGATACGCTCGCTCATCTGGCTTGGAGAGAGCCAGGAAGCGACACCCTCCTCAAATCCCGCGGGACTTGGCGGCTGCCAGACGGGTTGGCCCATGCGGCGCAGCGACGCCAGCGTCAGCGTTCGTGCCAGACTTTGCCTGTTGGCGGGCTTCTGAATTTTCGCGTCAGCGCCTTGCCCCTCCGGACCGGGCTTCTCGGCTGCCATGTCTCCGCTGGGTGGGGCCATGGATTGCGCGCTTTCGGCACCAGCCATATCACCCATGCCGGGTTGCACCGAACCTACGGGGACTGACCTTGCGGCCTCGCCGTCACCGGATGGAGATAATCGCTGCTCCCAGTTTTTCCGGTTGACGCCGAATGCCCGCAGCCCGGAAACCACAAAGTCAAAGGGCAGCTTCATCTTGCGGCCCGGATCGCTCCAGGCACGCGGCTGGTTCAGCATGGCCGCATAGACCTTGATGAGGTTGCCATCACTGGCTTTCCACTCTTTCGCCATGGCACCGACAACATCCATGGGAGGATCATCGGCGATAAAATGTGTGGCCAGCTTTCGACAGACATGCAGCGCGGTCTCTGGGCGCGTCGCCAGATCGTCGAGCATTGCAAGGCAATCATCCGCGGTGCGCTTGCGGCCTCCATAGGAAACGCCAAGAACCTTGATCTCACCGGGTTCCGCCATGCGGGGACGGAACAGCATTTCGTAACGGTCATCCACCGTCATGCCGGTAAGCACCAAGGCCGCCGAGCGCACATCCTGCTGCGTATAGCCGCTGCCAGCGCCCATGGTGTGCAGTTCCAGCAATTCGCGGCCCAGATTTTCATTGAGGCCGCGCTTCTGGCGTTCAGCCGCAACTGATTCCGGTCCGGTCGATCTGTTCTGGTCGAGATAGATCAGCATCGCGGGATGCAGCACGGCAGCCTGAAGCAAGTCGCGAAACCGACCGGCAAGATGCGGTCGAATCGCCTCGACCTCATAAAGCGGAGTGAGCGCTCGCATCGGTAGCGACTTGTGAGCGTTGACAGAGAAGTGGTCTGTCCAGAACGCCGCAAGACGCTCGTGGAAGCCGTAGGGCGAGAACACTGACTGCATGACCCGGGCGGTGCTGTCGCGTTGCAAACTCTGCTCGGCTTTTTTCTGCAGGGCGCGGCGCGCATCGCGATCACGCTCGCCACCATTGTTGGCGGGACGGACAGCGACCAACCCGTCCGCAAGATCATCGGCCCGCTGGCGCGCGGCAAGCACTCCGCCCACCGGAAAAAACGCATCCTTCAAAGGCGCATCCGCAAGCTGAACCAAGAGGTCATCGACATTCTGCGTGAGAACCTGGCCCGGCGAAAGGCCATAGCCATAGCGGATCGCCGCTATCGTTGGAGAAAAGGGAGCCATGTTTTGCTACTCCGACCAACTTCAAGTCGGGGAAGGATCACAGCCAATTCCGGCAAAAAAGCTGCGAAACAATGGCGATTTGCCGACATGGACAATTTGTAATTCGGCCAGACGTACATCTTGCCGCAGTGACAATGCGGAAAAACTGTGGCACGTCGGCGCCATGAGGCTTGTTCGCGACATCATGCAGGATAGAAGCTCGGCTGGCGCTATCGCCACGCTGGCGCTTCTGCTTTTCCTGCTACAAGGTCTCGCCAACGGATTTACAAACGGCGCCATGGCTTCAGCGGCGCTGGCGGCAGATGAGATCATCTGCTCCATGCACACGCAGGGCGGGGCATCCGAAAAGCAGGACCCGGCGGGGAAGCTCGCGAATAACTGCTGCGGGACCATGTGCCGCCTGGCATCCGCCTCCGGCGCTGCAATACCCAGCCCGGTCATCGAGCTTATTCCTGCCCCACTGCCGACGATCCTGCTCCACTTCCAACCCGTCACGGAAGTTCTTTCACCGCCTTCGCCTAACCTGGGTTCACGGCCGCGCGGACCACCCTTCGCCAGAGATGTTTGAGATCACCATGGCCCATGCGCCACGTCGAGAGGCGTAGCGCATTTCGCCGTCTTTCCTCATTCTTCTGCGGAGACATTCATGTCCGTTACCACCTCTTTCGAGGATGCGCGCCAATCGGCAGCCTCCTCCATCAACCTCTATCGCGCTGTCTGGCGATGGCATTTCTATGCCGGGCTCTTCGTGCTGCCCTTCATGATTTCACTCGCCGTTACCGGCGCGCTCTATCTCTTCAGAGATGAAATCGACGCGATAATCCATTCCGATCTCAAGCGCATCGAAGCTGTACAGAACGCACCAAAGGCCGCTCCGTCTGCCATCATCGACGCCGCCCTGGCAGCCGTTCCCGGTACGGTTCTCAAATACACGACGCCGACGGACCCCGGCGCTTCGACGGAAATCACCATCAAGACACCCGATGGCAAGCGGGCCGTCTACCTCAATACATATAGCGGAAAGGTGCTTGGTTCCTTGCCGGATCGCGGCACTGTCATGTGGACGATACGCTATCTGCACAGTCTGAAATATTTCGGGACCTATACGCGGTATCTTATCGAAATAGCCGCTGGGTGGTCGATCCTGCTTGTGGCAACCGGCATCTATCTCTGGTGGCCGCGCAACCAGACAGGCGGCGTCGTCACCGTCCGCGGGACGCCGAAAAAGCGCGTTTTCTGGCGCGACACCCACGCTGTGACCGGCGCCTTCGTTGGTCTGTTCATCATTTTCCTTGCCGTAACGGGTATGCCATGGTCCGGCGTCTGGGGCGCGAAGGTCAATGAATGGGCAAACGGCAACAATTTCGGTTATCCCGCAGGCGTTCGGGTGGATGTTCCAATGTCCGGTACGCATCTGGATAACGTGGCAAAAACCACCTGGTCACTCGAGCAGGCACAGGTGCCGATGTCCTCCGCAGGACACGATCACGGACAGCATTCCGAAACTCCCGCGCCCGTCGCGACAGGTGCTGACATTACGAACGCACCGATCGGCATCGACAACGCAATCTCACGTTTTGATGCTTTGGGGCTGCAAGCGGGATATACGGTCGCAATGCCGACGACACCGACCGGCGTCTACAGCGGCTCTGTCTATCCCGATGACCTTGCCAAGCAGCGCGTCGTGCACCTGGATCAATATACCGGCGAGCCGCTCATCGACATGAGCTATGCCGATTACGGGCCGCTCGGCAAAGGCCTGGAATGGGGAATCAACGTTCATATGGGCCAGCAATTCGGGCTGGTAAACCAGATCATTCTGGCTCTCGCCTGCCTTGGCATCATCCTCCTGGCCGTATCCGGCGGTGTCATGTGGTGGAAACGTCGCCCCAAAGGCTCCTTCGGCGTTCCGCCCCTGCCGCAGGACAAACGCGTTCTGCGCGGCTTGATCGCTCTGCTGGCTATTGGCGGAATCATTTTTCCGCTGGTGGGAATAAGCCTGCTGGTCATGCTGGTTCTGGATTTCGCCATTCAAAGGGCGAACCGGCGCAACGCTCACTGAAACCGTGCCGGGAGCAATCCCGGCACCCAAAATCGCCTCAAAAAGATTGTCGCGTCAGATGCGGATCGCCGTTTCCTCCTTGGCGGTCTTGATGACGACCATTGTATAGAAGCGGGCGACATTCGTCTCGTCGCGAAACAGCCTGTCGCAGATAGCGTCATACTCATCCATGTCCCGCAGACGCAACATCAGCACGACGTCGGTCTCCCCGGTTACGCCGTAGGCCTGCGCAACGGCCTCTTCGGCGGCGACGAGTTCCAGAAACCGGCGCATATGTTGCTCGCCATGCAGCTTCAGCTCAACCGTGACCATGGCTTTCACGCCTCGCCCCGCCTTGGCCGGGTTAAGAATGGCAACGATACGGTCGATGACGCCGGATTTGCGCAAGCGTTGGATGCGCCTCAGACAGCTGGATGGCGACAAGCCCACGTCGTCGGCCATCTCGACATTTGTGCGCGATGCATCGCGCTGCATCAGGTTCAACAATTTCCGATCAATCGCATCCATGCCCGAGAGCATAGCCCGCCTCTGACGCTTTGCAATAAAATTGCACACTCATGCAATTTTTGACCACAAATTCGATTGGTCTCGCGGTAGCACAGTGGACATGATTTTCCAGAGGGACCCGCGATGCAAACATTCCTGAAGCACAGCCGTGAAACGCTGCACATCTATTGGCTGCTGGTCCGCATCACGGTTCCCATTACTCTGGCAACGGAGGTGCTGTCGCGAATGGGTCTGATCGAGGTCATCTCCCCCGCCTTTGCGCCCTTCATGAACATCGTGGGATTACCGCCAGAACTGGGGCTGGCCTGGCTGACTGCAATGCTTGTGGGCATATGGGGCGCAATACCGCTGATCTTCACTCTGGTGCCTGTTCAGTCCCTCAGCGTGGCTGAGGTCACCGTCTTTTCCGCGCTTATCCTGTTTGCGCATGGATTGCCGCTGGAACAGAAGATCATCCAGAAAGCGGGTCCGTCATTCGTCGTCACAACTCTGTTGCGCATCGCCGGCGGTCTGCTCTACGCCTTTCTGCTGCACCACATCCTCCAGGCGACAGGCGCTCTTTCCGCGCCCGTCCAGCCCGGCTGGATACCCATGACAGCGACACTGGAATGGAGCGACTATTTTCTCTCGCTGCTGGAAACCCTCGTCTGGATGCTTGTCATCCTCTTCGTCCTCTCCTGGAGCCTCGAAATTCTGAAAATCACGGGGGTGATGAAGGTTCTCATGCTCGCAATTACGCCAATCCTTCGCGTGGCGGGCATCAAGGGCGAGGCTGAACAACTGACGGCCATCGGCCTGTTTCTTGGCATATCCTACGGCGCGGGTTTCCTCATTCGCGAAGCGCAATCCGGCACGATTTCGCGGCGTCAGATTTTTCTCTCCTGCGTCTTCATGGGATTTGCCCACAGCATGATCGAAGACACTCTGCTGATGGCTTCGCTGGGCGCGGATATCGTCAGCATTCTCGTCGGAAGGCTGGTATTCGCCGTCGCGGCAACCGCCGCCATAGCCGCTCTGCTGCACGTGTTTTACGACAAACGCATCTTGCGCGCAGGCCGAAGGAAAGAAGCGTGACTGCCTGATGTGAAGAGGCGGTCGCCCGTTTTTCGAGCCGACCGCCTCGCGAAAAGGCCCTGCCCTTACGAGCGGAACAGGAAGGATGCGCCGAAAGCGATGAGCGCAAAGCCGATGACATGGTTGATCGTCAGGCTTTCCTTCAACCAGAATACCGAAAACAGCGCAAAGACAGTCAGCGTGATGACTTCCTGCATCGTCTTTAGCTGCGCCGTCGAATAGACTTCGGAGCCAAGGCGATTGGCTGGCACGGCGAGACAATATTCAAAAAAGGCGATACCCCAACTGGTCAGGATGGCGAAGAACAGCACGCTGCCCTTGTGCTTGAGATGTCCGTACCAGGCAAATGTCATGAAGACATTCGAGGCAATCAGCATGACGACCGGCCAGATATGCGCAGGGGTTATGGAAAAAGGCATGACAGACCTTTGAGATGGGAGGAAAATAATGAGGCAAGGGGAACCTGTTCCGGCTTGCGGCGTATTGCTTAGCGCAGGACGCAGCAAACAGGAACAGGATTTTGACGCGCCCTGTAACCGGGTGGTGAGAGCGCGTGAAGAACGCAAAGCCTTCGCAACCGGTTCCCTGAGCTTCAACGTTTCCTGTTTGTACTCATTTTTTGTTCCCCGCCCCTTCCTTTTCAACTGGACTCTCTCCATATTCCGACAATGGCCAGATCACCGAAGAAATCCCCCGACAACAACACCTCTCGCTCCGATGGCTTTGCGGAAATGCCGCAGGCCCCGTTTGAAGGCGCGCCGCTCTCCGGCAGCGTTTCGGACTGGGTAAAGCAGCTTGAAGCGGAGGCGGAAGCATCTTCCGTGGAAACGCAGCGGGAAGTCGCATCCAAGGCTGGCAAGCATCGCAAGAAAATCGAGATCGAGGCGCGCAAACAGGCGATAGAAGAGGCTGAAAAAGCCAAAAGCGGCGGAAGCGTCAACAAGAAGGCCAGCGCGCAGAAGACGTCGCGCGGTGTTTCCATCGGCGCGTCGAACGACCCCAAGACGCGTGCAGCCGCTGGTCTAAACCCCGTCGCGGGCATGGATGTGAGCCTTGAGGATGCGGAAAATCTTGCCACCGGCGCGGTAACGGCAACGGTCGAGGCCCTGTCGGCGCTGATCGAAAGCGGCAACCCGCTGTTCAAGGATGGGAAGCTGTGGACGCCCCACCGCCCTGCCCGCCCGGCCAAATCCGAAGGCGGTATTACCATCCGCATGGCCTCGGACTTCGAACCCGCTGGCGACCAGCCAACGGCGATTGCCGATCTGGTTGAGGGCATCAATTCCGGCGAACGGTCACAGGTGCTGCTGGGCGTCACCGGCTCCGGCAAGACCTTCACCATGGCCAAGGTCATTGAAGCGACGCAACGCCCTGCCGTCATTCTCGCGCCCAACAAAACGCTGGCGGCGCAGCTCTATTCGGAATTCAAGAACTTCTTCCCGGATAATGCGGTGGAATATTTCGTTTCCTACTACGATTATTATCAGCCGGAAGCCTATGTGCCGCGCTCGGATACCTTCATCGAGAAGGAGTCCTCCATCAACGAGCAAATCGACCGGATGCGCCATTCCGCCACCCGTTCACTGCTTGAACGTGACGATTGCATCATCGTCGCCTCGGTCTCCTGCATCTATGGTATCGGTTCGGTCGAAACCTACACCGCCATGACATTCCAGATGGCCGTGGGTGACAGACTTGATCAGCGCCAGCTTCTGGCCGATCTCGTGGCCCAGCAATACAAGCGCCGCGACATGGATTTCCAGCGCGGCTCTTTCCGTGTGCGCGGCGATACCATCGAAATCTTCCCTGCCCACTTGGAAGATGCCGCATGGCGCATTTCCATGTTCGGGGACGAGATCGACTCGATCACCGAATTCGATCCGCTGACCGGCCAAAAGACCGGCGATCTGCAATCGGTGAAGATCTACGCCAACTCGCACTATGTCACGCCGCGCCCGACGCTGAATGGCGCCATCCGCGCCATCAAGGAAGAGCTGAAAGGCCGCCTTGCGGAGCTGGAGAAGGCCGGACGTCTGCTGGAAGCGCAGCGTCTGGAACAGCGCACGCGCTACGATATCGAAATGCTGGAGGCCACCGGCTCCTGCGCGGGCATCGAAAACTATTCGCGCTATCTGACCGGGCGTAACCCCGGCGAGCCACCGCCGACGCTGTTTGAATATATCCCTGATAACGCCCTGCTGTTCATTGATGAAAGCCACGTTTCCGTCAGCCAGATCGGCGGCATGTATCGCGGCGACTTCAGGCGCAAGGCGACGCTGGCCGAATATGGCTTCCGCCTGCCCTCCTGCATGGATAACCGCCCGCTGCGATTCGAGGAGTGGGATGCGATGCGCCCGCCGACCGTGGCTGTCTCGGCCACACCCGGCGCCTGGGAAATGGAACAGTCCGGCGGCGTCTTTGCCGAGCAGGTCATCCGCCCCACCGGCCTCATCGATCCGCCGGTCGAAGTTCGCTCCGCCCGCAGCCAGGTGGATGATGTTCTCGGCGAAATTCGCGAAACCGCCGCCAAGGGTTATCGCACGCTCTGCACCGTGCTCACCAAGCGCATGGCCGAAGACCTGACCGAATATCTGCATGAACAGGGCGTGCGCGTCCGCTACATGCACTCGGACATTGATACGCTGGAACGTATCGAAATCATCCGCGACCTGCGCCTCGGCGCATTCGACGTGCTTGTCGGCATCAACCTGCTGCGTGAAGGTCTCGACATTCCGGAATGCGGCTTCGTCGCCATTCTCGATGCCGACAAGGAAGGCTTCCTGCGCTCGGAGACATCGCTCATCCAGACCATTGGCCGTGCGGCGCGTAACGTCGATGGCAAGGTCATTCTCTATGCTGACAACATCACCGGCTCTATGAAGCGGGCGATGGAGGAAACCAGCCGCCGCCGCGAAAAGCAGATGGCCTATAACGAGGAACATGGCATCACGCCTGAGTCCGTCAAGGCGCGCATTTCCGACATTCTCGACAGTGTCTACGAGCGCGATCACGTCCGCGCCGATATCTCCGGCACCTCGGGCAAGGGCTTTGCAGATGGCGGCCATATGGTCGGCAACAATCTGCAGGCGCACCTCAACGCGCTGGAAAAATCCATGCGCGACGCCGCCGCCGATCTCGACTTCGAAAAGGCCGCCCGCCTGCGCGACGAAATCAAACGCCTCAAAGCCGCCGAACTCGCCGCCATGGACGACCCAATTGCGAAGGAAGAAGCCAAATCGCTGGAAAGCGGCGCAAAGGGCAAATCAGGCAAGAAGACTGGCCCGGGCGCCCGCTCCGATTCGAACCCCCTCCTTGAGGCTGAGATGGGCGGTAGCGCAGAGGGTAGCGAGCGCGCCTCGACCTCACTGTTCCAGAAGCCCAGCCTTGACGACATGGGCCCCGGTACAGACACCGCCAAACCCCTGTTCCGCAAGAACAGCCTCGACGAAATGACCGTTGGCCGGACCGAAAAGCCGGTCAAAAAAGCCGTGCCGCCAAAGCCAAAGTCCGAAGACGGCAAACGCTTCTCACCCCTACTGGAAGGCCAACCCGAACGCGCCAACCCCGGCCTGAACCCCAACACCAAAGACGACCCCCGCCCAATCGCGCGCGGCAAGGTGGGCGTGGGGAGCTATGAGGACCCGGGTGAGCAGAAGCGCAAGGGTCGGACGAAAGGTAAGACTGGGCGACCGGGGCGGTGAATGACGGTAACGTAAGCGCGATGAACAAAAGTGTAGATGACATCAGTCGCAGACTCGGGCAAAAGACGCTCGAATTGCATCGTTAAAAATTTCAACCGAACATTTACTTCTGTTAAGCATTAAATAAGTCGATGTTGGGTGAACCTGAAAGGAGGACTGCATGAACAGACACTTCGTGTATCCAAAACCTCTTGGGGTTAAGAAAGCTAGCGTTGAGGTTTTTGCCCCTCAAATTGCAGAAGCGTTACAGTTTAAGCCGGGGGATGATATCATTGCCTTGGTAGCACGACTTGGCGGTAAAGTTGTGTCTGGCTCCACGGGAAACGAAGATATTGAAAGCGGCTCTATGATTGCTCGTTCAATATCTGATTTCACCATTTATCTTTCACCTCTTACCTCGTTAGAGCGCGACAGATTTACCGTGGCACACGAGCTTGGTCACCTTCTGCTACATTTACCTAAAGTTATCGAAGACAACCCCAGTGCCGTGATGCGAGCCACTCGCCATGTCGATAATCAGGATGCAACTCAGCAGCGAGCCGAATGGGAAGCGAATTGGTTCGCTGCGTCTTTCTTGATGCCAGACCAATTATTCCGAGACAGCTACAATCGTGGTATTTCCTTCATGCAGCAGAAATTTAAAGTTAGCCGTGCGGCAATTGAGGCAAGAGCCAAATCGCTTAAACTGGTATGATCCTATATGAGAGTGCCCGAATATAGAGTGCGCCTTTTTCTCTCCGTCGATTTAACGGGATCAACCGCATACAAACACAAAAAACAAAATACGCTTGAGTGGATAAAAGCCTTCCAAGCATTTTACGGGCAGTTTCCTAGAATTCTCTCTGAAAAATATGCGGAGGCGTGCAACTTGTCTCCAAGCATTACACAGTACGAAATCTCGAATGGAGAGCCCAAACTTTGGAAAACGGTCGGCGACGAAATATTATTTTGCTGCCGCTTGTATAGTCATTGCCACTTAGGTGCAGCTATCAGCGCTTTTATTGAATCCTTGAAGGATTTTGGAGTTACTGCGAAGACATACGAACTCAACACAAAGGGTAACGCTTGGGTGGGCTCTTTTCCAAGTCCCAACTGCAGCATTATGCCCATCAAAAAAAATGGAGGAGACACAGAGGACTCTCTCAACGGAAAAAATGATATTCCCACAGAGGACAACGAACTAAGAGTTGATGCTGAGCCAAGCAACTTTGATTTTCTTGGGAAGGGAATTGATGCCGGTTTCCGTATCTCCAAAAATTCTGCGATCGATACGTTAACCATTTCGCCTGGCCTAGGAATACTCCTTGCTCAAGCAGCTGGGTCGCATCGAGTTACTGGCTTCAAAAGAAGCATTCGTTTAGTAGAGATGCAAGTGTTTAAGGGTGTCGCAAACGATAGCCCGTATCCCGTGTTGACTATCGACACCTCCAGAGACGATAGGCACGAAACTCTCCTCATTCAGCAACGAGAGCTACTCGGCCAACCAAAGCCACCAGCAAATGACGAACTAGAAAAGTATTTAGTTAGTTACTTAGATTACAATGGAATTGAAATTCCGAAAATAAAAAGCACATATAACGAAGAAAATTTGATCCTCCTGAGTTTTATAGTGAATACTGCAAGAACTGGAATAGAGAGCTAGAGAACATAATTTCTCAAGACCGCCTGAGAGATGAATCAGCCGCAGCAGATGGCGAGGAAGTCGAAACAAATCCTCGGAGCGAAGAAGCGTTAAAAGGAATTGTAAGATCGCTTTCGGACTGATTAGCGTTTTGAAATCGAACTCTTACGGAACCAAATCCACCCCAACCCGTTCTTCCCCCGGACACCGTGTCCGATACTGAAAGGGAAGAAACACTATGAAAAACAAGGTTTTCGCACTCGCTGCCGCCGCAGTTCTGTCCGCCTCCGCTGTTTATGCGCAGACGTCGACACCGGCTCCAGCCGCTCCTGCGGCTGCTGGCGCGGATGCTGCATTGTCGGGTCCTGGTATTACCATGGGCACCAAGGCAAACGGTCCTTTGAAGTTCGTGAACGTGCAGAAGACGGACCTGACGGCCTCGCAGCTTGAAGGCATGGATATTTACAACGCACAGAACGAGGAAATCGGTGAAATCGAAGACGTCGTGATCGGCGATGGCAAGTCTGTCATCGGCCTAGTTGCCAGCGTCGGCGGCTTCCTTGGCATCGACAAGAGCTACGTTGTTCTCGACCTGTCGTCGGTCGCCATCAACAATGACAATGGCACATGGAAGGCCTATGTCGACACCACCAAGGATGCGCTTACGAACGCTCCCAAGTTGGACTATGACAAGCTGGATGACTAATCCGCTTTAAGTCCGACCACAGCCCGGCTGTGAACAACCCGTCGAGGATGGATGATCCGCCTTCGACGGGTTTCTTTTTGCCTGATGCCTTGTCGAGCGGCTCACGCTCTACAGCCTGGTGGCCAAGAGGCCGCGCTTCAACAGCCCGCCAAGCAAACTGAAGCTTAAGGCTGCCCCGTCCCGCCCACCTTTCGATGGGCGGCGTTTCGTCAGCCGCCGAATTTGCCGCTGCGCGGGAAGCCCTTCGGCACGGTGCGGCCTGCAGTCGCTCGGTCGGCCATCCATTCCAGCAGCTCATCCCCCACCTTCGAGAAGGCTCTGCCGGCGCTGTCAGCCCAGGTCAGGCCGCTTGCCAGCGCGAAGCATTTCACATCCGATATGCCGCCATCCTTGTAGCGTTGCAGGCGCACGCCTTTGCCGCGTGACATCTCGGGCACCTGCGCCAGCGGGAACGTCAACATCTTGCGGTTTTCGCCAACCACTGCGACGTGATCGCCGGTGACAGGCACGACCAGCTTCATTTCGTCCGGCATGGAGACGTTCATGATCTGCTTGCCCTTGCGGGTATTGGCCACCATTTCCGTTTCCGCCACCACGAAGCCATTGCCGGCTGTGGAGACGAGCAGCAGCTTGCGCGATGCATCATGTACAAAGGCGGTCAGAATATCCTGATCGTTCTCCATATCCACCATGATACGCACCGGCTCGCCATGGCCGCGTCCGCCCGGCAGCTTGTCTGCGCCCAGCGTGTAGGCCTTGCCGCCTGTCGTTACCAGCAGCAGCTTGTCCGTCGTCTGCGCGTTGAAGGCGAGCTTCGGGCCATCGCCTTCCTTGAAGGTCAGCGAAGACGTATCCGTCATGTGGCCCTTCAGCGCCCTGATCCAGCCTTTCTGCGAGATGACGATGGTGACCGGTTCCTTCTCGATCATCGCCTGCTGGATGGCATCCATATCGGCTGTCGGCGCATCGGCAAACTGCGTGCGGCGCTCACCAAGCTTGGTTGCCTTGGCATATTTCTTCTTGGTCTCGCCGATTTCCCAGGCAATGGTCTGCCATTGCTTTTCGGTGGAAGCCAGAAGCGACTCGATTTCCGCCTTCTCGCTGCTCAGCCCATCGAATTCCGTGCGGATTTCGATTTCTTCCAGCTTGCGCAAGGCGCGCAGCCGCATGTTGAGAATGGCTTCGACCTGAATATCGGTCAGGCCCCACTTCTCCATCATCACGGGCTTCGGCTCATCCTCTTCACGAATGATGCGAATGACCTCATCGATGTTGAGATAGGCAACCAGCAAGCCGCCCAGAATTTCCAGGCGGCGGTCGATGGCGGCAAGACGGAAGCGCGAACGACGCAGCAGCACGTCGCGTCGGTGGTCCAGCCATTCCTTCAACACTTCGTTCAGCGCCATGACCTTGGGAATACGGCCCATGGACAGAACGTTCATGTTGAGCGGAATACGGCTTTCGAGGTCCGACAGGCGGAACAGCGATTCCATCAGCAAGGTGGCATCGACCGTACGGCTCTTCGGAACCAGAACGACTCGCACATCTTCGGCGGATTCATCGCGAACGTCTTCCAGCAGCGGCAGCTTGCGCGCCAGAAGCAGCTCGGCAATCTTTTCGATCAGGCGGGATTTCTGCACCTGATAGGGAATTTCGGTGATGACGATCTGGTAGCCGCCACGGCCGAGATCTTCGACAACCCATTTGGCCCGCACACGGAAACCGCCGCGACCGGTGCGGTAGGCTTCCATCATGCTCTCGCGGCTTTCGGTGATGATGCCGCCGGTGGGAAGATCCGGCCCCTCGATACCACCCCGTTCGGGATGGGCCGGGTCGAACATCAGATCCTCGACAGTCGCGTCCGGGTTCTTGATCAGCCGCAGGGCCGCATCGCACAGCTCATGGGCGTTGTGCGGCGGAATGCTGGTGGCCATGCCGACGGCAATGCCTGACGTGCCGTTTGCCAGAAGGTTGGGAAAAGCGCCGGGCATGACGACCGGCTCTTCGTCTTCCTCGTTATAGGTCGGGCGAAAATCAACCGCATCCTGCTCGATGCCTTCAAGCAGAAGTGCCGCGACTTCGGTCATGCGCGCTTCGGTGTAACGATAGGCGGCAGCGCCATCGCCATCGATATTGCCGAAGTTGCCCTGCCCGTCGACGATGGGGTAACGCTGCGAGAAATCCTGCGCGAGGCGCACCAGCGCATCATAGACCGACTGGTCGCCATGCGGGTGGAATTTACCGATCACGTCACCGACGATACGCGCGCATTTCTTGAACGCCGAGTTGGGGCGAATGCCCATCTCGCTCATGGCGTGAATGATGCGGCGATGCACGGGCTTCAGGCCATCGCGCACATCCGGCAGCGCACGGTGCATGATGGTCGACAGCGCATAGGCCAGATAGCGCTCTTCAAGCGCGGCCTTCAGGTCAACCGGATGAATGTTTTCGTCGTCTCCGCCGGACGGAGGCACAAGATTTTTTCCCATGCTGCTTGACTAGCGGAAATGCGGTTTTCCGGCAAGGAATCAGGGCCTCTCTGCTGTGGATGACGCCGGTTGGCCGTATATTTTTCGTTAATCTTGTTTTTATGCCGCAATTCAGCCATTCGTTACCACCTACGAATGTAATAGACCGGAGCTATGCTCTGGATATAAATGCACGAATCCAGTTGTCGATCGCCAGTTTTCATACCTACGAGGAAGAGACAGAATGAGACTTAAATCCACCCGGCAAGTTCTGTTTGCCAGCGCTGCGGCGTTTGCATTTGCATCACCAGCGTTCGCCCTCGACGGCGCCGATCTGCTCAAGAAGATCAACGCCGCCTATACCGTGCAGGGCGCTGCTGTCGAAGCAAAGTCCATTGCGGTCAAGGGCAGCACAGTCATTTTCAGCGGCGTTACCTTCGGCGCTGCAGCCGATCCTTCGCAGAAGATCCCTGTCGGCAACGTCACGCTTGATGGCGTTGAAGAAGACGAAGGCGGATACACCATCGAGAAGATGAGCTTCGATAATGTGAAGTTTGCCCAGGACGGCATCTCCATCGATGCGAGCGACATCTACATGACTGGCGTCACCGTGCCGGCCGACACCACCACCGGTAAACTGGACTCGATGCTGCTGTATGACGAAGCGCATAGCGGCCCTGTCGTGGTGAAGCTGGGTGAGAAGGAAAGCTTCTCCGTGGCTGAAACAACCACCACGATGACCCAGAGCGAGGATGAGAGCACCATCAGCTTTGATCTCAACGCCAGCGGCTTCAAGGCCGACCTTTCCGGCGTGACCGACCCCAAGACAAAGGAAGCCATCGATAAGCTGAAGGTTCAGCAGTTGAGCGGCGACCTGACCATGAGCGGCTCCTGGGAACTGGCTCCCGGCACGTTGAGTGTCGATGAATATGCCATCGACCTCAAGGATGTCGGCCGTCTCAACATGGCCTTCAGCTTCTCCGGCTATACGCTGAACTTCATCAAGTCCATGCAGGAAGCCGTGAAGGCGCAGGCCGCCAACCCCAACAAGGAACAGGCAGATCAGGCAGCTGGTCTCGCCATGCTTGGTCTCATTCAGCAGTTGAGCTTCAACAGCGCCGAGATCACCTTTGAAGATGCCAGCATCACCAAGCGCGCCATCGATTACGCTGCTGGCGAACAGGGCATGACCGGCGAGCAGCTATCGCAGACCATCAAGGGCATGGTTCCCCTGATGATGGCCCAGCTGAATGTACCTGAATTGCAAAACGCCGTTTCAGCTGCCGTCAATGCCTATATCGATGATCCCAAGAACTTCACGATCTCGGCAGAACCGGCAAAGCCCGTCCCCTTCCCCATGATCATGGGTGCGGCCATGGGTGCGCCAAACACCATCCCGCAGGTGCTGGGCGTAACGGTAACGGCCAACGAATAGTCTGTTCTTTTCGATGTTGAAAAGCCGCCGGATGATAAGCATCCGGCGGCTTTTTTATTCGGCGTTTTGCGCTTGAGAAGCAAAAAAGCCAGCGTCACCGTTGGCCTTGAAAATGCTGGTGAGGTTTACGAGGGTTAAATCGCGGAGAGCTGCGCTTCCCTTCGCTCCGTCATCCCGGACTTGATCCGGGATCCAGCGCGATCAAGTCATTGATCGTAAAAGACTCTCACGCGCCGCAGACGCGGCGCTGCTGGATCCTCGGGTCAAGCCCGAGGATGACGGAGGTGAGGTTATCAAACTCCAGAAACGCCTCGTAAAACGTAAGAAGGCCAGCGTCACCGCTGGCCTTGAGAATGCTGATGAAGTTCATGAGGTCGAAATCGCTGAGAACCTCGCCGTCATCCCGGACTTGATCCGGGATGACGGAGAAGCCGGCGATGCATGTTTCACCGATTTTACCGAGTGCATATTTTGAAGGACTCAAGGCCAACGTTGCCGCTGGCCTTCTTCAGTCAGCTCAGTCTTTCTTCTGCGTCGGCACCACACGCAGTGCCAGTTCGCGAAGCTGGGTCGGTGTGGCTGGTGCCGGGGCGTTCATCAGCAGGTCCTGTGCCTGCTGGTTCATCGGGAACAGCGTGATTTCGCGCAGGTTCTTGGTGCCGGTCAGCAACATCACCACGCGGTCCACACCGGCTGCCATGCCGCCATGCGGAGGCGCGCCGTACTGGAAGGCGCGGTAGAGCCCGCCGAAGCGATCTTCCACGTCCTGCTGGCTGAGGCCAACCTTCTCGAATGCCTTGACCATGAGTTCAGGCGACTGGTTACGAATGGAGCCCGAAGCGATTTCGTAGCCGTTGCAGACCATGTCGTACTGGTAGGCCTTGATCGTCAGCGGATCCTGGTTTTCCAGCGCGTCCATACCTCCCTGCGGCATGGAGAACGGGTTGTGGGCGAAGTCGATCTTCTTTTCTTCTTCGTTGTATTCGAAGAACGGGAAGTCGACGATCCAGCACAGCTCGAAGCGATCACGGTCCACGAGGTTCAGTTCCTCGCCTGCGCGGGTGCGGGCTTCGCCAGCGAACTTGTAGAACTTGGCAGGGTCACCAGCCACGAAGAAGGAGGCATCGCCTGCTTCGAGACCAAGCTGAACGCGCAGCGCTTCGGTGCGCTCCTCGCCAATGTTCTTGGCGAGCGGACCTGAACCGACGACCTTGCCGTCTTCTTCCTTCCAGAAGATGTAGCCGAGGCCCGGCTGTCCTTGCGACTGCGCCCATGCATTCATGCGGTCACAGAATGCGCGGCTACCGCCGGTCTTGGCCGGGATCGCCCAGACTTCGACCTTCGGGTTGGATGCAATCATATTTGCAAAGACCTTGAAGCCGGAACCGGCAAAATGGTCGGTCACGGCCTGCATCTCGATCGGGTTGCGAAGGTCCGGCTTGTCGGAACCGTAGGTGCGGATCGAATCGTCATAGGCGATGCGGCGGAAGTTCTGCGTGACAGGCTTGCCTTCGGCAAACTGCTCGAACACGCCGCGAATGACGGGTTCCATGGTTTCCCAGACGTCTTCCTGCGTCACGAAGCTCATTTCGAGGTCGAGCTGGTAGAATTCGCCCGGCAGACGGTCTGCACGCGGGTCTTCATCGCGGAAGCATGGCGCGATCTGGAAGTAGCGGTCGAAACCGGCAACCATCAGAAGCTGCTTGTACTGCTGCGGTGCCTGCGGCAGCGCGAAGAACTTGCCTTCGTGAATACGGCTCGGCACGAGGAAGTCGCGCGCGCCTTCCGGCGAGGACGCCGTAAGGATCGGTGTGGAATATTCGGCAAAGCCGATATCACCCATGCGGCGGCGCATATCGGAAATGATCTGCGTGCGCTTGATGATGTTCTTGTGCAGCGTATCGCGGCGCAGGTCGAGGAAGCGGTACTTGAGGCGCACATCTTCAGGATAGTCGGGCTCGCCGAAGACCGGCAGCGGCAGTTCCTTGGAAGCGGCCAGCACTTCGATTTCCTGGGCGTAAAGCTCGATCTCACCGGTTGCCATGCCCTTGTTGACGGTGTCTTCCGAGCGGGCCTTGACCAGACCGTCGATGCGGATGACCCATTCGCCGCGAACCGTTTCGGCAATCTGGAATGCCGGGCTGTCCGGATCGGCAACGACCTGGGTGATGCCGTAGTGGTCGCGAAGGTCGATGAAGAGAACGCCGCCGTGATCTCGCACACGATGAACCCAGCCGGAGAGACGAACGGTTTCGCCGACATGCGACTTGCGGAGAGCGGCACAGGTGTGGCTGCGGTAACGATGCATTTTGTTATCCTGAAACATAGCGGCGATCTCGCACATGGATCGCGTATTCTAAATCGGGCGGAAAAGCGCACGGCCCGCCTGATTTGTCAAGGCAAAGCGCAATATTGTCCCGTCCAGAGCCGTCTTTAGACGTATTTGACCGCGCAGAATCGGATATCGCTGTTATAGCCTTCCCCGACGCACTCCAGACACGCGATGTGTATTGCATGAGCCAGATCAGACCCCTAATTCCGCTGCTGCTGACAGCGGGCATACTCATCGGTGGAAACGGACTGCAGGGAACCTTCATCGCCCTGCGCGGACTGTCTGAAGGGTTTTCGCCAAGCACCATCGGCCTCATCAGCGCGGGTTACAGCCTTGGCTTTGCGGTTGGCTGCATCAGCGTTACCCGATTGTTGCGTCGGATCGGCCACATCAGGGTCTTTTCCGCCATGGCCGCCATCGCGTCGGCAGCATCGATCACCATGATCCTCATCACCAATCCGGTGTTCTGGTTCGTCATGCGCTTCATCATCGGCATCGCCGTCGCGTGTCTTTTCGCGACCATCGAAAGCTGGATCAATGCGCAGGTCACGAATTCAAACCGTGCGCGCACCCTGTCCATCTATCGTTTTGTCGATCTCGGCTCCGTGACGCTGGCGCAATATGTCATTCCGGCTGCGGGCATCGAGGGGCCAGCGATCTTTTCCATCATCGCCATGGCGCTCGCATTGTCCATCGTGCCGATATCGCTGGCTGACAAATCCAACCCGGCGCCACCAAACCAGGTGCCGTTCAATCTCTTTGCCGTGTGGCGGATTTCGCCGCTTGCCGTCATCGGCTGTATCGCTGTTGGCCTCAGCATGTCTGCCTTTCGCAACATCGGCCCCATTTACGCCGAACAGATCGGATTTTCCGTCACCTCGATTGCAACATTCATGAGCGCTGGCATTATCGGCGGTGTCGTGCTGCAATATCCGCTGGGAGCCTATTCCGACCGTTACGACCGGCGCATTGTCATTCTTACCACGACGGCCTTCTCCGTCGTCACGGGACTGTTTCTGTCCTTCTTCGCAGGCAATGATGAAATCAGAAACGTCATTGGCGTATTCATTTTCGGTGCCTTTGCGCTGCCGCTTTACTCGCTCAGTTCCGCCCACGGTAACGACCACGCCAGAGACGGTGAACACGCCATGATGTCGGCGGGGCTCTTGTTCTTCTGGTCGCTTGGTGCCACGGCGGGGCCGCTGCTCGCCTCCGTTTTCATCGATGTCTTCGGTCCCAAAGCCCTGTTTGCCTATACAGCGGCCATCCAGATCGTCTTCATGATCTACACGATTTATCGGCTGACCGTTCGGGCCGGCGTGCCGCCTGAGCACCGGAACTGGCGCTTTCGATCGCTGCTGCGCACCTCTGCCTATTTTACGAAGCTGGCAGCACCGCCTTCGCCCGATCAGGATAAAAAATGGCCGGAAGAGTAACATCTGTGTCGGAAAGATGCGCGATAGCCGAAAGAACAGCCGGCTTTGTATTGACATGGCGGCTTCAAAGGGAAAGTAAGTTTGATACTTTCCATGAGCGGCAAAAAAACAATGATTGAAACGACCACTGCACTCGCTGAGGCCTGCAAGGAGCTGGCGAAATCCGAATTCATTACCATCGATACGGAATTTCTACGCGAAACGACTTTCTGGCCCCAGCTCTGTCTTGTTCAGATGGCGAGCCCCACGCTCGAAGTGCTGGTCGATCCACTTGCGAAGGACATAGACCTTTCGCCGCTGTTCGAATTGATGGCCAATCCTGATGTCGTCAAGGTCTTCCATGCGGCACGGCAGGACATCGAAATCGTCCACCATCTCGGCGGCCTGATCCCGCACCCCATCTTCGACACGCAGGTTGCGGCAATGGTTTGCGGCTTCGGTGACTCGATATCCTATGATCAGCTCGTGCAGAAGATCAAGAACGTGCAGATCGACAAATCATCGCGCTTCACGGACTGGAGCCGTCGCCCGCTGACGGAAAAGCAGCTTGATTATGCGCTGGCGGATGTGACCCATCTGCGTGATGTCTACTTGGCGCTGAAGGCGCAGCTGGAGCGGGAGGGTCGCTCGTCCTGGCTCAAAGAAGAGATGGATATTCTTGAGTCCCGCGAGACCTACGACATGCATCCAGACGATGCGTGGCTGCGATTGAAGTCTCGCTTGCGCAAACCAACAGAACTCGCGATCCTGAAATTCATTGCCGCATGGCGTGAGCGCGAGGCGCGCAGCCGAAACGTCCCTCGCTCGCGGGTCTTGAAGGATGACGCGATTTTTGAAATCGCCCAGCAGCAGCCCAAGGACACGGATGCGCTATCGCGTCTGCGCACGGTGCCGAAAGGCTGGGAAAGATCGTCTTCGGGCACTGCCATCATCGAAACCGTGAACGCAGCACTTGCCCTGCCAAAGGCAGAAATGCCCCACCCGCCCCGGCAGAGC
Source organism: Rhizobium sp. Leaf311 (assembly GCF_001423445.1). Taxonomy (NCBI): domain Bacteria; kingdom Pseudomonadati; phylum Pseudomonadota; class Alphaproteobacteria; order Hyphomicrobiales; family Rhizobiaceae; genus Rhizobium; species Rhizobium sp. Leaf311. The sequence continues at coordinate 779,260 of NZ_LMNZ01000004.1, read as the reverse complement.
CATTCTCCTGAAGGTTCTGGCGCGGCGGTAGAGCTTCTTAAAGTGCTTTTGAAGCTGACAGCTGACAAGCATGGGGTCGCCGCCAAGGTAATCGCCAACAGCGAGGACCTCGACAAGATTGCATCCGATGGCGAGAATGCCGAGGTTCCCGCACTTGCCGGATGGCGTCGTGATCTTTTTGGCGAACCGGCCCTGAAACTGATTCGCGGTGAAGTCGCTCTGCGCTTCGCGGGCAAAAAGGTCGAAGCACTTGAACTGCCGCAATAGGCGGCATCGTTTAACAACCGCTACAGACCGGAATTAAATGAAAGGCGGCCGATCACCGGTCGTCGGGCTGATAGGACCGATGCAAGTCGGTCACATCAGCATCGCATCCGCACATATTACCAAAACATCACTTTTGGCCCCACCCTTTCCACAATATGGTCGCAGCCATCGGGGATGGAATACCATTCCTGCTGCAATCACAGGACGCCTCTGCCGTTCTGAAAAAGAGTTACGATGAGAAAAATTCTGGCAATGCTGGACTATGTGATGCTGTTTCTGGCGGTTGCCGGAAGCGGTGTCGCCTATGCATTTCTGGAATATGGTGGCGGCGCATTCATCGGCGCGACCTATGCGCTGTTTGCCTGCGCGCCCATTCTGGCGTTCGAACGCGGCTACATAATGCCCGGCCTGTCGCGCAGAATCAGTATGCTGCCAACGCCCGCCTATATTCTGTCGGCCTTTGCCGCCTATGCCGTTCTGGTCTTCTGCGGCTTCGGTCTTGGCGGCACCATCCTTTGGGCGACAGGCATCCTGCCCACCAGCTGGCGACGGGCCGTCCACGTTGAAATGCAGACGCTGGTGTTCACGCTTGGTGTATGCGCCATCATCGTCTTCGTCATGCGTGTCCGCGAATTGCTGGGACGGGATATCTTCATCGATCTCATTCTCGGGCGTTACCGCCGACCTGTTGCGGAAGAGCGCGTCTTCCTTTTCGTTGATCTCGTGGGCTCGACATCTTTTGCCGAAACGCATGGCGACCTGCGCGCGCAGGAATATCTGGGTGAACTGTTTTCGGTCTATGCCGGGCCCGTCAGGCGGCATGGTGGCGTAATCGACGACTATATCGGGGACGCGGCCATCATCACCTGGCCCTATCATATGGCGATCAGGCGCGCAGCCTGTATCAACTGCGTCTTCGATATTCTCGCCTCCATCGAGGCAAACCGTGCTGACTGGCTCTTGCGTTTCGGCACCGTGCCGAAACTACGGTTTGCCATTCATGGTGGCCCGGTCATTACCGCTGAAATCGGTGTCGATCACCACAAGATCACCTATTTTGGCGACACCGTAAATACGACTGCCCGGCTTGAGATGCTCAGCAAAATGCTCGGGCATCCCGTCCTCATCTCCGCCGATCTCGCCCATCAGCTTCTGCTGCCAAAGGGCGTCAAGAGCGAGTATCTCGGGGAGCACGCAGTCAAGGGTCGCGGGCAGACACTGGGCGTCTGCGCATTGAGCCGTCAGGCGAGCATAAGCTGACACTGATTTAATTTATCAGCGTCATCAAATCTTCAAAGGGAATTCAAGTGGCTGTCATGAAGCTTGCCTAACGGTCCGTGCATTGCATATGCAAACCGAAGGTCATTCCATGAAAAACACCCTCCTCGCCTCCGCCGCCTTTATACTGCTTGGCACTGTCTCCGCTCATGCCGCGGAAAAGGAATTTCCTGCAAAGCTCGTTTCACAGGCCGTCCTGCCTGCAAATACGATCATCGCTGCGCCTGAAGACGCGCCTGCGCACCTCAAGACCTCCGGCAAGTTTACCACGCCAGACCGCGAGCGCACCGATGCTCTCGGCACCGTGCCGGGCAAGGATGGCGTGCGTGCGACCGGCCTTTCCATGCCATTCGCCGGACAGGCCATGCAGGGCTTTTCCGGGATCAAGGCCATGGATGATGGCACCTTCTGGAGCCTGTCCGACAACGGCTTTGGCTCAAAGGCGAATTCAAGCGACTCGATGCTCATGCTGCACCATCTCAAGTTCGACTGGGACGGCGGCAAGGTCGAAGCACTTGAAACAGTGTTCCTTTCCGATCCTGACAAGAAGGCACCCTTCCCCATCGTCATGGAAGGTTCTGATAAACGCTATCTGACCGGTGCGGATTTCGATGTTGAGTCCATCCAGCCGACCGCTGACGGTTTCTGGGTCGGTGAAGAATTTGGCCCCTATGTCCTCAAGTTCAGCCGTGATGGTAAGCTCTTGGACGTCGTGACAACGAAGGCGGGGGAGATCGATGTCAAGTCACCAGATCACCCGACGCTATCCCTGCCCGGCAACCCGACGCAGAAGCTGCCCGCTTTCAACCTGAAACGTTCAGGCGGTTTCGAGGGCATGGCAATGTCGAAAGACGGGAAGACGATTTACGGCCTGCTTGAAGGCCCGCTCTACAATGCAGAAGGTCAGGTCGAGAAGACGGAGGATGGCGCGACCGGTCTGCGGATTCTTGAGCTCGATGTCGCAACCAAGAGCTGGACCGGACGCGCCTGGCTTTATCCCCTCAGCGAGGGCGGCGAAGCCATCGGCGATTTCAACATGGTGGATGACAGCACCGCACTGGTTATCGAACGTGATAACGGCGCCGGAACAGCCGACAAGGCCTGCCCGGATGCAAAGAAGCCGGAAGCCACCTGCTTTGCCGTGCCTGCGAAGTTCAAACGCATCTACAAGATCGAGTTGAGCGATGCCAATGTTGGCAAGGCTGCCCGCAAGATCGGCTATATCGACCTGATGAAGATTGCTGATCCTGACAAGAAGGCCAGGCAGGGCAGCGAGAACGGTATCTACACGATGCCATTCGTCACCATCGAGAACGTGGACCGCGTCGACGCCACCCATATCGTCGTCGGCAACGACAACAACCTGCCCTTCTCGGCAGGTCGTGCGCTGGACAAAGCAGACGACAATGAATTCGTTCTGCTTGAAGTCAAAGACCTGCTGGACGCGAAGTAAGCATCCCACAAACGAAAACCGCCATGGTGCACGCCATGGCGGTTTTCAAAACAGTGTCGCGCAAGACGTGCTATTCGAAGACGAAGGCCAGCTTCTTGCCTGTCAACTTGGAGAGTTGCTGCAGGCGACCATCCAGCCGCTCGCCCGCAAAATCGCAATAGTCGTGCGGGACGACAAATTCCAGATCGTAATCGGGATTTTCGGATTTGCGGAAACGCAGGTGATCGACAACACCGGGCATGGATGCGGAGAAGAGATAGGCTACCCGCAAAAGACCACCGAGCAGCTTTGCCAGTTCGATAATCCGTGGAGTGGCAATCTTGGCCAGTCCGTCCGTCGTGCCGTTGTCGTTCAGGCCCTCGAAACGGTAATAGTTGGCCAGTGCAATATAGGCACGGCCAGGATGGGTAATTGAAACGAACGAGGAATGCGCGATGATGTTGAGCGCCTGCAATCCCCGATAATCGGGATGCGCGCGCCAGCTGATATCCGCCACCAGACATGCGGCCTGACGATATCGGCCTTCTTCCGGCGTCTCCTCGATACCGAAAACCGGAAAGACCCGCCCACTCCAGTCAGCAAGCTCGCGCGCGTGTTCGGGCGAGCGGGCGCGAAGGATTGCGAGTTCGTCGGCGGCCACCAGCAGTGGATCGGCCTGCCGGTCAGTCTCAGAGAGCAGTGAGTAAAGGTAGCCTTCACGGACGCCCTGCGCAGAGAAGGCAATACGGGCTGGCTTCATCACTTCCAGCACTTCGCGCAGCGCAATGGCACCAAACGGCAAAAGGGAGCGACGGTTTTTGGATACGGCCTGCCATGCCGGGTCTTTGCTATCCTTGGAGGCAATCACCTCGCTGAGGAAGCTCAGCATTTCCGACAGTGGCACTTCATATCCCTGCATCATATGCAGAGGATAGTTGGTGATTTCCATGTGCAGTTTGGCGATGTTACGCCATGTGCCGCCCACGGCATAGAACGTGCGTCCTTCACCCTTCGAAAGCAACTTGGCGCTTTTGACCTGCTTCTTGGCGTAGCTTGCCGCCTTTTCCAGCGAACCGCCGGACTGTTCGAACAGCCGCAACCCGCCAAGCGGGAGCGTTATCCCCGTGCCGCAATCGCCGCCCTTGACGTCGATAAGCTCAAGCGAACCGCCGCCGAGATCACCGGCAATGCCATCGGGATCGTGAAAGCCGCTGATGACGCCATAGGCAGAATAGAGCGCTTCTTTTTCGCCGGACAAAACCTCGATCTCGCAGCCAAGAATGGCCTGTGCTTCGCGGATAAAATCGGGACCGTTTTCTGCCTCACGCGCGGCGGCAGTTGCCAGAACGAAGAGTTGCTGGGCCTGTGCCTGATGCGAAAGGGCGCGAAAACGGCGCAGGGCAGTCAATGCCCGACGCACGCCCTCGTCGTCCATGCGACCCGTCAATGCAAGGCCTTTTCCAAGCCCGCACAGAACCTTTTCATTGAACAGCACCGCGGGGGCGCGTGAGAGACCCTCATACACAACCAGACGAACGGAGTTCGAGCCGATATCGATGACGGAAACGGGGGCTATGCCGGAAAGCCGCCCCTGTGCTTCAGATCTTGTCATTCAGCCTGTTTCTTGCGGGATGATATCAAGCCCGCGATCAGTTTAGGCGCACTGGATTTCAAGGCTTCACCGCGTCCCGAGAGACTTGGATTGGTCATGAAATAGTGCTGCGCGTTGAACGGTTCCTCACCCTTGCGCACCTCGATGCGCCTGGACGTACCGTCCGGAAGTATCTCGTAGCTCTGCTGGTTGTCAATGAGATTACCAAGCATGATTTGTGAAAGAACCTGCTCGTGCACGGTTGGGTTGACGAGAGGCACCATCGTTTCGACGCGCCGATCAAGGTTGCGCGGCATCATGTCGGCGGAACCGATATAGACCAGCGCCTTGTCTGATGGCAGGCCATAGCCATTGCCGAAGCAGAAGATACGGCTGTGTTCCAGGAAGCGCCCGACGATGGATTTCACGCGAATATTGTCGGATAGGCCCGGCACCTGCGGACGCAGGCAGCATATGCCACGGATTACCAGATCGATCTCGACACCCGCCGCGCTTGCACGATAGAGCGCGTCAATGATCTCTGGGTCGACAAGGGAATTCATCTTCATCCAGATGGCGGCAGGCGCGCCCGCCTTTGCGTGCTCCATCTCGTCATGGATGTGCTTGAGAATGCGCGGACGCAGGGTGTAAGGCGACACAGCCAGCTTCATGCCTTCTTCCGGCTCGCCATAGCCGGTGATGAAGTTGAAGATGTTTGCCATATCATGTGCAATCTTCGGGTTGCAGGTGAAGAAGGACAGGTCGGTATAAACCTTGGCCGTGACGGGATGGTAGTTGCCGGTGCCGAGATGGCAATAGGTCCGCAGCTTTCCATCTTCCCGACGCACGACCATGGACATCTTGGAATGCGTCTTGAGTTCGATAAATCCGAAGACCACCTGAACGCCAGCACGTTCCAGATCTCGCGCCCAGCGGATATTCGCCTCTTCATCGAAGCGGGCCTTCAACTCCACCAGCGCCGTAACGGACTTGCCGGCGTCGGCTGCATCGATGAGCGCGCGCACGATGGGGCTGTCATTGGAGGTGCGGTAGAGCGTCTGCTTGATGGCAAGCACGTTCGGATCGCGGGCGGCCTGAAGCAGGAACTGCACGACCACATCAAAGCTTTCATAGGGGTGGTGAACCACCATGTCCTTTTCGCGGATGGCGGCCAGGCAATCGCCCGCATGTTCGCGCACACGCTCCGGGAAGCGCGCATTATAGGGCTCGAATTTCAGGTCTTCGCGCGGCGCCTTGACGATTTCCGAGATGGTGTTCAACGCCAGAAGACCCGGCAGAACCGCAACGCGGTTATCAGGAACACCCAGCTCATGAACCACGAACTGACGCAGAGATGGTGGCATCTCGCTGTCGGTCTCGATACGAATGACCGAACCGCGGCGACGGCGCTTCAGCGCACTTTCGAAGTAGCGAACCAGATCTTCCGCCTCTTCCTCAAGCTCGATATCGCTGTCTCTGATGATGCGGAACGTTCCGAAGCCACGCACCGTGTAACCGGGGTAAAGCCGGTGGATGAACAGGCCGACGACATCTTCGAGTGTGATGTAACGGATTGCGTTCTTGTCATCCGGCAGGCGCACGAAACGGTCGAGCGCAGGTGGCAGGCGCAGGAGTGCTGTCATTGGCTCACGACCGTTGACGCTATCCAGCTGCAGCCCCATGGAGAAGCCTAGGTTTGGAATGAATGGGAAAGGATGCGCCGGATCAATGGAAAGTGGCGTCAGAACCGGGAAGATCAGTGCTTCGAATTCGTTCTCAAGCCATACGCGGTCCTCATCGGAAAGCGATGCCGGACGGACGATGTATATGTCTTCCTTGGCGAGATATTGCTGCAACACGGCCAGAGAGGCCTGCTGCTCCATCTGAAGGTTGTCGATTTCCTTGAGGATTTCTTCCAACTGCTCGGCGGGCGTCTTGCCGTCGGGCGTCTTCATGGTGATGGACTGGCGCACCTGGCCTTCCAGACCTGCGACGCGCACCATGAAGAACTCATCGAGATTGGCGGCGGAAATCGACAGAAAGCGCAGACGTTCCAGCAGAGGATGTGCTGTGTTCAGCGTTTCCTCAAGGACGCGGCGGTTGAACTGCAACCAGGAGAATTCACGGTTGACGAAGCGCGAAGGGCTGTCCCAAAGGTCCTGAACCTCCGGTTCTGCCTTGCCGTTGTCTTCCAGATTATCCTGCACCATCGAATCCATAAAATACTCCGCCCTTGAAATCTTCGGATCGGCACAAAGACAGTTCGAGTCTCGCCGCCCCAATTATTGCAGCACCTGATAAATGCCAGATACCCCAATGCCCGTATAACAGTTTGACGACGGAACTGTGACAGTCAATCCTCGTCCGGGTGACCGCCGAGCTCCGTCAGCACTTCTGCAGCCATTGCCCGGCTGATGCGCGTACCCCTCGAAAGGCCCAGACGATCAAGTCTTTCGACAATCGTCTGCGCCGTGTTGAGTGAACGCTCCATCCTCGCAACGATATAGCTGACAAGTTTGTCATCCATGTAAAGCTGTCGATCAGCAAACAGTTTCATCAGCACCTGTGCCAGCAGGTCCTCGTCCGGTTCGCCGATTTCCACCACGGTGGCCGCCTTCAGGCGTGAGCGAAGGTCCGGCAGGGTCACCGGCCATGCTGCAGGCCATTGACGCGTGGTCATCAAAAGCGACGTTCCGTTTTCCCGCACGCTGTTGATGACGTGGAAGAGTTCCGTGTCATCGAAGCCTTGCCTGTCGGCATCTTCGAACAGCACGGGCGCGTTTTCTGCCAGCCGCGCAGCACCCTTGCCGAGCACGGGATGAATATCCGCAGCACCACTGGTGTTTTTCCAGATGGTGGCAAGGTGGGACTTTCCCGATCCCTGCGGGCCGACCAGAATGACCACCGGTGACGGCCAACGCGGCCATTCATCGACGATCGAAACGGCAGCATCCAGCGGCGCGGCTACCAGCAGGTCCTCGCGGCCTGTTGCGCTCTGGTGAGAAAAAGCGAGCGGCAGTTGCTCGGCCTTGATCCGCGCTCCACCGGTTTTGTTATGATCGGTCATCTTTCAGCTCTGAGAATCGATCTTTGTCGGCGGTAGCGCTTCCATTTGTGGCCCTTGCGAATCCCAGGGAAGGTTGGCCGCGCGACCGTGGTAGAGATCGCTGTCAAGATAACGCGACAAAGCAAAACGGACAAGCACGCCGACAGCGGCCGCAGCCGGTACGGCGACCAGCAGCCCCACGAAGCCGAACAGTGCACCGAAGGCAAACAAGGCGAACATCAACCACACTGGATGCAAGCCGACACTGCTGCCCACCAGTTTCGGCTGCAGAATGTTTCCTTCAATGAACTGGCCCGAGAAGAACACCGCCAGCACGAGAATGACGTCCACATAGTCAGGCCAGAACTGCACCAGCGCAACACCCACCGCCAGCACGAGGCCAACCATCGAACCGACATAGGGAATGAAGCTGATCGCACCGGCAAACAACCCGATCAGAAGGCCAAAGTTGAGGCCGACCAGTGAAAGCCCGACTGCATAATACACGCCGAGAATGATGCAAAGCGAGCCCTGCCCGCGAATGAAGCCCGCGATGGTCGCATCCATATCGCGGGCAATCTGGCGCACCGTCGTCACATGGTCGCGCGGTATCCAGCTGTCGACCTTATCGATCATCCGATCCCAGTCCAGCAACAGATAAAAAGCGACAACAGGCGTCACGACCAGCAGCGAGAGAACATCAACGAGCGACTTGCCTGAATTCCATATCTGCGTGAGCAATGTGCCGATAAAGCCCGCGCCTTCGGCCAGCACTTTCGAGAAGTTTTCCTTCACGGTCTCGATCTGCGCGCTGACCCATGTCGGCAGCAGGTTGGTATCGGCGCCCGCGATAAGCTGTTGTAGCGAAGAAATATATTGCGGAATGCGCTGAATGAATTCCGAGGCCTGTGCGGCCACAAGCGGAATGATGATGATGAGAGACAGCGCAAACAGAAGGACGAAGGACACCAGTATCATGATGCTGGCCATCATCCGGCTCAGCCCGCGCCGCTCGAGCCAGTCAGCAATCGGGTCGAGAAAATAGGCCAGCGCCATGCCCGCCACAAAGGGCAGGAGGATGGAACTGAATACCATCAGGAACAGGATGAAGATGGCCAGAGCACCCAGCCAGAAAAAGATCTGGCGTCTCAGATTAAGGCCTCTGATATGTGGTTGCATCGTCTGCTCCTTTGAGCGTCAGTACGTCCAACGCCGTGGTTAGGAAATAGGATGCGTGGACCGGACTGGTCAAGTGTGGCGGGTTCGCCATGTTTGCGCCAGCAGAGCTTTCCCATACCAATACGGCCAAAACGGGCAAAAGGCGTGAAAAACATGCGTTTTCCAGCCGTCAGTCTTGCATCGGCACCCATCTCATGCGAATGGCGACGCCAAACGGAACCAGTGGAGACGAGAGCCATGAGCCAGTCGGGCAAGAACGGTCTTACCTACAGCGATGCGGGCGTTGATATCGACGCCGGAAACCTGATGGTCGAGAAGATCAAGCCAGCCGTGCGCTCCACCCGCCGCCCAGGTGCAGATGGCGAAATTGGTGGCTTCGGCGGCCTTTTCGATCTCAAGGCAGCGGGCTTTACGGATCCCGTTCTGGTCGCCGCAAATGACGGCGTCGGCACCAAGCTCAAGATCGCCATCGACGCAAACTATCACGACACCGTCGGTATCGATCTGGTGGCCATGTGCGTCAACGACCTGGTGGTTCAGGGCGCCGAGCCGCTATTCTTCCTGGACTACTTCGCGACTGGCAAGCTCGACCCCGACCAGGGTGCGGCCATCGTCACTGGCATTGCTGCCGGTTGCCGCGAGTCCGGTTGCGCGCTGATTGGTGGCGAAACCGCCGAAATGCCTGGCATGTATTCGGATGGCGATTACGATCTGGCCGGTTTCGCGGTGGGTGCCGCCGAGCGTGGTCAGCTTCTGCCAGCCGGCGACATTTCCGAAGGCGACGTCATTCTTGGCCTCTCCTCCTCCGGCGTGCACTCCAACGGATTTTCTCTTGTCCGCAAGATCGTCTCGATTTCCGGCCTCGACTGGGACGCACCCGCTCCGTTTGCCGAAGGCAAGAAGCTGGGCGAAGCCCTGCTGACACCGACACGCATCTATGTGAAACCACTTCTGAAGGCGATCCGCGAGACTGGCGCGTTGAAGGCGCTAGCCCATATCACCGGCGGCGGCTTCCCGGAAAACATTCCGCGCGTTCTGCCAAAGCACCTTGCAGCGGAAATCGACCTTGCCGCCATTCAGGTTCCGGCTGTCTTCTCCTGGCTTGCCAAGACGGGTGGCGTTGCGCCGAACGAAATGCTTCGTACCTTCAACTGCGGCGTCGGCATGATCGTCGTCGTGGCCGCCGAGAACGCCCAGACGGTGACAGACGCCCTGACGGCGGAAGGCGAAACCGTCTGCACACTCGGCCGTATGGTGGCCCGCGCCGAAGACGGCCATGGCACGATCTACAAGGGCACGCTTGGCCTATGAGCGGTCCCCTCGCCCGCAAGCGCGTCGTCGTCTTCATCTCCGGCGGCGGCTCCAACATGATGGCTTTGGCCCAGGCATGTCAGGCCCCGGATTTTCCGGCTGAAATTGCCTGCGTGATCTCCGACAACAGGAATGCAGGCGGGCTTGCAAAGGCCCAAGGCCTCGGCATCCCGACGCTTGTGTTCGAACGCAAGACCTATTCCAGCAAGGCCGAACACGAGACATCCATTCTGGCCGCGCTCGGGGAGATTGCGCCTGACATCATCTGTCTCGCCGGATATATGCGCCTGATCTCGGGTGACTTCATCGCGCCCTATGCCGGACGCATCATCAATATCCACCCGTCCCTGCTTCCACTGTTCCCGGGTCTACACACGCATCAGCGCGCCATAGAGAGCGGCATGAAGATAACAGGCTGCACGGTGCACTTCGTCACCGAGGGCATGGACGAAGGTCCGATCATCGGCCAGGCAGCCGTACCGGTGCTCGCTGGCGATGATGCCGACAGTCTGGCAGCACGTGTATTGACGGTGGAGCACCAGCTCTATCCGCTGGCCCTGCGCCATCTGGCGGAAGGAAAAGTGCGGATGGAGAACGGCAAGGCTATCATAAGCAGCAGCCAATCTGCGCCGGAACAGCAGCTCATCTCTGCCTGATCGGAGCCGCGAAAGCTCGGACAGGCTTAAAGTGTCGTCCGGTTCAGCATGGCCCATTGCAGAAGAATGATCGTCTTGGCGTCGGTAATCTCGCCAGTCGAGATCATCTCGAACGCCTGATCGAGCGGAATGGACAGAACTTCGATGTCCTCCCCTTCCGTTTCCAGTCCGCCGCCAAGACCGGCCTTCTCCTCCAGATCGACGCGGGCATAGAACAAGCCGACTTTTTCCGTGAGGGTGCCGGGGCTGGCATATGTTTCAAACAGGTATTTGACCTCGCCCACGGCATAGCCGGTCTCTTCCATTGCCTCGCGACGGATGGCCTGATCAGGCGCGTCGTCATCGATGAGGCCCGCTGGCACCTCCAGCATGAAGATCGGGTCGCCATTGGCGAAGGCGCCTGGACGGAACTGCCGGACCAGAACCACCCTGTCCTTTTGCGGATCGAAGAGGAGAATGGCGGCAGCGCTGCCGTGGTCATGGACCTCGCGATCGATGCGGATGATGCGGCCATCCGGCATCCGTTGATCGAAGATCATTGTCTGAAGATGAATGAACCGCTTCCAGACTGTCTCCTTCGAAACGAGCCTGACCCGGTCGTCGTCTTGCAGCCGTTCCGTTGCTTTCTGATCCACACTCAACTCCACCGCTGTTGCGTTTTACTGCGTCAAAGACGCCCGGTTCAAGGCTGCCCATTGCAACAGCATGATGGTCTTGCCGTCGCAGATGTCGCCATTTTCGATCATCTTCATCGCGTCAGTCAGAGGGATGACAACGACTTCGATATCCTCGTCCTCATGCGCGGCACCGCCGCCCTCTTCCACGCGGTCAGAGGCGTCGATGATCGCCGCGAAGAAATGCAGCACTTCCGTAACCGATCCCGGCGACATGAAGGACTTGAACAGAAAACGCGTATCCCGCAGCCTGTAGCCCGTTTCTTCCATCACCTCACGGGCAATCGCATCTGCCGGATTATCGCCATCCAGCAGTCCGGCTGGCGTTTCCAGCAACCATCCATGATAGCCATTCACATAGGTCGGCACCCGGAACTGGCGCACGAGAACCACGCTATCAAGCTTCGGGTCGTAGAGGAGAATCGTCGCGCCATTGCCGCGATCATAGGCTTCCCGTTTCAGGGTTTTCGTTTCACCTTTGGAATTGGTGTAGTTGTAGGTGATGTTGCGAAGATGGTACCAGTTCTTCGAAAGCGTTTCGTCTTTCAATATTTCGATCGTGGCATTGCCAAATTTCTGCATTTCAAATTCCTGCTGATAAAACCTTAAGCCAAACCTTGTTGTCGTGGAAAGCTGCGCCGCCATAGGGCGCGACGGCATCGCCGCCCGTCAAAATATTGATGCCCTCGCCGTCCAGATGGGCCTTGTTGGGCCACAATCCCTCGGCAATCAAAACGCCAGCCCGCGCGCCCTCGACGATCCGTGCGTGGATACGCAATTCCCCTCGTGCATTGCCGATGCGGACGATATCACCGTCAACGATATTCATGCGCTGCGCATCATCGGGACAGATCATCAATTCAGGCCGCCCTTCCTTTTGAACCGAGGTCGGGGTCTCCGCGAATGTGGAGTTGAGGAAATTGCGCGCGGGTGACGTCGCCAGCCGGAAAGGATGCTCCGCATCCGCCGTTTCGATCACATCGACCTGATCCGGGAATTTCGGCAGAGTTGCAACAGGCCCCATGACCGGCACATTGGCCGGTGGCTTGTTGGGCGATGGCCCGTTGTGCCAATCGGGGCTGAAACGGAATTTGCCATCTGCATAGCCAAAGCCTTGAAGGTAATGCGCCACCTCGAATGGCGGCTGCGCATCGATCCACTTCTCTTCCTGCAGGCTGTCGAAGTCACCCCATTGGCCCGGTCGCAGAATGGCATCGATATGCTGCCTCTCCGTCAGGCCAAAGCCCGGCATGTCAGCGACGCCCAGCCGTTTCGCCAACTCTTCGATCACGAAAAGATTGGTCCGCACGGTCTCAGGAGGCTCAACCAGCTTCGGGCCAAGCAGGATATGATTCTGGCCGCCTGCGCGGTAGATATCGTCATGTTCCAGAAACATGGTGGCTGGCAGAACGATGTCAGCAACATCAGCCGTCTCGGTCATGAATTGCTCATGCACGGCAACGAAAAGGTCATCCCGCAGGAAGCCCTGCTTCACCAGCCGCTGCTCGGGACAGACATTGACGGGGTTGGTGTTCTGGATCAGCATTGCAGTAACGGGGCCGCCATAGCGCAGGGCCTCGGCATCGCCGGTCAGCACACGGCCAATCTGGGACTGGTCGAGCTGCCGTACGCCAGGGTCGGCATAGGCCGTGCCCATCAGCTGAGATTTATCCAGCCGGAAGATATCACCATTGTTGTGGAACGCGCCGCCGCCCTCATATTGCCAGGAACCCAGCACCGTGGCGATGGACAGTGCCGCATGCATGGCAACCGCGCCGTTACGCTGACGTGCGAAGCCATATCCCAGACGAAAAAAGCTTTGCTGCGTGGTGCCGACCAGACGCGCAAAAGCTTCGATGTCGTCTACCGACAGGCCGGTGATATCAGCAGCCCACTGCGGCGTCTTCGAGGCCAGATGCGCCTCAAGGCCTGCGGGATCGTCCGCGAATTTTGCCATGTAGGCACGGTCGGCATAACCATCGCGGAAGGCGATGTGCATGACGGCACAGGCGAGTGCGGCATCCGTGCCGGGACGCACGATCAGCTTCATATCCGCCTGCTTCATCGTCGGATTGTCGTAGATATCGACAACCACGATTTTCGCGCCGCGCTCCTTTCGCGCCTTTACCGCATGGGTCATCACGTTGACCTGAGTGGCGACGGCATTCGTGCCCCAGATCACCACGACATCGGCTTTTGCCATTTCGCGCGGGTCCGGCCCACGCAAGGCACCCGTGCCCATGACATATCCGGTCCATGCCATGTTGGTGCAGATGGAGCCGAAAAAGCCGGAATATTTCTTGGCGTGGCGAAGCCGTTCAATGCTGTCGCGTTGCACCTGCCCCATGGTTCCGGCATAGAAATAGGGCCAGATGGCCTCCGCGCCATGCCTTGCTTCGGCTTTCACAAAAGCATCGGCGATCTCATTTAGAGCGTCCTCCCACCCTATCTCCTGCCAGTCGCCAGCGCCCTTGGCACCCTTGCGCCGCTTGGGCGTCAGCAGGCGGCCCGGATGGTAGATGCGCTCGGAATAGCGCGCCACCTTGGCGCAGATGACACCGGCGGTGTAGGTGTTGGCATTTGCGCCGCGCACACGGCCAATCCGGCCATCAGTGTCGATGTCGACCTCCAGCGCGCAGGCGCTTGGACAGTCATGGGGACAGACGGTGTGGCCTGTGCGGCGGGCACCTGTCAGGGCTTTGGCGGAAATCGGGGTCGCATCATTCATGACTTTTGTATATTGCAAAGCGATCAAGGCCAAAAGGCTCAAGTCACCACCATCAAGATTATTCATAAAAGGCATCGGCGCCCATGAACTATCGGCACATCTACCACGCAGGCAATTTCGCCGATGTCCTCAAGCACGCAGTCATGGCGCGGCTCGTCCGCTATTTGCAGAACAAGGACAAGGCGTTTCGCGTTCTGGATACCCATGCGGGCATCGGCTTGTATGATCTTTCCTCGGAAGAGGCGCAGAAGACCGGCGAGTGGCAGACCGGCATCGGCAAACTGCTGGATGCGGATCTTCAGCCTGCGGTGGCGGAGCTTCTCGCCCCTTACCTGACTGCAGTGCGGGAGCTGAATCCGGAGGGCGGGCTGCAGTTCTACCCCGGCTCACCAAAGCTTGCGAGAATGCTGTTTCGCCCGCAGGACCGGTTATCGGCTATGGAACTTCATCCCGACGACTACCGCGCGCTTTCGCGCCTCTTCGAAGGCGATTATCAGGCGCGCGTGACGGAACTGGATGGCTGGCTTTCGCTGGGTGCGCATCTTCCGCCCAAGGAAAAGCGCGGGCTTGTGCTGGTCGATCCGCCATTCGAAAAAGAAAACGAATATGAACGCATGGCGGAAGGTTTCCATAAGGCCTATCGCCGCTTTGCAACCGGCACCTATTGCCTGTGGTATCCCTTGAAGAAGGGCGCCCCGATCAAGGACTTCCACGAACTGCTTCAGTCCTATGAAATTCCCAAGATGCTGTGTGCCGAACTTTCGGTGCGAAGCGACAGGCTCGACGGCCTCAGCGGATCCGGCCTCATCATCGTCAACCCGCCCTTCACGCTGAAGGATGAATTGCACGTCTTGCTGCCGGTGCTGAAAACCATCATGGCTCAGGATCGTTACGCGTCCCAGCGGGCGTTCTGGCTGCGTGGCGAGTAGCCTGCTCCAGTTGCTGCTCCTCCCTCTCGGCAACGGCCAACTGTGACCTCTCGAAAAAGAGAATGATGAACAGGCCGATGACGAAGGGAATGATGAGGTAGAACAGGCGAAAGACGAGCAGTGCTGCAATGACATCTGCCGGGTTCATATCCGGCAGGCCGGTGACGAAGACCAGTTCGAGAACGCCGAGCCCGCCGGGCGCGTGAGAGATGAGCGCCGCTGAAAATGAGATCAGAAAGATTCCCATCACGACCATGAAGCCCGGATTTCCGGCATCGGGAAGCGCAAAATAGATGATGCCAGCCGCGCCCAGCAGTTCTATCGGGCCGATGACGAGCTGCTGAAGCACAAGGCGCGGTGCCGGGTAGAACAGGGTGAACGAGCCTATCTTGAGGGGCCGCAGCTTCAGCAGGCTGCCAAGAAGGTAGAGCCCGGCAATGGCCAGAAGAATGAAGCCGGTGGTTCTTGATGCTTCAACCGGCAGAATATCCACGAAACGCTCGGTAATGTCGGGTTCGTAGACCAGAACGAACCCGATCAGCATGATCGTGCCGATGGCAAATGTGAAGGAACACAGGGCGACCAGAACGCCGATCTCAGACGCACTGAGACCTTTCGACGTATAGGCACGGTACCGCACGATTGCGCCGGAAAACACGGACGCACCGACATTGTGCGACAGGGCATAGGTCGTGAACGAGGTCAGCGTGATGAAGACAAGGCTGACGCGCCGCTTGAGGTGTTGCAGGGCAATGCGATCATATCCGGCCAGCGCGGCATAGGCGACGAGGGTGCATAGGCCCGACATGATCCAGTCGTGAAGGCCGATGACGGCCAGACTATCCCAGACATCGTCAAGCGAAAGGTGCTTGAGTTCCTTGTAGAGCAGCCAGACCGAAAAGCCGATCGTGATAAAACCGACGACTGGCCAGATGTATTTCTTCAGTTTCATGCGGTCATGTCCGGACTAGCTCCCCCTCCAGCAGCATCGACCCATTGCCGGATTCGCAATGAGCTTATGCCCAATGCAACCTCCGTTACAACAAGGACTGTTGCCGGAATTCATTTTCGGGCCGCCTGTTTGCCACAGGGGCGAGATGGTATAAAACCCGATATTGATCAAGACTTTGTCATCGCTTCCCGGAAAGACTGCTGGCCAGATGAAACAATATGCCGGTTTTATCGCTTTGGCGGTTCTCTCGATTGCTGCGGCAGGTTGGATAACAATCGACGGCGGCGTCAAAACAGGACCCGAATCGACGGTCCAGCAAAGGACTGGCACGTCACCACCTGGAAACCAAACGGTGCAGCCAGCCCAAGGTTCCGGCTTTGACTTCTACGTGCTGTCATTATCGTGGTCGCCCACCTTCTGCCAAAGCGAGGCCGGGCGCAACAATCGCCAGCAATGCAATTCCAACCGCAATTATGGTTTTGTCGTCCACGGGCTTTGGCCACAAAACGAAAAAGGCTATCCTCAATTCTGCGGCAAGGACCGGGAAGAGCGCGTGCCTGATAGCCTTGGTCGAGATATGCTCGACATCATGCCGTCCATGGGGCTGATTGGGCATCAGTGGCGAAAACACGGAACCTGCAGCGGGCTGACGCAAGAAGAATATCTGCAAGCGACGCGTGCGGCCTATGACCGCATCAAGTTGCCCGATGACATCGCGCTCGGCAAAAGCAGCAAGATACGCTCCATTGACGACATTGAGACGGCATTTATTTCTGCAAATCCCTCCATGGAAAAGCAGGGCATCGCCGTCACCTGTGAGGGGCGTAAAATGGAAGAGGTCCGCATCTGCATGACCAAGGATCTGACTTTTCGACGATGCCCAGAGGTTGATCGTCAAGGGTGCCGCGCAAACGATGCCGAAATCACGCCTATCCGCTAAACTTAAAAGGTAGAAAAAATGGAATTGCTGTACTCCCCCGCATCCCCCTACTCCGCCAAGGTCCGGATGGCAGCGCGGTATCTCGATATCGGCATTACCGATGTTCGCGTCGATACCTCCGCTGAACCGGCAACGCTGATGGACAACAACCCGCTGGGTAAAATCCCCGTGCTGCTTCTGGACGATGGCGGTTCCATCTACGACAGCGTCGCCATCATGCACTATCTCGACCGGCAATCCGGCAACAAGCTCTATCCGAAGAAGCACCAGAAACGCACCGAGGTCGAGGTGCTGGAAGCGCTTTGTGATGGGGTCATGGATAGCCTTCTGGCTATCGTCTACGAGCGCCGCTTCCGCCCTGAGGACAAGATCCATCAGCCGTGGATCGACAAGCAATGGGCGAAAGTCGTCCGCGGCCTGGACTATCTGAATGCCAACCTGCCAAAGACCGGCAAGAAGCTGCATGGCGGTCATTTCGCCTTGGCCGCCATGATCGGCTATCTGGAACTTCGATTCGCGGGAGAATGGGCTGGTGGCCGCAAGACGCTGGCCGACTGGCCGGAAAAATTCGGAAAACGGTTCAAGGATTATGCCGAGATGAAGGCACCCGCCTGACGTCTGGACACTCTCCATCCAGCACGCAACAAAAAAGCCGGGGCGAACCCCGGCTTTCAAGAATACTAACTGCCAGTCTTAGAACTTTACGCCGATACCAGCCTTAACGCTGTGATCGTCAAAGCCACGGGATACCGAACCGGTGTCGAGGCTGAAGTCCTTGTCCTGGTAATCGCTGTAGCGATATTCCAGGCGGGCAGTGATGTTGTCTGTTACGAGAGCTTCAACACCTGCACCGACCGTGTAGCCGAGTGCTGTCGCGCTGTCGCTGGACGTGGAGTTGCTGACCTTGTTGTCAGAGATGGCGAGACCACCCGTACCGTAGATCAGGAATGGGTTCATGTCATAACCAACGCGAGCGCGCAGCGAGCCGTTTACGCCCTGCTTGCCGCGAAGATCTTCACCGAGGTTACCGGTGCCCGCAGAACCCTTTTCGTCGCCAAGGTTTACGTCAGCTTCCGCACCGTAAACGATCTGGCCGTTCTGCCAGTTGTAACCGCCGTAGAGGCCGCCACCGAAGCCGTCTGCATCACGATCGCCGCCGTTGTTGCTGAAACGGCCCCAATCGTAGTTGACGGTACCACCGAGATACGCGCCGGACCAATCCTTGACCGGTGCTGGCTGTTCGTAAGCGACAGGTGCCTGCGGCACTTCGTTCACGGCGTCAGCAGCGTTGGCTACTGAGAATGCCCCAGCTGCCATAGTGGTCGCCATAAGTGTTGCAACGATAGTACGCATGCTATTCTCCTTTTCAAACCCGCGAGGGTGCTCAAACACTTGTTGCCCAAACGCGGTATAAAACAGTTGGTTCCCTGCCCGTCTGACAATCAAAATGATGGGTGATTGAGGAAATCACAGAGCCAAAATGTGAATTGATTGGGGCAGCCACGTGACGGAAATGGGACGTTGCTAAAATGACACAAAAATCTATTAAGGATAACGGTTCGTTAACTTCAGAATATGCAGAATTTACATGTATTTAAATGAAATTACTTCACAGATTGCGCACAGGCATAACTCTGTATAAATCCCCTACGCTCTGGGCAAATCTTGCCCTTTCGATTTATATCGACAGACTGAATGAGAAAAACAGGGCGCAGTCGAGCTTTGACAGAGACAATACCCAAGACCGTATTGATTACCGGTGCCGCCCGTCGCATGGGCCGCGCAATGGCGGAGTATCTCGCAGCGCAGGGGTTTGCGATCGGCATCCATGCCCGCTCATCCATGTCAGAAGCGGAAGAATTCGCTAACGAATTGCGGCAAAAAGGCGGCGAAGCGGTCGCATTGCAGGCAGATCTCGAAAATGCGGCCTCAACCGAAAACCTCATGAAAGCAGCAAATTCGGCGCTGGGACCCATCGGAATCCTCGTCAATAATGCCTCGGTGTTCCGTCATGACGCCGCCGAGGAGTTCGATTCAGCGGCATTCGATGCACATTTCGCCGTTCACGTCCGCGCGCCGTCGATCCTTGGCGCAGCGCTGGTGCGGCAGCTGCCCGATAGCGCATCCGGCTTGATCGTCAATATCATCGATCAGCGGGTGCTGGCACTGACGCCGCGCTTCTATTCCTATACGCTCTCGAAATCAGCGATGTGGACCGCGACGAAAACCATGGCGCAAAGCTTTGCACCACGGGTGCGGGTCAACGCAATTGGTCCCGGTCCATCGTTTAAAAGTGAAAGACAGGAGCCTGAGCACTTTCAGGCACAGATCGACGCCCTTATATTGAAGCGTGGGCCGCAGCCGGAGGAATTCGGCAGGACCGTTCGCTTTCTATATGACACCCCGTCGATTACCGGACAGATGATCGCACTCGACGGTGGCCAGCACCTCAGCTGGGAAACCCCTGACGTTGCGGAGATACCTGAATGAACGAAAAGAAGCTGCCGGATGGCGGTATTCTCTTCGATGATAACGACGAAGACGAAGATGACATCATCGCTCCGAGCGCCGAGGCGGCCGGAGACCCGATTGCCGTTGCCATGGACTGGAATGCGGGCTGGAAAAATGAATCCGGCCTTAAAGGCATGGAGCTGATAGGCGAATTCGTCAAGCATCTGCCCAACAGCCCCGGCGTCTACCGCATGTTCAATGATGCCGGCGACGTTCTCTATGTTGGAAAGGCGCGGTCGCTCAAGAAACGCGTTGGCAATTATGCGCAGGGGCGCTTTCATTCCAACCGCATCGGCCAGATGGTGCGGCTGACGACGCATATGGAATTCGTCACGACGAGGACGGAAATCGAAGCGCTGTTGCTGGAAGCCAACCTTATCAAGCGCTTGCGTCCGCGCTTTAACGTGCTTCTGCGTGACGACAAGTCGTTTCCCTATATCCTCATCACATCGGACAATCGTGCTCCCGCCATTTTCAAGCACCGGGGAGCGCGGGCGCGCAAGGGCGACTATTTCGGGCCTTTCGCCTCTGCTGGCGCAGTTGGCCGCACCATCAATTCGCTGCAGCGGGCCTTTCTCATTCGCACCTGCACGGACAGTGTTTTCGAGAGCCGCACCCGCCCCTGTCTGCTTTACCAGATCAAACGCTGTTCCGGCCCCTGCACGCACGAAGTCAGCGATGAGGGCTATGCGGAGCTGGTGAAGGAAGCCAAGGATTTTCTCTCCGGCAGAAGCCAGAGTGTGAAAGCAACAATTGCCCGGCAGATGAACGAGGCATCGGAAGACCTGGACTTCGAACGTGCCGCCGTCTATCGCGACCGTCTTGCCGCCCTCTCCCACGTGCAGAGCCATCAGGGAATCAATCCTGCCGGCATTGATGAAGCCGATGTCTTTGCCATTCACCACGAGGGCGGCGTTTCCTGCATCCAGGTTTTCTTTTTCCGCACCGGCCAGAACTGGGGCAACCGCGCCTATTTCCCGAAGGCCGATCCATCGCTTCCCGGGCCTGAGATCCTGAGTGCGTTTCTGGCGCAGTTTTATGACGACAAGCCGGTGCCGAAACAGATTCTGCTTTCTGAAGTCGTGGATGAGCAGGAGTTGCTGGCGGCGGCCTTCAGTGAAAAGGCGAACCACAGGGTTACGATTTCAGTGCCGCAGCGCGGCGAGAAGAAGGACGTCGTTGCCCATGTGCTGGGCAATGCGCGCGAGGCGCATGGGCGCAAGCTGGCGGAAACATCATCACAGGCGCGCCTGCTCAAGGGCTTTGCCGAAACCTTTGCCCTGCCCTATGTGCCGCGCCGGATCGAAATCTACGATAACTCGCACATCATGGGCACCAATGCCGTCGGCGGCATGGTCGTCGCGGGTCCTGACGGTTTCAGCAAGAGCCACTACCGCAAATTCAACATCAAATCGACCGAAATCACCCCGGGCGATGACTTCGGCATGATGCGCGAGGTCATGACCCGCCGCTTTTCGCGTCTGTTGAAGGAAGAAGGCAGGCCCGACCGCAGCCAGACGATCGCGCCGGAGGATGCAGCAGACATGCCCTTCCCCGCATGGCCGGATGTGATCCTGATCGATGGTGGCCAGGGGCAGATGACCGCTGTACGCACAATTCTGGACGAACTGGGCATCCGTGATTGCGTCACGGCGATTGGTGTTGCCAAGGGCGTGGACCGTGATGCGGGCCGTGAGCGCTTCTTCACCGATACACGCAGTGACTTCTCGTTGCCGCCAAGAGACCCGGTCCTGTATTTCATCCAGCGTATGCGCGATGAGGCCCACCGTTTCGCGATCGGCTCCCACCGGGCGCGACGCAAGAAGGAAATGATCAAGAACCCTCTGGATGAGATCAGCGGCATCGGCCCGGGCAGAAAGCGTGCATTGCTGCAGCATTTCGGTACGGCAAAGGCCGTGTCTCGGGCGGCTTTGAGTGATCTTATGGCTGTGGGTGGCATTTCCGAGACTGTCGCGAAGCAGGTCTACAATCACTTCCATGAGAGCGGGAAGGACTAGGCCCGCGCTTTTGACTGGTACCCGCAAAAAAACACATTAGGGTGTTGACGCTTGCTCCTCAGGGCTGCATCAACGCTCTGATATCGAATGACAGGTTCCCCATGGCTTCGCGCACCTACAACATCCCGAATCTTCTGACCTACGGCCGCATTCTTGCGGTCCCGGTAATCGTCCTGTGTTTCTTCATCGAAGGGAAACTGGAAAGTTCGGATTTTGCGCGCTGGACGGCGCTATGGCTGTTCATAATCGCGTCGCTCACCGATTTTCTGGACGGTTATCTCGCGCGTATCTGGAACCAGACGTCCAATATCGGACGGATGCTCGATCCCATCGCAGACAAGCTTCTGATCGCTTCGATCCTGCTTCTCCTTGCAGCAGATGGCACGATTGCCGGATGGTCTCTCTGGGCAGCAATCACAATCCTGTGCCGCGAAATTCTGGTGTCAGGGCTGCGGGAATATCTCGCTGCGCTCAAGGTTTCGGTCCCGGTCACGCGGATAGCGAAGTGGAAGACCACGATCCAGATGGTGGCAATCGCCTTTTTGCTGGCAGGTCCGGCGGGAGACAAGGTCCTGCCCTATACTACAGAGATCGGCATTGGCCTGCTCTGGCTGGCAGCGGCGCTGACAATCTACACCGGCTATGATTATTTCAAGGCGGGCCTCAAGCACATCATGGACGAAGAATGATGGTTCGGATCGTTTACTTCGCCTGGGTGCGTGAGAAAATCGGCAAGTCCGAAGAGGACATCGACCTGCCCGCGACTGTGACCACAGCGGGCGAACTCATCCAGCACCTGACCGCGCTGGGAGAGGAATACGAGGCAGCATTCGCTTTTCCCGATGTCATCAGGGTTGCGGTGAATCAGGAACATGTCGAGCACGATGAAAGCATTGCAGGCGCCCGGGAAATCGGCATCTTTCCGCCAATGACGGGCGGCTGACGCATGGGCATCGAGCCGACCATCCGCGTTCAGGCCGAGGATTTCGATACTGCTGCCGAGGCTAGGTTGCTGACGCAATCGGATAAAACCATCGGCGCGCTCGTCACCTTTACGGGCCTTTGCCGCGATGATGGCGGCGCGCTTTCTGCGCTCGAGCTGGAGCATTATCCCGGCATGGCGGAAACGGAAATGCGGCGGATCGCAACGCTTGCCATCGAGCGTTTCGAGCTCCTCGGTCTCACCGCCATCCACCGCTACGGCAAGATCGCTACCGGCGAAAACATCGTTCTCGTCATCGCCGCTTCCCGGCACCGGCAGGCATCATTCGACGGCGCCAATTTCGTCATGGATTACCTCAAGACCTCCGCCCCGTTCTGGAAAAAGGAACATGGCAAGGACGGCACCTCGGGCGAGTGGATATCGGCAAAGGATGCCGATGAGACCGCCAAGGATAAATGGCGCTAGCAAATACGAAAATCCCGCTGAACTGTGCTTCTCTATACGGGAGCGATCGAGAAGTGTCCGACACAGTCGGCGCGCCCCTCATTCACAAAGATCGCATATGATGCCGATGGCTAGTTTCTGATAGCCGTGACATGAAGCCAGTCCGTTGGCTTTTGATCATATCCGCTGCCAAGCTCCGATTTGACATCCACCCGTTGCCAGTCGAATGCGTTGTAGACTGTAATCAACCAATCTTGAGATGGATAATTATAGTAGCGTTCAAACTGGTCTCTGCCATCTGACTGCCCGGCCTTGAAACTCGCGTAGAACACGCCGCCTGATGTCAACGACCTGTGTATCAGGCCGATCACCTTTGATAATTCCTGCTTTGGAACATGCAACAATGATGCGTTGGCCCATACGCCTTGATAGGCGTCGGCATCATCCAGATCAGCGAACAACAGCGTGTCGACCGGAATTTTCAGGCGCCGTGCCGCTGCCTGCGCGATTTCAGGCGTTCCGTCTGTCGGACGAACATCGAAGCCCTGGGCGAGCATGAATTCACTGTCTTGCCCGGCACCGCATCCCAATTCAAGAATGCGAGCATTGGGTGGCAAAGCCTTGAGAAACGCGTCGAGATGCGGGCTGTGTTTCTGGCCCCGCGTGGTGTAGGCAGCAGCCTCCTGAGCGTAAAATTCGAGCGTCGTCCGGTCCAAAGCCATTGTCGATCCTCCCCTCCCAGATCGTAAAATATGATTGTGTTTTATGCTTTCAGTTTTTCGTCCAAATAAAAAGCCCGCGCGCCCCAATCCATTTTTCTGGATCGCAGACACGCGGGCTATTTTCTTTGAAATCAGCCACTTAGCGTGACTGTCTCAAATACAGAGTCCGGATCTTCGCAGACTGAATCAGCCGACGATTTCTGTTTCTGCGAACCAGTAGGCGATTTCCTGGGCAGCGGTTTCAGGGGCGTCCGAACCGTGAACGGAGTTTTCACCGATGGACAGCGCGAACTGCTTGCGGATGGTGCCTTCGTCTGCATTGGCAGGGTTCGTTGCGCCCATGATTTCGCGGTTCTTGAGGATTGCGTTTTCGCCTTCCAGAACCTGAACGATGGTTGGGCCGGATGTCATGCCTTCAACCAGTTCGCCGAAGAAAGGGCGTTCCTTGTGAACAGCGTAGAAGCCTTCTGCTTCGCGCTTGCTCATCCATACACGCTTGGATGCAATGATGCGCAGGCCGTTGTCTTCGAATACCTTGGTGATGGCGCCTGTGAGGTTACGCTTGGTTGCGTCGGGCTTGATCATCGAAAATGTGCGTTCAATCGCCATCGTCTTGTCCTTTGTTTATCTAGGGAAAGTGGCCGGTTTCTACCTGCCCCGAATCGCGAAGACAAGGGGTATGGAAGAATTTCACGCACCAGTCACAAAGGGACAGATCACCTGGCCACTCAAGCGTGCGGTCCTTCGACGTCAAATGACGAGGTCGGAGGGCTTCTGCGCGTTTCCGGCAAGCCCGTGGCAGCGCTCGAACCACTGCAGGGCAGCGTCATCTTCCGGCAAATGCACCGAGCCGGAAACAACCTTCAGCCACTGCAATGCGCCAAAGACGATGTAGTCGGCAAAGAGCGGCTTCTCCCCACCGATATAGGGCTGGAAGCGCAACATGTGGCGTAACGGCTGGAGTTTGGCAGGAAAGGCAGCAATTGCGCCCTCCCGGTCCGGAAAAACCTCCTCCAGCGGCTTGTTAAAAAAGGCTTCCCTGGTCTTGCGGAAATGTGCCTGATCGACCGGCGCCAGCATTCCGTAGATATCCATGAGAGCGATGGCGCTGACGGCTGGATGGATCGTGGTCTGCGAATAGCCTTCGACCAACCGCGCCATCGCCTTGCCGCCCTCTCCACCGAAGAGGCTCGGCCGGTCCGGATAGGCCTCCTCCAGATAAAGCGCGATCTGGAAGCTGTCCGAGATCAACCTGTCGCCATCGCGAAGGATCGGAACGGTTTTCGAGAATTCGTTCTCCACCGTCGGGATTTCCGTAAAAGCCAGCGGCACTTCATCGAAGTCCAGACCTTTATGGTGCAAGGCCAGAACGACTTTCCAGCAATGCGGAGAAAAGGGTCGGCTGCGATCTTCTCCGCTGAGGGAATAGAGAATTCGGGTCATCTGGCGCATCTCCGAAGGATGGATCTCACGGTAAGTGAGCCCAAGACCGTAGCTCGATCAAATGAAAACAACTGATATCCCCCATCAATGTTCTTGGTGGATCATTTCCTGCTCTGCGCCCCTCTTGCCTTCGCGCCAATCATCCGCCAAAACCCCGTCATGATTACCATCTCCGATGTTTCCGCCCGTATTGCTGGCCGCCTTCTTCTTGACCACGCCAGTGTGTCTCTTCCAACCGGCACGAAAGCCGGTCTGGTCGGTCGTAATGGTGCGGGCAAGTCCACCCTCTTTCGCATCATCACCGGCGACCTTGGCGCGGAAACGGGTTCTGTCTCGATCCCCAAGAATGCGCGCATGGGACAAGTGGCGCAGGAAGCGCCTGCGACGGAAGAAAGCCTTATCGACATCGTGCTTGCGGCTGACAAGGAACGCGCCGCCCTGATGCTGGAATCCGAAACGGCCACCGATCCCGGCCGTATCGCCGATATCCAGATGAGGCTGGTCGATATCGACGCCCACTCGGCTGAAGCGCGCGCATCAAGCATTCTGGCAGGTCTCGGTTTCGATCAGGATGCCCAGCTTCGCCCGGCATCTTCGTTCTCCGGTGGGTGGCGTATGCGCGTGGCGCTGGCATCCGTTCTGTTCGCGGAGCCGGATCTGCTGCTGCTGGACGAGCCGACAAACTATCTCGACCTTGAAGGCACGTTGTGGCTCGAAGATTATATCCGCCGCTACCCCTACACCGTCATCATCATCAGCCATGATCGCGACCTGCTGAACAACGCGGTTAATTCCATTGTCCATCTCGATCAGAAGAAGCTGACCTTTTATCGCGGCGGATACGATCAGTTCGAGCGTCAGAAGGCAGAAGCCGACGAGCTGCAGACGAAGGCCAAGGCCAAGAACGACGCGGCCCGCAAGCATCTGCAGAGCTTCATTGATCGTTTCAAGGCCAAGGCGTCCAAGGCAAAGCAGGCCCAGAGCCGCGTAAAGGCACTTGAGCGCATGGGCACTGTGTCTTCCGTAATCGAAGATCACGTTCAGCCGATCACCTTTCCAGAACCGGAAAAGCAGCCCGCCTCACCCATCGTGGCCATCAATGGCGGCGCGGTTGGCTATGAGCCCGGCAAGCCGATCCTCAAAGGCCTGAACCTGCGCATCGACAATGACGATCGCATCGCGCTTCTCGGCTCGAACGGCAACGGTAAGTCGACCTTCGCCAAGTTCATTTCAGGACGTCTGGCGCCTGAAAGTGGCGATCTGCGTCTCGCGCCTTCTCTGAAAATCGGCTTTTTCGCCCAGCATCAGCTCGATGACCTTGTACCGGAAGAAAACCCGGTGGAGCATGTGCGCAAGCTCATGCCACAAGCGCCTGAAGCGAAGGTGCGGGCGCGCGTGGCGCAGATGGGTCTGGCCACCGAGAAGATGGCGACGCCTGCCAAGGATCTCTCTGGTGGTGAAAAGGCGCGTCTGTTGATGGGTCTGGCCGCTTTCCACGCGCCCAATCTGCTCATTCTCGACGAACCGACGAACCATCTGGATATCGACAGCCGCCGCGCGCTGATTGAGGCACTGAACGATTATGATGGCGCCGTTATTCTCATCTCGCATGACCGCCACCTGATAGAAGCGACAGTGGACCGCCTGTGGCTCGTCAACAATGGAACCGTCACAACGTTCGAAGGCGATATGGACGAGTACCGGGACCTCATTGTCTCCGCCGGTAAAAAAAAAGAAGAAAAAGTTGAAATCGTCGTAGACGGCGGGACGAAAGCCGAGCAACGCAAGGCCAATGCCGAAAAGCGTGCATCGCTGGCCCCGCTCAAGAAGAAGATCAACGATCTCGAGGCTTTGACCGCAAAGCTTGAGAAGCTAATTCAAGCGCTTGATAAGGAGCTTGGTGACCCTGCACTTTACGAAAAGGCGCCAGCCAAGGCAGCCCTGAAGGTGAAGGAGCGCGGCGAAGCCGCCAGCAAGCTGGCGGACGCCGAAGAGCAATGGCTTCTTCTTTCCAGCGAGTATGAAGAGGCTATGGCAAGCTGAGGCATTCGAGTTTTGAGCGTGAAAAGATAAGGCGGCACAAGTGCCGCCTTTTTTATTGAAGTTATGGTCCTGCGCATTCGCTGGCAGAAGAACTCTATGGCATCTTTTGACAGCGGCAGTGCGCGGAAGGCGGCTTGAACCGCCGCCTCCCCTTTGTGAAGGTGAGATCAGAATTTCACGCGGAACTTTGCGTTCGCGCCGTGATCGTAGGCATTCGAACCGACTTGGCCATTGTAGCTGACGCTGATGGTCGAAGATGGCGTCACCGTGAAGTCTACACCGGCTTCAAGCAGAGCCGTGTTGCGATCAACCGGCGTGCTGCTGACGGAGAAGCTGTCACCGCTTGCAAAGCGTGCGGTCGAGACAGGATTGACGTCGCCATAGGCATGCATCCAGCCTACCGTGCCCCGCACAACCGAAGCAACGCTGCCCAGTTCGAAGTCCTTCGACGCACGAAGGCCAGCTGTGGTGTAGGTGGTGTTCATCGTGGATGAGGCGACTGTGAGAGCCGCGTTGCCGCCGGTTTCGCTAAAGCCATCGGTCTTCATGCGGGTATGTGCGAGCGATGCGAAGGGCTCCAGTGCCGACTTGCCGAGGTCAACGCGGTAGGCCAGTTCGCCATAGGCATTTAGGCTGGAGGCGTCATAGTCGCCTTGCAGCGTCTGGCCGAGAACAGGCACATTGCGCGTGGTGCTGACACCATGCCAGGTGTAGTTCATGCCGGTGCGGAACGAGACAGCGCCCCATTTCGTGCCGGCATAGCTTCCCAGATGATAGTTGGTGCTGTTGCCATCGCTGTTTTCGCTGTCGAAGAACGAGCGGCTGTACCCACCGAGCACGCCGACCCGCCAGTCTTTGCCAAGACCGACGTCACCACCCACCAGCACACCGCCGTTCGAAACGTCGGTATCGCTTGCGCCGTCGGTACCGTCTACCTTACCCCAGGAGCCAAAGCCGTTGATCCATGTCGCAAAGCGATCGGTATCGAAGGTCTTCTTCGGCTCGAAGGCCGCAAAGCGCTCATCCTTGACGGGCTCTTTCTTCTCCTCGGCATAGCCGAGCGCCATGGAGGACGGAGCCGCCACTCCGTCCGTGACCGCGCGAACTCGGCCATTCAGCGCCGTGTTGACGGCGCGATTGGTCTGGGTGAAAGCACCCTGTGCCGTGGCATACACATCGCCGGAAAGCTGCTCATAGGCTTCCTGCGCTTGGTCTACATCGAGATTCAGAAGGCTGTTGTAAAGCGCAAGCGAGGCACTTCCAGTCGTCCGGTCAAGACTATCCAGCGCTGAGGCGAGCGAACGCTGATTGGAATTTTTTGCGATGGATGTGAAAACGTCGTCATCGTTCCCATCATCCGGAACCGGACCGGTCCCGGCACCAGTGTCGCTACCATCACCGCCACTGGAACCGGAATCGCCCGACCCGGCGCCACCACCAGTATCGCCAGCGTCGTTGGACTTTAACGCGACGCGGAGGTAGACATTTTTCCCGTCATCTTCAGTGTATGTTTGGACATCGAGGAACGCTGAGTTGTTCACGACCTGGCTGAATCCGCCCGTGTCGTTGCTGCCAGCGGTCATGATCTTGTATATCTGCGTATCATGATAATCAGTCTGACTATCCAGAGCCGTGACCCTTACGACCGCCCCGCTATCAATCGTCAACTTTCCGGTGACATCTACTCGGTCGCTGATTGCCAGAGTCGAGTTGGCCTCTATCTCGCTGCTGAGGTCTACCGCATATGTTGTGTTGCTTGCCAGCTCGAGATCACCGTCAATCGTCAATGTACCGATTGGACTGAGAGAACCTCTGGTCTGATTATTCGCCGTATGCAGGCCCGGAGAGAGCGTGCTGCCGCCCCACAAAGTGGTGTCTCCAACGGTACCTGTGCCACCCAGTGTGCCTCCAGTATTTACTCCAACCGTGCCACCCAACTCTCCGGTTACATCGAGCGTGCCGCCACCAATGTTAGTGGTACCCGTGAACAGCGATCCGTCGCTGGATAGTTTCGTGATCCCGGCATAATGGTAAATCTGACCGGGGCCCTTGATATCTGAGGAGAATTCGTAGTTCGTATCCGTATGATTGAAATTGAGCTGACCGCCCGGTGAGCTGAACACAAGTTCTTCAGCCAGAAGCTGACCGGCAGCGACCGCGGGCGAATTCATGGCGCCGCCGATATTCACAACGCCCCCGCGGGAACCTGAGTCTACCGTAATCGTGCCGTCATAGAGGCCTGTATTACTGTCAACAGCTCCGACCGTGACCTGCCCATCATTGGCGATTGTCAGCGTTCCGCTACCCCCACCACCAACGGTCAAGCCAGATGTGTTATGCCAGGCGGAGCCGGCTCCGGTGACAGTCACAGTGCCAGTTCCGTATAAGGTGGACATCATGGTAAAAATAACGCCACCCACAAGGCCCTCGCCACTGCTGACCACGCCGCCGCCTTCGACAAGAAGCGTACCGATGCCACCCTGACCAACCGTGAGGGAGTTGGTGACGTCAAATGTCGAACCCGCACCCGACACGGTCATCGAGCTTTCACCGCTTTGACCTGCTATGTAAGCATAGGAGGAGCGAGCATCAGCCCCATTCTCGACCGTAAACGAAGCGTTCCCTTGATCGCCGACGATGAGGTCATAGGCCGCATCAAGAGAAGAGCCATCACCAGATACATTTACCGCGGCAGCACTACCGTCATATGTCGCCATACTAATACTGCTGCCTTTGAACTGGCCGCCATCCTCGACCGCCAACAAACCGTTTCCAAATTGACCGACATTGACGTTATTGACCGATGTTAACTTGGCACCTTGGGTCAATGTCACCGAGCCAATCGCACCTGCTTGCGAGCCAATTGACGTCGCACCGAATTGAACATTTGCTCCATCATTGATCGTCAGGTCTGCTCTGGACGTGTAGCCGACATAGAGGTTTTCGCTACTCCGATCCGCGCTGCTATCAATGGTGGCTATCCCGGTATTATAGGTCTCGTCCGCCAGCACAGACTGCGGCATGGTCAACAAAACCGTGGAAGCCAAAAGCATTGCCCGCTTCATGGCGCGTGTCTTTTTGTCCTGCGCCTGATTCCCTGGCGTCGTCACAGTGTAGAACATCCATTACCCCCGAATTCCAAAATTTATGGTTGCGGCCCGCATTGTGCGAATCCTGCCGCGCCTGTTCCGGAAAGTAACCAAAGAGTTGAAATGGCGTAAGTTTTTCTATGTAACAGATGTATCTGAACGTAACGCCAGGTAACAAAAACTGTGACCTGCAGGCAACATTCCGACAAGAAGTGAATAGCGAAATATTCTTACATTCTGAAGCACATGAAGACGCGACACAGAGCCATCATGGGGCCATTGCGACCGGCAGAATCATGCTGATGGTTGTTCCCTGACCCTCGGTGCTTTGCACCTCCACCCGCCCGGAATGCGCCACACAGATTTTCTCAACAAGGAACAGGCCCAGACCCGAGCCTTCAATGGTGCCTGCATTTGCACCACGTCTGGCATTTTCAAAGATATGGGGCAGATCGCCAGCGGGAATGCCGAGGCCACGATCCCGGACCTCAACGACAATCTCGTTCTTGATGTGCCTGAGGGACAAACAGATGGAAGACTGAGCGTCTGGGGGGCTGTATTTCAGCGCATTTTCCAAGAGATTTACAATGGCAAGTGCCAGCATGTCGGCATCTGCGGCCAGCGTCACCGCCGCCACCTCATCAGGTGTATCCACAGTCAGTTGCGGGTCATTGAGTAGATCCCTGGTTCGCTGGAGTGCGGAAGCGACGACGACCCCGATCGCAACCTTCGCCAGCTTGGGCCGGTATGAAGCGCCCTGCAGGCGACTGCGCGATAGATTGACTTCCAGTATTTCCGCCAGACGCGCCACCGCGCGACGTATGCGCGAGATCCGCGTCAGATTTGCCTGATCGATATTCTCTAAAGTGACTGCCATGGCATCGATATTTGACCGTACCGACGCAAGTGGCGTGCGGTACTGGTGTGAGACGACTTCCAGAAACCTGACTTGGCGCAGTTGCGATTCCATCTCTGACTGTAGCGCCTCCTCTGCCCGTTTGCGTGCTACCACCAGTTCGCGCGTCCGCTCCTCTACCAACCGCGTGGCGGCATGTTCCGCTTCCTGTGCCATTCGAAGTGCCTGCGCCTGCATGGCAAGGTTAAGCGTTTCGGCGGCACGCAGACGACTGGCGACCGCGCCGGTAAAAAAGAGCACCTGAAGAAGCGCCATGATTCCGTAAATATTGAATGTCCACTCCGGTAGCCAACTGGCACCCATACGCTGCATGATGCCGATGCTGGAACCAAGGCCGACGAGCGTGCAGGCAATGGCCGTCAGCTTGCTGGCCCGATCATTCTGGTTAACCTGCCGCCACCCCAGCGCCATTGTCATCAATGCACCGAGGATGGACGTGACCGAGCCGTAGGGACCGAACATGATCGTCTGCCCGAAAAGAGCAAACCCGACGCCGATAACGCCGATCACCGCGACCGCCAGAAAAATTGGGTAGAACGCCTTTTCACGACGCGGGATATCGAGGATGTGCGCATAGGCCAGAGCGTGCGCCGTCAAACCCGCCCAGGCGTTTACGCCGAGAAACCTGTCATTCCAGAAGCCATTGCCGGGAAAAATGAAAACGGTGCTCAGCCCAAGATTGCCGAGATAGACAAGGATGACGTTCAGCGTCGATACCGCAAGCAGGATATATCCGACTTTGCGATCAAAGTAATAAAAGACGAGCTGTGTCAGCAACAGTATGGACATGCCACCGAACCACAGCCCTAGCGCCAAACCTTCTGCCAAACGCCTGACCCCGATGCTCTCCAGCGGTTCGAGTTTCATGCTGATCTGTGTGAAGGAAGACTCGTTGTGCAGACGGACATAGACATACGTCGATCGCCCGGGAAGGAGCGAGATTTTCACGGCGGGGGCGATGGGAGACAAACCATCCCGCTGCAGCGTCCGGTGATCGCCGAAGGAAAAGTGCTGGAATTGGTCGGCGCGATCATGGTGCCCGGGATACGAAATGTGCGCATCAATGAAATTGAGAAAATTGGGCGCCATGGATAAAAGCGCGTCTGTTTCCTCGGTACCGAGAACTTCGAACTTCAGCCAATACACTTTTCTAGTGTATCCCATATTCGCCGTCTTCCCCGGCAAGGGTGCGAATTTTGACTGCCACTCCTTTTTCAAGACATCATCGAGTTGGAGGCGGCCACTCTCGTCAGTCAGAACCGAGAGATGACCATCCATAGCCGGCAATTCGCCAGCAACAGCAGGGACGGACGAAAAGCACAAAAGGAAAAAGACGAGTGCCGCAGGCACAGAGGCTGCAGCCAAACGCCGACAAAACCGCACGCACGACGACATCCGGGGGTCGCATCGCCTGCCGCCAAGCGCAACCAGAGGAAATTTAAGCCTCATCGAAAAATAAATATTAGTGAAATAATATTCACAATCTAAAGTATAAATCACAATAAACCAGTATTAATTTGCCATCGGAATCAATATAGACATAATATTGCAAGATCGAAAATGATGGCAAATACTGATGCACGCTTATTTGAAGCCTCACCTCGTCGTGGTTGAGGATGATACGGACCTGAGAAAAAGCTTATCGGAATATATGCAACTTCGGGGCTTCGAGGTTTTCGAGGCAGCCAGCGGGCTTGAGTTCCACGACATCGTGAAAAGCAAACAGGTGGATGTCGCTGTTCTGGATGTCAATCTACCCGATGTGAGCGGCCTTGACCTTGCGCGTTTTCTCTCCAACAGGGACGACGTAGGCATCATCATGCTGACTGCGCTAAACGGCAGAGAGGACAGACGCCTCGGCTATGATGGCGGTGCTGATCTCTATTTCACTAAACCGTTTGACAGTGAAGAACTCGCGCTGGCGGCCACAAACCTGGTCAAGCGCATCCGGCGCAGGGAAAGACCCGCAACCAAGCTTAGCCCAAACGAAAACCGTGATTGGCTTCTCGACCGAAAAAGACAGACACTGTCTTCGCCTGAGGGGACAGAGGTATCGCTGTCCGGCAAAGAAGTCCTTCTGATCGAGTTTCTGGCACGTCATTCCGAACCGACCGTGCCGCGCATTGAGATGCTCAGG
The DNA here is from genome assembly GCF_001423445.1 of Rhizobium sp. Leaf311. Classification (NCBI taxonomy): domain Bacteria; kingdom Pseudomonadati; phylum Pseudomonadota; class Alphaproteobacteria; order Hyphomicrobiales; family Rhizobiaceae; genus Rhizobium; species Rhizobium sp. Leaf311. The sequence continues at coordinate 746,011 of NZ_LMNZ01000004.1, read as the reverse complement.
CTTTTCGATCCCGGTAACAATGATCCATTCAGTCGACGTCTGGACATGGCATTCGGACGGTTGCGAAGCAAGGCTTCCCATGCGGGCATGGATCTGCCAGTGCAAGTCATCCGCGGCATCGGCTTGAGACGCCTGGAGATCATCCAGGTCGTTTGACTGACCAAAGAGCCAGTAACTTTGAATTAACCATAATAGGAGAAAGCTCCAAAGCAACGTCACACTGATTTGCCTGGGCTTTCTACATGCGGTTTTACTCACTTATGCTGACGGCAACCCTTGCCGCGTGCCTCTCCAGTTGCGCGGGCAAACCTCAATCCGATACGTCTCTTAAAACCTCTTTCGCCGCTACCATGCCCTCCGCGCCCGGCCTCAAGGCTACCGATCCCGTAGCTCTTTCGCCGGTGGCCTGGGTGCGACCGCGCAATCCCGCAGGGCTGGCAGGGCGTGATATTGAGGTATCGTCGCTTGAAGATATAGCGCTGGCCAACAAGGAAGTCGTGTTGAGCTTCGACGACGGGCCGGTTCCCGGCAAGACGGAGAGCATATTGGCGACGCTGGACGAATTTGGCGTGAAGGCAACCTTTCTTATGGTGGGAGAAATGGCGCAGGCGCATCCGGCCATTGCCAGGAAAGTCGCTGCCGCTGGCCACAGCATCGGCAGCCACACTTTCAGCCACCCGAACCTGCGCGCTATCGCTTTCGACCGTGCGTTGGCCGAGGTTTCAAAGGGCACGAATGCAGTGGCAAAGGCCACCGACACCGATGTGTCATTCTTCCGCTTTCCTTATCTTGCCGACAGCCCACGACTGCGCCACCTGTTGGGTGACCGGGGCATGGTCATCATGGATGTCCAGATCGACTCGAAGGATTACTTCAAGGACGCGCCCGCCGTCGTCGCCTCACGCACGATGGAAGCGATTCGCCATCGCGGCAGCGGCATCATTCTCATGCACGATATCCATAGGCGTACCGCGTCCATGCTGCCCGCCCTGCTGACCCAACTGAAAGCAGATGGCTACAAGGTGGTGCATCTGGTGCATAAAAAGCCAGCCGCCAAGACGATGCTGCTTGCATCCCTCACCCACTGAACAGGAATAGCCCAAGCTGCTGGTGTTGCCCTTGCCGACGTGCGGGTTTCTGCTAGAACTCGAAAAGTACTATTATTCGACTGCAACATTAAGACGGGTTCTCTTTCATGTCAGCCACCAAGCTCGCCATCGTCGGCGTCGGCAAAATCGTTCGCGATCAGCATCTTCCAGCCATCGCTGCCAATCCGGACTTCGATCTCGTCGCAACAGCCAGCCGTCATGGCACTGTTGAGGGCGTGCCCTCTTACGGCACGATCGAAGCGATGCTCGAAGCAGCACCGGAGGTGCAGGCTGTATCTCTGTGTATGCCACCCCAGTATCGCTACACGGCAGCCTATGCCGCGCTGAACGCAGGCAAGCACGTCTTTCTGGAAAAGCCGCCGGGCGCTACGCTGTCAGAAGTGCAGGATCTGGTCCGACTGGCCGATTCCAAGGGTCTTTCACTTTTCGCCAGCTGGCATTCCCGCTACGCGCCGGCGGTTGAAGCAGCCAAGAGCTTCCTGGCATCGACAAAGATCAACAGCGTTCACGTGATCTGGAAGGAAGACGTACGCCACTGGCACCCGAATCAGGAATGGATCTGGCAGGCTGGCGGGCTTGGTGTGTTCGATCCCGGCATCAACGCCTTGTCGATCATCACGCATATTCTGCCGCGCGCACTTTTCATCACCAAAGCCACGCTTGAATTTCCGGAAAATCGGGATGCGCCGATCGCGGCCGACATCCAGTTTTCCGATGTCACGCAAATGCCTGTCCATGCCGAATTCGACTGGCGCCAGACCGGCAAGCAGAGCTGGGATATCGTGGCCGAGACCGAGGCCGGGCAAATGATTCTTTCGGAAGGCGGCGCGAAGCTTTCGATTGCCGGCGAGCAGAAAATGTCAGAGCCCGAGCGGGAATACCCTGCCCTCTACGAGCGTTTTGCAGAGATCATCAAGGCCAAGACCTCCGATGTCGATCTTGCTCCGCTGACGCATGTGGCCGACGCCTTCCTGCTTGGCCGCCACAAATTCGTGGATTCCTTCTACGATTGATCTTAGCTGGCGCGGCTTACGAAACGGTCGCGCCCCGCCTTCTTGGCCTGATACAGGGCCTCATCCACACTTTGCAGAAGAGCCAGGCAGTCCTGTCCGGCCTGGGGTGCGATGGCACCGCCGATGCTGAGTGGGGCATGGATATGGCGTCCCTCTATTGTGAAGGGCTGCCTGAAAGCCTCCAGCAATCTCTCGGCAAGCGCAGCCAGTTCTGACGAATCAGCCGGGCGCGGAACGAAAACCGCAAACTCGTCGCCTCCCATGCGCACGGCAATATCCGTCGGCCGGATGACTTCGCGAATGCGCGCTGCCGCATCATGCAGGACACGATCACCAACGCTGTGACCAAGCGTATCGTTGATCGCCTTGAAGCCATCCATGTCGAGATACAGCGCACCAAATGTTTCATTTGATTGCAGGGCGGCATACATCTGCGAATCGACAAGCGCGCTCAATGCCTTGCGGTTATAGAACCCGGTGAGCGGATCAGTCATGGCGGCTTCGCGCAACGCACGCTCTGCCAGGCTCATGGTGAAATTGGCCTTTTGCAAACGTAGCAGTGCCCCCGCAAGGACGGAGAACTGCCTGAGACTTTCGACCTCTGACGGCTGAAGTTGACGCGGCGATGTGTCGAGAATGCAGAACGCTCCGACAGTAAGTCCGGGCTCGAGCTCAATTGGCGCGCCAGCGTAAAACCGGAACTGCGGACCGCCTGTCACATAGGGAAAGCCTCGCAATTCCGGATGCAGGCTCAGATCGGGAACCACCAGCACGTCATTGGAAAGCACGACGCGTGTGCAGATGGAGATGTCACGGGAACATTCACTCACCTGTATTCCGGCCTGATGGGCGATCCGCAGCCAGTCTTCGTCCACTATATGGATGGCGGCGCGATCCATGCCGAACACACTTTTTGCAAGGTCTGAAAGCGCAGCCAGCTCTGGCGTCGGGCCAGACTGAAGGGAGAGAATGGAGCGCACTGCGACAAGGCGTTCCGCTTCGTTGACTGGCCAGGGGGCGGATTGACCCATTTCATTCTCCTCGACTGACGACTGAAGCTCCGTTCTTCGCGCCTTCTTACACAATTCCCGTTAATTCACTACATTAGGCAATGCGAATTTGAAAACACTCACGCGTGATCATTTCGTTCGTGAACGAGATTGCTCTGACCAAGTTGTGGACTGCAGTTAAAAATGTGTTCTCGAAGCAGATGATGGGCGTCATGCCTTCTTCTGCCAGCGCCCCTCTGGGGATTGCTGCCAATAGGTCAGTGTATGCCCCTCACCTTTCAGCTTTTTCCATTGGCCACGGGCCGCCTCCAGCTGCTCGGCATCATAGCCATCGAACATGAAGACGATGCGCTCATAGGCGTCCACGACCGGCGGCTCGGCGCCATCGACGATGAAGCGGACATTGGCGGTGTTAGAATTTTCACCACTCGCCATCAGCAGGATTGGCTGCTGGGCCGCATTTTCCGCCGCATCGGTGCCATGCGGCATGAAGCTGTCATCCCTATATGTCCATAGATGCACATCAAGTACGTCCCGACGCTCCACGGACGCGGTCTGGACCGCGACTTTCCAGCCGCGCTCCAGTGATTTTTCCAGAAGGGGCGGAAGGGCATCTTCCAGCTTCGATTCCGTCAAATGGTAAAACAGTATCTCTGTCATCGAAACGCCCGTACCGGCTTCCCCGTCAAGTTTCAATCCTCATAGTTTGCGCGAACCAGCTCGTTGAGCAGGCGCACGCCATAACCTGTACCCCAGGACTGGTTGATTTCGGTCAGCGGAGCGCCCATTGCGGTTCCGGCAATATCCAGATGAGCCCAAGGGGTGTCGCCCACGAAGCGTTTGAGGAATTGCGCGGCGGTGACGGAACCGGCAAGTCGGCCGGAACTGTTCTTCATGTCCGCGAATTTGGAATCGATGATCTTGTCGTAGTCCTTGCCAAGCGGCATCCGCCACAGTTTTTCCTGCGTCACGTCGCCCGCCTTGGTCAGGCGCTCGGCCAGTTCGTCGTCATTTGAAAACAGACCAGCCTGCAAGTTACCGAGCGCAACCGTGATTGCGCCCGTCAGCGTTGCCAGATTGACCATGAATTTCGGCTTGAAGCGGTCGTTGGTATACCACAGAGCATCTGCCAGCACGAGGCGACCTTCAGCATCGGTGTTGATGATCTCGATGGTCTGGCCGGACATGGATGTGACGATGTCGCCCGGGCGCTGCGCATTTCCGTCGGGCATGTTTTCCACAAGACCGATAACGCCAATCACATTCGCCTTCGCCTTGCGGGCAGCGAGCGTGTGCATGAGGCCGATGACCGCGGCCGCGCCGCCCATATCGCCCTTCATGTCTTCCATGCCGGCACCGGGCTTCAGCGAAATGCCACCGGTATCGAAAACGACCCCCTTGCCGACAAAGGCAATAGGTTCATCCTTCTTCGAGCCGCCCTTCCACTGCATGATGGCCAGACGCGGCGGGCGAACTGAGCCTTGAGCCACGCCAAGCAGAGCGCCCATACCCAGTTTCTTCATTTCCTTTTCGCCGAGGATTTCCACATCGACGCCAAGCTTTTTCAGTTCTTCTGCTTTTTCGGCAAATTCCACGGGGCCGAGGACATTTGGCGGAAGGTTGACGAGATCGCGCGCCAGAATCACACCACCGGCTTCAGCATAAGCCGTTTCGAAGGCGTGTTTGGCCTGCGCATGGGCGGCCGTTACGATTGTGACGTCGACACTCTTGGGCGTCTTGTCTTCGTCGGACTTCTTCTTCGTCTTGTAGTCGTCAAAGCTATAGGCACGCAGCAAAAGGCCGAGCGCAAAATCGGCCGCTGCCTTGCCATCGACTTCAACGCCGAGAGCGTCCAGATAAATGACGACCTTTTCTGCCTTCTTGAAGTGGGCGGCCGCGGTGCCGCCAGCGCGCAGCCAGTCATGCGCCGTAAGCTTCGCGGCCTTGCCAAGACCGATGATGACGATCCGATCCGCTGGTGAACCTTGCGGCGCCAGCACATCGAGCACACTCATAGACTTGGCGGTGAAGCCCGCCACCCTGGCGGCTTTCTCAAGAACTCCGGAGGGATCGACCTGCGCCTGGCCGGCGGGCGCATTTTCGCCAGATAGCTGCAGCAGAACTGCGCAGGCGTCGTCAAGGGAGGCGGAATTGGCAAAAGATATATCGAACTTGGCGGACATGTTCTCGCTCATCAATGTATTTCAGGATGCGCGGGATCATGGCCTTTTCCCGTCCCGGCGCAACCCTGCAATCGGGTCTGGCGGTGTCAAATTTATGAATCACGTCAATCGAGGCGCAAATATTCGTCTATTTGAAAAAGACACAGAGCTGAAAAAAATGACTTCAGAAAACAGTTTTGTGAGCTTTGCGGGATCGCCATCCACGTTTGTTGCAGCTAGATAGTAGCCGTTCCCGCGGGGGGAACTGGCATGACAAGACCGTATCAGGGAATGAATGACGCTTCTTGAACGATACATAATGCGACGCACGACGCAGATGTTTTTGGTCGCGCTGCTGCCAGTTCTGGCCATCATCTGGACGATTCAGGTTCTCCAGAGAATCAATCTCGTGACCGATACCGGCCAATCCATGGGCTCCTTCGTCACGCTGGCGACCATGCTTTTGCCGACGCTGATTCCTGTCGTGCTGCCGTTCGCCCTGGTCATCGCCATCACCCAGACGCTGACGGCGATGAATGCCGATTCCGAACTGGCGATCATCGATGCCTCGGGTGCACGCCGCTCCATCATCTTCAAGCCCATCCTGATATTGGGCGCCGTACTCAGCCTGGTTTCGTTCGGAATCACGAATTTCGCGGAGCCGCCTGCCCGCACCGCCGCACGGCAAATGGTCGCCGCGGCCTATGCCGACCTTCTCTCATCCGTCATCGAGGAAAAGACCTTCCGCACAATTCAGGACGGTCTTTATGTCCAGATCGGGGAGCGGCAGGGACGGATCTTGCGCGGCCTGTTCGTTGCCGATCGTCGCGATCCCAATTACGACCTTATCTATTATGCAAAAGAAGGCATGATCGATGAGGGCGGCGCGTCGCTGACCATGCGCGATGGCGAAGTTCAGCAGAAGACACCGGACGGCAAGGTATCGGTGGTGAAGTTCCTGTCCTACGCTTTCGATCTTTCTACCATGTCGGAGAAGTCCGATAATGAGCCATCCATTTCATCCAGCGATGCGAGCCTCGCATTTCTTCTTTCGCCGGATGAAAATGTCGATAGCTACAAGAAGTCGCCCGGCGGCTTCCGCTCGGAGCTGCATCGCCGTCTCGTGGACTGGATGTTCCCCTTTGTTTTTGCCCTGATCTCGCTGGTTGTTGCAGCCGATGCGCGGTCTCACCGCGAGGCACGTCTCCATCCAATGGTCGCGGCCCTGATCACCGCCTTCATGCTTCGCTGGCTTGGCTTCTATTTCACCAATCAGGTCAAGCAGAGCGCAGCCTTCATACCGCTGGTTTATGCTGTGCCCGTTGTTAGTGGCTCGGTGGCCGTGTTCCTGCTTCTCACTGGCAAGAAGCTTCGTATGCCTCACGTCATCCACAACACGGCTGCTGCTCTGCAAAAGCGCATGTCGCCCAAGGTTTCCGGTTCTGGAGGGCAAGGCGCATGATGTTTGGCACCCTCGCCCGTTATTTCCTGAGGCGCTACGCTATCACCACATTCTGGTTTCTGCTGGGCGTCTCCGCCATCATCTTTCTTGCTGACTTCAGCGAGACAGCAAGGCGCATGTCGGGATTGCCCGGCTATTCCGTGCCAGCCGCGCTCGGCCTCACCGCCCTTCGACTGCCACTGATTCTTCAGCAGACCGTGCCGTTCATCGCCCTTTTCGTGGGCATGACGACCCTGATTTCGCTCAACCGCCGCTACGAGCTGGTGGTCACGAGAGCCGCCGGCATCTCCGCCTGGCAGTTCATCATGCCTTTTGTCGGTGGGGCGGTCATTCTCGGCATATTGTCGGTCACGGTTCTCAATCCCATTGCAGCCTGGGGCGAAAGCCAGTCTCTTTCCGTTGAAGCTGGCTGGCGCAACGAAGGCGGCGCCTCGCGCCAGCAGATCCTTCCGTGGTTGCGGCAGAGCAGCGGCGGCCAGGACACGATCATCGGGGCCAAGAGCTTTGAAGACAACGGTACCATGCTGAAAGACGTGGTGCTGATTCATCTCGATAAGGACGGCAACATCCTGAAACGGCAGGATGCGCGCTCGGCTAAATTAGAAGATGGTTACTGGCTTCTTAACGATGTCGCAGAGATCACACCCGGCCATGTGCCAACGCGGGAAGCGACCGCGAAAATCAGCACCAATTTGAGACAGGAATTCGTTCAGGAGCGTCTCACACAGCCGGAAACCGTTGCTTTCTTTGACCTTTCTCGCAAAATCGAGATTGCACAGTCCTTCGGCCTTTCTTCAAAAGCGCTTGAGACGCAGTACCACTTCCTGTTGTCCATGCCATTTCTTCTCGTCGCGATGACCTTGATCGCCGCGACTGTTTCATTAAAGTTCAGCCGTTTTGCACAGTCTCGTTCAGTGATTCCGGGTGGAATCGTTTCCGGCTTCGTGCTTTATGTAGTAACCGTGCTTGTAAGAGCATTCGGGAGTAGCGGGGTTGTCCCTCCCTTCGTCGCGGTCTGGGTTCCAGTTGTCGTGGCGCTGGCTTTGGGTGCAACCATTCTGCTTCATCAGGAGGACGGCTAGTGGCGGTATTTGACCGCGGGAATATCAGACGGCTTGCGACAGCCCTTCTGACTGGGGCTGCTGTGTGCGCATATGTGGCAACCGCTTCCAGCGTTTTCGCTGAGGACGGTGTCATCGTGGGCGACCCACAAGACCAATCAAAACTCCTGCTTACAGCAAATGAACTAACGTATAATCGTGACACCGAGCGCGTCATCGCGACAGGCGGCGTGCGTATGCACTATTCCGGCTATCGCATGGTCGCCCAGCGCATCGAATACAATCAGTCGACCGGTCGCGTGCTTGCACGTGGCAACATCGAATTGATTGAGCCGGGCGGCAACCGCATCTATGCGGATGAGCTCGACGTGACCGATAATTTCGCGCAGGGCTTCGTCAACACGCTTCGCGTCGAAACGACTGATAACACCCGCATCGCAGGCGAGAGCGCTGAGCGCCTTTCTGAGGATGTGATGGTCCTCAACAACGGCGTCTACACCGCCTGCCTTCCTTGCGCGGAACGCCCTGACAAACCTCCGCTCTGGCAGGTGAAGGCCGAGCGCGTTATCCAGGACGGCAAGACCCATACGGTGCGGCTTGAGAAGGCTCGCTTCGAGCTTTTTGGAAAGTCTATCGCCTATCTGCCCTTCATCACCGTTCCCGACAACACGGTAAAGCGCAAGTCCGGCTTTTTGTTCCCTCGGATGAGTGTTACCGACAATCTGGGCTTCGGCGTTGGCGTCCCCTATTTCCAGGTGCTGTCCGATACGGCAGACTTAACCGTAACGCCGACATATTATACGGCTCAAGGCCTGTTGCTTGAGGGCGAGTTGCGTCAGCGCTTTGAAACTGGCAGCCACACCTTGCGCGCGGCCGGCATCAATCAGATGAACCCGGATGATTTCGATGCGAACACAAGCGACGCGTTGAACGACAGACGCGCCATGATCGCGTCCAAGGGTGATTTCACCATCAATCCGCGCTGGACATTCGGCTGGGATGCCATGGTCCAGACCGATAACAACTTCTCGCGTACCTATGAGCTGAAGGGCTATAAAAACAGCGTACAGACGAACAGGCTGTACCTGACCGGTCGCGGGGAGCGTAACGACTTCGACGCAAATGCCTACTACTTCAATGTTCAGGACAATGACGATTCTGAAATTGAAGAACGCAAGCAGGCAATCGTCCATCCGGCTGTGGATTATCGCTACTTCCTGCCGGATCCCGTCTATGGCGGCGAGCTGTCGCTCACGACCAACTTCACGAGCCTGACGCGACGTGATCAGGATGCCTATAATCTCGGCAATTCCGTTCGTTACAACGGACTTGAAGGTACCTACACGCGCTTCTCAACCGAAGCTGAATGGAAGCGCACCTTCACATTCGACAGCGGCCTTTTGCTGACCCCTCTTCTGGCTGCACGTGGCGATGCTCTCTGGACGGATATGTCGGCCAACGGCTTCGGTACCGGTCGCAACTATGACGGCACCATCAACGACGATGCGAGCCTCCGCGGAATGGCGACATTCGGCCTCGAGGCCAAGTATCCCGTGCTGTTTACAGCGCTGCACAGCAACCACGTCATCGAACCGATTGCGCAGATCTTCGTTCGTCCGAACGAGGGTTACGCTGGTGAGCTTCCCAATGAAGACGCGCAGGCGTTCGTATTCGATGCGACCAACCTGTTTGAGCGCGACAAATTTTCCGGCTTCGATCGCATCGAAGGCGGCACCCGTGCAAATATTGGCGTTCGCTACAACGGGACGTTCGACAATGGTTACGGCATCCGCGCTGTTGCGGGTCAGTCGTTCCACCTCGCTGGCGACAACCCATTCGCTTCGAATGATCTCGTGAACGCCGGTGCAAATTCCGGGCTGGAATCCGACCGTTCGGACTATGTTGCCATGGCAGCGATCGATGCGCCGATCGGTCTGTCGCTGTCAACAAGCTTCCGCTTTGATAAGGACAGCTTCGAGGTCAACCGTTCCGAGACGGCTGTTGCCTACACGAACAACCGGATCACGGGTAAAGTCAGCTATACTCAGGTCGATGCGCAGCCAGATTACGGCTATGACAGAAAACGCGATATCATTCAGGCCTCCGGCAAGTTGAGACTGGACGACAACTGGTCGTTGTTCGGTGCCATCAATTACGACATTAACAACAAGTTCTCCAGCGAACGGCGAATCGGCATCCTGTATCAGGATGAATGCACGATCTTTACCGTCAGCTATGCAGACGAAGGCAACATCAATTCGGTGCGCGAATCCGCCAATGACTGGTCGGTCAATGCGCGTCTCGCCTTTCGCACATTGGGCGATATCAGCGTCGGCTCAGCGGGAACGGACTGGGATGATGCCGATATAGGCTGGAAGCCAACAAATTATTGATCTTAATGGCGGCGGGGTGAAAGCTCCGCCGTTATTTTTAGCGGGTGTGATAGTCAGAAGTTCCACGCGCCACGGTTTTGCCGCAAGATATCTTCAATGTCCGCCTTCGCTGCGATTGCCGTTTTATTCGGACCGATGATATACACGGTCACAATCACGGTTTTACTGCACCACAAACTGCATTAACCGGCTGGCGAATGGAAACATCCATCTCATCAGATGGTGAAGAACAATCGAAACAAAGTCGTAGCGGTCACGTCAACGACTTGTCGACAGGGAGAGAACAGGATGACTTTCGGAAAGTCGGCGTTGCGAAGTGTAGCATTCGCCTTTGCGATTTTCGCGGTTCCCATGGTTATCGCGCTGCCTGCAGAAAGAGCCGCCGCGGCGAGCGCGGTCAAGGTGGTGGTCAACAAGACCCCGATCACGACTGACGATATTGCCAAGCGCGTCGCATTTTTGAAGTTGCAGCGCCAGTCCGGCAATCTTGCGGAAAAGGCCCGTGAGCAGCTTATCGATGAGGCCCTCAAGCGCGAGGAAATCGGTCGCGTCAAGATGTCGGTCAGCACCGCAGATGTCGATGCCTCCTTTGCCCGCTTCGCCGCTACGAACAAGATGTCCACCGATCAGCTGACAAAAGTTCTAGCCCAGGCGGGTGTCGGTGCGGAGCATTTCAAATCCTTCATCGCCGTCCAGATGAGCTGGCCGCGTCTTGTCAACGCCCGCTATGGCGGACGCAACAAGATGTCGACGCAGGACTTCGTGACACGGCTCAAGGAGCGCGGCCAGAAGCCGGTGACGAACGAATATTTCCTCCAGCAGATCATCTTCGTTATCCCTGAGGCCAAGCGCAATGCCATCACCGGCAAGCGAAAGGCGGAGGCCGAAGCGTCGCGCAAGCGGTATCCGGGTTGCGACCAGGCCAAGACCTTTGCAGCCACGATGCTTGACGTTTCGATCAAGGATCTTGGCCGCATCATGGAGCCGGAGTTGCCGCCGGACTGGAAACCACTGGTCGAAAAGACCGCCCAAGGCGGCACGACGGGCACGCGCGTGACCGAAAAGGGTGTTGAATATCTCGCGGTCTGCAAAAAGCAGCAGGTTTCAGACGACTATGCTGCGGAAATCGTTTTCCGTGCCGAAGATCTGACCAAAGCCGAAAAAGGCGAGAATCCGAACGAGAAGAAATATCTGGAAGAGCTGCGGAAGAAAGCCCAGATTACCAGCACCTGATGTGAAAGCGGAATTCGTGACCCTGCTACAATTGCCTTTGGCCCTCACGCAGGGCGACCCCGCCGGTATCGGCCCTGACGTTACCGTTACAGCCTGGGCCAAGCGCCGGGAGCTTGGTTTGCCTCCCTTCATTTTTGTAGGCGATCCTGATGTTCTCCGCAGCCGCGCCCATTTGCTCGGGGTAGACGTCAACGTGAAGGTTTGCGAACCTGAGGACGCCATCTCGGCGTTTTCAGAGGCTTTGCCTGTTCTGCCCCTTCCCGTCGGCTTCGATGTTCAGGCGGGACAACCGCATATCGGAGCCGCACTGGCGACGATAAAGGCTATTGAAACGGCGGTTACACTGACTGTCGGCAAGAGGGCTGCGGCCGTCGTGACGAACCCGATTGCCAAATCGGTTCTCTATGAAGCTGGCTTTGGTTTTCCGGGACATACGGAGTTTCTGGCCGAGCTCTCAAAGAAAGCGACCGGGCAGACCGTGAAGCCAGTCATGATGATTGCCGGACCGAAACTGCGGGTGGTCCCGGTGACCATTCACATCCCGGTCAAGGACATCACGCACGCCCTGACGGAAGAGTTGATTATCGAAACCTGCCGGATCGTCGCGTCCGATCTCAGAACAAAGTTCGACATTGACGCGCCGCGCATCGCCGTTGCCGGGTTGAACCCGCACGCTGGTGAAGATGGCGCCATCGGCATCGAAGACCGGGACATCATTCATCCGGCGACTATCCAGCTTCGCAAGGAGGGCATTGATGCCTTTGGTCCGCTGCCAGCGGATACGATGTTCCATGACGCTGCACGCAAGCGTTACGACGTCGCCGTGTGCATGTATCACGATCAGGCATTGATACCCGCCAAGGCGCTTGGTTTTGACGACTCCGTTAATGTTACGCTTGGCCTGCCCTTCATTCGCACGTCGCCAGACCACGGCACGGCCTTTGGAATTGCTGGACAGGGTATTGCCAATGATTCGAGCCTTGTCGCAGCGCTGATGATGGCCGCAGATATCTCATCGAGGCAGGTACCTGCATAATGGCAACCATTGATGGTCTTCCACCGTTGCGCGATGTCATCCAGCGCCACGGTCTCGATGCAAAGAAATCCCTCGGCCAGAACTTCTTGCTCGATCTCAATCTCACGCAGAAAATTGCGAGAACGGCGGGTCCTCTCGAGGGCGTCACCGTGTTTGAAGTCGGGCCTGGTCCCGGCGGGCTGACGCGCGCGATCTTGTCGCTGGGCGCCAAGAAGGTCATTGCGGTCGAACGGGACAGCCGCTGCCTGCCTGCGCTGGCGGAAATCGCCGATCATTATCCAGGCCGACTTGATGTCATCGAGGGCGATGCACTTAAAACGGATTTCGAGGGACTGGTCCCGCGAGGCGAACCGGTCCGCGTCATCGCCAACCTGCCCTATAATGTCGGCACACAGTTGCTTGTCAACTGGCTTCTGCCGAAGCAATGGCCTCCCTTCTGGATGTCACTGACACTCATGTTCCAGAAAGAGGTCGGCCAGCGCATCGTTGCCGAGGAAGGTGACAATCACTACGGTCGGCTTGGGGTTCTCTCAGGTTGGCGTACGGTTCCGGAAATGGCCTTCGATGTGCCGCCACAGGCTTTCAGCCCTCCCCCGAAGGTTACATCGACCGTTGTGCATCTTCTGCCACGGACGAAGCCTCTGCAGTGCGATGTTGCAAATCTTGAAAAGGTGACGGAAGCCGCATTCGGTCAGCGCCGGAAGATGCTGCGCCAGAGCGTCAAGTCAATCGGCGGCGAGGCGCTTCTCGAAAAGGCCGGTATCGACCCGACAAGGCGTGCGGAGACATTGTCGGTGGAAGAGTTCGTCCGGCTTGCAAACTGCCTGTGACGGGCCTGCCTTGCGGCTGAACACGTCACGACCAGTTGCATGTGTCACGCTGGCCCGCATGCCTCACGCTGGCGACGCACCCAGTTGCAAGAGCAGTTGCGTGAGAAGCCGCAAAACCCTTAACGGCCAGGCAGTGTCGGTACTTCTTCCAGCAATCCGCGCACGAAATCGAACATGCCATGGCGGCGGTCGCGACGGACCCGCTCTGCCTTGACGATGGCCTCTACGGCCTCGAAGGCGGCCTGCAGGTCGTCGTTGAGGATCACGTAGTCATAGTCCCGCCAATGCTCGATCTCGGACCGGGAGTTGGCAAGGCGCGTCTGAATGACTTCCTCGGTATCTTCGGCGCGACGATGCAGTCTTGACTGCAACTCCGTCATGGTCGGTGGCAGGATGAAGATCGATACGACATCGGCCTTCATCTTGTCCTGCAATTGTTCGGCGCCCTGCCAGTCGATGTCGAACAGCATGTCCTTGCCTTCAGCCATCGCCGTTTCCACCGGCTCGCGCGGCGTGCCGTAGAAGTTGCCGTGAACCTCTGCCCATTCCAGCAGCTCCTCGCCGTCGCGCATACGCTCAAACTGCGTTTTGGAGATGAAGTGATAGTGGATGCCGTCAATCTCGCTCTGGCGACGCGCCCTCGTAGTGACGCTAACCGAGAGGCTGATATTCTTGTCCTTCTCGAGCAGATTGCGGGCAATGGTTGACTTGCCCGCTCCCGATGGTGAGGAAATGACCAGCATCAAGCCCCTTCGGGCGATATGGACGGGAGGAATGCTGGCTGACGCCATGGGGGTCTACTCCAGATTTTGGACCTGTTCACGAAATTGGTCGATCACCACTTTCAGCTCTATACCTGCAGCGGTTACAGCACTGGCATTGGATTTGGAACAGATTGTATTCGACTCGCGGTTAAATTCCTGTGCAAGAAAGTCCAACTTGCGCCCGACAGGCTGCCCGCTGCCCAAAAGCTCCCGCGCAGCCGCGACATGGCCCGTGAGGCGATCAACCTCTTCGCGCAGATCGGCCTTCGTGGCCAACAGCACCGCCTCGGTGTGCAGGCGGTCGCGGTCCAGTGCCGTGCATCCGTCCGCGATGAGCGCAATCTGAGCCGCCAGACGGGCGCGGATCTGCTCTGGCTGACGCGAGGGATCGGCCTCGATGAGGGCCGTCAGCGCCTCTATCCTGTCGATCTGCCCGGAAAGGATTTCAAACAGCGATGCACCTTCGCGCTGACGCATGGCCTTCAAAGCGCTGATGGCGACACCGAAGCCTTCAACGATGCTGTGATTTCGCGCCTCCTGCACATCCGGGCTTTCTTCCGGTTCACGAAACTCCACCAATCCGCGCACGGAAAGCAAGCTATCGAAATTGAGAGGCGCTTCGCTCACCGCACCGGCGAGATCGCGCTTCAATGCCAGCACCGCATCCAGTGCTTCGCGGTTGACCACCGCTTCCAACTTCGTTTCCGACGTGGAAAGGCTGAGCCCTGCCTGAATGTTACCGCGAGAAAGGCTCTTGGATGCGATATCACGCAGCTCTGGCTCAATCGCTTCCATACCTGCTGGCAGCCTCAGGCGTAGGTCCAGGCCCTTGCCATTGACGGACCGGAGCTCCCAGGCCCAGCGGTATCGTCCATGGAAACCGTCGCTGCGTGCGAAGCCCGTCATGGATTGTAATGTCATAAAATATACCCCCTGAAAAACCTTCGCTGCCACCGGCGCTCAGGCGTATGGCGGCAGCAGACCCTAACGTCTTAATTGTTTGCTGCAGGCTTTTCTGCCTGCGTGCCACCCGGCTGCCCGTCAACCGCAGTATCCGGCGTGCCACCCGCAGCAGCCTTTTCAGCCTCGATCTTGCGCCAACGGCGAACATTTGCGTTGTGATCATCAAGCGTCTTGGCAAAGGTATGGCCACCGGTCCCGTCGGCTACGAAATAGAGATCTTCCGTCCGCCAGGGATTGGCTGTCGCTTCCAGAGCGGCCCGGCCTGGGTTGGCAATGGGATGCGGCGGAAGACCACGGATGATGTAGGTGTTGAAAGGCGTTTCCTTCTGCAGATCCGACTGGTAGATCGGCCGGTCAGCCGGTTTGCCCTCGCCGCCGAATAGACCGTAGATGATGGTTGGATCGGACTGCAGCCGCATGTTCTTTTTCATCCGGTTATAGAACACGGATGCGACATGCCCGCGCTCATCGTCTTTTCCCGTTTCCTTCTCAACGATGGACGCAAGAGTCACGAATTCCTGAACGGTCTTGATCGGAAGGTCCGGGTCACGACGCTCCCAAATCATGTCAATCAGGCGCGTCTGGGCCGCGCGCATCTGGTTGACGATCTCTTCGCGCTTGGTGCCGCGTGTGAAGGGATAGGTGTCAGGCCGTAGTGACCCTTCGGTCGGCAATTCGGCGGGAAGGTCGCCCTCCAAGACGGGATCGGAAGCAAGACGCGCGAACATCTGCTTGACGGTCAGACCTTCCGGGAATGTCACCGTGTAGAGAATGGACTTTCCGGATTCGAGCAGCGCCAGAATGTCCTTCATGGACGTACCGGATTTGATTTCATATTCGCCGGGCTTGGGCGTCTGGCCGGGTGTCATGTAGCGATCTGCCATCAGCCGGAAGATGCGGGCGTTGGAAATCGCCCCTTCACGCTCCAGATTATTGGCAATCTCGGCAAGACCTGCGCCATTGCGAACGGTGACCGTCTTGTTCACGTCGAGTGGACCGGGCTCATGAAACGAGTTGATCATATAGTAGAAACCGGCGACGCCGATTACACACACCGCAACGACAAGCGTCATCAGGAAATTCAGGAATATAACGAGCTGGCTGTGGGCCTTGCGGGAGCGTTTTGGCGGAGCGGGAACTTTCTCAGGTCTCAAAGCCTCGGTCGGAGACTTTGGAATGATCGGGCCACCCTTGCTCTCGCTGGAGCCGTCACGTCCTTGGGGGGCCTGATTGTTCTCTCTCGTATCGCTCACCGGCGGTCCTTTTCAGTTCGGCATTACAGCGGCTTATGTGAGCAGGCAATGCGGCAAAAACAGGTTCGGCAGGCTATTCTGCACTCGATAGACGGGGAAACATCGAACACATCTTCGTTTCCAAAGACAGATATGTTTCCGCTTTAGAACGCTGCCGACACGAGCAGCGAAAAAGAACATCCCGGCACAGAAACCGGGATATTACGAGACACCGGATAAGAGCGAAACCAGATGATCTCGCCTGTACCTATGTCGGGAAGCTCAACGCTTTTTCTGCGATTCCCGCGCAAACGGCAAGTACCGTTCAGCTTATGCTTCGTAGCGGCGCAAAACGAGCGACGCGTTGGTGCCACCAAATCCAAAGGAATTGGACAGGGCAACATTGACCTGACGTTTGCGAGCCTTGTGCGGCACAAGGTCTATCGCCGTTTCAACATCGGGATTATCGAGGTTGAGCGTCGGCGGCACGATGTTGTCGCGGATGGCAAGCGTTGCGAAAATGGCTTCGATCGCACCGGCTGCACCCAGAAGATGGCCCGTTGCGGATTTCGTCGACGACATTGAAATCGTCGAGGCGGCATCGCCCACAAGACGCTCCACGGCACTCAGCTCGATCGTATCTGCCATGGTGGATGTGCCATGGGCATTGATGTAGTCGATGTCCGCAGGGGTAAGCCCTGCGCGCTTCAGTGCCATCACCATGCAGCGATATGCGCCTTCGCCATTTTCCGATGGAGCGGTGATGTGGAACGCATCGCCCGAAAGGCCATAGCCTACGACCTCAGCGTAAATCTTTGCGCCGCGAGCCTTGGCATGTTCCAGTTCTTCCAGAACGACGATGCCAGCGCCCTCGCCCATGACGAAGCCGTCGCGGTCCTTGTCATAGGGGCGAGAAGCCTTCTGCGGATCGTCATTATGCTGCGTCGACAGTGCCTTGCAGGCCGCGAAACCGGCAAGCGAAATGCGGCAGACGGGCGATTCCGCACCACCGGCGACCATGACATCCGCATCACCCAGCATGATCAGACGGGCCGCATCGCCGATGGCGTGAGCACCGGTCGAGCACGCGGTCACCACGGAATGGTTGGGTCCGCGCAGCTTGTGGCGAATGGAAACCTGTCCGGAAATGAGGTTGATGAGGCGGCCAGGAATGAAGAAGGGAGAGATGCGGCGTGGACCCTTGTCACGCAGGGTGTAGCCCGCTTCCACAATACCTTCCAGACCGCCAATGCCGGAGCCGATGAGGACGCCGGTCATGATCTGGTCTTCGTCTGTCTCGGGGTGCCAGCCGGCATCGTTCAACGCCATTTCGGCAGCGGCCATTCCGTAAACGATAAACGGATCGACCTTGCGCTGCTCCTTTGGCTCCATCCAGTCGTCGGCGTTGAAGGTGCCATTGGTGCCATCGCCAACAGGAATGCGGCAGGCGATTTTAGCAGGGAGATCTTCGACCTCGAACTCGGTTACCAGACGGGCACCGTTCTGACCGGCCAATAGCCGTTCCCAGGTGATTTCTGTTCCGCAACCAAGAGGAGATACCATGCCGGTACCGGTGATAACGACACGTCTCATCGCTAATGCTCCGCCCTTATCCAATCATCCCCGCACATCATAGTTTTGGAAAACCGGCAATGTTTTCAAAAACTACGATGTGCCTATTCCAATTTCAAAGCACCCTCCGCGCGTTCGCAGGGCACCGCATTCCATTCCTGACAATCGCACGATACGGCGCGCAGCAGGATAAAATATTGGCCCGGACTGGCCGGGCCATATCGGGAAGGCTGACGCCTTCCCTAATTCGGTCGATTAGGCCTGAGCCTTTTCGATGAACTTTACAGCGTCGCCTACGGTGAGGATCGAGTCTGCTGCATCGTCCGGAATTTCAACGCCGAATTCTTCTTCGAACGCCATAACCAGTTCAACGGTGTCGAGCGAGTCAGCGCCCAGGTCGTCGATGAAGCTTGCGCCTTCAACGACTTTTTCGGCGTCAACGCCAAGATGATCAACTACAATTTTCTTTACGCGTTCTGCGATATCGCTCATGTCGGTTTCCTCGACCTTTACTTTGAAAGGAATGCCTTCTTCAGACACCCTGCCCTGTTAAAACCCCAAGCACCCTTTACAAGGCAGGCGCCGTGGGCAAACCCGTTCAACCCGGTTCAAGCTAAACATCGTCACGAGAAATCGCAACGGCCGCCTTTGTTTCCGGGACGACTGTTCACAGTCTTCGCCCGCTTAACACGGTTTCCGGGGAGAAAAAAGCCTTAAAATAGTGCTAACCATCTTGCTCTACAGGCAATTTTCTTCACGGCGTGCCAGCTGGACGACTGTTAGATCATTGCCATGCCACCATTCACATGAAGGGTCTGGCCAGTCATATAGCTTGCTTCGTTGGAAGCAAGGTAAAGCACGGCGGATGCAATCTCGGCACCTGTTCCCATGCGCTTCATGGGAATGGCGCCCATGATGGCGTCTTTCTGCTTGTCGTTCAGCTTGCCCGTCATGGCGCTTTCGATGAAGCCGGGCGCGACGCAGTTTACCGTAACGTTGCGCGTGGCGATTTCCTGCGCCAGCGACTTCGAAAAACCGATCATGCCGGCCTTGGAGGCGCAATAGTTGGCCTGACCTGGGTTGCCGGTCACACCAACGATGGATGTGATGTTGATGATGCGGCCAAAGCGGCGGCGCATCATGGGATGCGTCAGTTCGCGCGTCAGACGGAACATGGAGGTGAGGTTCACCTCGATGACGTTGTCCCAGTCCTCATCGCTCATACGAACGAAAAGACCGTCCTTGGTGATGCCGGCATTGTTGACGAGGATATCGACGCCATCAAGCTCCGCCTCTGCCTTTTCGCCAAGCGCCTTGACTTCGGCCCGGTCGGCAAGATTGGCGGGGAAAATCTTGGCGCGCTCGCCCAGCTCACTGGCAAGCGCTTCCAGTTTCTCGACGCGGGTGCCGTGCAGGCCAACCGTTGCGCCGCGCGCGTGCAATGTGCGGGCGATTTCCTCGCCAATGCCACCAGTTGCACCGGTGATGAGAGCCTTGCGGCCGGTCAGATCAAACATGATGCCTATCCTTTGTTTATCTTTATAACTCAGCCGAGAAGTGTTGCCAGAGCGGCATCGATATCCGCAGGCGTCCCGACGGCAACGCCGTTCACCGTCTTGTCGATACGGCGCGCCAGACCCGTAAGCACCTTGCCGGAGCCGATTTCATAGAGTGTCGTCACATCGTTTGCGGCAAACCACTCAACGGTTTCGCGCCAACGCACCTGGCCCGTCACCTGCTCCACCAGCAGACGCGCAATTTCGTCGGCATCAGAGACCGGCGCTGCGCGAACATTGGCGATGACGGGAACGACAGGGCTCTTCTTGCTGACATTGGCCAACGCCTCACGCATGGCCTCAGCCGCAGGCGCCATCAGCGCGGAATGGAAAGGTGCGGAAACGGGCAGCATGATGGCGCGCTTGGCACCCTTTTCGGAGGCGAGAGCAGCAGCCTTTTCAACCGGAGCCTTCGAACCGGAAATGACGAGCTGTCCGCCGCCATTGTCATTGGCGATCTGGCAGACGCCATCAGCAGCGGCTTGGCTGCAGATTGCGTCGACATCGCCGTGCTCCAGCCCGATGATGGCGGCCATTGCGCCTTCACCGACGGGCACTGCGGCCTGCATGGCATTGCCGCGAATACGCAGAAGACGTGCCGTATCCGAAAGCGAGAAGGTTCTGGCAGCGCAGAGCGCGGAATATTCGCCGAGCGAATGGCCCGCAACATAGGAAACCTTGTCCGCCAGATTTAGACCGCGTGCTTCCAGCACCCGCATCACGGCCACAGAAACGGCCATCAATGCAGGCTGCGCATTTGCGGTCAGCGTCAGGGTTTCTTCCGGTCCATTCCACATGACGTCGGAAAGCTTCTGGCCGAGAGCGTCGTCAACCTCTTCGAAGACGGCGCGTGCCTCCGCAAAGTTTTCGGCAAGCTCCTTGCCCATGCCGACAGCCTGGCTGCCCTGTCCCGGAAATGTAAATGCGATAGCCATGGGATCCATCCCTTCTCTTATTTGTTGGGACTTCCATTCACATTCCAGCTCACGGAGTCAAGGCTTTGCGGGGTACGCAAGGCTTCTGTCCACCTCTCACACCCCGCAATTGCGGCTTTATCGTGTGAACAGACCAACGACTTCGGTGATGCACAGTACGATGAACAGCAAGGCGGAAATGCCGAGCAGACCGTTCGAAAGCCATCCGCTGCGCCATTCTTTCGGCACGCGCTTTGAGTTCAGCAGCCAGATGAGCGTCAGGGCGAGGAAGGGCATGAAGAAAGCGCCCAGCGCGCCATAGATGATGACAAGCAGGAAAGGCCGTCCGAGAAACAGCAGCACCATGGGCGGAATTGTCAGCCAGAAAAGATAGAAGCGAAACGCAGGGGTCTTTTCCAGCCCTTCCCGGCTGCCGGTCTCACCCTTGATGCCACGGACGAAATCCGCAAACAGCATCGACACGCCCTGCCACACGCCAAGCACCGAAGACACGGCAGTGGCAAAGAAGCCGACGAGAAACAGCGTGGACATGGTGCTGCCGAATCGTTCCTCCAGCACACGGTCCAGATCAAGCAGGCCGCGATCGCCGGTCGAAAGCGCGATCTGGGAGGCATAGAGCAGTTCGGCGCCGATGATGAGCATCGAAATGACGAACATGCCTGTGACGATATAAGCGACCCGGTTATCCAGCCGCATGACGCCCATCCAGGCAGGCGTGCGCCAGCCCTTGGCATTGACCCAATACCCATAGGAGGCCATCGTGATGGTGCCGCCGACGCCGCCAATCAGGCCGAGCGTATAGATTGCCGAGCCTTCCGGGATCGTTGGAATGAGACCTGTTACGGCTTCACCCACATTCGGCGAAACCATGATCGCGATGCCGATCACGATGACGAACATGATACCGATGAAGATTTTCATGACGGTTTCAAAGGCTTCGTAGCGATTGAAGGCGACAAATGCGGCGCAGGAAAGCCCCGTCAGCACCGCCCATGCCCAAAGCGGCACGGATGGAAAGAAAACCGCGAGAGGCAGGGCAGTCGCGCTCATGGCCGTTGCGCCATACACGAAACCCCAGACCATGATATAAATGCCGAAATACCAGCTCGTCCATTTTCCGAGCGAGCGCCAGCCATCCAGCATGGTGGAGCCGGTTGCCAGATGGTAGCGCGCCGAGCCTTCCGCAAGCGCGATCTTGACGATGCAGCCAATGACCGCCGCCCATAAAAGCGCGTAACCGAACCGGGAACCGGCAATCAGGGTGGCGACAAGATCGCCCGCACCAACGCCTGTGGCCGCCGCTACGATTCCCGGGCCGATCAGTTTCCACCGACCGGTTGCGGGCGGGGCATCGTTCCCGCCCTCCTGTGGCGGTCGGGCTATGGCTGCACTGTCTGTCATTTAGCGTCCTCCAGCTTGTTCTGATCAACACCCCAACGCGTAGCGGGCATTATTTGCCGACGCGCAAAGAGCAAAAGCTTCCACGCTATTTGCATTAGCGAGATTGAAAATACTACCCTTTGCCGATAACAGGATGTTGATCCGTCGTTATTCCGGGCATTTCGGAATGTTTTTCCACGAACTTGACCCGCTGCGGCCTCATCGCCATCTTCCTTCGAGCTACACGCCAAGCATCAGGACATCTTCATGAAATATAATAATCTGGGACGCACAGGCATTTCGGTGTCTGAAATCTGCCTCGGCACCATGACATGGGGCACGCAGAACACCGAAGCCGAAGCGCATGAGCAGATGGACTACGCAGTCGATCAGGGTGTCAATTTCTTCGATACCGCCGAGCTCTATCCAACCACCCCCGTCTCAGCCGAGACGCAGGGCCGAACCGAAGATTACATCGGGACCTGGTTCCAGAAATCCGGCAAGCGCAAGGATATCGTCCTTGCCACCAAGGTTGCGGGCTCAGGCCGCGACTACATCCGCAACGGCCGTGAAATCGATGCGGCGGGAATTCGCGAAGCGGTGGACACCAGCCTTTCCCGGCTGAAGACCGACTATATCGATCTCTACCAGATCCATTGGCCAAACCGCGGCACCTACGCTTTCCGTGGCAACTGGAACTTCGACGCCTCCAGGCAGGACAAGGTAAAGACGCTCGAGGAAATCACAGAAAAGCTTCAGACACTTGGCGAACTGGTCAAGGCCGGCAAAATCCGCGCCATCGGCCTGTCCAACGAAAGCGCCTGGGGCACGCAGAAATTCATCGATATTGCCGAGGCCAACGGGCTGCCACGCGTTGCATCCATCCAGAATGAATACAATCTCCTCTATCGTCCCTACGATCTCGACCTTGCAGAAGTTTCGCATCACGAAGACGTCGGCCTGCTCGCCTACTCTCCTCTCGCAGGCGGCATCCTGACGGGGAAATACCAGAGCGGTGCGCGCCCGGAGGGCTCCCGCGCTTCCATCAACGGCGATATCGGTGGACGCCTGCAGCCGCTTCAGGAAGCTCCGGTCAAGGCCTGTCTGGAACTTGCCTATGAGCACGGTATCGACCCGGCGCAACTTGCTCTGGCGTTCTGCCTGACACGCCCCTTCATGGCATCCGTCATCATCGGCGCAACCACCATGGAGCAGTTGAAGACAGACATAGCCGCCAAGGATGTGGTCCTTTCCGATGAAGCCTTGAAGGGTATCGCCGACATCCATCGCCAATACCCGATGGCGATTTGAGGCCGATCAAAACGAGCTATCTGGACAGCGCGCTTGCAATCCTGGCAGAAATCCGTATAAGCGCGCTGTTCACAACACCCGGTCCAATTGGCTGGTGGCTGAACGGAGGGCTGGTTTCGTTTACGAAACAGCAGGAACCATAAGGTTTTTCCGGCCTCCCGTGTCTCCGCTCTCGACCGTCTCGAACAACGCTTTTCTTGCCCTTGGCTTTTGCCAAACAGGAGCAGTCGTTGAGGCTTAGCGCCGTTGCCGGGTGATGAATGCAACGCAAGAAAGGCAAAGCTTAAATGGCTCTTTACGAACACATCTTCCTTGCCCGGCAGGATATCACTGCCCAGCAGGTCGACGCACTTGTCGAGCAGTACAAGGGCGTTATCGAATCGTTTGGCGGTAAAGTCGGACGCGTCGAGAACTGGGGTCTGAAGTCCCTGACATACCGCATCAAGAAGAACCGTAAGGCTCACTACGCTCTGATGGACATCGATGCTCCGGCACCGGCAATCCACGAAATCGAGCGTCAGATGCGCATCAACGAAGACGTTCTTCGTTACATGACCATCGCCGTGGAAGCCCACGAAGAAGGTCCGTCTGCAATGATGCAGAAGCGCGATCGCGACGACCGTCCACGCCGTGACGGCGACCGTCCTGACCGTGGCCCGCGCGAAGGCGGTTTCGACCGTGGTCCTCGCCCGCCGCGTGAAGGTGGCTTCGGCGACCGTGAAGACCGTCCGCGCCGTCCGCGCGAAGACCGTGCATAAGGAGCATATATAATGGCTGACGCATCTTCTTCCCAGGCACGCCGCCCGTTCCACCGCCGTCGCAAGACGTGCCCTTTCTCCGGCGCTAACGCTCCGAAGATCGACTACAAGGACGTACGTCTTCTGCAGCGCTACATTTCCGAGCGTGGCAAGATCGTTCCTTCCCGTATCACAGCTGTTTCCCAGAAGAAGCAGCGCGAACTCGCTCAGGCGATCAAGCGCGCTCGTTTCCTCGGCCTGCTGCCTTACGTTCTGTCTTAATTGACGCTGCGAGGCCGCGTCTTCGCGCGGCCTCGTTTCTATCAGTAGATATCTCCTTCCGCGTTGGGCGCGGATCGATCCAGATATGAAATCCCATGTTGGGGATACGGTTCAAACGGACCTTCCTCTAACTGCTATCAAATTCCAGCAGGACAGCGACGTGCAAAAACTGAACCAGACAGTGCTGATTTCCGGCATCCTCGCCGGCATATGCGCAGCGTTTCTTACGCTCGGCGCAACTGCACAGTCGTCCATGTCATTCCTGCTCTATGCTGCATCCGCCATGCCCGTGCTCGTCGCCGGTCTGGGCTGGGGCAATGCTGCGGCCATCGTTGCCGTGCTGTCCGCTGCCTTTCTGGGTGCGCTGGCCGTATCGCCGATTTTCGCGCTGACGATTTCAATCTTTACACTGGTTCCAGCGGGCTGGCTGTCTCATCTTGCCAATCTCGCACGCCCCGCTTCCGAGCTTGGTGGCCCTGAGGATCTGCTGGCCTGGTATCCCCTTTCAGGCATCGTCCTGCATCTGTGCGGCCTTATCACCCTGTCGGTCGTCATTCTCGGAACGATGATCGGCTACGGTCCTGAGCTCGTTTCGCAGCTGGTCGATGCAATGATGACGTCGGTACAGGCGCGCGAATCAGGCTTCACACCAGATGCGACGGCCCTGTCTCAGACAAAGTCCCTGCTGGTCCTGATGCTTCCCATGATTCAGGGCGGATTGTGGGTCATCATGCTCTTTGCGGCCTATTACTTTGCCTGCCGCATGGTCAATTCCTTCGGCAAGGGTCTGCGCCCGCGCGAAGATATCGCAGCCGCTTTGCGGATGCATCGCAACGCGATCTTCGTATTTCTGGCCAGTATCGTCATGACCTTCGTCGGCGGCACTGTCGCCATGGTCGGCGCTGTCATTTGCGGCACCTTCGGCGCGGGCTTCCTTATGGCCGGCTATGCAGCCCTGCACCACCGTTCCAAGGGCAAGGACTGGCGCTGGCCGGTTCTGGTCCTCAGCTATATTTCAGCGGTCTTCGTCTTTCCGCTGCTCATCATTCTCGTACTGGGTCTGAGCGACGTGCGCAGCACGATCTCCCTCACGCCTGTACGGAAATCCGACAACAACGAAACCGATAACTAGAAAGGATCAAGAAGATGGAAGTCATTCTTCTCGAACGCATCGCCAAGCTTGGCCAGATGGGCGAAACCGTAAAGGTTCGTGACGGCTACGCACGTAACTTCCTGTTGCCGCAGGGCAAGGCTCTTCGCGCCAACGCTGCCAACAAGACCCGTTTCGAATCCGAGCGCGCAACGCTCGAAGCCCGTAACCTCGAGCGCAAGTCTGAAGCCCAGAAGGTTGCAGACGCTCTCGAAGGCAAGAGCTTCATCGTTGTACGTTCCGCTGGCGAAACCGGCCAGCTGTACGGCTCTGTCGCTGCTCGCGACGTCGTTGAAATCCTCGGCGCAGAAGGCTTCAACATCGGCCGCAACCAGGTCGAGCTCAACACACCGATCAAGACCATCGGCCTGCACAATGTTACGCTTCACCTCCATTCGGAAGTCGAGCTGCAGGTTGAACTCAACGTTGCCCGTTCTGCTGAAGAAGCCGAGCGTCAGGCAAAGGGTGAGAGCCTGACATCTGCAGACGCCATCTACGGCGTTGACGAAGATGCTCTTCGTCCAGAAGACTTCTTTGATCCAGATGCAGATCAGGACGGCGACGACGAGTAATCGTTCTGGCCTTACGGCTATAAAGAAACCCCGGATGGCAACATCCGGGGTTTTTTCATGGGGAGATATCAGGCCGGTTTTACGAGGAAGCAGGCTCGTCCTGCCTGGCTGGACTTTTGCGGCGCCCGAGACGCAGCACTCCAGGCGGCAGCGTCATGGCGACAACACCCGTGAGGATGCAGACAAGACCCACGATGGTCGAGGCGTGCAGCTCTTCCCCCAGAAAGATGACCCCGATGGCCACACCCACCGGCACCCTCACATAGGCTTGCGCGGTCGTTCCAAGCGAGCCGAGCGTATGCACCAGTCGAAAGTAGATGGTGAATGCAAGAGCGGTGGAGAAGATCGAGAGGCTCATCAGCGCCATGATCGACCTGGTTGAGGGCGCAAGTTCCCATGGCCGGTCGACAATGAGGCTGATCGGAATGAGGATGATGGCGCCGCATATCAGCGATGCTGCTGCCGGTATCATCGAATCGATGCCCTTGAAGTTCTTTCCGAAGATTGCGGCACCGGCATACAATGCGGTGGCGACAATGACGGCAAGCTGGGCAAGCACGACATTTCCGAGACCGTTTAGCGCCTGTATGCCGATCATCACGATCGTGCCGATCAGTCCGATCATGACGCCGAAGAGCTTGCGGCCGTTGACGATCTCATGCCGGGTGATGAGCAGCGTCAGCAGAAAGGCGAAGACCGGCGTCAAGGAATTGAGGATTACCGCCAGACCGGCGTCAATATAATGTTCCGCCCACGCAATGAGTGTGAAGGGCAAAACACTGTTGAGAAGCGACTGAATCGCAAAGCGTTTCCATAGCTGCGGGCTCGTCGGAAGTCTCAGGCCGCGCCAGTAAAGAATGACCATCAATATGCCACCGGCTATCGTGGTTCTTGCGGCAATCAGCGTTACCGGCGGAATGGTCTCGATACCGAGCTTAATGAAGGTGTAGGAACTGCCCCAGAGGCATCCCAGCAGAACAAGCAGGCCAAGTTCCCGCATAAGCCCGATTTTTCCAGTCATTCCAATGTCCCTTACATGATGCCAATGCTCATCCTATAGAGACGTCGGCAGACCGGAAGCTTCGGCAGCGGCCGAACAATGCCCCGCTGACGGTGCGCAGCTTTAGTGCTAGCGTTACGGAATGACAAGCATAGCCTCACCCAACACCATTGCCGCCATCGCGAATCTGATGGGTGACACCACGCGTGCCAATATGCTCTGCGCGCTCATGGGCGGACAGGCGCTAACGGCGGGCGAGCTTTCCCGGCAGGCGGGGGTAACACCACAGACGGGCAGCGGCCATCTGGCAAAAATGGTCGATGCCAATCTTCTCTCCACCGTCAAGCAGGGGCGGCACCGCTACTACCGTCTCGCATCTGCGCAGGTTGCCAACGGCATCGATGCATTGATGAACATAGCCGCCGATGGGCCGAAGCGGCATCATCCTGTCGGTCCAAAAGAAAAAGATATGCGGATCGCCCGCAGTTGCTATGACCATATCGCTGGCAGGTTGGCTGTGGCCATGGCCGACAGCCTTTCCGAAAATGCGCACATTGTGTTGTCCGACGAGGGTGCGCTCCTGACCGAAAAGGGAAATGCATTTCTGCAGGAGTTCGGGATCGACCTCGACAAGGGCGCGCATTCGAAGCGCCCTCTCTGCAAGACCTGTCTGGATTGGAGCGAGCGCCGCTACCATATTGCCGGGCGCGTCGGCGCCGCCCTTCTGGACCGCACGCTGGAACTGGGCTGGCTGGCCAGACGCGCCGACAGTCGCGCTTTGCGCATCACGCCCGCGGGCAACAAGGGTTTGCGCGAAATATTCTGTCTTCCGGCAGAATGGAACGCGCTGTAACAATGGGCAGGATCGAGCGCCCTGCCCGCAAAATCGAGCTTACTTTGCGACCGTCCCGGCATTCCCCGGCGTAGCGGCCTTGTCTACCCGCACCACGACCGACATCCCCGGAGAGAGTTCAGCAGCGAGCGGTTGATCCGGGTCGATGGAGATTCTGACACCAAGGCGCTGAGCGATCTTGACGAAGTTGCCGGTGGCGTTGTCAGGCTTGATGACCGCGAATTCGGAGCCGGCAGCGGGTGCGAAACGCTCGACCTTGCCGGTCAGCTTGCGACGGTGGAGGGCATCGACCGAGATCGAAACCGCCTGCCCCACTTCCATGCCGCCAAGCTGCGTTTCCTTGAAGTTGGCGACGACCCAGATATCGTGGGGAACGACCGCCATCAACTGCGTTCCGGCGGCGACATATTGGCCGACGCGCACGCCGACTTCGCCCAGCTTGCCGTCCCTTGGTGCATGGATTTCGGTATTCTGCAGGTCGATCTTTGCCAGCTCGACAGCGGCCTCCGCATTGGCAACCGCCGCCTGCAGAGACCCGCGATTGATGATGATGGTCTGGAGATCCTGCCGGGCCACCTCAAGTGCGGCCTTGGACTGTGAGAGACCTGCACGAGCCTTGTCGAGATTGGCTTGCGCTTCTTCCTGCACGCTTGAGGTTCCGGCGCCACTGCGAAGCAGGCTGTCCTGACGATCCGCGGCCAGCTGAGCCTGCTTCAGTGATGCCTGCGCGCTATCCACCGCCGCTTCACCGGAGCCGATATTGGCTTTGGCGGCGATTTCCTGCTGGCGGGAATTGTCGAAAGCTGCCCTCTGGCTGTCGAGCGAGGCTTCCGCCTGCGCCAGCTTCTGGCGGAAGATGCGGTCATCGACCTTGGCCAGAACATCGCCTTCCCTGACCCCCTGGTAATCCTTGACCGGCACATCAACGATGTAACCGCTGACCTGCGGGCTCATGGTGGTGACATAGCCGCGCACATAGGCATTGTCGGTCATTTCCACCGTGCTGGAAAACGGCGGCAGACGCCATGCATAGAGCACAAGCGCCACACCGGCGACGCCGCCCAGAAGAACAATCAGAGTAAGAGGCGTGAAAATTTTCTTCAGCATTTTGATATCTCGGACAATCACGATTGAGGTGCGGCCACGCCATCCTCTGCGCTTTTGAGCAGAGGCTTGAAACGTAACCATGCAAGATGGATGAGAAGCATGACAAGAGCTGCCGCGGCACAGGCCGAAATCAGCAGGAACGTGTCGTTATATGCCAATATGTAGGATTCGCGCGTTACCTGTTGGCTGAGCAGCGAAAGACCTTCCGCCTTGAGCAAGGCAGGATCGGTTATGACATGACTGTATCCCGCCGAAAGCTGGCTGACGCGTTGAGCGACCTGCGGGTTTTGCAGCAGGATGCTTTCCACGAGGATGTTGGAATGGAATTTTTCCCTTAGCGTCACGAAAGATCCCAGCAGGCCTGTCGTCAACATCGATCCGGTAATCTGCGTAAACAGGAAGATGGTGATGAAGTTGACGAGGTATGGCGGGCCCTTTGCCAGTGCCGCACCAAAGCCCTTCGCCATTACAGGCGGCAGGAACATGGCGGCACCAAAAGCAATCATTGCCTGGCTGAGATACATCTGTTCCGGTCGAACCAGATTGGTCAGCCCGCTATCCATGAATGCGCCAAGGGCAATCAGCGAAAGCGCGATCACGTGGGCGGTGTCGACATATTTCGTCAGCATCAATATTCCGCACAACGCACCACCCAGCACGGTTGCCAGAATGATCAGCGCATAAAGCGACGTCGTCTGCTCGTTGAGAATGCCGAGCTGCTGATAGAGGCTGACCGCTGTTGACGACTGCTCAGACGAAACGGCGCGATATATCAGCAGAATTGCAATCAGATGCAGGTTGGTCCGCGAGAATATCCAGCGCAAATCCAGCATGGGATTTTTCCGTGGCAGCTCGATCAGCGTCATCACCGTCAGCAGACCGACGGATGTGGCAAGGAGAACGCCGAGCCACCAGGTTTCAAACCACCAGTAGAAGCGGCCAAGGGTGAGGAATACTGCAAGGCAGCCAAGACCCCCGGCAAACAGCATGTAGCTGAGAATATCCACACGCTCGATGACCTTGGCGCGCGGTGGTGGCGTCAAAGGCAAGAGGTAGATGATGGGCAAGGCGGCAAGAGCAAGCCCCACTTCCATCGTATAGAGCGCCTGCCAGCCATCGATATCCAGCAACGTCGGCGAGACGATGCGGGCGAGCGGCGCGGACAGAAGCGTGCCAGTCAGCGCAATGCTGAGGCCGAGCGTCAGCTTGCGCTGCACCGGGAAAGCCTCGAGTATGTAGAGAAAGCCGAGCGATGACAAAGGTGCCGCCGCCATTCCGCTGACGAAGCGCACGACGATGGCCGAATGCAGATCAGTCACGAAGAGGTTGAGACAGGAAGCCAGAACGAAACAGATGATGCTGATTTCTGCGAATGGTCGAAGACCGTATTGCTGGCGCACCTTGAAAAGCGCAATGGAAAAGGTCGCATAGGGCGCCATATAGGCCGCGGAAAGCCAGGCAACTTCGGCAATCGTCGCTGAAAACTCTCCCTGCAATTGATAGATGTTGGCCATGACGATGTTCATGCCCATGCCCTGAGTCACGAAAAACGTCAGTCCGGCAGCAATATACAGCAGTTTCGCGACTAGCGACTTCTCCGGCACGGGCGCTGGCGCTGCGGGAGCGGTCTCCCTCAACTGCGAGGCATCGTCAGCCTCCAAATCTTTGTTCGACAGGGCGTTGCTCATGATTGCACCCTCTCGCCAGCGAGATTCTGCAGATTATGAGAGAGCTTGCGGACCACATCCAGTGCTGCGCGAATATCGTCCGTCGAAATATCGGCCGCGATCTCTGCGCGCATGGATTTGGCCTGCATATCAACATCCTTGAATGTGGTCATACCGTCTGGCGTCATGTGGATCCGTTTTGCGCGCCGATCGATCTCGTCAGAACGCCGCTCGATGAGTTTTTGTTTCTCCATCGCATCCAGCACCCGCACAAGCGTCGGAGTTTCTATCTCCAGCTCTTCAGCCAGTTCCTTCTGGGTCAGCGGACCGCGGCGCGACAGTGCGAAAAGAGCCCTGGCGCGCGCAAGCGTCAGCCCCTGCTCTGCCACCCGGGCATCGAAGAAGGATCTGAGCTTACGATTGAAAGCCGCCATCTCATCGAAAAGCTGCTCTTTTTCACTCGCACGGGACAAAGTACTTTCACCTTATAATTAGCACGCTATCTATTTTATCCCTATTTATTTTCGCAAGCGGTAAGATGCAAGATGCTTTGTGGCGATGGCAGCCATGACGTAAACTCATAGCCACCACGACCGATTCGAATTGCGGACCTGCACTTCACGGCTTTGCCTGTGGATTACTGTTAACAACACAATTTGTGAGGACGCCTGCCAAAGTTCCCGCACGCCTCTTTGTCACTGTTGCCGCAATGTCCTTGACTGCCGCCGCCGCTGGCCTCAAACCGGCAGGCTTGCATGAAACGAAGGCTCCGACCAGCCTTAAGGGAGATCACAGAAAACCATGAACGACGCTGTGAGAAAAATCACCCCCGCCCCGGCTGCTGAACCGCTTTACCGTGAGGCACCGAACAATATCGAGGCGGAACAGGCGCTGCTTGGCGCCATCCTCGTCAACAACGACGCCTATTACCGCGTTTCCGACTTTCTGAAGCCCGTGCATCTGTATGAGCCGCTTCACCGGAAGATATTCGAAGTCGCGGGCGATATCATTCGCATGGGCAAAACCGCCAACCCGGTGACAATCAAGACCTTCCTGCCGGCCGACGGCAAGATCGGTGACATGACCGTGGCGCAATATCTGGCGCGTCTCGCCTCGGACGCTGTTTCGATCATCAATGCCGAAGATTATGGCCGCGCGATCTATGATCTGGCGCTTCGCCGCGCGCTGATTCAGATCGGTGAGGACGTCGTCAACATCGCCTATGACGCGCCGCTGGACATGCCACCGCAGACGCAGATCGAAGACACGGAACGCCGCCTGTTCGAACTGGCCGAAACGGGTCGTTATGATGGCGGTTTCCAGTCCTTCAACGACGCGGTATCGCTTGCTATCGACATGGCGGGCGCCGCATTCGAGCGCGACGGCAACCTGTCGGGCATCTCCACCGGCATCCATTCTCTCGACGCCCGCATGGGTGGTCTGCAGCGTTCCGACTTGATCGTGCTTGCCGGACGCCCGGGTATGGGCAAGACCTCGCTTGCCACGAACATCGCCTACAACATCGCTGCATCCTATGAGCAGGAAGTCCAGCCGGACGGTTCGTTCAAGGCCAAGAATGGCGGCGTCGTCGGCTTCTACTCGCTCGAAATGTCGTCCGAACAGCTGGCGACACGTATCATCTCCGAGCAGACGGAAGTCTCGTCCTCAAAAATCCGCCGTGGTGAAATTACCGAAGCGGACTTCGAGAAGCTCGTCGCCTGCAGCCAGATGATGCAGAAGGTGCCGCTCTATATCGACCAGACCGGTGGTATTTCCATCGCTCAGCTCTCCGCCCGCGCCCGCCGCCTCAAGCGCCAGCGCGGCCTCGATTGCCTTGTGGTGGACTATATTCAGCTGATGACCGGCTCCGGCAAGTCAGGCGAAAACCGCGTGCAGGAAATCACCCAGATTACCACGGGTCTCAAGGCGCTGGGCAAGGAACTCAATGTTCCCATCATCGCGCTCTCCCAGCTATCCCGTCAGGTGGAAAGCCGCGAAGACAAGCGACCCCAGCTCTCCGACCTTCGCGAATCGGGCTCCATCGAGCAGGACGCCGACGTGGTGCTGTTCGTGTTCCGCGAGGAATACTACGTCAAGAACATGGAGCCTCGCGATATCTCGGACCCCAAATATGCCGAATGGGAAGCCCATTTCGACAAGGTCAAGGGCACCGCAGACGTCATCATCGCCAAGCAGCGTCACGGACCGACCGGCACCGTCAAACTCGCCTTCCAGTCGGAATTCACCCGCTTTGCGGATCTGGCTGACCCATCCTTCACGCAATATGAAGAGCATTGATTTTTCTGCCAACGCCCTGCTGCCAGCCACGCAGGGCGTTGTCTTTACAGGTACTTGAACCCAAGGCCTGAGATAATGATTCAGGCTCCGTCCCCTGAGTTCACCTCCCCAGGGGACAACGCTGCCGTGACAAAGTTTTGTCTCTCGCGTCATGACCCGCTGCTACAAAGGTGATAGACCAGCGCCATCAGAGCCAGCGGTACAGGACCATGACAGACGATTTTGACGACAGCTTTTCCGAGATTGAAACCGATGCCTTCGATGCCGCGCCGCTGCGCCTGACCGTCGACCTTGGCGCACTTGCCGACAACTGGCGCGACATGGCCAGTCGCTCCGGCAAGGCCCGCGCCAGCGCGGTGGTAAAAGCCGATGCCTATGGCATGGGTATCGAAGACTGCGGCGCAACGCTCTATCACGCCGGTGCACGGGACTTTTTCGTTGCAACCGTGGCAGAGGGCGCAACGCTTCGCCCCCACGCACCGGAAGCCCGGATTTTTGTCCTGTCCGGCATATGGCCCGGGCAGGAACGTCTGGTTTTCGCAAACGATCTTGTGCCGGTCGTTGCATCGGAAGAACAGCTCTCATTCTGGATGGGTTTGATGGCCGAGCGTGGCGATCACCCCTTCGCGCTGCATGTGGATACCGGCTTCAATCGTCTGGGGCTGTCGCTGGATGATGCATTGTTTCTGGCCGACGACGTGACACGACCGGCGAGCTTCGACCCTGTCCTCGTGCTCTCCCATCTCGCCTGCGCAGACACGCCATCCTCACCCATGAACAGGATGCAGCTTGAATCATTCCAACAGGTTGTCGCGGCTTTCGAAGGCGTCGAATCAAGCCTCTCCGCTTCTGCCGGAATTTTCCTCGGACCGGATTACCACTTTGACCTTACCCGCCCCGGCATAGCGCTTTACGGTGGTGAGGCGGTCAACGGCCTAGCAAATCCGATGCGGGCAGTGGCGAAAGCCGAAGCACGGGTCCTTCAGATCCGTGAAGCAAAGCAGGGCCAAACCGTCAGCTATGGCGGCACGCTGCGCCTCACACGAGACAGCCGACTGGCGATTGCCTCCGTTGGCTATGCGGATGGCTACCACCGCTCCCTCTCCGGCTCCGGCATTCCTCTCCGAGAAATGGGCAATAGCGGCGCTCATGGCTTCGTGAATGGTCACAAGGTGCCGATTGCGGGTCGGGTAACAATGGATCTGACGATTTTCGATGTCACCGACCTCCCCGCAAACGCGATCCGTGCTGGCGACTACATCGAACTCTTCGGCCCCAATATGCCCGTGGACGATGTGGCACGCGCAGCCGGAACGATCGGTTATGAAGTGCTGACCCGTCTTGGATTGCGATACGAGCGCCAGTATCTGGTAGACGAGGACTGAGGCTCGAAGTCTCTGGCCGTTTCGGCCCTTGGAAAGAGCGACAGACCTGTGCTAGGAGAGAACAAAAAGTGATCAAATTGATTCATGCGGGTCGTCGCTGATCTGTTCGCTCTCTACCGTTGAGAGATCATGAGCAGACGGCCGCCATCCATTTGCAAGAGAAGCACCGGAATTCATGGCCAAAGCCAGAACACAATTTATCTGCCAGAACTGCGGCACGGTCCATACTCGTTGGGCAGGCAAGTGCGAGGGCTGTGGCGAGTGGAATACCATCGTTGAAGAAGATCCGATGGGTGGCATCGGGTCCGGCCCGGGCAAGACGCCCAAAAAGGGACGCCCGGTTACATTGACGTCGCTTTCGGGCGAAATCGAAGAAGCCCCGCGAATTCCAACCGGCATGGGCGAGCTTGACCGCGCCACGGGCGGCGGATTCGTGCGCGGGTCGGCGGTCCTGATCGGTGGCGATCCGGGTATCGGCAAGTCCACATTGTTGATGCAGGCGGCAGCGGCACTATCCCGTCGCGGCCACCGCATCGTCTATGTCTCGGGTGAAGAAGCGGTCGCACAGGTGCGCCTTCGCGCGCAGCGTCTGGGTGCCGCCGATACCGATGTGCTCCTGGCGGCTGAAACCAATGTCGAGGATATTCTTGCCACGATTTCGGAAGGCAAGCGCCCGGACCTCATCATCATCGACTCCATCCAGACCTTGTGGAGCGACACGGCCGATTCCGCGCCGGGCACGGTCACACAGGTGCGAACCGGTGTGCAGGCCATGATCCGCTTTGCCAAGCAGACCGGCGCGACCATGGTGCTGGTCGGTCACGTCACCAAGGATGGGCAGATCGCCGGGCCGCGCGTCGTCGAGCACATGGTCGATGCGGTCCTGTATTTCGAAGGCGACCGTGGTCATCATTACCGGATCCTGCGCACGGTGAAGAACCGTTTCGGTCCGACCGATGAAATCGGCGTGTTCGAAATGTCCGACAAGGGCCTGCGGGAGGTTTCCAACCCCTCCGAACTCTTTCTGGGCGAGCGTAACGAAAAATCGCCGGGGGCGGCGGTGTTTGCGGGTATGGAGGGTACCCGCCCGGTGCTGGTGGAAGTTCAGGCGCTCGTCGCGCCGACATCGCTCGGCACCCCGCGCCGCGCTGTCGTCGGATGGGATTCGTCACGCCTTGCCATGATCCTCGCGGTCCTGGAAGCCCATTGCGGGGTGAAGCTTGGCAGCCACGACGTCTACCTCAACATCGCCGGCGGCTACCGCATCTCTGAGCCTGCAGCGGATATGGCGATCGCTTCTGCACTGGTTTCCTCGCTGGCCGGCCTCGCCCTGCCCGCCGATTGCGTCTATTTCGGTGAGGTCAGCCTGTCTGGCGCAGTGCGCCCCGTTTCGCAAACGGGGCAACGGTTGAAGGAGGCTGAAAAGCTCGGCTTTTCCAGCGCATTCCTGCCGTCCGCGTCGGCTGAATTGCCAAAGGGCAGCAAGGGACGCTGGACTGAAATCGAAAGCCTGCCGGATCTTGTCTCACGCATTGCGGGGTCGGGCAGCCGGTTCAGGCAAGCTGAGGATGATTAGAGCAGTCTTCGCTTACGTCGAGAGCTACATAGAGGTGGCTACTAGACCCGACGAAGGCATAGTGACCGGGCGGCTTCCGTGAGGAACCGAATGCGCGGTCGCCTGCCTGAAGGCGGGCCGCATAAATAACGTTGCGTGACCGTGACGGCAGCGAATGTGAGATGTCGTGCGAGCCATGCAGCGAGCAACGGCGAGCTTGATTTCTTGTTTGAGATAGAAGCGAGTGGTCCAGCAGGACGCGTCGTGCTTCGGTCGATATCATCCCGTCCAGAGGCGTCATTGAGCTATGAATATTTCAAGCTCAAGTTGCTGAAGTTTGTTAGCGGCAGAGTGCTTCCTTGGTAACGACGTCCCATTTCACAAAGCTTTTCGCCGATGGAAAGTGATGTAAATTTTCAACACCGATTGTCCAAATTTTTTCTTGGAGTCGACGGCAAAAACATTACAAATACTCTCATGATATTCAAAAAATACTCTTGGATAAAAAATCGAACATTACTCATGTAAGTTCATTCGCGATTATCTCGGTATTTTTTTATCCTATATGATGCTCCACTTAAAAACCAACGCATATATAAACTCGTTAAAATTGGATAAATATACTATCGCTCTCTATTCGTAACTTTACTTGCTTAAATCTAGAATATTGAAATCAAAAATGGCCAATGCTACCTGATGATTCGTAAATCCGAGTATTGGTTCGGATCGAAGATTGCTTGGTGAGTATATGCTGAAAAAGAAATTTAATGGATATTTGGCTGCCGTATCGCTGGCAGCGGTGGTCGCAGGTTACGGTAGTGCTGCTTCAGCTATCCCCCATGCGCAATCGAATATTTACGGGATGAGCGCCAATGGCGCCTTTTATCTGGTGGGAATCCCTAGCAGCGACGGCATTACGTATACCTATCAGGTCGTTTCCAATGCCAACGATTCCAGCGTCACCCTAACCCCTCCGCAGGGCGCACAGAATTTTCAACCCAGGAGCATAAGCCCTGATGGAAAATATGTGGTCGGCAAATATGACGACTCGCAAACAGGCAAAACCATCAGCTTCATCTGGCGCAATGGAGCCTACACAAATATTTCAATCGAGAACAAGGACAGCGCATCCCTTACTATCTCTGGCGTAGGCAACGACGGCAAGGTTTTTGGCACTTACAGCTACCAGAATGACGGCGCACGGCT
Organism: Rhizobium sp. Leaf311; assembly: GCF_001423445.1. Lineage (NCBI taxonomy): Bacteria > Pseudomonadati > Pseudomonadota > Alphaproteobacteria > Hyphomicrobiales > Rhizobiaceae > Rhizobium > Rhizobium sp. Leaf311. The sequence goes on along the minus strand of NZ_LMNZ01000004.1, from coordinate 709,177 downwards.
TTTCCTCTGGCAGAACGGCAGCCCGACGCTGACAGCGCCGGCTAACAGCAGCCGGTACAACGATATCTTCGCCGACGCAATAAGCCGCGATGGCAGCACCGTTGTCGGTAACTTGTTGGCTCCGCCGGTTGATACGCTGGACTACGAAAAGAGCCATGCCATGGTGTGGAACACGGCAACGAACACCGTGACGGATATTAACGACGGCCTTTACGATTACTCCTATGCTTACTACGTGAGCGCCGACGGGGCCGTGGTAGCAGGCAGCGGGATAGGCAATTCGCTTTATAAGGTTTTTCGCTGGACGCCGGACGGCGGAATTAAAGACATCGGCAACATGATGCAAGACCTCTATTCCCAGGCCCCGGGAGCCATGAATGCCGCTGCATTGTCACTTTCGGGTAATGCGATCGTCGGTTCCGGTGACGCCATGGATTTATCGGATCAAGTTTCCACCACGCATGCCTTTCGCTATCTCGTGCATTCCGACAACCAGACGACGCTCACGGATCTGGGCGTCCTCCATGAAGGTGGCGCCAGCACGTCGGAGGCTCGTGCCGTTAGCGCCGACGGCGCTTACGTCGTTGGTAAATCAACGAGCACCGCCTATGGAGATCAGGCGTTTCGCTGGTCTGAAACGACAAACATGATTTCTGTCGATCAGTGGCTGGCAAGTGCCAATGTCACAGCAAATTACACCACAAAAGATGCGGTCTTCATTTCCGATGACGGTAATGTTGTCATGGGCTACACAAGCAACGGCGACGTCTTTGTGGCCCGTGTGGGTGAATTCAGCGGTGACGCAGACGGCGACACAGGCGGTGATACCGGTGGTGATACAGGCGGCGGCGCAGGCGGCGGCACAGGTGGTGATGCAGGTGGCGGCACCGGTGGCATCATCACGCTAGAGGAATTCTATCCAACGGTCGTCCAGGCAGCTTCCAGTACCGTGCAGAACAGCGTTTCCAGCGCCAACACCATCATGTTCGGTGCCCAGGGTAACCCGATGCGCAACCTGCTTGGCGTCGGTGAACGGTCTGCCTGGGGCACGGTCGATGGTGGTTATGACAACAGCGATATCTCCAAGGGCGGTCTGGCACTGGGCGAATTCGGTTATGGCTATGGCATTGCCGAAGGCATCACCGCACGCATTTCGGTCGGTGGCAGCTATAGCGACCAGGATCTCGATGCAGGCGGCTGGGTGAAACAGAAGGGCTTTTACCTTTCGCCCGAGGCCTCCGCCAATGTGGGTTCCAATCTCTACGTCACCCTCGGCGGTTACTTCAGCCGGACCAGCATCGATACCTCGCGCGGTTACCTGAATGGCGCGGCTCAGGATTATTCCAAGGGCAGCACGGACGCTGACACATGGGGCGGCAAGATCCGCTTCGACTGGCTGAACGCTGCGAATGTCGCAAACACGGACATCACCCCCTATGCGGGCCTTTCCTATGCGAGCACGACGGTCGATGGCTACAGCGAAACCGGCGGCTCCTTCCCCGTCCGCTATGACGAGACGAGCGATCATTCGACGATTGCCCGCATCGGTGCGGATTTTGTTCGCCCCATGAACGAGACCGTTCGACTTCTGGCAAAAACAGAAGTGAGCTACCAGTTCGAGGATCAATCCGCAGCCACCAGCGGCACACTGACCGGCATCAATGATTTCAGCATTGAAGGTCAGGATCTCAAGCAGATCTGGGTTCGCGGCGGCATCGGTGCGGAGCTCGATGTAGCCGGCGGCACGGCATCATTCATGGTCAACGCAACCACGCAGGGGCAGGACCCGACCGTGTGGCTGCGCTCGAACTATACGGTCAAGTTTTGAGAACATAAGCTATTGGTCCTTTAACTGGCTAAACGCCTAGTGTAAGAGGGACCAAATTTGGCACAGTGACGATTCACTCAGTGTCGCGTTCTCCGGAGTTGGTAGATGCCCATTACGATTTTCGACGGCATAGTCATTGCCGTCGTTCTATTCTCCGCTATTCTCGCCATGGTGCGGGGGTTTTCGCGGGAAATTTTGTCCATCGCTAGTTGGGGCGGCTCGGTCGCGGCCGCCTATTATCTCTATCCGGTGCTGCTGCCCTATGCGCGCAACTATACCGATGACGAAAAGATCGCGGTTGCCGGTTCGGCAGGCGTCATCTTCCTCGTCGCCCTCATCATCATATCCTTCATAACGTCGCGGATTGCCGATTTCATCATCGACAGCCGTATCGGCGCTCTGGATCGGACACTCGGCTTTCTCTTCGGGGCGGCCCGCGGCATCCTGCTTCTGGTCGTCGCCGTTGCCTTCTGGAACTGGCTGGTCGATGTCAGGACCCAGCCGGAATGGGTAACGCAGGCCAAGTCCAAGCCTTTCCTGGACGGTCTGGTCTCGAAGCTTGAAGCGGCCCTTCCCGACAATATCGAGCCGCAAATCCGGGCCCGCATTCTGGGCAAGCCGGCGGAAGGGACGACCGAGCAGACGCCCGCGGAAGACGCACCTGCGACAACCGCTCCGGCCACAAACAATTGACGGTCATGCGCGTCTTGCAATACATGCAAGGCGCGCTATTTGTGCTAGATATTCAATATAGGCAGTAGACAGACCAAACTGGCGGACGATCTCCCCGGCGCGGTTTTTGTTTTTGGCACTTCAGCAAAGGCAAGCCAGATGAATGAGCCGCTTTCGCATTCTACTTTCAACGACATCATTGATGGCGATACGCTGCATGAGGAATGCGGCGTGTTCGGCGTCCTCGGCCATCCCGATGCGGCGGCGCTGACGGCTCTTGGCCTGCACGCCCTGCAACACCGCGGCCAGGAAGCCGCTGGCATGGTGTCCTTCGATGGCAAGCGGTTCTACCAGGAACGGCATATGGGCCTTGTCGGAGACCATTACACCAATCCAGCCACGCTGGCCCGCCTGCCCGGCTCCATCTGCATCGGCCATACACGTTACTCCACCACCGGCGAAGTGGCGATGCGCAACGTGCAGCCGCTGTTTGCCGAACTGGAAGAAGGCGGCATCGCGGTTGCCCATAACGGCAACTTCACCAATGGACTGACGCTTCGTCGCCAGATCATCGCAACCGGTGCCATCTGTCAGTCTACATCCGACACCGAAGTCGTTCTCCACCTCATTGCCCGCTCCCGCCACTCCTCCACGGCTGACCGCTTCATCGATGCCATCAGGCAGATGGAAGGCGGCTATTCGATGCTGGCGATGACGCGCACCAAGCTGATTGCCGCACGTGACCCCACGGGCATCCGCCCGCTTGTCATGGGTGAACTCGATGGCAAGCCGATTTTCTGCTCCGAAACCTGCGCGCTCGATATTATCGGCGCGAAGTTCATTCGTGATGTCGAAAATGGCGAGGTCATCATCTGCGAGATACAGCCGGACGGCTCGATCAGCATTGATGCCCGCAAGCCGGTGAAGCCACAGCCAGAGCGCCTGTGCCTGTTCGAATATGTCTATTTCGCACGTCCGGATTCCGTGGTGGGCGGTCGCAACGTTTACACGACCCGCAAGAATATGGGCAGCATCCTTGCCAAGGAAGCGCCGCTGGAGGCCGATGTTGTCGTGCCCGTGCCGGATGGCGGCACGCCCGCTGCTCTTGGCTTTGCTCAGGAAAGCGGCATTCCGTTCGAATACGGCATCATCCGCAATCACTATGTCGGCCGCACCTTCATCGAGCCAACTCAGTCCATCCGCGCGCTTGGCGTCAAGCTGAAGCATTCGGCAAACCGCGCCATGATCGAAGGCAAGCGGGTCGTTCTGGTGGATGACTCCATCGTGCGCGGCACCACATCGGTCAAGATCGTGCAGATGATCCGCGAGGCCGGTGCCAAGGAAGTGCACATCCGCGTTGCCAGCCCGATGATTTTCCATCCGGATTTCTACGGTATCGATACGCCGGATGCCGACAAGCTGCTGGCAAACCAGTATGCCGATGTCGCCGACATGGCGAAGTTCATCGGCGTGGATTCGCTCGCATTCCTTTCCATCAATGGCCTTTATCAGGCCGTGGGCGGCGTGGACCGCAACCCTGCCCGTCCGCAGTTTACCGATCATTATTTTACCGGTGAATATCCGACCCGCCTTCTGGACAAGAATGGCGAAGCCATGGGCAACAAGATTTCCATGCTTGCCAGCAATGGCTGATTGAAGATTGCCCGCGCTGCTGCGCGGGCTTTTCCTGTCGCACCTGGCCATGCGACGTCCCGGCCAATTGCCGTCTGGTGCGCTTGCCTTTAAGACGCACTCTCAAACATCTTCTCGGGGGAGACAATGACCATCGACCTTAAAGGCCGCATCGCGCTCGTAACCGGCGCATCCCGTGGCATCGGTTATTTCACGGCGCTGGAACTGGCAAAGGCTGGGGCACATGTCATAGCCTGCGCCAGAACGGTCGGCGGTCTCGAAGACCTCGATGACGCCATCAAGGCAGCGGGCGGCACCGCAACCTTGGTGCCGTTTGATCTTGCGGATATGAACGCCATTGATGCACTCGGCGCATCCATCCACCAGCGCTGGGGCAAGTTGGACATTCTCGTCGCCAATGCGGGCGTGCTTGGCGTCATTTCTCCCGTCGGGCATATCGAGGCGAAGGTCTTCGAAAAGGTCATGACCATCAACGTCACCGCCACATGGCGCTTGATCCGATCCGTAGAACCCCTGCTGTTGAAATCCGATGCAGGCCGTGCGCTCATCCTCTCATCGGGCGCACCGCATTCCTGCCGTCCCTTCTGGGGTGCCTATTCAACGTCCAAGGCAGCGGTCGAGGCTCTCGCCCGCACATGGGCAGCGGAAACGGAAGCGACCGCACTGCGCGTCAACAGCATCAATCCCGGCGCCACCCGCACGGCCATGCGCGCCCAGGCCATGCCAGGCGAAGATCCTGACACCCTGCCCCATCCATCGGAGGTCGCAGCCGCCATTCTGCCTCTGGCCTCACCTGATGTCACGGAAACCGGCAAGATCTATGTGGTCCGCGACCGGAAGTTCGTGAGCTACCGCACACCGGAGTAAAGGTTGAGATTGGTGCGCAGCGGCGCACCACAGCTCTTGACCGGAACCTCTTGCCGTTTCATAAGGCAAGCCATGAAAATAACGATCTGCTGCTGTTGCTGAGTTGAATTTTGCCGGTTTAACCACCCGGCCAGATCGTTTTCGTCTCCCGAAAGGTCAAAGCAGACAAACGTTCCGGCTGGGGAATTGATTGCCCTTGAGGAAAAATCCCATGTCGCGCCTGAAGTTTTACAATACGCTGACCCGCGAAAAGGCTGATTTCCAGCCGATCAATGCTGATAATGTCCGCATGTATGTCTGCGGTCCTACTGTTTATGACTTCGCCCATATTGGCAATGCGCGTCCCGTCATCGTGTTCGATGTGCTCTACAGGCTTCTGCGTCATGTCTATGGCCAGGAACACGTTACCTATGCGCGCAACATCACTGATGTCGATGACAAGATCAATGCGCGGGCGCTGCGGGATTACCCTGACCTGCCACTGAACGATGCCATCCACGCCGTCACTGAAAAGACGGCACAGCAATTCCACGACGATGTCGCCATGCTGGGATGCCTGGAGCCAACGGTCGAGCCCCGCGCCACCGACAATATCGCGCAGATGATCGAGATCATCGAGAAACTGATTGCGCGCGGGCACGCCTATGTCGCCAGCGGTGAAGTCCTGTTCGATACGAAATCCATGGGCGATTACGGCCAACTTTCCAAGCGCCCGCTGGACGAACAGCAGGCGGGTGCGCGCGTGGCGGTCGAGGTTCACAAGAAGAGCCCCGGAGATTTCGTGCTCTGGAAGCTTTCGGGCCACAATGAGCCCGGCTGGGAAAGCCCATGGGGCCGCGGTCGCCCCGGCTGGCACATCGAATGCTCGGCCATGTCTGGCCGTTACCTTGGCGAGACCTTCGATATTCATGGCGGCGGGCTGGACCTGATTTTCCCACACCACGAAAACGAGATCGCCCAGTCGCGCTGCGCCCACGGCACGCATGTAATGGCCAATGTCTGGATGCATAACGGCTTCGTGCAGGTCGAAGGCCGCAAGATGTCGAAGTCGGACGGCAATTTCATCACCATCCACGAGTTGCTGCACACCGAAACATTTGGCGGTCGGAAGTGGGCGGGAGACGTGCTGCGTCTTGCCATGCTGATGACCCATTACCGCGAGCCTATCGATTTTTCGGTAAAACGCCTGGAAGAGGCAGAACGTCTGCTGGCGAAATGGCCTGCCGCTGATGTCAGCGATGCCGAGCCCGATCAGACGGTGCTGGACGCCTTGGCGGACGATCTCAACACGGTGGCGGCTGTGCAGGCCCTTCACGCACTCGCGCAGGCCGCCAATGCCGATCCGGAAAAGCTGCCCGCTTTCGCAGCCAGTGCCGCATTGCTGGGTGTGCTGCCTAAAAAGGCCGTTGTGGATGATGCCATTGCGGCAGCGGTTGATTCTCTGGTGGAGATGCGGCTCGAGATGCTGAAGGCGAAGAACTTCGCAGAAGCAGATCGCATCCGCGACGATCTCCTGGCCAAGGGCATCCAGTTGAAGGACGGCAAGGACAAGGAAACCGGTGAGCGGATAACGACCTGGGAAATCAAGCGATAGGTTTATCGCACCTTAGTTGGAGACTTTCGCTACCACTGCCGTTTTGGCTGCACAGGGGGCTTGCTTCGCGGTAAGCCCCCTCTCTGTTTCGCAGCGACGCCACAGCGTCTTGGATGTATCGTTGATTTTGCTCGTCCTTCGCATAAGCTGGTAATCGAGTTGGATGCCGTCCTGCAACGGCATCTCACAGTGTGTCGACAAGCCACGTCTCCACATACTGAGAGCAATCGAGGAGGACATGCCATGACGATCCACACCGGTGGATGCCAATGCGGTGCGATCCGCTTTCATGTCGAGGGCGATCTTGAGGATAGCTCCATCTGCCATTGCCGCATGTGCCAGAAGGCGTTCGGTGCCTATTATGCGCCACTGGTTTCGGTCCGTGGTGTGCGTTTCGAATGGACCCGAGGCGAGCCGAAGCGGTTTCAGTCTTCGGATGTTGTGCGGCGTGGCTTTTGTGCAGAGTGTGGAACGCCGCTGACCTATGAGGCACCGGATGGCATGGCAATCGCGGCTGGCGCGTTTGACGATCCCTCAGCTTTTCCGCCCTCGATACAATGGGGTATCGAGAAAAAGATCGGTTTCGTAGATAGTCTCCACACCCTTCCCGCCGTGGCGACAGAAGAGGACTTGACCACGGTGGACTATCTGTTGAACCTCACCTCATACCAGCATCCAGATCACGACACGCCAGAATGGCCGGAGAAGAAATCATGACTGATACGGGATATTCCGGCGGCTGCCAGTGTGGTGCGGTACGCTTTCACGCGGGCAAGCTTGGCCGCCCTTCCATCTGCCACTGCCGCATGTGCCAGAAACATTTCGGCAACTTCTTCGGCGCCTTGGTGGGGGCGGATCAGGCGCATCTGACATGGACGCGCGGACAGCCGACGCTCTTTCGCTCTTCGGCGAAAATCCATCGCGGGTTCTGCAACAAATGCGGTACGCCGCTGACATATCATTATCCCGGCGGTGTGGAGATCGCCATCGGCGCCTTCGACCACCCGCAAGACCTTGAGCCCCGGGTGCAGGTCAACGCGCATATGCAGATGCCCTGGATCAAGACATTGTTCGACAAGCCCGATGTGCAGCAAAGTCTGGATGAGAGCACGTTGGTTTCCTACCAGCATCCAGACCACGATACGGCTGTATGGCCACCTGAAGACAATGTGAATTGAGGAACATGCAATGAGCGAGACGCTGCGCAGCTTCTATCCAGAGATCGAACCCTTCGAAACCGGTATGCTGGATGTAGGCGATGGCCATGTCATCTATTGGGAGCGTGTCGGCACTAAGGGCGGCAAGCCAGCGGTCTTCCTGCATGGCGGTCCCGGCGGCGGCGTCAACCCGATGCAGCGGCGTCTCTTCGACCCAGCGCTCTATGATGTCGTCCTTTTCGACCAGCGGGGATGTGGACGCTCAACGCCCTACGCGTCGCTTGAGGCCAATACAACCTGGCATCTGGTGGCAGATATCGAAAAGCTTCGCGAAAAATTCGGCTTCGAGACGTGGCAGGTATTCGGTGGCTCTTGGGGATCGACCTTGGCGCTCGCCTATGCGCAGACGCATCCGGAGCGGGTCAGCGAACTTGTTCTGCGCGGCATCTACACCCTGACCAAGGCGGAACTGGACTGGTACTACCAGTTCGGTGTCTCGGAAATGTATCCCGATCGCTGGGAAACCTTCATTGCGCCTATTCCTGAGGCTGAGCGCGGCGAGATGATGGTGGCCTATAACCGCTATCTCACCGGTTCTGATGAAAAGAAAAAACTGGAATGCGCCAGGGCCTGGAGCCAGTGGGAAGGTGCCACGATCTCGCTGGTGACGGACCAGACGCGGGTCGATGAATTTGGCGAGGACCAGTATGCGATCGCCTTTGCGCGCATCGAAACGCACTATTTCGTCAATGGCGGCTGGTTTGAAGAGGGCCAACTACTGCGCGACGCCTATAAATTGAAAGACATTCCCGGCGTCATCATCCACGGGCGCTACGACATGCCCTGCCCGCTGAAATATGCCTGGCAGCTTTCAAAGGCATGGCCAAAGGCAGACTTCCGTATCGTAGAGGCCGCCGGCCACGCTGTCAGCGAGCCGGGCATTCTCGACCAGCTCATCCGGGCGACAGATCGCTTCGCGGGAAAATAACCCTTGGTTACAAGAGATTAGATGCACCGCCTGACATTCTGATTCAAGGCGGCGCATCTCTTCGGGTAGCCTCATTTTTTCTGACACCATCCTTCACGCGAATGAATTGGTATATCACGCAAAACAGGAATAGCCCGGTGCTTTCCGATAAGCGTGGTATTCAACATGGCCGTGAACCAAACCAATGAAAGTGCCAGACAGGCGGATGGAGCACGGGGATTTGCCTACGCATTCGTCGCCTATATCCTGTGGGGCTTTCTGCCTTTTTACATGAAGGCTGTCGCGCATGTCTCGCCGTTCGAGGTGATTGCGCACCGGGTGGTCTGGTCCGTGCCGATTGCCGCTGCCGTGCTCGTTATCCTGGGTCGCACCGCCGAAATCAGGGTGGCGCTGACGACACCGCGCATGTTGGCCATGGCTTGCCTGACGGCTTCCATCATCAGCATCAACTGGGGTGTCTATATCTGGGCAATTGGCAGTGGCCGCGCGCTCGATGCGGCACTTGGATATTTCATAAATCCGCTCTTCAGCATTTTTCTCGGGGCCGTACTGCTGAGAGAAAAGCTCAGCCGGTTTCAGATCGCAGCTATTGTCCTGGCGTCTCTCGCCGTCGCCTTGTTGACATGGCACGCTGGCAGCCTCCCCTGGGTTTCCGTCGCCCTGACAGTCTCCTGGGGTTTCTATGCGTTTTTCCGAAAAACGTTGCCGATAGGCCCGACACAGGGGTTCCTGCTGGAGGTCCTGTTAATGACGCCCCCCGCACTTGCCTACATCATCTATCTCATGAGCACGGGACAAGCCCATTTTCTCGCAGGCACGCCGACGGATACGTGGCTGCTCATCGCAAGCGGTCTGGTCACCGCCACGCCGCTCATTCTCTACGGCAATGGTGCCAAGCTGTTGAAGCTCTCGACCATCGGCATCATGCAGTACATAGCGCCTTCGATCATCTTCATCATCGCGGTGTTCGTGTTCCGGGAACCCTTCGATACGGTGAGGCTGATCGCCTTCTTCATGATCTGGTCGGCACTGGTTATTTATACCGTGCCGGGATTGATCCGAAAAAAAACGTGAAGATGGCGTTTACCCTTTGCGGTTCTTGCGATTACCGCGACGGATGCAATCCGCCATCATCGGCATCCACGGTAATCGAAAGCGTAACGTGACGTGGCCGCGTTACAGCGAACAAAACCGCCTCCGCGATGTCTCTGTTGGTCCCGCGCTGCCCCTTAAAGCGAGCAGCAGCCATCTCCCATTCGGATGTGCCGGGCGCTATGTCATCGAGATAGGGTGGATGGATAGCAATGGAGCGAACTGGTGTCCTTGCCAGCATCTGGGCGAATCCTTCCGCAAGAGCGGACTGCCCACGTTTTGCGGCATACATCGGAATTGAAACCGTCTGAAGTGCTGCATTTGGTAGCCCGCTTATCGAGCCAATTGTGACGATATCGGGACGAGGCGAACTCAGAAGGCTGGGCAGAAGCCCTTGTGTCAAAAGGAAAGTACCGGTGACTGCAGAATTAATAGTAACCAAAACATCCTGGGCCACATGGTCCTTGTCAGAAGCTTCGAGCCACATAGCACCATTGTTGATGAGAATATCAATCGTGTCGTGACTGCCTCGAAGCTTAAGGATTGCAGCGTCGACACTTCGAGTGTCCGAAAGATCAAGCTGTATAATGTCAGGACATATGTTGAAACGATCTTGAATATTTACGCTTAGACGTTTCAACGCGCTGACATCGCGCCCCGCAAGAATTGGCTTGCAGCCGTTCTCAGCCAGCACATAGGCGAGCGCTGCGCCCAACCCCCGCCCGGCGCCCGTCACCAATACCGTTGTTCCAAGAAGCGACACTGCATTTTCCTTCCGATTGACCATAGTAAGGCAAGCAAAAGGCGCCACTCGTTGTCAAGCGCATCGCTTTGCCACCTGTAGGTGATCAATTAAAAAAGGCTCCCGAAACCCTATCACAACTGCGAAATAATTGTGGGATCGCCCTCAGGGTTTTGCTGTGCGGTCGCGCGTTCAATGATCGCTGGCACGATGTTTTCAACGGCCTCGATGACCAGCGGATTGAGCAGATGGGCGCGGTGGATGAAGCCCTGGTCGCGCATATGGCGGATCAGCTCCAGCATCGGGTCCCAGAAGCCGTTGATATTGGCAAAGACCATTGGCTTGGCGTGACGACCGAGCTGCGCCCATGTCATGATCTCGACAATCTCTTCCAGCGTACCGATGCCGCCGGGCAAGGTAACGAAGGCATCGGAGCGTTCAAACATCATGTGCTTGCGCTCATGCATGTCCTTGGTGATGACGAGCTCGTTCAATTGTCCGAGAGAATGGCGTGTAGCCTCCATATCAACCAGAAATTCCGGTATGATGCCCGTAACTTCGCCGCCACTTGACAGAACGCCGCTGGCAACAGCGCCCATGATGCCTTTTGTGCCGCCGCCATAGACCAGGCGAATGCCGTTTTCGGCAATGGATTTGCCGAGCGCGCGCCCGGCTTCCATATAGGCTGGGTCACGTCCCGGCTGGGAACCGCAATAGACGCAGATGGATCGAATCGATGTATTTTCTTCAGTCATGGGCTGAAGGAACATCCGGGCGGCCAATCCGTCAAGAAAATTTGGGGAATGAAGCGCTGGATAGGCTGCTTTTCAAGGGCAGCCGCTTGTATGAGTGTTTTTTAAACGCTAGCTATCGCAACGTGAAGACAAGAAAGTTACCCGGAGAGTGATGATGAACAATAAAAGGGCCGGACTGCTGGCGCTTATCGTGCTGGGCGTCGCGACGCTTCTCATGGTCTTCTTCGTTCTCCCACGTATGTCTACCGATGACAGACCGATTGGTGATGCGATCAATCAGGCTGGCAACGACGTCAAGAACAGCGTGGAAATGGGTAGCGAGAAATCCGGCGACCTTCTGTCGGATGCGGCGAAGGAAACAACCAATATCGCCGAGAAGGTTGGACGTCTGGCAGAAGCCGCAACCCAATCCATCAAGGATATGACGGGCCGCTTTGCCGACAACAAGGTGCCGACCAACGAGGAATTTGCAGCTGCACGCGCGAAGGTCGAGGATTCCCTCAAGGAACTTGGAAATGTCGATATTCCAGAATCACTTGACGAGAACACTTCACGTCTGATCACAACGGCGCGGACCGCAGCCGAAAGAGCCATAGCATTCCTGCGCGGCCTGCCTGCGGATGCGAGCGTGGCTGCGGATCAGGTCCGTCGTCTTGCCGGTGTTTTTGCCGGCACGGACGATGGGGCGCCACGGCCAGAAACGCCTGCGGCGCCCGCGCGTTCCGCAACGCCTGCTTCGACACCTGCAGCGGAGCCTCAATTGCCACGCTTCGACGTGTTGCGCGTCGAGCCGGATGGTTCGGCGGTCATCGCTGGCAAGGCTGCTCCGGGCTCCAAGCTTGAGATCGTCAACAACGGACAGGTCATCGCGCAGACGACCGTTGAAGGCAGTGGTGACTTTGCCGCAGTCCTCGACAATCCGCTTCCCCCCGGCGATCATGAAATCGTGTTGCGCGCCATCGGCAAGGACGGCGCGACGGTTCAATCAACCGAAACCGCGACCGTTTCCGTTCCAAAACAGAAAAGTGGCGAGCTTCTTGCCATGGTGACGACGCCTGGAAAAGCCAGCCGCGTCTTGACCATGCCGGAGACAGCCCCGCCTGCGCTCGGAGCAGCTGGTCAGAACGCCAGCGAGACACAGCCTGGCCAGACAGCAGTGCAGCCCGGCACATCCACCACAGCCCCTGCAGCGCAGGGTCAGGCTGGCTCTGCCGCCACATCCGGCGAAACCTCATCCATCCGCGTCATGGCCGTGGAATTCGAGGGAACAAAAATCTTCGTCGCCGGATCCGCCCCGGCTGGCACCAATGTGCGTGTCCTCGTGGACGATCAGCAGATCGGCAGTGCGAAGGCAGAAGCATCCGGCAGCTTCGTCATTGAGGGCGATATCGAGCTGAGCGTTGGCGATCACATCGTCACGGCAGAGGCGCTTGATGCTGCGGGCAATGTTACCGTTCGCGTTCGCGTGCCCTTCATGCGTCCCGCAAGCGATCAGGCAACGGTCGCGATGCAGAAGACGCCGACACAGCCGTCGTCAACGACAGGTGCTGCCGCCGGTCTGCAGGACCCTGGCGTTGTCAGTGACCGCACCGCTTTCGAGGCATTGCGCGTTGATGTGAGCAAGGCGTTCGCCATTCTCTCCGGTCTCTACGCGGACGGCAAGTCGCCCGCGCTGGAAGAGGTTGCAGCCGCAAAGTCCGCCACATCGATTGCCCTGCGTTCGCTGTCGGAATTCCGTACAGCTGCCAATGCCGATCCGGCTTTCACGGCTTTCGTCACCGATATCGTCGCCAAGGAGCGTGCGCTGCTTGCCGTCATCGATGGTCTGCCGAACGATGTCGCGGCCATTGGCAAGCAGATCGCCAGCCTCTCCGACCGTTTCGCGCAGTTGAACGCGGCAATGCCTGAAGCTGCCAATGCTGCGTCTTCCACAACGCAGGCCCAACCACAAACTGGTCCGAAAACCTTCGAACAGGCACCTCTCGCCCACAGCGACAGCGCCGTCATCATCAGACGCGGCGATACTCTGTGGCAGATTTCCCGGCGCGTTTACGGTCAGGGTGTTCGATATACGACGATCTATCTTGCCAATCAGGATCAGATCGCAAACCCTGATCTGATCGAGCCCGGCCAGATCTTCGGCGTTCCTGAAAATGCCCTGCCCAATGCCGAAGAGCTGCACCGCAAGCGCCTCATGGGTCGGTGATCTCCCCTGCGGCATTGCATTGCCCGAAAGACAGCTATATCTAATTTGAGACGGCGGCTTCAAGGAAGCCGCCGTGTTGCTGTCTGCATTCCGGCAGACGCCCTCCGGAGCAGAGCATGACGGACAAGAAGAAAACGATTTCAGCGGATTCGGGCAATCCGTTGCAGACGATCATAAATCTTTGGCCCTATATGTGGCCCGAAGGCAGGCCAGACCTCAAGATGCGGGTCGTCTGGGCCACGTTCTTTCTTATCCTCGCCAAGTTCGTTCTCATATCCGTTCCCTACTTCTTCAAATGGGCAACGGATGCACTGAATGGCAAGCTCGATATGGCGGGGCTCGTTCCCGTCTTCCTGTTGGGTGCCGTCGCACTTGTCGTGGCTTACAATCTGACGCGCCTTTTGCAGGTCGCTCTCAACCAGCTGCGGGATTCGCTCTTTGCCTCCGTTGGCCAGCACGCGGTCCGCCAGCTTGCCTTCAAGACCTTCGTGCACATGCACCGCCTCTCCCTGCGCTTTCATCTGGAGCGCAAGACCGGCGGCCTGTCGCGCGTCATCGAGCGTGGCACCAAGGGTATCGAAACCATCGTCCGGTTCACGATCCTGAACACGGCACCCACATTCATCGAGTTTCTGCTGACCGTCATCGTCTTCTGGATGACCTACGGTTTCATCTATGTGGCGGTCACCGTCATCACCGTCTGGGCCTATATCTGGTTCACGGTAAAGGCCAGCAACTGGCGCATTTCCATCCGCAGATCGATGAATGACAGCGACACGGACGCCAACACCAAGGCGATCGACTCGCTGCTGAATTTTGAGACGGTCAAATACTTCGGAAACGAAGACATGGAAGCGCGCCGCTTCGATGCTTCCATGGCGAAATATGAGAAGTCGGCAACCGCCATCTGGACGTCGCTCGGCTGGCTCAACTTCGGCCAGGGCGTCATTTTCGGCATCGGCTCCACCGTCATGATGGTGCTGTCTGCCTTGGCAGTGCAGCACGGCGAGCAGACCATCGGTGATTTCGTTTTCATCAACGCCCTGCTGCTGCAGCTCTCGGTGCCGCTGAATTTCATCGGCTTCGTCTATCGTGAAATCCGCCAGGGCCTGACCGATATCGAGGAGATGTTCGACCTTCTGGAAGTCGAGGCAGAGGTGGTGGATGCACCGGACGCGAAGGAACTTCAGATCGGCGCGGGTACGGTCAGTTTCCGCGACGTGCGATTTGCCTATGATCCCGACCGCCCGATCCTCAAGGGCATCTCCTTCGATGTGCCCGCCGGAAAGACAATTGCGATCGTCGGACCATCCGGCGCGGGCAAGTCCACCCTGTCGCGATTGCTCTATCGCTTCTACGACATTCAAGACGGCTCGATCACCATCGATGGGCAGGATATCCGCGATGTAACGCAGAAAAGCCTGCGTTCGGTTATTGGCATGGTGCCGCAGGACACGGTCCTGTTCAACGATACGCTCGCCTACAACGTCCGCTATGGACGGCCGGATGCGTCGCAGGACGAAATCATGGCAGCAGCCAGTGCCGCCCAGATCAGCGGCTTCATCAGCAAGCTGCCACAGGGATATCAGACCATGGTTGGAGAGCGTGGGTTGAAGCTTTCCGGCGGTGAAAAACAGCGCGTCGCCATTGCTCGCACGATTCTGAAGGCACCGCCCATCCTCATCCTTGATGAGGCGACCTCGGCGCTCGACACCCACACCGAACAGGAAATTCAAAGCGCGCTGGATATCGTCTCCAAAAACCGCACGACGCTGGTCATCGCCCACCGCCTTTCCACCGTCATCGGCGCAGATGAGATCATCGTTCTCAAGGACGGTACGATTGCCGAACGTGGCACCCATGCGTCACTCATCGAGATGGGCGGGCTCTATGCCTCCATGTGGAGCCGCCAGCGCGAAGCCATACAGGCGGAAGAACGCCTGCGCGAAGTCAGGGAACAGGACGACCTGGGTGTCGTGGACCGGGGAGAACGCGCGCATTGATGCGTATAAACGCTGGCGTTCAAGCCTAACAGATTGCTCGCCAAGCGTTTTGCCTGTAGTCACCTATTCGTGTGTTGTCGCGTCTGGGCGTGAATATCGTCGCGGAATGACTATATGCAGAATGGCTTTGGTGCCGGAGTCGGCATTGCAGAGCCAGGCATTGCAAAGTCCGGGCGCGAGGTTGACATAGCAGCATAGCGCCACGACCCGGCCAGGCTGACCAAAGATAAATTCGGAGAAGAAAGATCAATGAACCTGTTCGACACCATTCGTAACACCATCGTGCCGGTCCACAAGGAAGGTTACGTCTTCGTCGCCGCCTTTTTCGTCGCGTCGCTGGTGCTTGGCTGGATAGCCGAACCGCTCTTCTGGATCGGTCTGGTTCTGACTGCCTGGTGCGCCTATTTCTTCCGCGATCCGGAGCGGGTCACGCCACAGGATGATACGCTCATCATCAGCCCTGCCGATGGAACCGTGTCAGCGATCCAGACCGTTGTTCCCCCGCTTGAGCTGGAACTCGGCAAGGAGCCGATGGTTCGCGTTTCGGTTTTCATGAATGTCTTCAATTGCCACGTCAACCGCTCGCCTGTGCGCGGCCGCATCATCAATGTCGCCTATCGCCCCGGCCTGTTCCTCAACGCGGAGGTCGACAAGGCTTCGGAAGACAATGAGCGCAATGGCCTCGTCATCGAGACCGCGCATGGCAAGGTCGGCGTTGTGCAGATTGCCGGTATGGTCGCGCGCCGTATCGTCTGCTGGGTCAAGCCGAACGAGCCTGTCGATGCTGGCGAACGCTTCGGTCTGATCCGTTTCGGCTCTCGTTTGGACATCTTCCTGCCTGAAGGCTTCCAGCCACGCGTGTCCGTTGGCCAGACAGCCATTGCCGGTGAAACCGTTCTGGCGGAATTTGGCTCTGCCAAGGGTCCGGTCATCAGCCGACGCGGCTAAGCCTGAGCAGGAGCAACGCCATGGAAACGACGACGCCCGAGCCCGGCAGCAACATCAAGCCCGAGATGACCAATGACAGTGGCCGTGGGCCGCGCCTGCGGGAAATACCGCTGCGTCTTGTCATTCCAAATCTCGTTACCGTGCTTGCCATCTGCGCAGGCCTGAGCGGCGTCCGCCTCGCCTTTGAGGGCCGCTTCGAACTTGCGGTCGGCATGGTCCTGCTCGCCGCGTTCCTCGACGGTGTCGATGGCCGCCTGGCGCGCATGATGAAGGCGACGTCGAAGTTCGGCGCCCAGATGGACTCGCTGGCCGATATCGTCAACTTCGGCGTTGCACCCGCTCTTGTCGTCTATGCCTACCTCCTCGATCACGCCCGCTCGTTGGGCTGGATCGCCGCTCTTATCTATGTCATCGCCGCTGGGCTGCGGCTCGCGCGCTTTAACGTCATGATTGAGCGTGAAGTTAAGGCGCCCTGGCAGAACGAGTTCTTCGTGGGCGTTCCAGCACCCATGGGGGCCATGCTGGTTCTGTTGCCGGTCTATCTCGGCTTCATGGGCATAGAGCCCGGCAAGACCTTCGCCTATATCGGCAGCGCTTACACGGTGCTTATCGGCTATTTCCTGATCAGCCGACTGCCGGTGTGGTCTGGCAAATCCGAAAGCCGCATTCGCCGCGATCTGGTTCTTCCCGCCATTCTCATCGTCGTTCTCTACGTTGCGCTGTTGATGAGTTTCACCTGGGAAGTGCTAGTCGTTACCGTCCTTGCCTATCTGGCCTTCCTGCCCTTCAGCGCTCGGATCTGGCACAAGCGATATGGCACGCTGACGATCGAGGAAGATATCCACGGCGACCACCATGACGGTAGCGCCATGGATCGCGGTCTTTAGGCCATTCGCCCGGACACGAAATGTCGCAGCCTGCAAATTTCAATTGATTGAATTTGCCTCGAATTCGTCATGATTTCTTTTGAAAGAGGTTTCCGGGAAGACTGCCAATCGGCGGCTTTACAGGGGAATTCAGGAGATTGAATATGAGCGAAACGACGAAACAGGACGTTCCGGCGAAACCGGACCTCAACAGCCATTACAGGCCGCTTGGCCTGAAGGCTGTAGCCGCTGCCGCTTTGATGCTGACACGCAAATCCAAAGAGCCAAAAGCGGCCTGAGACGGCGGTAAATCGGCACAGTCGCCCATTTGGCGCAGATTTTTGACGAATAGGGAAACTGGCACCTCGGGGTGCCATTTTTTATAGGCGTGGTTTAGTAGCTGGATTTGCGCCCAGCGCCATGCAAAGGTACGGCTATTCTTGGAGCCGGCGAAAACACCAAATATAAAACAATATCGTTTATCGTTCTTTTTTCGGAAAATTGTTTCTCTACCGTTTGCTACTATCCAGCTTGGCCAACTTTCAGACGAACGAAGACAATGACACCGTAATTCGTTTTCAAAGGTTGCGACCAACTCATGCGGGATAAAATTCTTCTCATCGAAGATTCAGTTGCTCTTTCCATTCTGCTGAAGATGCGGCTCGCGGACGAAACGAACGCCGAGATTTTCCATTGTGAAACGATGTCGCAAACCGCTGATCTCCTCAAGCGACATAAGTTTACGCTTGCGTTGACCGGTCTGACAGTACCCGACGCACCAAATGGCGAAATCCTCAATCTGCTGGAAAAGCGCAAAGTCCCGACGATTGTCTTTACGGCGACTGTGGACGAACAGGCACGGCAGCACTATGCCGAAAAGAAGATCATCGACTATATCGTCAAGGACGGACGTCGCACGGTCGATACGGTGGTCAAGACGGTCGACCGTATCTTGGCCAACAGACAATTTTCCATTCTTATTGTCGATGACGCGAAAGCGGCACGGTCCAGCCTTAAGGAAATTCTGACACGGCAGAATTTCACCGTGCAGGAGGCCTATTCGGGCGCACAGGCCCTTGATATCCTGGCTAGCAATCCGTCGATACAACTCGTCATCACCGATTACTACATGCCGGATATGGATGGCTACGAGTTGACGCGCCTCATCCGCGCTGGACGCTCCTCCGAAGAACTTCGCATTATCGGCGTTTCGTCATCCACCGATAGAATGCTCTCGGCGCATTTTCTGAAAGCCGGTGCCTCGGATTTCATCTACCGGCCCTTCGTGCCGGAAGAGCTGCAATGTCGTATCGACAACAATGTCGAAACGTTGAAACAGCTGATGCGTCTGCGTGAGCTTGCTGAAAAGGATCACCTCAGCGGCCTGCCGAACAGACGTTCCTTCTTCGACCATGCAACCGGTCTGCTGGAAAACCTCAAGGTAACCGGTGCACGTGGGGCAGTCGCCATTGTGGACATCGACCACTTCAAGCAAATCAACGATACATTTGGTCATAGCGCAGGTGACAAGGCGCTGAAGATGCTTGCCAATCTTCTCTCGGACTTCTGTAGCAAAGGCGAACACCTCGCCGCACGCATTGGCGGTGAAGAATTCGCGATTTTCCTCAAAGGCTTGGACGGCCAGCAGGCCCATGCATTCTGCGAAAGCCTTCGTCAGGAAGTCGCAGCGAATGCGGAAAGCCTCGTCGGTTCCGAGATACCTTTGACGATTTCCGTCGGCGTCGTGGAGGTGGAAAAAGGCGGATCTCTGGATCAGCAGCTCACGGCCGCCGACCAATTGCTTTACATTGCAAAAGCCAATGGTCGTAACTGCGTCTATTCCGATGTCATGGCGCGCAGAGAGCTGTCCAGGCTTGACCAGATGTCATGAGGCAAGCGCTCTAGAACAGCGACATTTGCGCGTCGTCTTTCGGCGCCTTTTTCGGGGCTGTGGGCAGGCTTTCCGCAACCGGCTCAAGCAGATCCGCGCCGGTGTTGCTAACCTTGTTGACCTTATCAGACACCGGAATCATCTCAAACAAATCCTCATCCGCCGCCCGCATCAGCTCCGCAACATCGCGCGGTTCCTGGGTCTTGCAGTCCAGCCAGCGGGTGAAATCTTCCGGAGAGACAACAACCGGCATCCGGTCATGAATCTGTCCAATCGTCCGGTTTGCGGCGGTGGTCAGAATGGCACCAGTGTCCACTTCAGAACCGTCAGCCGATGACCAGGTTTCCATCAGGCCGGCAAAGGCAATCACGCCGCCGCGCTTGGGCTTTATGAAATAGGCCTGCGATTTCCCGCCCTCCTCTTTCGATGGTCTGCGCCATTCATAGAAGCCGGTAACCGGAATAAGAATTCGCCGGTGCCGCATGGCCGCCCGAAAAGAGGCTTTGCCGATTGCTGTCTCGGCACGCGCATTGATCAGCAGAGGAAATTCCTTCGGGTCCTTTACCCAGCCCGGCAGGAAGCCCCAGCGCACAAGCAACGCTTGCCGGTTGGGCAGGTTGCTTCCCGGCTCTGAGTGGCCACCTTCCACGACGACCAGAATGGGCTGTGTCGGCGCAATGTTGAACCGTGCCGGAAAATCCTCCAGCTCGCTGAGGTTCATATAGTCCGCGACTTCTCCTGGCGCGGCATCCAGCATGAAACGTCCACACATGGCCTTAAGCTCTCATCCTCTTGGAGCGAACAATATGAGCGAAGCACCCGCAAGGCAAATCGCCCCACCGGCCATATCGAACCTGTCCGGAAGCTGTCCCTCGACGGCCCACAGCCAGAGCAGTGAGGCGGCGATGTAAATTCCGCCATAGGCGGCATAGGCACGTCCGGCAGCATCAGCTGGAACCAGTGCAAGAAACCATGCAAACACAACCAGCGACGCCACGCCGGGAACAAGCCAGCCAATGGACTTTTCCATCCGCAGCCAGGCCCAGAAGGCAAAGCAGCCTGCAATTTCGGCCAGCGCTGCTGCGGCATAGAGGAGATAGAGTTTCATGCGATGTTCCCGCCGGTGACCGGCCTGCGCGCGGACTGATCAAAATCGAAGATCCTCATATAGCTGATGCAGCGGGCCTTGCCTCAAGAATTTCCTGCAACGTGAAGCTGTTGCCACGTTTCCTGCAAGGTTCAGGTCATAATGATCATCGATATCGCACAAGGATACCGTATGCCCCTGCCCCAAGCTGCCTCTTCCGCAATCGTTCGACGCGCCGATCGCGTGCTCCTCGTGCGCCGCATCAATCCTCCCTCGCAAGACATGTTCGCCTTTCCGGGAGGTCGCGGTGAGCCGGGTGAAAGCCCGGACGAAACTGCCCTGCGTGAACTGGAAGAGGAAACCGGCATTGTCGCCCGTCATCCACAGCTTTTCGCGACCTATGATCTGCCCGGCTATGACGCTGACGGACATTTGACCAGCCATTTCTTTCTCTCGGTATACACTGTGGAAGCCGACAGCAACGCAATCGTGGTGGCAGCAGACGATGCGGCAGAAGCCGGGTGGTACACGCTGGACGAAATCCGAAGCCTGCCTGCGCCGGAAAGCGTTGTCGAGTGTGCAGAACGTCTGCTGGGGCAGTTGCAATGCTAAGAAGAATCGCGGCTATCTCCGGGCGGATGAGTAAACCGTCATGCCGGGTAATGCGTAAATTGATGAAAAGACGGATGGAATGGATGCTGGCGATTGCGGTGGCAACGGGAACACCGTTGACCGTGGCCAATGCTGCGCAGCACACTCCACCGCCGCCGCCAGCCGCCGCCGCCCAGCAGGAAAACAAGCCGGCACCCTATGACAACCAGATGGCGCGACTGTCTGAGATACTGGGTGCCGTGCAATATCTGCGCAC
Source organism: Rhizobium sp. Leaf311 (assembly GCF_001423445.1). Taxonomy (NCBI): domain Bacteria; kingdom Pseudomonadati; phylum Pseudomonadota; class Alphaproteobacteria; order Hyphomicrobiales; family Rhizobiaceae; genus Rhizobium; species Rhizobium sp. Leaf311. Next base: position 687,960 of record NZ_LMNZ01000004.1, on the reverse strand, counting down.
GCTTTGTCCTGCCACGGGCTCGGAGGAATGGCGCAAGTCGATGAGCGACCTTCTGGCGGCAGACACTGCCAATGAGCCCAATCGACGGCAGCGAATGACTGCAGCATTCAACCGTGGCTATCGCAGTTTTGCGGCCGTTCATACGGCCTGCACGCCTGCCGCAATCGCTGCAGAAGAGAAATACCGTATCGAAGGGGCAACACTGGCGCAGGAAATTGCGTCAAGGTTCGGAAATTAGTGGTTTATTAACCTCTTTTGGCTGCGGGCCGTGCCGTTTTGAGAAAAGACTGTTAGAGTTGTTAACAGGGTGGTAACGAGTTGCCCGCCTTGTCGAGGATGAAAGATGCAAACAAGCCGTAACGAAATCCACGATATGATCGCGCATGAAAAGATGCAGGTCGCTCTGGAACATCAAAACGAAGCATGGGCCGACGGTATGGCCGATGGGATCGAGCCGGAGATCATCGCTGACGCCGCTATCGCTCTTGCCATGCGCGAAACCATCCGTATGCACGGTGAAGCGGGCGCTGAAGCCATGCTGGAATCTCTGCGCCAGCGCATGCTTGAGGGCGAATTCTCCCCTCACCGCATTATTCAGTAAGCTGGAGTTTTATATCATGTATCGCTCTCGCAAGGGGTTTTTGCGGTCGACAGCCGCTGTTTCCTTGATGGTCTCGTTGTCCGTGTTCGCCGTCAGCGTTCCAGGCTCTGCTTTCGCCCTGTCGGAATTGCGGCCAGCGCAGGATCCTGCCAGTAGCGAAGGTGAAAAACCTGCTGAAAACAAGCAGCCCGTAGAGCCGGACGCAGTTGAAGGTGATTCGGACGGCATTCCGCTCCCCGATCCCCTGGTAAATCGCTCCGGCGCGCAGAAGGCCGAACAGCCCCAGAACGATACACCGCAGATTTCGGCACAGATCGAGCACGATATCAGCAAGGCACCTGAGCCGGTTCGCCGCCTGCGCCAGCTCATCATCGATGCAGCCTCTACCGGCGACATTGAAAAATTGCGCCCGCTCGTCAATCCCGGCCCGAACCAGGCACGGGTGGATGGTGATGCGGAAGACCCCGTCGCTGCTCTGAAGAGCTTCTCCGGCGATCCCGATGGGCTGGAAGTCCTCGCCATCATCATTGATCTGCTGTCGACCGGCTATGCGCATGTGGACGCTGGTACGCCTGACGAGATGTATGTCTTCCCATATTTTGCCGGAAAGCCGCTGAACACCCTCACTCAGCCTGAAAAGGTGGAGTTGCTGCGGATCATCACCGCGGGCGATCTCGCGGATATGCAGGAATACGGGAATTACAGCTTCTACCGGATCGGCATCTCGCCTGACGGCCAGTGGAAGTTCTTCACGGCGGGGGATTGAGGTCCGCACCTTCCGTGCAATGCGCCTCACTCCTGCTGCTCCCACACCTTTCTAATGGACATCAAGCCAAGAGAAGGGTTTCAATTGCATTGAAAACGCTCTAGCTCTTCGGGAAAGAACGAACCCGAGTGGTAACGCCCATGTCTTCCGCCTTTCTGATCGACCGTAGTTTGATCCGGGTTTCCGGCACCGGTGCCACGGATTTCCTGCAGAACCTCATTACCCCCGATCTCGATTCGCTGCCCGAGGGTGAAGCGCGCGCTGGCGCACTGCTGACGCCGCAGGGAAAGATCATGTTCGAATTCCTGATCTGGCGCAGCGACGATGGATACGTGCTGGAAACGGGCAGCGATCAACAGGACCAGTTGCTGCGCCGCCTGACCATGTACAAGCTGCGTGCCCCTGTCCAACTCACCGCAGACGAACAACCGGGCGTCAGCGTCTTTTGGGACGAGACGGCACCGGCAGGTGCCGTCAAGGATAGCCATTTCTCGAAGGCCGGTGTCGATCTCTACCGCATGCCTGGCACTTCCAGCGCGCAAGACGCATCTTCATATCACCAGCTTCGCGTGGCACATGGCATCGTCGTCGCTGGCCTCGACTACCAGCTTCAGGATGCCTTCCCGCATGATGTCCTGATGGACGTGAATGAAGGCGTCTCCTTCAGGAAGGGCTGTTTCGTCGGGCAGGAAGTCGTGTCGAGGATGAAGCATCGCGGCACGGCCCGCCGCCGTGTCGTAACGGTAACTGCAGATACGGACCTCCCGGACAGCGGCACGGAAATCCTCGCCGCCGGCAAACCTCTCGGCGTCCTCGGCACCGTCTGCGGAAAACAGGGACTAGCCATAATCCGTACGGATCGCGCCGCCGATGCGATGGCATCGGACGCCGATATCACCGCAGGCTCCGCCGCGGTTACGGTCGCCCTGCCCGCCTGGAGCGGGTTGAGCTTTCCTGCTGCCGACCCGGCAGTCTCTTCGGAAGACTGAACGTGGCAGCGTCGAAAACGCCACGCGCGTGGCAGCGAATGCTTTCGGGCAGGCGGCTCGATCTTCTGGACCCCTCGCCGCTTGACGTGGAACTGGCCGATATCGCTCACGGTCTCGCCAGAGTGGCGCGCTGGAACGGGCAGACGCAGGGTGACCATGCGTTTTCCGTCGCGCAACACAGCCTCATCGTGGAAACCATTTTCTCCAGATTGAACCCTGCGGCGACCGCGGACGAACTTTTGATGGCTTTGTTGCATGACGCGCCGGAATATGTGATCGGCGACATGATATCGCCCTTCAAATCCGTTGTCGGCGGCGGTTACAAGAGTGTCGAAAAGCGGCTGGAAGCGGCAATCCACCTGCGCTTCGGTCTTGCCCCGCATCCAGGACGCGAACTCAAGGACCGCATCAAGAAGGCGGATACTGTCGCAGCCTTTTTTGAGGCAACCGAGCTGGCGGGTTTCTCACTCAGCGAAGCGCAGAAATTCTTCGGCCTGCCACGCGGCATCACCAGAGACATGATCGAGATATCGCCCGTGCCTGCGATCGATGCTCAAGATCGATTTATAGCACGCTTCGAAGCTATAGAGCAGCTTCGGAAGGATTTGAGATGAGCCAGATTGTCGTTTGCCCCCTGTCGCGCATCGGGGAAATGGCCGTGCGACACAAGTCGCGGGAAATGGTAACGCTGATTGCGAAAGAGCAGAGCTTCCACCGCCCTGCCGTGATTTCTGCAGAACGCCATCTGACCCTTCAGATGAATGACATTACCTTCAAGGGCACCGACAAGCTGATTGCACCGGATGATCTGCACGTGCAGCAACTGATCGATTTTGCCCATGGGTGGGACCAGTCCGCCCCGTTGCTGATTCATTGCTGGATGGGCGTTTCGCGCTCTCCCGCCGCTGCGCTTATCGTCGCTCTGGCGGTTCGGCCGGAACAGGATGACGCGGCGCTCGCCGCGCGGCTCCGCATCGTTTCACCCTATGCTACGCCCAATTCCCGCATCATCGAAATCGGCGATCGCCTGCTTGGCCGGGGCGGTGCGCTGATTGCAGCCATCAAATCAATCGGACGCGGCGCGGATACGGATGGCAATGTACCCTTTGTCCTGCCCCTCTATGAGCAGGTGGCTCAGGAGTGAGGCGAAAACCGGAAGCACGATCCGCCCCCGGCTCTCCATGGATGAGGTCGCCGCATCATTGCGGCAACGACATGTCAGACGGTGATCGACTGCGCGGTGGTGTCCTCTTCATCGCCTACGAACTGATATTCCTTGGCTATCTGTTCCAGACGCGCGAGAAAACCATCCATTGAGCCATCGACAACACTGCTGTCATCGCTCTCTGCAGTTTCCGCTGAAGAAGACATGGCACGTGGCAGTGGACCTACGCCTTCCGTGCCCCTGCCCGCCTTCATTTCTTCCTGGCTGACAGAACCGTCACCATCGCTGTCCAAGCTGCTGAACAGGGTTGTCGCCATGTCTTCGGCCAGGTCGTCAGGGCGCCTGGCCAGAAATTCTGCCTGGGAAACGACGCCGTCACCGTTGGTATCGAGGGATGATGTCGTGGTCGAATCGTCCTCCTCGCTGCCAGCGGAATGCGGACCACGCGGCCGGGTTTCCATGGCAGACATCTCTGTCGCGCTGACGACACCATCGCCATCGCTATCCAGCTGCGTGAAGAGGTTGGTCGACATCTCCTCGGTCACATCATCAGGCCGAGCTGTCGAGAATTCGGATTGCGAAAGCGTGCCGCTTCCATCCGTATCAAGACTGGAGAAATAGTCGGCTTGCGATTGTTCGCTGGTGCTGCTCGACGTCTCGTCGGACTCGGAGGTCGGCGAGAAATTGAGCAGCATTGTCATCAGCGTGGAAAGGAACTGGTTGATCGCGCTGCTGCTGTCTGCGCTTTCAGAACTCATATTGGAGCCTGAAGACGAGCCGCCAGCTGAGGCAGTGCTGTTTCCTTCGTAATTGACAGTGCTATCGGTGGTCTGGGCGAGAGCGTTGGGGCTGCGATAATATTGATTATTAGAAATTGATGAAATGGTCGTCATTCACCGTCTCCCTGTCGGAGCATATTGTCTTGGGCTGTTTAGGGGGACATGTTCGCGCCACGCGATAAAGGCGAACCAGACAATAATTACTTGAATTACAGTGAAAATAAAAACGAATTGTTAACCATTTATTTCTGGTCGACATTTCACAAATCTAAAAAATCGCTTCGTTATCTAACCCGTTCTGACAGGCCCCGATCGTCGTTTTTTCTCTACGGATGGAGCAAAACCGGCATCGCGCCGTTACCGTTTCTCACGCAACATAAAGAGGTTAGAATATATGGATCAACAGGCTACGGATATCATCGTCGCGTCGCAGGCGGCACTTCGTCAGGCAAGTGCGCTGATGGTTCAATATTCCTTCTCCATTGTCGGAGCCCTCATTCTGCTGATCATCGGCTGGGTTGCCGCAACGCTGTTACAGCGTTGGTCCTATGAGGGTCTGTCGCGCATTCGCGGATTTGATGAAACGCTGGCGCGGTTCTTCTCCGGCATCGTGCGCTACGTTGTGCTCATTCTCGTGCTCGTCATGGTGCTTGGCCAGTTTGGCGTACAGACGGCTTCGATCCTTGCGGCGCTGGGTGCCGCCGGTCTGGCCGTCGGTCTGGCGCTTCAAGGCACGCTGCAGAACATTGCTGCCGGCATCATGCTGCTCGTCCTTCGCCCATTCCGCGTTGGCGAATATATCGAGACCAGCGCGGTCACCGGTACTGTCGTTGAAATCGGACTGTTTGCGACGGAGTTGAAGACCAGTGATGGGCTTTATCGCCTGGCTCCCAATTCGACGCTATGGAACGTGCCGATTACCAATTTCAGCCGTTTCCCATCACGCCGCCATGAGCTTACCGTTACCGTTCCGAAGGGCGAAAGCATCGCTGACACGCAGGAAATGCTGATGAACATCGTCCGCTCCGACAGCCGTGTTCTGCTTGATCCCGCACCGACAACATTTGTCGATTCCGCCAGCAACGACAGCGCAACCGTCAAGCTGCGCTACTGGGCCAAAAGCGATAACTGGTTTGCGACAACCCGCGACGTGACAAAGGCGCTGAAGTCGGCGTTCGACGAACGCGCGGTGAATGTAGGAGATCAGTCCGCACAGTAAAAGCGTGACGCAGGCAGGTCGTCCGAACGACCTGCCTGCCCGACTTACTGACCCATGGTGGACCGGTGTGCCCAGCCTGTCATGCGTCGTTCAACCCACGCCATGATGGCGTACATGACGATGCCCTCGACGGCGAGCATCAACAGCCCGGCGAAAACAAGCGGCACATTGAACTGGCTCTGGGCCGAGCTCATCATGTTGCCAAGCCCGTAATTGGAAGCGACGGTTTCTGAGACAACGGACCCGACGAAAGCAAGCGTGATGGCAATCTTCAGGGAGCCGAAGAAATAGGGCATGGATCTGGGGATGCCCACTTTCAGCATGATGTCCATCTTCCTTGCGCCCAGCGCCCGCAAAACATCCTCTGTTTCAGGCTCGATGGTGGCAAGGCCGGTCGCCACATTGACGACGATCGGGAAGAAGGAAATGAGGAAGGCCGTCAGCACCGCAGGCACGGTTCCGATGCCGAACCAGATCACAAGAATGGGGACTAGCGCCACTTTAGGGATGGCGTTAAAGCCGATCATGAGCGGATAAAGCCCGGCATAAATGGTTTTGGACCAGCCAATGAACAGACCGATTGCCAGCCCTGCTGCCACAGCAAGCGCAAATCCAAGCGTGGTCGTATAAAGCGTCTGCAGCGAGTTTTTCCAGATCGGCGACCAGTATTGCACGATGGCCTGCGCGACCCGCATGGGCGACGGCAGAACGGTCTGCGGCATCTTCAACGCGTGGACCAGCAGTTCCCACACAAGAATTAGCGCAAGTGTATAGAGCCACGGCGCTGCCTTGACCCAGTTGATACGGGCAACCAGTGGCTTGGGCGGTACCGCAGCCACTGGGCTTTCAATGGCCGAACTCATGCAGCAACCCTCGTCTTGGCGATTTCGCCGTGCAACTGCTGCACCATCTCGTTGAAGCCTTTCTCATACATCAGATCCAGCTGGCGCGGTCTGGCGAAAGGAACCTTGTGTTCTGCAAGTATCCGCCCCGGTCTTGCGCTCATGACGAAGACCTTGTCGGCCAGAAATGTCGCCTCGCGCAGATCATGCGTCACAAGCACGATGGTCACGCGCTTGGCAGCGTGCAGGTCGCGGATGACGCACCACAGCTCTTCGCGCGTAAAGGCGTCCAGCGCGCCGAATGGTTCGTCCAGCATCAGCAATTCAGGCTCATGGATGAGCGCGCGGCAGAGATTTGCCCGCTGCTGCATTCCGCCAGACAGCTGCCATGGGAATTTCGAGCCGAAGCCTTTCAGCCCCACGATTTCCAGCAGGCGCTCGGCCTTGGCGATATATTCTGCCTTGTTGGCCTTCAGCCTGTGCCTGTGTCTTTCCACGATCTCCAGCGGCAGCAGGATATTCTCCAGCGTTGTGCGCCATGGCAGCATGGTGGGGTTTTGAAATGCCATTCCAACGATGGATACCGGCTCCGTCACCTGCTTACCTGCGACGATGACATTGCCGGTCTGGGGGATATGAAGGCCGGTGACGAGCTTCATCAAGGTCGATTTTCCGCAGCCCGATGGTCCGACGACAGCGGCAAACTGGCCCTTCTTGATCTTGAGATCGAGACCTGAAACGGCAAGCGTACCGGCTGTGCCGCCATAGCGCATATCGACGCCATCGATTTCAACCAGATGAGCCATTCCTGTTCCTGTTTTTGAATTTCGCTTTGAAGCTCGCGGTCTTCATACGACGACAGCAGTTGCCGTCGCAGGGCGAGCGTCAGGGCAGCAACCGCTCGTCCTTCGGCGGCAGGAAGCTCGCATCGAACACCTGTTCGGCCTTCGCATTTCCCTTGAGTCCAAGCGAGACCTTGAGCGTTTCGAGCGATGCCGCAAGGCGCGCGGGATCTACGCCACCCATGCCGTTCTCGACCACATAGGGTGTCTTGATGTTCATGGCATTGGCCATTGTCAGCCGCTGCAATTCAATGTCGCTGTTGAGCGTTTCATTCCGCTTCAAAACGGCCGCGACGCCTTCCTCGGGGTTCTTGACCGCATCGGCGAAACCCTTGGCGAGAGCCTTGAGAAATCCTTTGACCGCAGCGGGATTTTCCGCAGCAAAATCAGTGTTTACCATCACGGCATTGCCATAGAGATTCAAGCCATGCTCGGCCATGAGGATGGTTGCGATGTCGTCATCGGCAATACCTTGGGCCTTCAGATTGAGAATGACCGAAAAGGCAAAACCGAAGACGGCGTCGACATCACCCTTTGCGAGCATCGGCTCACGCACGGGAAAGCCGATGGATTCGATCTTGATCTTGCTGTCATCGATCTTCGCGACCTGCTTGAAGGCTTTCCATTGCGCAAAGGCACCATCCGGCGGCGGTGCGCCCAGCGTCTTGCCCTCCAGCGATTTGGGGTCACCCGTCACACCCAGCGACTTGCGGCCAACGACCGCAAATGTCGGGCGCTCATAGACCATGTAGACGGCTTTGACCTTCTGGGACGGATCTTCGTCCAGGAACTTGATGAGCGAATTGATGTCACCGAAGCCCATTTGATAGGCCCCGGTCGCCACGCGCGGAATGGCTTCCACCGAGCCATTGCCGCTGTCGATCGTCACATCAAGACCTTCCGCCTTGAAATATCCCTTGTCGAGCGCGAGCAGAAAGCCGGCGGCAGGACCTTCGAATTTCCAATCGAGCGTGAATTTGACGGCGGTTTGCGCGAAGGCTGGAACGGGCAGCGCTGAAATTGTTGCAGACAAACCTATAGCGGCCAAAGCCGCTGTCTTTGAAAACAGCCTTCGCGTCAACATTCTGAAATTTCCCTCTGGAGGTTTTTTATTGTGTTGGTGACCATACAAACCAATTTGAAACGGCATGGCAAGCAAAAACAGCACATTTTTTACACAAAAATTATTCTGATTAAATATTGTGCTTTTAGCATTTTTCGCAGCTGCTTGAAGCGCGTTTTGCAGGCATTCATCGCCGTCGTCACAAGATTGTTCACAAATCGAACACATCGTTCTCTAATGGCGGGATTGCTAAAAAAGCAGATGCGGCAAACATAGGGCCTCAAGCGAAGACCTTTTGGAGGCACCCATGACATCCGCCCTCGGCATCCACCACATCACCATGATCACCCGCAAGGTTCAGGCGAATGTCGATTTTTACGTCGGCTTTCTGGGGCTGCGGCTGGTCAAACGGTCGGCCGGGTTCGAAGATGCCATGCAGCTCCACCTTTTCTACGGCGATCACGCGGCGACACCGGGCTCCCTCATGACCTTCCTTGTCTGGGAAGACGGTGGCCAGGGCCGCGTGGGCTATGGGCAGACACTCGAAGTGTCGCTTGCCATAGACCCCGGCAGCATCGGCTTCTGGCTGACGCGCGCTCTCTCTGCCGGTATTCGCACCGAAGGCCCGATGGAGGAATTCGGCGAACCGGTCATTCGCTTGAAGGACCCTGACGGCATCATCCTCAAACTTGTCGGCACTCATGCTTTTCCACAGGCAACGCCGCATGTGGCCCCCGGCATTCCCCTCGAACACGCCATTCGCCGCATTCGCGGCGCAACGATGCTGAGTGAAGTACCGGAGGAAACGGAAAGCTTTCTGCAGCGCTATTTCGGCTATGAGCGGCTTGGTCACAACGGATCGATCCGCCGACTGGGATCAGCGTCCGGCGACATTGTGGATGTACGCGATGCCGCAGGTTTCTGGTCTAGCGCGCCCGGCACCGGCACGGTGGATCACATCGCCTTTCGTGCAAGAGACATGGATGACCTGAACGAGACGCTCAAGGAGCTCAAGTCCCTGAACTCCTCCACCACAAACGCACATGACAGGAAATACTTCTCTTCCCTCTATGTTCGCGAGCCCGGCAACGTGCTGATCGAGATGGCGACGGATGCGCCGGGCATGGCGCTGGATGAGCCGGAAGAAACCTTGGGAGAGCAACTCTTCATACCGCCGCTTTTCATGCGGGATGAGGAGGACGTGCGCGTGGCTCTGCCGCAATTCTCCATGCCGGGGGAAGAGCGGGTCATCTACCGCGACCTTCCGTTCGTGCACCGGTTCTACACGCCGAAGGATGCGGATGGCAGCACGATCCTTCTCCTGCATGGATCAGGCGGCAGCGAAACCAGTCTCATGTCTCTCGCACACCGTGCCAACCCGCGCGCAACCTTGCTGGGCGTGCGCGGCCGCAGCACGGAGGAAGACATTGCGCGCTGGTTTCGCCGCTTCTCCCCCACAAGCTTTGACCAGAAGGACATCGCATCCGAAGCGGAAGCATTTGCCGCTTTCATCGAAGGAGCAATTTCCGCCTATGATCTTGACTGGCAAAGGCTGAGCTTCATCGGCCATTCGAATGGCGCCAACTTCCTGGCTGCTTTCTTTGCGCTCTACCCGCAATTCGCGCGCAATGCCCTGCTGCTGCGCCCCATGCCGGTGCTTGAACCGTGGCCGCTTTCGGATCTTGCGGGAAAACAGCTGACGCTTGCAGCAGGCACGAAGGATCGCCACGGCAGTGAGACGGAGCACCTGAAAGCGCGCCTCGAGGGCAATGGTGCCGCCGTGCAAATCCGGCATCTGCCGCTTGGTCACCAGCTTGGGCTGGAAGATGTGGAACTGGCAAGACAATGGGCGGTGGAGGCTGGCGTGACGGGCCTTGCCTAATCCTTCAGAAAGAGCTTAAAAAACAGGATCATATCCGGAGTTCTTATGACCGCATTCCTGTTGCTGCTTTTGCTGGCCTATATCGTGGCGTTTTTCTACACGCTGAATGCGAGCATAAAAAACTCGCGGCGGCTTGAAATCGTCGAAGCGGAACTGAAGGCTCTCAAGTCAAAGCTTGCGACTGCGCCTGAATTGCCCGGCGAAACTGTTTCGATGGAAGCAACTGACCCATCGACGACGGAAGAGGCTTTGCCCATAGCTGCAAAGGCTTCGGAGGAAGCCCTGCCCGCAGTCGCAACGACTGTGGAAGACGGCCCCGCAACCACCGAAGAACCAGCTCCGCAACGTCAGAAGGAAAGCTTTGAAAGCAGGCTCGGCGCGCGTTGGGCGGTTTGGGCCGGTGGTCTGGCGCTGGCGCTGGGTGGCATATTCCTCGTCAAATATTCCATTGAAAGCGGCCTTCTGAGCCCAGGCGTCCGGCTGGCCATGGCTGCAATCTTCGGCCTGCTGCTGGCCGCCGCCGGTGAAGCCGTCCGGCGCAAGGTCTTGCCTGACATTGCAAGCGCCTACTCCAACGCCATGATTCCCGGCGTGCTGACGGCAGCTGGCGCTCTGACACTGTTCGGCGTCACCTATGCCGCCTATGGCATTTATGGCTATATCGGCCCGACAACGGCTTTCCTTCTGTTGGCGATTGTCGGCTTCGCAACACTTGGCCTGTCGCTGCTGCATGGGCAGGCGCTGGCGGGTCTCGGCCTGCTTGGCTCCATGGTCACACCCTTGTTGATTTCCACCGAAAACCCGAACATCTGGGCACTCTTCGGCTATCTTACCGCATCATGGCTTGCGACAGCTGCGGCATCGCGCAGCCAACGCTGGTATGTGGTCCCTACTCTTGCCAATGTGGGCCTTGGTCTCTGGGCTTTAGGCTATATGGTCTTTGCGCCATTGATCGAAGCCGAGCCTGTCATTGCCAGCCTGATTGCCATGATCGCCGGATCGATCTGGATATGGCCCGGAAAATACTTGAGCGAGCCGCAAAATATCGAAGAAGATACGCAACCGGGCGTCGCTGGCCGATCGATTGTGACCGATCTCATGAGCCGGGCGCCACTGAGCATCAACATCACGCTTTCTATGGCAATTGTCCTGCCCGCGCTCGCCTTTTCCGTCATCGAGACCGGAATTACGATGCATCCGGCTTATGCCATGGCAGTTCTGGTGCTTGGGCTGGCGGCATATGGTGCCGGGCGCAACCACGCGGTCTGGCCTGCCATCTTCGCATCGCTGGCAGCCCTCGGCTGCGCCAATCTTCTGGCTGGCTTCGGGGTCAACTACCTTCCCACACTGGGTGACGGCAGCACCGCACTTTCGGCACCCGGGGTCGACACCGCCGTGCAGGGCACCATCACGCGGGTCATGGGCGTTATCTTCCTGCTGTTCTCCATAGAGGCCGTCCGGCGCATGTCTTCGAGGGATCGCTCCTTCGGCATCCTGTGGGCTGTTCTCGGCTCCATCGTGCCGCTCGGTCTCGGCATCATCAGTTTCGTGGAATATGGCAACCTGACGCGCGACTGGCTGCACGCGGCCTATGGTCTGGCTGCGGCGCTGCTGCTGTTTGGCCGTGCCTACTGGCTGAGCAAGAAAGACGATGAGGCGTTTACAGCACCCCTCAACATCATGTCGCTTGGCTCGTTCCTGGCGATGGTCTTTGTCGTTCATACGCTGACATCGGGTCTGGCGACCACCATCCTTATTTCCGTCGTCGGCTTTGCCTACCTGCTTGGCGGCCTGAGACTGCGCTGGCACGCCCTGCCCTTTGCCATGGCGCTGGCCTGCGTCTTCGTTCTTGGCCGCATTGCGTGGGAGCCTACCATCGTCGGTCCGCAGAACCTCGGCACAACGCCGGTCTTCAACGCGCTTCTGCCCGGTTACGGCCTACCCGCCTTGCTGGCTATCGCCTCCGCATGGCTGCTGCGCAACTGGCCGGGCGCTCGGGCAAGAAACGTCCTGCAGGCCATAGCCAGCCTCATGGGTCTTTTGACCATCGCCATTCTCGTTCGTCACGCCATGAATGGCGGCGTGTTGAACGACGCTGCGCCAACGCTTGGCGAACAATCCATCTACACGCTGCTGACCATCGGCATGTCAGGCGTGCTGATGACGCTGGATCTGAAAAGCCCGAGCCCCATCTTTCGCTATGGCTCCATGCTGGCGGGCGTCATTGCCATGTTCAATGTGCTGGTGGCCCATTTCTTTGCCCTGAACCCCTATTTTACCGGCGAAAATACCGGGCCGTGGCCGTTCCTCAACCTGCTGCTCATCGCCTATCTGATGCCGGCTGCGGCCTATGGCGGGCTTGCCTGGTATGCGCGCGGCAAACGCCCCGCCGCTTATGTCGCGATGCTGGCCCTTTCCGGCGCGGCACTTGGCTTTGCCTGGGCGACACTCTCGGTCCGCCGTTTCTGGCAGGGTGAAAACATCGCCGACTGGAAAGGTTTTCTACAGGGAGAAACCTACAGCTATTCCGTTGTCTGGCTGGTCATTGGCGTTCTGCTGCTGTTGCTGGGTTCCCGCTTCAACGCCAAAAGCCTGCGCCTTGCCTCAGCTGCCCTGGTGCTGCTCGCCGTCGCCAAGGCATTCCTCATCGATATGAGCAATCTGGAAGGTGTACTGCGGGCTTTGTCTTTCATCGGTCTTGGCGTGGTCCTGATCGGTATTGGCCTGTTCTACCAGAAGATACTCACCGCCCAGCCAAAGACGCAGGAAGCGCGGGGGTGATTGCGCCTGCCTTTTCCCCGTCCTAAAAGCATCTTTCATGACGGGGGAATCACATGCGGGCAGATGCCTTTTCGCCTTACGAGCAGCTTGCCGAAACGCTGATCCCCCACGCCACGCAAGGCGATGACGGATCGCACGATCTGGCCCACATTCACCGCGTGTTTCGCAATGCCATGCGTATTCATGGGCAAGAAGGCGGCAATGGAACGGTGCTGGCGGCAAGCGTGCTGCTGCATGACTGCGTTGCCGTGGAAAAGAACTCGCCACTGCGCGCGCAGGCGTCGCGACTGGCAGCGGAAAAGGCTTGCGGCCTGCTCCGGGACCTGCGCTGGGAAGAGACGGATATCGAGGCCGTCGCCCACGCCATTCTGGCTCACAGTTTTTCCGCCAATATTGCCCCTGAAACGCTGGAAGCAAAAATTCTACAGGATGCGGACCGGCTGGATGCCATCGGCATGGTTGGTGCCGCGCGCTGTTTCTACATCGCCGGGCGCATGGGCTCTGCCCTCTACGACCCCGAAGATCCGCTGGCAGAAAACCGCCCGCTGGATGATCGGCGATTTGCCATAGACCACTTCGAAAACAAGCTGTTCAAGCTTGCCGATGGCTTCCGGACGCAAGCCGGGCGGCAATTGGCAAAAGAACGGCACGAACGTCTGCAACAGGTTCTGACCCTGTTTCTGGACGAGATTTGAGGCAGCCATGCGCATTACGGAACTCAACATCTACCCTTTGAAAAGCGCCCGCGGCATCTCGCTGGCGCAGAGCCAAATCACCGCCGAGGGTTTGGCTGGAGACCGTCGCGCGGTGCTGGTTGACCCCTCCGGGCACTTCATCACCCAACGCGAAATGCAGGCTCTCGCGACGGTCAGCGTGGTGCCCGAACAGGGCGGCTTGCGGATCTCTGCCGAGGGCAAGGGCGAGATTCTCGCCAAACCATCCGAAAAGCGGCTCGATGCGACCGTGTGGAAATCCGTCATCGACGCGGCCCTCGCCACGGATGAGGCGAATGAAACGCTCTCCAGCTGGCTCGGCCGCGATGTAAAGCTCGTCTTCTTCGATGAGCAGTCACGCCGCATCGCCAACCCGGAGTGGGCAGGAGACGAAACGCCCGTCACATTCTCCGACGGCTACCAGATCCTCGTCACCACCACGGCTTCGCTTGCTGCCCTCAATGCAGATATGGCCGCCAATGGTGAAGACCGCGTCGGGATGGAGCGTTTTCGCGCCAACATCGTGCTGGAAACGAATGAAGCATGGGCGGAAGACCGCTGGGCATCGCTCGAAATCAACGGCATCCGGCTTGACCTCGTCAAACCCTGCACCCGCTGCATCATGACCACGCAGGATCAGACAACCGGCTCCCGCGATGTACCCTCCCCCATGAAAGCCATGGGTCGCCTGCGCATGTCTGCCGACCGCCGCGTGCCCGGCGTGTTGTTCGGCTGGAACGTGACGCCGCGTGGCGAAGGATCGATTGCAGTTGGAGACATAGCGAAGATTGTGGAAGAGCGGGAAGAAGGCTGGCCACTCAAGCGGCGGGGATAAGCATCATCCCCCTTCCAGTCTGTTCAACAGGGACAGCTATCGAATGCCGCCACTTGACGATTCACTATTTTGGAAGGTCGACATCCCATAGAGACTTTATGATTATTCTTAATTTCTAAGTCGTTTATTTACGATTTTCCACACTTTGCCTTTACTTGTTTTATTTCACGTGGCGTTAGCACTGCACACACCAATAACAACGTGACTAATATTTAAAGGCTCTAAATAAGATGAAATTTAAACTCTGGCCGGTAGCTGTAATTGCATCTTTTTGTCTGTCAAATGGGCAGGCCAAGGCTGACGATACTTCTCTAACAGGCTCATGGAAACTTGTAAGCTATGAGGTCGAATCCCAGGCTACCGGCAAAAAAATCCCCGCAATGGGCGACCATCCGACAGGACGCGTTATTTTCACAGCTGATCACCGTGTTTCCTTCGTACTGACCGGCGAAGGGAGAAAGGCTGGTAGCACGGATGCAGATAAGGCTGCGCTGCTGAACACGTTGGTTGCCTATACCGGCATCGAGAAAACCAAGAAGAATGAATGGTGTACTCATGTCGAAGCATCATGGAACCCTGAATGGGTCGGCACCACGCAATGCCGCGAATTCCGTCGCAATGGCGAACGTCTGGAAGTATTAACTCCCTGGAGACAGATGCCGAATTGGCCCGGCACGACGCGATCGATCATTACCTTTACGCGCGACAAATAACACTTGTTTCCAGAAGGGCTCCATTAGCAGCTGGAGCCTTTCAGGGAGCGTGACTGGAACATGCACCAACCCATCAAGCGCTCTCATTCAATCTTCAAGAAAAGTTGCTGGAGAGATCGGCGATCGATGCTAATGTTTCTCATCTACTGAGGAACATCCATGTCCATTGCAAAACGAGTCGCCAGCCAACCCATGCCATGGCTCATTATTGTCGCCGGGTCCCTGATTGCGGTGCTGACCTTCGGGCCACGCTCGGCCATGGGCTTTTTCCAGTTGCCCATGCTGGCAGATACGGGCTGGGACCGCTCCACATTCGGCTTTGCCATGGCGTTGCAGAACCTTTTCTGGGGTCTTGGCCAGCCCTTCTTTGGCGCGCTGGCGGATAAATATGGCACGGCGCGTGTGCTTGTTCTGTCCGGCTTGATCTATGCGACAGGTCTTGTCTGCATGTCGGTCGGTACATCGCCGCTATGGCTGCATCTTGGCGGCGGCGTGCTGGTCGGCCTCGGCATCGCGGCGGGCTCGTTCAGCGTCATTCTCTCGGCCTTTGCCCGGCATGTCACGCCGGAACAGCGCTCCATGGCATTCGGCATCGGCACGGCAGCCGGTTCTGCTGGCATGTTCATCTTCGCGCCCATCAGCCAAGGCCTGATTTCCAGCTATGGATGGTCGGACAGCCTTGTCTGGCTCGCCGCCATGATGCTGATCGTGCCGCTTCTCGCTTGGCCCCTGCGCGGCAATTCGTCATCGGGAAGCCAGTCCCAGGCGCAATTTCAACAGACCGCAGCCCAGGCGTTGAAAGAAGCCCTCGGACACAAGAGCTATCTGCTGCTAACGACCGGCTTTTTCGTTTGCGGCTTTCAGGTCGCCTTCATCACCGCGCATTTCCCGGCCTATCTCGGAGATATCGGTATTGAGCCGCGCTACGCGGTCATTGCCATGGCGCTGATCGGCTTCTTCAACATCGCCGGTTCTCTCATCGCGGGCTTCGTCGCGCAGAGATACTCGAAGCCCTATCTCCTCGCCTACATATATATTGGCCGCTCGATAGCCGTTACGGCCTTTCTGCTGCTGCCGCAGTCTCCCCTGTCGGTCATCATATTTGCGGCCGTGATGGGCGTGTTGTGGCTCTCGACGGTGCCACCGACAAACGGCCTTGTGGCCATCATGTTCGGAACCCGTCACCTTGGAATGCTTGGCGGCGTCGTATTCCTTTCGCACCAGGTCGGCTCTTTCCTCGGCGTATGGCTGGGTGGTTTCCTTTACGACAAGCTCGGCTCTTACGATGTCGTGTGGTGGCTCGGCGTTGCCATGGGCATCTTCGCCGCCATCGTGCACTGGCCCATCGAGGAACGCGCCATCGCGAGACCTGCCGTGGCCTGAACGGCCTCGATCAACCGGCTTTTTCCAGAGCTTTCAATGCCGCCTGCACGAAACCGTCGCGGGTGGCATTTTCGTTGATGCCCCGTGGCTCATAGACATGACGGTGCAGAAAATGTCCCGTCAGCCGGAATGCGGCGGCCAGACTTTCGCGATCGGCTGCCTTTGATTGCTCAACGCTTAAAAATGGCGGCAGCGCCAACATGCGCGAGGCATAGGGCGCACCCGCCGCGCGGCAGACCGCCCTGCCCGTTTTGGGAGAGACATAGACAAGATCGTTACGCAGGCCCGTTGCGGCACACTCGCTGAGATCAAGCCCAAAACCAAGATCGTCCAACACCGCCAGTTCAAAGCGTACAAAGAGCTCGCCTGCATCCGCAGGGTCGGACAGGTTGTCGAGAATGACATCCAGGGCTTCAAACAGATGGGGATGAGGATCACGCTCTGGCAGCAGCCGCAGCAGAGACGCCATGGCTTGCACGCCATACACTGCCGTTGCGGTTTCCATCAGCTGCGCGGCGCGCAATTGCAGCGGCTCTATGCGGTATTCACCGAGGTGATCATGCAGACGTGCGCGCCAGGTCACATCGACCCTGTTGCCGGGTTGAAGCACCGGCTGCATTGTGCGCGACCGTCCGGCCCTTACCATGCCAAGATGTCGGCCACGGCTGCGCGTCATCAGCTCTGCGATGACGCTCGTTTCGCCATGGCGCTTGACGCCCAGAATGATTGCCTCGTCTTGCCACTGCATGGAATGGGTCGCTTAACATTGCCGGTTCGGAGAAAGGACTATACCCAATCCGGCAAAGCGATGCTTAACTTTCGACAGCCATGATACGGGAAACGAATGCCTTCAGCTCCACCTCGCCAAAGGGCTTATCGAGCAGATGCGAATTGGCAAAGTCCGGCGGAAAGCCGCTGGTATCGCCATAGCCACTGACAAAACCGAATGGAATGGAGTGATCTCGAAGATGCCGCGCCAGTTCATAGCTCATGCCGTCCGACAGGCTGACGTCGAGAAGCACACAATCCGGCTTTGCCCGCGAAAGTGATTCCTTGGCCTGAAACAACGTGGTCGCGATATCGATGGTGTCGACACCCATGGCCTGAAGGGACGTTTCCACGTCCATCGCAACCAGATATTCGTCCTCCACGACGAGAACCCGCTGAGGGATCATTCTTTATCTTCCTCAAGACGCGGAACAAACCGCGACAGCAATACATTCCCAAGGGTTCTTGGGATCAATAATTTATGACATCGCAGATCGACTCACACTAGTCATTTAAAAAAGACATAGCGGAACAAATCGAGAATACATCAGCGACATCTAAATAAAAGGTCTCGCCCCGCGGTTGTCCGGGTGCCAACCTGCGGCCTGTGCAAGACCGACATGATCGAGCACGAGACAGCCCTTGTCCGTCCAGCGGATAAAATCCCGGTCGGCGAGCTTTCGAAGCGTCTTGTTGGTGTGGACGATGGACAGGCCCAAAGTGTCGGCAACATGCTGTTGCGTGACGGGGATAGCCATATCCTTTTCCATCAGCCCCACCCTTACCGCCTTGTCGTAAAGAAACGCAAGAAGATAGGCCGCCCGCTCAAGGGCGGTGCGTCGTCCAACGCTCAACAGGTGACTGTCGAGCATCCGCTCTTCGCTCGCCGCAATCCAGGTTATGTCATAGGCCAGCGACGGATGATCAGCAAAGAGGCTGTGAAGACGACCGCGCTCGAAGACGCAGAGGGTCACCGGAGAAAGCGCCTCGATGGAATGCTGCATTTCCCCCATGACGGTTCCCTGCAACCCGACCAGATCACCCGGCATGAGATAGTTCAGGATTTGCCGACGCCCGTCTTCGAGCGTCTTGTAGCGAAATCCCCAGCCTTCCAGAACGGTATAGAGATGGGCGCTGTGGGAGCCTTCCATCAGCACGATGGCCCCCGGTTCGACCGACAGTTCGCCGGTCTTGAACCGGGAAACGAAATCGAGTTCGGGCGGCGTGAAATCCCGGAAATGGGTCAGGCCGCGCAAAGGACATTGCTCGCAGGGAGTCGTTGAGATTCCATTGGGCTTTTTGAGCAATCTGACCTTCCAGCAGCAACAACAAACTCGAAACGTGTATTAGAGGCGTCATCCCGGCGCCCCTCCCGGCAATGCTGCAAAGTCTCAGTTCCGTGGAAACTCGAGACCCATTTCCCTGAACCGTTCCGGGTCGTCACCCCAGTTTTCACGCACCTTCACAAACAGGAAGAGGTGCACGGGCTGCTCCAGAATTTCCGACAGCTCCTTGCGGGATGCGGTCGAAATTGCCTTGATGGCTTCGCCGCCCTTGCCGAGTGCGATTTTCTTCTGGCTGTCGCGCTCCACATAGATGACCTGCTCGATGCGAACGGAGCCATCCTTGCGCTCTTCCCATTTCTCTGTTTCGACGTGGGAAGCGTAAGGAAGCTCCTGATGAAGGCGCAGGAAAAGCTTCTCGCGGGTGATTTCTGCCGCCAGCTGACGCATGGGCAAATCTGAAATCTGGTCTTCAGGGTAATACCAGGGGCCCTGCGGCAGTTCTTCCGAGAGATAGTTCATCAGATCGTCGCAACCGGAGCCGTTGGTGGCGGAGATCATGAAGGTGCGATCGAAAGAAACGACTTCGTTGGCGGCGGCCGCAAGCTTCAAAAGATCCTCGCGCTGCACCTGATCGATCTTGTTGAGGCAGAGAATCTTCGTCTGCTTCACATCCTTCAGGCCTTCCAGAATAGTCTGGGCGTCACCCTTGAGGCCGCGTTCGCTGTCGATCAGCAACAGGATGACATCCGCATCCTTGGCACCGCCCCAGGCCGATGTGACCATGGCTCGGTCGAGCCTGCGGCGCGGCTTGAAGATACCGGGCGTGTCCATGAAGACGATCTGGGCGTTGTTGTGGATGGCGATGCCGCGCATGACGGCGCGCGTCGTCTGCACCTTGTGGCTGACAATCGACACCTTCGCGCCAACCAGTCGGTTGACGAGCGTAGACTTGCCAGCATTTGTCGGGCCAATCAACGCGACAAAGCCGGAATGGGTCGGTCTGGTTTCGCCAGCGTCCGGACCATCTTCGTTTTCCGGCGCGGCGTTGAATTCGTTCTCTGTCATAAGTGTCCAATCAGTTTGCGGCAGATGGTTTCTGCCAGACGCCTTCGCGTTCCAATAGTCTGGTCGCTGCCACCTGCTCCGCAGCGCGCTTGGAGCGGTCCACGCCTGTTTCAGGCGGCAGACCGGGTATTTCCACCGTTACCGTGAAGCTCGGATCGTGATCCGGTCCGGTACGCCCGTCAATCCTGTAAAGAGGCGTGGCCGCAAATTTTGCGTGCGCCCACTCCTGCAACTCGGTCTTTGCATCACGGCGTCCGGCATCGACCTTGGTTGCACGCTTTTGCCAGTATTTCAAAATGAACTGGCGGGCAGGCTCCAGCCCACCGTCGAGATAGATGGTGGCGATGAGGCTCTCCACCACGTCAGCGCGCACGTTCAGCATGGTCTTGCCGGTCAGCTTCTTGACGTCGGAACCGGTGCGGATGAACAGATGCAACTCCATCTCGTCAGCAATAGCCGCGCAGGAATCCGCACTGACCAACTGGTTGAGCCGTATGGAAAGCTCGCCTTCGGTGGCGGAGCGAAAGGTCGAAAACAGAAGCTCTGCCACGCACAGACCCAGTACGCGATCTCCGAGAAACTCCAGCCGCTCATAGTTGCCCGCTTTGGCGGATCGCGCGCTCGCATGGGTCAATGCACGGTCCAGGCGCGCCTTTTCCCTGAAGTTATAACCGATGAGCGCTTCCAGACGACCGATTTCCTCCAATGAAAGCGGCTTTATCTTGCTCATTGGACGACCTTGAACAGGCGATCCCAACGCATGTTAGCTGGCCAGTCCCAGACACGGCTGAATGGCGTATCGTTGCCCAGCGAGAAGAAGATCACGCTTGCACGGCCAATCAGATTTTCTGCAGGCACGAAACCGACGTCGAAACGGCTGTCGAGCGAATTGTCGCGGTTGTCGCCCATCATGAAGTAATGGCCTTCAGGCACGATGAATTCACGGGTGTTATCGCCGCGGGAATCCGGTGACTGGTCCAGCGTGTCGAACGTCACGCCGTTGTCCAGCGTCTCGCGGAAAACCGGAACGTTGGCGCCGGGATCGGCACGGTAATCCGAGGTGAAGACGCCATCGGGTTGCTTTGGAACGGCCGTGCCGTTGACGAACAGCACGCCATTGGTGACCTGAATGCGATCGCCAGGCAGACCGACGAGGCGCTTGATGTAATCCACTTCAGGGTTCGGCGGCAGGCGGAACACTACGACATCACCCCGTTCAGGTTGGCTGAACTGAAGGATACGACCGGAAAACAGGTTCGGAGAGAATGGCAGCGAATATTTCGAATAGCCGTAAGAAAATTTGTTGACGAACAGGTAGTCTCCCACCAGCAGGGTCGGCATCATGGAGCCGGACGGAATGGTGAAAGGCTGGAAAAGCACCGTGCGGATAACCATCGCCAGCAACAATGCCTGAACGATGACCTTAACGTTTTCCCAGAGGGCGCTTTGCTTTTTTTCAGCTTTTTCGGACACTTAAAGACCTGCCTGCTCGTGCTTCATTTTCAACGGACTTGCGTAGAGCCTGCCGCGTGAAAAAATCCCGCGGACTTGAAATCAATATTCTGCACAGGGCGCTTCGCAAAATTCTGCGCAGTTTTGCGGGACATGCTTTAGAGCGTTTCAATAATAAAAGAAAGCGTTTCCACGTGAGCGGACAGGCGGAAAGCTCACAGTTTGCCGCAATTCAACGTTATTTGGTTACCGGAAGGGCCTCGATTATGACAAAGGCCTGCGCATAGGGAAACTCGTCCGTAATGGTCAGATGGATCACGGCCTCATGGCCGGGCGGCAAAAGCCTGGCGAGGTGGTCCGCTGCGCCGTTGGTCAGCAACATCGTCGGCTTGCCGGTCGGCATGTTCACCACACCCATGTCCTTCCAGAAAACGCCCTGCGCAATACCTGTACCCAAGGCCTTGGAGCAGGCTTCCTTGGCCGCGAAGCGCTTGGCATAGGACGCCGCCCGGTTCTTTCGTCCGTCCGATTTAGCCTGCTCGACAGCGGTAAAGCAACGCTGCGTGAAACGGTCCCCGAAGCGGGAAATCGAGGTCTCGATACGACGGATGTCGATGAGATCGCTGCCCATGCCTATGATCATTCGCTGGCACCCAATGCGGATTTGCGGTTGGCGATGTTCTGCGCAAGCAGCAACTGCTTCTGCGTCCTGAAACCACGAATGATCGCGTAGACGCTGACATAGGCCACAATGGCAGAGAAAGCAGCGGGAATGATTGCACCGACGGTCATGGGCTCAAGCACCGGCTGCCACAGTTGCAGGAAGTTCATGTGGCTGAAAAGCGCCATGAAATCGACATGGGCAGACGCATCGCCCTGCCCCCGGCCCAGAATGAGGTGGCCCAGTTCCCAGGTCGACGCCCAGATCAGTGGAAATGTAAGGGGATTGGCAAAGGTCGTGCCCAAGGCCGCTGCAACCAGATTGGCTCGCAGCAGGAAACCTAGAACCATTGCGATGATGATGTGGACACCCAGAAAGGGCGTCCATGCGACTGCCACACCCACTGCCACGCCCGCCGCCACGGAATATGGAGATGCAGACAGCCGCACGAGCCTCAGCTTCAAATAACGAAGCGAACGGCGAAAGCCCATGCGCGGCCACACAGCGGCGCGCAATCTTTCAAACAGTCCAGCGGGTTTACGGCGGCGAAACGGCATATGAGGAACTTATTGCATCGTTTCGATTACGCCAAGGGCGAAACCGCAGCCCGGACAAAGAGCGCATCGCAAATGCGCTCTTGCACAACCACACCGGCATGGCCGGTATGCATTTTTGCATTACTTGCGGAACATGCCGCGGTCGACTTCGCGCTGGCGGAATTCCAGGTCGATGCGCGATACTGAGTCACACAGGTAATCGAATTCGCGTTCCTGAGTTGTCTTGCCACGAACGGCACGGGCGATCTTACGGAGCGGTCCAAACATCTTCTTTTCCTTTTCCAGATTTATCGGCCACATCGTCAGCTCTTTGCTGGCAGGCCGTTTTCCTGTTCTCGATTTCTGGAGTGAAGATAATCCCGATAGAGGCCCATGACTACAGACAGGACAAGGCCACTGCCATGCACTGAGCGCATAGCGGTGGCCTTAATGACTTATCTTTGAGCAAATCTGCCTTAATCGAAGGCACGTTTGACGGTTGAGACGCAGTCGAGATCTTTCAACTGCGATAGCAGCTGGTTCAGTTGCCGCAGATCCCAGACCTCGACATCGAGCGCGAGCTCGGAGAAATCCGTGCCGATCCGCACCATGTTCAGGCCGCGAATATTCACATCGAGTGTCGCAATGGATTGCGCAACGGATGCCAGCGTGCCAGGCTCGTTGAGCGCATTGATCATCACCCGCGCCATGAAACGAGACTTGTTGGCCTCATCCAGATCCCAGCGAACATCGATCCAGCGTTCCGGTTCGTCATCGAAGCGCTGCAAGGCCGGAGACTGGATCGGGTAGATGGTGATGCCCTTCCCCTTCTCCATGATGCCGACAATGCGATCGCCGGGCACAGCGCCCGCAGCGCCGAAGTGGACCTCGACATTATCGGACAACCCACGGATAGGAAGCGGGTCAGGCCCGTCCAGAACCTCTGTGGCGCCATCATCTTCAAGCACAGAACGCGACTTGCCCGGGATCTTAAAGATCATGCCAGACGCGCTGCGCATGTTGAACCAGCCATCGTCACCGGTCATCTTCACGGTGACGCGTTCGTCCTGGTAGTCCGGGTAAACTGCGCGCAGGACGTCGAGCGATGAAACCTCGCCACGCCCAACCGCTGCAATCGCATCCTCCACATCCTTCTGCGCCAGACGATGCAGAACGGGTTTCAGCGCCTCACGCGAGAATGGCTTGCCGGCGCGCTCGAATGTGCGCTCGAGAATACGGTGGCCGAGGCCTGCATATTGCTTACGGATGGCCATGCGTGTCGCCCGGCGAATGGCCGAACGTGCCTTGCCAGTGACCACGACCTCTTCCCAAGCCGCTGGCGGCACCTGAACGCCGGAACGGATGATCTCCACCTCGTCGCCGTTGTTGAGACGGGTGACCAGCGGCATGATGCGACCGTTGATCTTTGCACCAACGGTGGTGTCGCCGATATTGGTGTGGACGGCATAGGCAAAATCGATGGGTGTCGCGCCGCGCGGCAAAGCAATGAGCTTTCCCTTCGGCGTGAAACAGAAGACCTGGTCCTGGAAAAGTTCGAGCTTGGTGTGCTCCAGAAACTCTTCCGGACTATCGCCTTCCGCCAGCGCTTCGATCGTGTGGCGAAGCCAGGAATAGGCATTCGATTCCGGCGACGTCACATCGCCATCGCCGATCTCGCCGTCCTTGTAGAGCGAATGTGCGGCGATGCCGAATTCGGCAATCTCGTGCATGCGCTTGGTTCTGATCTGCAATTCGATACGCTGGCGCGAGGGGCCGACGATGGTGGTGTGGATCGAGCGGTAATCGTTCTGCTTCGGTGTGGAAATATAGTCCTTGAAGCGACCGGGCACGACGCGCCACCTGGTGTGCACAATGCCGAGCGCCCGATAGCAGGCCGGAATATCTTCGACCAGAATGCGGAATCCATAGACGTCGGAAAGCTGCTCGAAGGAGAGCGACTTCGACTGCATCTTGCGGAAAACGGAATGCGGCTTCTTCTGACGTCCCTTGACGTTGGCGCCTTCGATGCCGTTCGCCAGCAGAAGTTCGCGCAACTCATCCTCGATCTTCTTGATGAGGCCCTGATTGCGTTCTTCCAGATCCTGAAGCCGCTTGGTCACGGTTTCGAAGGCTTCCGGGTTCAGGTAGCGAAACGACAGGTCTTCCAGCTCGTCGCGCATATCCTGCATACCCATGCGCCCGGCAAGCGGGGCATAGATTTCCATGGTTTCTTCGGAGATGCGGCTGCGCTTGTCCTCCGGCATATGCTCCATGGTGCGCATATTGTGGAGACGGTCGGCCAGCTTTACCAGAAGCACGCGCACGTCGTCGGAAATCGCCAGCAGCAATTTGCGAAGATTCTCGGCCTGCTTTGCTTTCTTGGTAACGAGGTCGAGCTTCTTGAGCTTGGTCAAACCTTCGACCAGGCGGCCAATATCCTCGCCAAAGAGCTCATCGATTTCGGCGCGCGTGGCGCTCGTATCTTCGATTGTGTCATGCAGGAGCGCAACGGCAATCGTCGATTCATCCAGATGCATTTCCGTGAGAATGGCGGCCACTTCCAGCGGATGCGAAATATAGGGATCGCCGTTGGCGCGCTTCTGCTGGCCATGTTTCTGCATGGCATAGACGTAGGCCTTGTTCAGCAAGGCCTCGTTTGCTTCAGGCTTATATTTTTGAACCCGCTCAACGAGTTCGTATTGTCGCATCATGTATGGGATGCCCCGAAAAAAAAGCGCGCCGATCTAGACCGGCGCACACTGCTGCATAATCTGGGTTCAGATTATGACGACAAAGCTTTACAGAGCGTAACCGGCAGTCGCGCCGGGTGCGCAGCGGTAAAATCAATAATCGTCGTTCTTTTCCGGCGGCACAAGGCCTTCGATACCGGCCAGAAGATCTTCTTCCGACATCTGGTCGAAGTTGATGCTCTCGGGCGCGTCGTCATCTTCCGCGTCGCTTGCAGAACCGGCAGCCGCAATCGTGACCGGATCGGGCTCTGGCTCATCCACTTCGACGTGCTTCTGCAGCGAATGGATCAAGTCTTCCTTCAGGTCGTCTGGCGACAGGGTCTCGTCTGCGATTTCGCGCAGCGCAACAACCGGGTTCTTGTCGTTATCGCGATCGATCGTGATCTGCGAGCCCTGAGAAATCTGGCGCGCACGATGGCTGGCGAGAAGGACCAGTTCGAAACGGTTGTCTACTTTATCAATGCAATCTTCTACTGTGACACGGGCCATTGCCTGTCCTTTGCGGTCTTTTTGTCGCGGATTACCCGACCCGATACAGGCATTGGCCACAGATTTCAAGTTTTTCCTGATCCGCCGCATTCATGTGGGCAAATGCCCGCGATTGGAACAATTGGATTAATCTTTATCCATAATTGTCGGAAAGGGGCTGGACTGACGTATGATGACGCTTATATGAATGCTTAATAATGTACTGTCTTACGCGTTTATATTCGCAAGCCTGTTACTGTCTACATTACTGGCGGCTCACCCGCCTAGGAGGATTTGGTTTTAATGTTCGACCCACGCGAAAAAATTGCACTGTTTATCGATGGGGCCAATCTCTACGCCGCTTCCAAGAGCCTGGGATTCGACATCGACTACCGCAAACTTTTGAAAGCATTTCAAAAGAGAGGCTATCTCCTGCGCGCCTATTACTACACGGCGCTGATCGAGGATCAGGAGTATTCCTCCATTCGTCCGCTGATCGACTGGCTGGATTATAATGGCTACAAGGTCGTTACGAAGCCCGCGAAGGAATTCACCGACGCCATGGGTCGCCGCAAGATCAAGGGCAACATGGATATCGAACTTGCTGTCGATGCCATGGAACAGTCGGAGACCGTCGATCACCTCGTTCTGTTCTCGGGCGACGGCGACTTCACGACGCTCGTTGATGCGCTTCAGCGTCGGGGCCGCAAGGTTTCCGTCATCTCAACAATGTCGACCCAACCGCCGATGATTGCAGACGATCTACGCCGACAGGCGGATCACTTCATCGATCTTCTTTCATTGAAAGCAGAGATTGGTCGCGATCCGAGTGAACGTGCCCATCGCGTCACAGAGCCTGTGGAAACGGTCGAGTAAAAGATACTTTCGTCTTACTATTGGAAAATGCGCGCATCTTCGCCGATGCGCGCAATTTACTTAATTAGAATTTACAATGTATTCGCACGTAATTTTAGCTAATCATTAAGCATAAATGTGTTTTCCTTTGAGGAATTGGCACGAACGGGGTCGTGCATCGGTTTTCAGGGGAACGACGCATGACTGGTAAAAATGGCGGACAACAACTCGCCGAAAGACTTCAATTTCTTGGCCTGGGGTCCGAGCAGAGGCAAGACCTCGCGGCATTGAAGCAAGTGATTACCGCCTCGCTCGATGGTTCGCTCGACGCCTTCTACCGCAAGGCGAAGACCGTCCCGGATACGGCCCGGTTCTTCAGCAGCGAAGCGCACATCAATCATGCAAAATCGATGCAGATCAAGCATTGGACGCATATTTCCTCCGCAACATTCGATAACGACTACGTAACAGCCGTCACGGCGATCGGCCGTACCCACGCGCGGCTGGGCCTTGAGCCGCGCTGGTATATTGGCGGCTACGCCCTCATTCTGGAAGGCATCATCAAGGCTGTCGTCGAAAAGGAACTCAAGGGCTTTCTTGTCGAGAAAAAAGGCAAAAAGGTCGCCAAGGACGTAACGGTCGCAATCAAGGCCGCCCTTCTCGATATGGACTATTCCATTTCGGTCTATCTGGAAGCACTCGCCGAGGAGAGAGCAAAGGCTGAGGCCGAGCAGCAGCGGATGAAAGACGAGCAGCAGCACGTTCTTTCGATGTTGAACGACGCGCTGAACCATATGGCTCAGGGAGACCTGACCTCCCGCCTGGACGGCAAACTTGCCGCCGAGTTCGATGAACTCAAGAACAACTTCAACATGGCCGTTGCCAAGCTATCCGGCGCTTTTTCAGAGATCATCGAAGAATCACACAAGATCTCCGAAAACACCCGCGAATTGACATCCTCCACCGACGACATGGCCCGCCGCACCGAGCAGCAAGCCGCGTCTCTTGAACAGACGGCTGCCGCCCTGGACCAGATCACGACGATTTCCAAACAGTCCGCCCAGCGCACACAGCAGGCGCAGGATATCGTCAAGAGCTCGGCGGAAGAAGCCCAACGCTCGCGCCACGTCGTGATCGAAGCCGTTGAAGCCATGAGCGCCATCGAGGAATCGTCGCAGCGGATCACCCAGATTGTCAGCGTCATCGATGAAATTGCCTTCCAGACGAATCTGCTTGCCCTGAATGCCGGCGTAGAGGCTGCCCGCGCTGGCGAGGCAGGAAAAGGCTTTGCCGTTGTGGCGCAAGAGGTGCGTGAACTTGCGCAACGCTCTGCCAACGCCGCCAAGGAAATTCGTGCTCTCATCGACAAGTCGTCGCAGGATGTCACCCACGGGGTTTCGCTGGTCAACCGAACCGGTGAAGCGCTCAATTCGATTGGCGGCAAGGTCGATCACATTCAGGAACATATCGGCGCCATTACCCAGGCTGTGCAGGAGCAAGCCATGGGCATTCAGGAGATCAATTCGGCAATCAGCAGCATGGATCAATTGACCCAGCAAAACGCTGCCATGGTGGAGGAAACCAATGCCGCAACGCATGGTCTTAGCGACGTCAGCACCAATCTCGCCGAGCTTGTGAGACGCTTCAACGTGCAAGGCGCAGTGCGCCAGGAACAACGGCAACACCGCGCCGCATGATGCTTCCATCCATATGATTTTGCAAGAAAAGCGCCGGAGTGGGCTCTGATCTCCCGCTGGCGCTTTCTTCTTGACGGACCGTGATCCAGGGCCTGGCAAAAAGTCCTGCGGAGAATGGCCAAAACATTTCAGTTCATTCTTTTTTTCTTATGATAATGCTGCGGATTATTGTATCAAATTACCGAATGATCGGCTGCTTCGGGCCGGCGCGGCAATGAAAGCAGCAGATTACAAAAGCCCATGGAAGGTATCGCGTCTAAAGAACAACGCCGTCTGGCGGCGCTGGAAAGCTACAACGTCCTTGATACCCCGCGTGAGCAGGACTTCGATGACATAGCGCAACTCGCCTCCACGATTTGCGGAACGCCGATTGCAGTCGTCAATCTGATCGGTGAGGACAGACAGTTCTTCAAGGCAGAGGTTGGTTTGGGCGTCCGCGAAACGCCCATCGACAGTTCATTTTGCGCAAAAGCGATTCTTGAGCAGGATTTCATGATGGTGGCAGATGCCACCAAAGACCCGCGCTTCAACTGCAATCCTCTCGTCACCGGCCAACCCAATATTCGTTTCTATGCGGGTGCGCTCCTCAAATCCGACGACGATCTGGCGATTGGCACGGTTTGCGTTCTTGGCTATGAGCCGAAGCAATTGAGCGAAGACCAGAAGCGGTCTCTTCAGGCGCTGGCAAGGCAGGTCATGTCTCAACTTGAGTTGCGACGCACCATGCAGGGCATGTCGCATGATCTGGCACTGGAGCGCCGTCTTTCAGCAAAACGGCAGATCCGCGCATCCAAGGTCGGAGCCAAGAACGAAGAGCTGCTCGTTAATGACGCCCGTTCCAAGGCCGCTCATGACGCAGGCCGCATCGGCATTTTCGAAGTCGATATCGAATCCAACGACATGATTGTATCTGAGGAATTCTGCCGCATCTTCGGTGTCCCCTCGCAGCGCAATTATAATGCCTCCGTATTTCAGAAACTCATTATCGACGAGGACAAGAAGACGGCTTCCGAAGCCGCCAGCAGCGGCGATGCCAACGCGCCTTTGAGCGTCGAATACCGCATCCGGCGTGGCAACGACCAGCGTGTTCGCTGGGTCGCCCGCCGCGCGCAATTCGTTGAAGACGATCTGGGAAGACCGTCCAAGATGATCGGCGTCGTCATCGATGTTACCGACTCCAAGCGCAAGGACGCCCGTATCGCAGCGCTTCTGACATTGGGCGACCGCCTGCGGGTCGGCAAGACAGTCGAAGACATCTCCCGCATAGCATCGGAGATTCTGGCCGAAGGCCTTTCCGTCAGCCGCGCAGGTTATGCATCGATCAACAGCGCCACGGGCAATCTCTTCGTCGAATTCAACTGGCTTGCCGCTGGCGTGCCATCGATTGCCGGGCATCACGCTTTGAACGAATTCTCCGCAACCATCGACCGGCTCGATGTTGGCGACACCTTGGCCGTGCCGAACGTGAACGCTGCAAGCTGGTTGGAAGCGGATCTTGAAGCCTATGTCGCGCTGGGCGTCCGCTCCTTCGTCAAGGTTCCTATCATCGATCGCGGCGTTCTCGTCGGCGTTCTCTTTGCGCATGATTCGAAGCCGCGTTTCTGGAGCAAGCTTGAGCTGGATTTCGCCTGGGGCGTCGCGGACAGGGCCTATGCAGCAATAGCCCGGTTGAACGCCGAGTCTGAACAGCGCCTGCTGAACCAGGAGCTCAGTCACCGCTTGAAGAACACGCTCTCCATCGTTCAGGCGATTGCCGCACAGACCCTGCGCAATGTCACTGAAAAGGATGCCGTCGCCGCCTTTAACGGCCGCCTGCACGCGCTAAGCTCTGCTCATGATGTGCTGCTTCAGCAATCATGGTCGACGGCACGGCTCCGCGACGTTATCGGCAAGGTCATGCATCTTCATGCGACCGATGGCAAGATCGTCATCTCTGGCCCTGAGGTTCCGCTCGGTCCCAAAGCCGGTCTGTCACTGTCGCTGCTGCTGCATGAATTAGGAACGAATGCCATAAAGTATGGCGCACTCTCAACCGACGCAGGCACCGTCAACATTAGCTGGCATGTCTCTGACGATTCGGAAAAGCCGATTTTGACCCTGAAATGGGAAGAGAGAGGCGGCCCACCCGCGACCGAGCCTGAGCGTAGAGGATTTGGCTCACGCCTTATCCGCATGGGCATCGCAGGGACAGGTGATGTCGAGAAAAACTTCACGCCATCAGGCCTGATTGCGACCTTCCGCGCGCCGCTCTCACTGGTTATGGAGCTTGGAGAATAGACGCCGCATCAAGCGGCCCGCTACACATAGCAACGCCGATGTGTCGGTTTAGCTTGCGCCGCCCTTGAGAAGACGGGATTTCTGGCGGTTCCAGTCCCGTTCCTTCTCCGTCTCGCGCTTGTCGTGCAGCTTCTTGCCCTTGGCGAGCGCAAGTTCCAGCTTCGCCCTGCCCTTGTCGTTGAAGTAAATCTTCAGCGGCACAAGCGTCATGCCTTCGCGGTTGATGCCAACGCGCATCCGGTTGATCTCCCGCTTCGACAGCAGAAGTTTGCGGCGTCGGCGCGGTTCATGGTTGAAACGGTTGGCCTGCAGATATTCCGGCAGATGCGAATTGATCAGCCAGATTTCATTGCCTTCGTCAGATGCATAGGATTCGGCAATATTGGCCTTGCCTTCGCGCAGTGACTTCACCTCGGTTCCAGTCAGCACAATGCCAGCCTCGTATGTATCGAGGATTTCATAGTTGAAGCGAGCCTTGCGGTTTTCCGCAACGATCTTGTTCACCACACGCTGACTGCCTTTGGGGGCCATTTTTCAATCCGTATATATTCTGGAGCCGCAATGATCTGCGGGTCGATGCCCCCTATGTAGTGGCCGGGGCTCGAAAAGTGAAGGTGCGCAATTGCCAGCGCACCTTCTATCCTTGCTAGTGCATAAGGCCTGCGTGTTTCAACGCAGCATCGATTGCTGCCTCTGTTGCAGGCTCAAGCGTGTCCATCAGTGGCGAGCGGACCTTGCGGCTGCCATTGCGGGTTCGCGACAGAGCGTATTTCGTACCGCAAACGCCCGGCTCCATGAAGATTGCCTTATGCAGCGGCATCAGCCGGTCCTGATATTCGAGGGCGCGCGCATAATCTCCCGCAAGCGTCGCCGCCTGGAACTCGGCACACAGACGCGGCGCGACATTGGCCGCCACCGAAATACAGCCAACGCCGCCATGAGCGTTGAAGCCAAGCGCCGTCGCATCTTCGCCGGACAATTGGACGAAGTCCTTGCCACAGGCAATACGCTGTTCCGAGACGCGGTCGATCTTGCCGGTCGCATCTTTCACGCCAACGATGTTCTTGTGAGCTTTGGCCAGCGCGCCCATCGTCTCCGGCGTCATGTCGATGACGGAGCGCGGCGGGATGTTATAGATGATGATCGGCAGCGTCACGGCTTCGGCGATTGCGGAAAAATGCGCAAACAGACCCTTTTGCGTTGGCTTGTTGTAATAGGGTGTGACGACCAGAAGGGCATCGGCCCCCACTTCCTGCGCGTGGAGCGCGAGCTCAATGGCTTCATGCGTGTTGTTGGAGCCTGCACCAGCGATGACAGGAACCCGTTTGGCCGCCGTTTCTACGCACAATTCAACGACACGTTTGTGCTCGTCATGGGACAGGGTCGGAGATTCCCCTGTGGTGCCGACGGGCACAAGGCCGCTGCTGCCTTCAGCAATTTGCCATTCCACATGGGCGGCAAACGCCGTTTCGTCCACAGCGCCATCGGCGGTGAACGGCGTAATGAGGGCGGGAATGGATCCCTTGAACATGCAAAACTCCTTGCGGTGAGCCAGTTCATGCTTCAGCCGCATTCCTTGGTTAAAACGCTGTCACATTAGTGTGGGGCCAAGCGACCGACAAGCTGTTTACAGCGCCTTTTGGGCCTTCGAATGCAAATAGTTTCAGAGCTTGTGCATAAGCGGCATTCCAACGCTTAAAACCCTGCAACATCGGTGAAAGACACGCCATCTGACCGATATTTGATCGAATGCGAGGCTTATGGATAAGGTTTCGTTAAGGATGAAAGCCGCTAATGAAGGGGTATGATCCGCAAAAGGGCCTGGCTGGAAGAAGCCTCCCTTTATGCAGGCTTTAAAGGAGGTTGGGGCGCACTTATATGCTGCTCCAAAGTCGCGGGTAGAGGCATGAAGAAAACAGCTTTAAGCTTGATGGCAGCCGGTCTCGCCGCAACCGTGTGGACCGCATGGGCGGGCGCTGCGCCCGAAGGCCTCGTTCCCCTTCCTTTCGTCAAACCCGATGCGCCGACGGTGCCCGCCTTCCTGCCTGCAACGCCGGAGGTTACCGGCTCCATAATCAGACCCAACAATCCGCTTGATGTCCGCGACCTCAAAGCCGGGCTCGATGCTCTTTCCAGCCGGGATGTCGCGCGTGCGGTCTCCATCCGCAACGCACTCGCGCCCACAGCTCTCGACCGCCACATTCTCACATGGGCCATTGCTATCTCCGGGCAGAGAGATGTGACCTTTAGCGAGATTGCAACTGCTCAGAAGGAACTTGCAGGCTGGCCCGGCGTGACGATTTTCCGCGCAAATGCCGAACGCGCCCTGCTGCGTGAAAACCCGCCAGCCCCTCAGGTCCTTGCGGCCTTCGGCACCAACCCGCCGGAAACCCCGGAGGGCAAGGTGGCCTTGGCACTGGCCATGAAGGCTTCCGGCCATCTTTCACAGGCGCAACAACTCGTTCGCCAGCTGTGGATCAGCGAGGGGATGGATACTGATCTGGAAGATCGCGTGATGGATCAGTTTCCATCCGAATTGTCTGCTGCCGACCATAAGGCGCGGATGGATTACCTCATGTATAAAAGCCGTGTCAGCCAGGCGAAGCGTTTCGGCGACCTCGGCAAGGCGCAATCTCTCTATACCGCCTGGGCAGCAGTGCTCCAGCGAACCAAGAACGCGCCGGCCGCGCTGAACAGCGTAGCACCATCCCTTCGCAACGACCCCGCCTATCTGTTTGCGCGCGTAGAAAACCTGCGGCATCAGCAGAAATATGAGGACGCTGCCAAGCTTCTGGCACAGGCGCCGACTGACCCGGCGAAGCTCGTCAACCCTGGCGAATGGTGGAACGAGCGCCGCATCATTGCGCGTGGCCTCGCCGACCTCGGTGATTTTGCCCAAGCCTATACGATCTCGGCCAACCATTCCGCTACGTCGCCGGTGGATGTCGCGGATGCGGAATTTCATGCTGGCTGGTACGCGCTGCGAGCGCTGCAAGATCCGGCCGCAGCGGCAAAGCACTTCAACGCACTTCTTGCCACCTCAAACAAACCCTTGTCATCGTCTCGCGCCTATTACTGGCTGGGGCGCGCCGCAGAAGCTGGCGGACCGGGAGATGCGCGTGACTATTTCACCCGCGCCGCCGCGCACCCCGGCACGTTTTATGGCCAACTCGCAGCCGCCCGAATCGGCACGAGCACGATCAATGTCGCCTATCCGACACCGACAGAAGGCGACCGCCAGCATTTTGCCGAACGGGAAGCCGTACGAGCCATCGAGCGACTCGAAAGTGCCGGATACGGCTGGCGTGCGGACAGCCTTTACCGGGCGCTTGCCGAACAGATAGACAGTCCCGGCGAACTGGCGATCCTCGCATCGCGCGCCGAAAGCAAGAACAGTCACCAGGTGTCGCTGCAGATCGGCAAGACTGCCTTCGGTCGTGGCATCGATGCAGCCGCCCTCGCCTACCCCATCGGCGTCATTCCCGTCACGGCCAATATTTCCGGCTCGGGCAAGGCGCTCGCCTATGCGATTGCCAGACAGGAAAGCGCATTCAACCCCTCTGCCGTATCGCCCGCCAATGCCCGCGGCCTGTTACAGCTTTTGCCCGGTACAGCCAAGGGGGTCGCCAGCCGTCACGGCATGGAGTTCACGCAAGCCAAACTCACATCCGACGCTGGTTACAACGCGACCCTCGGCGCCCATTATCTTGGCGAACAAATCGAAAGCTTCGGTGGCTCCTACATTCTCACCTTCATAGCCTATAATGCAGGGCCAAAACGCGTAACGGAGTGGATCAATCGCTACGGCGACCCGCGCGGCAAATCAATCGACGACGTTGTCGATTGGATCGAACGCATCCCCTTCCCCGAGACCCGCAATTATGTTCAGCGGGTGATGGAGAACTATCAGGTCTACAAAACGCGCCTTGGCGAAAAAACAGACATCGTCACCGACCTGCGCAACGGCCGCTCCGGGTAGAACGCCGCATATTTGCCGACGCAGAATTTGAGGCGGCGCGACAGCTGTGTCCGCTCTCGCCCTCCCCGCTCGCCCAAGCGCACCCGCACCCGCTTTGTCACCGCAGCTCGCGGCCAAACTGCAAATCGATGACGTGCGCGATTTGACCTTGCTTCGTTAAAATAAAAAAAGCCCGGCTCTAAAGCCGGGCTTTCCATCACTGACATAAGTCAGATCAGATTAGAACGAACGCTGAAGGCGAACGAAGCCGGTGACTTCGTCGTCTGCGCCGTCTTCGTCGTAGTAGTTTGCAGTGATCTTTGTAGCAAGACCGTCAGTGATCTTGTAATCAACAGTCAAACCAGCTGTCCAAGCATCGTTGTTCGAGAAGTCCTGACCAACGCCTACGAGATCAGCAGCAACATTGCCGAGATATTGTGCGCCAGGAGTGATCGTGAGCTTGTCGGTTGCCTTGATCGCGTATTCAGCAGCAACAGCCCATTCGGAAACGCCGTAGTAAGCGTTGACGCCCGAAGCCCAAACACCAGCGAGGCCGAGTGTACCAGGACCGATTTCAGCAGTCGCGATCAGACGAACAGCGCCTTCTTCGCGGTCGATGTCATAGCCACCGATGAGCGAAAGGTCAGCAGTGCCGAGCTTTGCAGCGAGGCTACCAGCGATACCTACGTTGTTGTCTTCGTTGTCGCCATTAAAGTCTACGCCTTCAAGTTCATCAACCGAGATACCGGCCGCGAAAGAGCCAGCGTCGTAGGAGTAACGAACAGAGTTGAACAGCGTGTTGGACGACAGGATGTCTGTTTCGCCGGAGAGATCATCG
>NZ_LMNZ01000004.1:651335-652716 GCF_001423445.1 Rhizobium sp. Leaf311 | reverse complement strand
GAGTTCGATGAAGGCCTGGTCAACGAATACGCCAGAACCCTGGTTGCCGGACGTGCCAGCCGTAGAACCACCAATGCCAGAGTCGGCATTGCCACGGAAGCCGATGAAGCCACGCAGAGCGCCAAGCTCGGTGTCTGTGCGTGTGTCAACTTCGAACTGAGCGCGTGTGAACGAATCCCAATCGGAAGAGCCCGACTCGTCACGACCGAAGTTCGTCTGGAAACGAATGTAGCCGCCAAACTTCAAGCAAGTCTCGGTGCCTGGAATGTAGAAGAAGCCGGTGCCGAAAGCGTCGCAAACGCGAACGTATTCGAGGGGCTCAGGCTCTGCTGCGACGATAGCGTCAGCGGCCTGTGCGCCGGATACTGCTGCGAGAGCTGCAGCGGAGCCGATCAAAAGGCTCTTGATGTTCATATTGACCTCCAGTCAAAATCGAATGAGCAGCGAGTGGGAAATACAAATAAATTAAAATGCCGCCCTGAGACTGATTACATCCAAAAGAGGGGATTCGCGCAATCAAGAAGGAAACAATTTCGTCACAAATCAAACTGCTTCTCGTCACCCTGTTGCCATTTCGCTACAACTAGGAGAACCGGACCACGACTTCCTAACAGACCCTTAACAAGTAAGGGTAAAACTTGCCTGATGCGCCGGCACACGAAGACAACAAAAAGCCCGGCATGGGAGCCGGGCTTTCCGAAATAAATGAGTCGTATTTTATTAGAACGAACGCTGCAGGCGAACGAAACCGTTGACCTGATCGTCACGCTCATCTTCGTCGAAGTAGTTAGCTGTGATCTTTGCAGAAAGACCCTGCGTGATCTTGTAGTCAACCGTTACACCGGCCTGCCAAGCATCACGGTCAGAGAAGTCGTCAGCCAGACGCAGAGTTGTTGCGCCAGACAGAGCAGTTGAGCTCAGAGATGCGGTTGTCGCTACGTTACCGAACCACTGTGCACCTGGAGTGATGGTCAGCTTGTCGGTTGCCTTGATT
The DNA here is from genome assembly GCF_001423445.1 of Rhizobium sp. Leaf311. NCBI lineage: Bacteria > Pseudomonadati > Pseudomonadota > Alphaproteobacteria > Hyphomicrobiales > Rhizobiaceae > Rhizobium > Rhizobium sp. Leaf311. The sequence continues at coordinate 651,722 of NZ_LMNZ01000004.1, read as the reverse complement.
GCGTATTCAGCAGCAACAGCCCATTCGGACTGGTTGTAGTAAGCATTACCACCGGAAGCCCAAACACCGGCCAGACCGAGTGTGCCAGGACCAAAATCGGCTGTGGCGATCAGACGAACAGCGCCTTCTTCCTGGTCGACGTCGTAGCCGCCGATCAACTGAAGCTTAGCACCACCGACTTTACCACCGATACCGGCAGTAATACCGACGTTATTGTCGTTTTCTACAACGTTAGCTGCACCAACAACGCGGTAGCTTCCAACGTTAGTACCTTCAAGTTCGTCAACGGAAACGCCAGCCCAGAAAGAGCCTGCATCGTAGGTGTAGCGAACGGAGTTGAAGAGAGCATAACGCGAAAGAACGTCCGTCTCGCCAGACAGGCCATCA